>NZ_JBHXSU010000011.1:0-299182 GCF_042715345.1 Streptomyces sp. NPDC058697
CGCCCCTAAAAACCTAGGGGCGCGGGGAACTGCGCAGTCTTTTGGGGGTTCGGGGGCGGAGCCCCCGAGTAAGGGACGGGAATGGGTAGGGGCGGCGGGGGCGAAAACCCCTAGCTCAGCCGATACGCATCCAACGCCAACGTCATCTCGATCAAATCCCGAGGCCGGGCCAACGACCGGGACGTCAGCTGCTCCAACCGCCGCAGACGGTTGAACACCGTGTTCCGATGGCAGTACAGCCGCCCGGCCGCCCGCCCCGCAGACCCCTCACACGCGAGCCACACATCCAGCGTCTCCAGCAACACCGCCCGATCCGCAGGTTCGAGTTCGAGCAGTGACCCGAACACGTCGGACACAAGCCGCCCCGCCAACTCTGGCTGGCTCACGACGAGCGCGGTCGGCATCCGCTGATCGAGCCGCACAACGGCCGTCGCATCGGGCGGGCACGTACGAAGCGCCAGCTCGGCCAGCCGCCGAGCCCGCCCGAGCTCGGCAAGTCCGGCGACGACGGGACTGATCCCACCGGGACCGGAACAACGCCCGTCGAGCGCCCGCGCGACCCCGTCGAGCCCCTGCCCGTCCGCGAGAGCGACCACCCCGACCTCACAGTCGGCCCGCATCCGCCAGATGAACCGGAACCCGTCCCCCTCCACGGGCCGCCGATACGACTCCCGCCGCTCGGACCGCAGCACGACCACCGCATACGGCCCCCGCTCGGGAAGATCGAGCCCGGCGGCGGCCCGGGCCGCGAGCCCGGGCGCCTCCTGCCCTTCGAGGAGCGCGTCGAGCAACGCCTGCAGCCGCTCGTCGGTACGCCGCCGAAGCTCCATCTCGGTCGCCCGGTACGCCTCGGTGGCCACGGCCGCCTGCGCGTCCACGGCGGACCACACCATGGTCGCCGAACGCATCAGCACCACGAGCCGCTCCGGCTCCTGCCCGGCCGCCGCCCCCTCCTCCATCAACGCGTCCCACACCAGATACCCCGCGGCGCGATACGCGTGCACGAGCAACTCCAGCGGCAACCCCTGCTGGGCCCGCCGCCGCCCCGCCTCCTCCGCGTACTCCAGGTCACGGCGGGGCGAGTCCCGGGGCGCGGAGAGCGTCTGGATCCCGATCCGCATCGCCTCCTCGGCCTCCCGCCACTGCTGGTCGTACGGCAGGAACTCCCCATAGACGGAGGAGTGTTCGGCGAGCTGCCGCATGTGCTCGTCGACGAGCTCGGGCAGCCGTTCCAGCAGCGCTGTACAGGACTCGGTGAGCATCTTCCAGTCATGACCGGTGCGCCTTCTGCGGGCTCCCATGGCCGGAGGATGCCACCGGCGGGCCGCCCCGCACAGGCCCCTGACACGCAGCGTTGTGCGCGCGCACAACGCATGGCCGCGCCCGCTGGTCACCCGCAGCGATTCGCCCGCACCCCGTGGACGGACGCCCCCGCCGGTGCTGTGGTGAGCGCCACACGGGGCGAGAACAGGGGGAGTTCGATGGGCGGTTCGGATGGTTCGGGCGGTTCCGGTCTGGTCGTTCACGACCTGTCGGTCGGCTACGGGCCCGTACGCGCACTGCGCCAGGTGTCCCTCGAAGTGCCCGAGGGAGCCGTGGTCACCGTCCTCGGCGGCAACGGCGCGGGCAAGTCGACCCTGCTCCGGGCGGTCTGCCGGACGCTGTCCTTCCACGGCGGCGCGGTCACCGGCGGCACGGTGAGCCTGAACGGCCGCCGTCTCGACGGGCTGTCGCCGGACCGCGTCGTCGCCGCCGGAGTGTCCCAAATACCGGAAGGGCGGCGGGTGTTCGCCCGGATGACCGTCGCCGACAACCTCCGCGCCGGGGCGCTGGGCGCCACCGGGGGCCGGGCCGGCCGGGCCGCCGCACTGCGCCGCGTCCACGAACTGTTCCCCGTCCTCGCCGACCGCGCCCAGCAGCGCGCCGGCCTGCTGTCGGGCGGAGAACAGCAGATGCTCGCGGTCGGCCGCGGGCTGATGGCCACCCCGCGCATCCTGCTCCTCGACGAGCCGTCCCTCGGACTCGCCCCGCTGATGGCCGAGCGGATCGCCGACACAGTGCGGGAGATCAACGCCCAGGGCACCTCGATCCTGCTCGTCGAACAGAACGCCGCCCTCGCCCTGCGGCTCGCCTCCCGCGCGTACGTCCTCGAAGTCGGCGAAGTCACCCTGTCGGGTCCCGCGGACGAACTGGCCGCCTCCGACGAGGTGCGCCGCCGCTATCTGGGCGTCGTCGACGAGGACGCGGCGGCCGACGCCGAGCGGGCCCGCACCACGCACCCGGCACTGACCCGCTGGAAGGGGTGAACACCGACATGCCGAGCGACGCCATGCCCAGCGACGGCACACCGGGCGACGACGAGCCGGACCCCGCCCGGCCGGACTCCCAGCGATCGGAGGCCACTTCGCCGCCCCCCGACGTCCCGCCGCTCCACGTAAGGGAGTTGACCGTCCGCTTCGCGGGCCTCACCGCCCTGGACGCCGTCGACTTCACCGTGCGCCCCGGCACCGTGCACGCCCTCATCGGCCCCAACGGCGCCGGAAAGTCCACCTGTTTCAACGTCCTGTCCGGGGTCTACCGCGCCACATCCGGCAGCGTCCTCTTCGGCGAGCACGAACTGACCGGCATGCCTCCGCACCGCATCGCCGATCTGGGCGTCGCCCGCATCTTCCAGAACCTCGCGCTGCCCCCGCTCGCCACGGTCGAGGACAGCCTGCTCCTCGGACGCCACCGGCTCACCCGAACCGGCTTCCTGTCAGCGGGACTCCGCCTCCCCGCGGCGGCCCGCGAGGAACGCCGGCACCGTGAACGCGTCCGCGAGATCGCCGAGTTCGTCGGCATCGCGCCCTACCTCGGCCGCCCGGCGGGCTCCCTCCCGTACGGGCAGCAGAAACTCGCCGAACTCGCCCGCGCCCTCTGCATGGAGCCGCGCCTGCTGCTCCTGGACGAGCCGGTCGCGGGCATGACCGCCGACGAGCGCCGCCGAACCTCCGCCGTGATCGCGGGAGTTCGCGACAGCCTCGGCATCTCGATCGTCCTGGTGGAACACGACATGGGGGTGGTGATGCGGCTCGCTGACGCGGTGACCGTACTCGACTTCGGGCGCCTGATCGCGGACGGCGCCCCCGCCGACGTACAGAACGACCCGGCGGTCGTACGCGCCTACCTGGGGGAGGGCCGCTCCGAGGAAACGGGCGATCCGGATCGATCCCAGGGACCCGCGAAGTTCCGGGGAGAGGAGAACGCCTCGTGAGCACCTTCGCCGAACTCCTCCTCAACGGCGTGTCGATGGGGTCGGTCTACGCCCTCATCGCCCTCGGCTTCGTGGTCATCTTCCGGGCCACCGAGGTCGTCAACTTCGCTCATGCGTCACTGCTGTTGGCGGGCGGGTACGTCACCGCGACCCTCCACGACGACATCGGCTTCTGGCCCGCGCTGCTGGTCGGGATCGCCGGGGCCGCGGTGGTCGGCGCGGCCGTGGAGTTCCTGGTGATGCGCCGCTACCGGGGGTCCGACCACAGCGTCCTCGCCATCGTCACGATCGGTGTGGACATCCTGCTCACCACCGAGCTGACCCGCCGTATCGGCACGGACGTCCTGCCCCTGGGCGACCCGTGGGGCGACGCCGTGCTCACCCTCGGCCCCATCTCCCTGGCCCACACGCGCATCGCCGCGTTCGTGGCCGCGGCGCTGCTCATCACCGTGTTCCTGCTCGCGTTCCGCTACACCTCCTGGGGCGTCGCGATGCGGGCCGCCGCCGAGAGCCCGGAGACGGCCGCGCTGATGGGCGTACGGCTCGGCAGGGTGTCGCTAGGGGCCTGGGCCGTGGCCGGCGGACTCGCGGCCGTGGCCGCGCTGTTCCTGACCGTGTTCCCGACCCCAGGACTGGAGAGAGCCACCTCGCTCGCCGCACTCAAGGCATTCCCCGCCGCGATCCTCGGCGGCCTCGACTCCACGACGGGCGCGCTCGTCGGCGGACTCCTCGTCGGCGTCACCGAGTCCCTGGCCACCGGCTACCAGAGCGAACTGACCTTCCTGGGCCGGGGGTTGGGCGACCTCGCCCCCTACCTCGTGATGACCGTCATCCTGCTCATCCGGCCCGCCGGGCTGTTCGGCACGAAGGAGCTCGCCCGTGTCTGAGGCCCTCGTGAGACCGCTGCGCCCCGCCGCCCGCACGCGTACGTACGTCTGGGCCGCCGGAGCCGTCCTCCTGCTCGCCCTGCCCTTCTACCTGGACCGGTTCTGGCTCCAGGCCGGGCTGTTCGCGATGGCCGCCGCGATCGGGGCGATCGGCATCAACCTCCTCACCGGCTCCACGGGCCAACTCTCCATGGGCCACGCCTTCTTCCTCGCGGTCGGCGCGTACGGCTACTGCGTGTTCGCCGCCGAAGGGGGTGACGGGCTGACCGGTCTCGGCCTGCCGACCTGGCTCGCGGCCGTCCTCGCCGTCCTCGTCGCGGGCCTGGCGGGCGGCCTGTTCAGCCCCATCGCGGGCCGGCTGCGCGGCGCCTACCTGGGCATCGCCACACTCGCGCTGATCTTCATCGGCCAGCACGTGCTGTTCAACGCCCGCGACCTCACCGGCGGCTTCAACGGCCGCGACGTACCGCCCCTGAGCCTCTTCGGACTCACCTTCGACGACAGTGAACTCGTCGTCGCAGCCGTGCCGTTCGGCTCGGCGGAGAAGCTCTGGTACGCGGGACTCGTCCTCCTCCTCGGCTGCGCGCTCTTCGCCCGCGGAGTGCTGCGAAGCCGCCCCGGACGCGCCATGAACGCGATCCGCGACCATCGCATCGCGGCCGGCGTCATCGGCGTCCCGGTCGCCCGCTACCGGGCCGCCGTCTTCGTCCTGTCCTCGATGTACGCGGGCCTCGCGGGCGTCCTGCTCGCCCTGGTCTTCCAGCGGACGGTGCCGGACTACTTCGGCATCACGCTGTCGCTCGAATACCTCGCCATGATCGTCATCGGCGGGCTCGGTTCGGTCTCGGGGGCGGTGGTCGGGGCCGCGTTCGTCTCCCTGCTGCCGCAGCTGCTGACCCGCTACAGCGATGCGCTGCCCCTGGTCTCCGCCCCCGGTACGGGCGGGATCGCACCGGGCGAGGCATCCCGGTACCTCTACGGCGCCGCCGTCGTCGCGGTGGTGCTCTTCCTGCCCGGCGGCCTGGTCAGGGTGGCCGCCGGGCGTCGTGTCAGGACCGGTTCACGGTCCAATCCAGGGGAGGAACGATGAGGACGACATACGCGGCCCAGGTGACCGCAGGAGCGCTCGCCGCGCTGCTCGTGCTGGCCGGGTGCAGCTCCAAGGCCAAGGACACCGACAACGACAGCAAGGGCAAGGGGACCGCCGCGGGCGAGATGAAGACCGGCGACGGCATCTCCGGCAAGACCATCACGCTCGGCGTCCTCACCGACATGACCGGCGTGTACGCGACCCTCGGCAAGAGCGTCACCCAGGCCCAGCAGCTGTATGTGAAGCAGCTGAACGCCGACGGCGGCGTCTGCGGCTACAAGGTCGAGCTCACCGTCCGCGACCACGGCTACGACCCGCAGAAGGCCCTCGCCGGGTACACCGAGCTGGAGCCGAAGGTGCTCGGCTTCACGCAGTTCATCGGTTCCCCGTTCGTCGCCGCGGTCAAGCAGCGCATCGACGGCCAGGACAAGGGCCTGGTCCTGCCGCAGGCCTGGTCGGCCACGCTGCTCGGCAGCCCGTACATCCGGGTCATCGGATCCACGTACGACATCGAGACGATCAACGCCGTCGACTTCCTGATGAAGGAGAAGGGCATCAAGAAGGGCGACAAGATCGGGCATGTCTACTTCGAGGGCGACTACGGCGAGAGCGCGCTGGTCGGCTCGAAGCACATCGCGAAGGAGGCCGGTCTGACCGTCGTCGAACAGAAGATCAAGCCGACCGACAACGACATGACCGCCCAGGTCGCCGCCCTGAAGAAGGCCGGCGTCAACGCGGTCGTGATCAGCGCGGGCCCGCGTCAGGCGGCCTCGCTCGTCGGTGTCGCGGCGGCCGGCGGCTTCGACGTCCCGATCATCGGCAACAACTCGGCCTTCGCCCCGCAGCTCCTGGCGACCCAGGCGGGCCCGGCCCTGATGAAGAACTACTACGTGGCCTCGCCCTCACTTCCCATCGGCGCGGACACTCCGGAGGCCCAGAAGCTGGTGGCCGACTACAAGGCGGCGTACCCGAAGGACGCCCTCGACAACGGAGTCGTCGCCGGCTGGACCGCGGTCTACGCCTTCGGCGAGGCCCTCAAGAAGGCCTGCGCAGCCAAGGACCTGACCCGCGAGGGCGTCGACAAGGCCCTCCTCACCATCAACTCCCTCGACACCGGCTTCGGCATCCCCCAGGACTTCACCGACCCCAACGCCCCCTCCTCCAAACAGAGCGTCATCCTCCAGCCCGACAAAACGGTGACAGGCGGCATGAAGGTGGTCCGGGACGCGGAGGCCTCGGACGTGGCAGCGGAGTACACACCGACCACCTGAGTTGGGCCACGCCCCTTCAGGGGCGCGGGGAACGGCGCAGTCTTTTGTCTTTCAGGGGCGCGGGGAACTGCGCTACAAGCCACAACGAACCCGCACCCGAAATCGCACCCGAAGTCACCCCACACGAAGGGCCCCGAACCAACAGGTTCGGGGCCCTTCGAGTAATGCAACAAGACAACTACGGCAGCTGCGCCGCCCGAGCCTCACGCCGGTTGTCCCTGAAGTTGTTCACCCTCCGAGCCGTAGCGAAGAGGGGAATCACCGCTCCGGTAACGAGCTGCAACGCACACCCGGTCTGAAGCAGCAGCTGCCCACCAGGCGCATCGAACGCCCAGGCGGCGAGCAACGCCATGCTCGTGACGATCCAGGAGAGCATCGCCACGGCGAGCCGCCCCCGCGGCTTCGGGTACTCGACCCGGCTCACCATCAGCCACGCGGTGCCGATGATCGCCATGAGCGTGGCGACGAACGGCAGCTCAAGCAGCACGATGGAGACGACGGTCAGCGCGCCGAACGGCGAGGGCATGCCCTGGAAGGTGCCGTCCTTGACCGTGACGCAGGAGAATCTGGCGAGCCGCAGCACGACCGCCAGCAGGACCACGATCGCCCCCACCGCCGCCACTCGCTGATGCGCGTCGTCGGCGACCATGCCGTAGACCAGCACGAAGTACGCCGGCGCCAGGCCGAAGCTGATCAGGTCGGAGAGGTTGTCCAGCTCCGCGCCCATGGGGGAGGAGCGCAGCTTGCGGGCGACCAGGCCGTCGAACAGGTCGAAGACCGCGGCGCACAGCATCAGGATCACGGCGGTCGCGGCACTGTGCCGCGCCATGCCCGTCTCCTGGCTGCCCGTGAGGTGCGGGATCAGGATGCCCGTGGTGGTGAAGTACACCGCCATGAAGCCGCACGTGGCGTTGCCGAGTGTGAGGGTGTCCGCTATTGAGAGGCGGAGAGAGAGGGGCATCTCCTCCTCGTCGTCCAGCTCGTCGGCCTCCGGCACCCAGCCGGCCTGTGTCTCGGGATCAATCACGGTCAATGCGAGTCACCCCCGCCACGGTCTTCTGGCCGACCTCCACGTCGACCTCGACACCCTCGGGGAGGTAGATGTCGACGCGCGACCCGAAGCGGATCAGCCCGATCCGGTCGCCCTGCTCGACCTTCGTGCCCTGAGGGATGTACGGCACGATGCGCCGCGCGACCGCACCGGCGATCTGGATCATCTCGATGTCGCCGAGCTCGGTGTCGAAGTGCCAGACAACGCGCTCGTTGTTCTCGCTCTCCTTGTTGAACGCCGGAACGAAACCGCCGGGGATGTGCTCGACGGACGTCACCGTGCCCGAGAGAGGCGCGCGGTTGACGTGGACGTTCAGCGGGCTCATGAAGATCGCGACGCGGGTGCGACCGTCCTTCCACGGCATGATGCTCTGCACCACACCGTCGGCCGGGGAGATGACCCGGCCCGGGGCGATCTCGCGCTCGGGGTCGCGGAAGAACCACAGCATGCCCGCCGCCAGCGCGGTGGCGGGTACGGCGACGGCCTTGGCGGCGCCGGACTTGCGCGCGCGTACCAGGCTGAGGGCTGCGGTGGCGACGGTCGGGAGGAGCCACGGCGATGCTCCGCGCGCAATACGTACGCCTGCCAGGCTGTCGCGTGGTGCAGAGGTTTGGCTGTGGGGCATGGATGACCTTCGTAGCGGATGATGCCGCGCTGTAACGGGGGACGGCGGCTTTCCCGGGATCGTACCGGTCGCGGGCCACAACTGGGCAAGCCAGGAAGCCGAGTCGGCGTCCGAAGAGTGCTGACGGGGTGTGATCTTCTTCTCGATGAAAACACCCCGAATCGGTATATCTAGCCCTGCGTCCGATACTCTTCGAGCAGCCTGCGTCCGATGATCATTTTCTGGATCTCGGCGGTACCTTCACCGATGAGCAGCATCGGGGCCTCACGGTAGAGGCGCTCGATTTCGTACTCCTTGGAGAAGCCGTAACCGCCGTGGATCCGGAAGGCGTCTTCCACGACCTCTTTGCAGTACTCGGAGGCGAGGTACTTCGCCATCCCTGCTTCGAGGTCGTTTCGCTCCCCGGAGTCCTTTTTGCGTGCCGCATTCACCATCATCGCATGGGCGGCCTCGACCTTGGTAGCCATCTCGGCCAGCTTGAACTGGATCGCCTGGTGCTGGGCGATCGGTTTGCCGAAAGTGTGACGCTGCTGGGCATAGGAGACGCCCAGCTCGAACGCACGCTGAGCGACGCCACAGCCACGCGCCGCCACATTGACGCGGCCGACCTCGACGCCGTCCATCATTTGGTAAAACCCTCGGCCGGTGGCCCCGCCGAGCACGCGATTGGCCGGAATCCGCAGGCCATCCATGATCAACTCGGTGGTGTCGACACCCTTGTACCCCATCTTGTCGATCTTCCCGGGGATGGTGAGGCCCGGACGGACCTCGCCGAAGCCGGGCTCCTTCTCCACCAGGAAGGTCGTCATCGACTTGTGGGGTGCCGTGCCCTCGGGGTGGCCTTCGTCACTCTTCACCAGAACGGCCACGAGCGTCGACGTTCCGCCGTTCGTCAGCCACATCTTCTGACCGTTGAGGACGTACTCGTCGCCGTCCTTGACCGCCTTCGACGTGATCGCCGAGACGTCCGAGCCGAGTGCCGGCTCCGACATCGAGAACGCGCCGCGCACCTCGCCCGCCGCCATCCGCGGCAGGAAGTACTCCCGCTGCTCCTGCGTGCCGTGCTGCTTGAGCATGTACGCCACGATGAAGTGGGTGTTGATGATGCCGGACACCGACATCCAGCCGCGCGCGATCTCCTCCACGCACAGCGCGTAGGTGAGGAGCGACTCGCCCAGACCCCCGTACTCCTCGGGGATCATGAGGCCGAAGAGGCCCAACTCCTTGAGCCCGTCGACGATCTGCTGCGGGTACTCGTCGCGGTGCTCCAGCTCGGTCGCGACCGGGATGATCTCCTTGTCCACGAAGTCCCGTACGGTGGACAGGATCTCCTGCTGGATGTCGGTCAGACCGGCGGTCTGGGCGAGTCGCGCCATGGCTACTTCTCCTGCTCCTTGAGCTGGGGGCGGCCGGGCTGCTCGCCGCCGCGCTCCTTGATGTACGTCTCGGTGGGGACCATCACCTTGCGGCGGAACACGCAGACCAGCGTGCCGTCCTGCTTGTAGCCCTTGGTTTCGACGTACACGATCCCGCGGTCGTTCTTCGACCGGGAGGGCGTCTTGTCGAGGACCGTGGTCTCGCCGTAGATCGTGTCGCCGTGGAAGGTCGGCGCGACGTGCTTCAGCGACTCGATCTCCAGGTTGGCGATCGCCTTGCCGGACACGTCGGGCACGGACATGCCGAGCAGCAGCGAGTAGATGTAGTTCCCCACGACGACGTTCTTGCCGAAGTCCGTTGTGTTCTCGGCGTAGTTGGCGTCCATGTGGAGCGGGTGGTGGTTCATCGTCAGGAGACAGAAGAGGTGGTCGTCGTACTCCGTGACCGTTTTCCCAGGCCAGTGCTTGTAGACCGCGCCGACCTCGAACTCCTCGTAGGTGCGTCCGAACTGCATGTGCTCAGGCCTCCGGGGCTTCGAACTTGCTGGTGCGCTCCATGCCGGCGGCCCGGCCCTTGCCCGAGATGACCAACGCCATCTTGCGGCTGGCCTCGTCGATCATCTCGTCGCCGAGCATCGCGGAGCCCTTCTTGCCGCCCGCCTCGGACGTGTAGAAGTCGTACGCGTCCAGGATCAGCTCGGCGTGGTCGAAGTCCAGCTGGGAGGGCGAGAAGATCTCGTTGGACGCCTCGACCTGACCCGGGTGCAGCACCCACTTGCCGTCGAAGCCGAGCGCGGCGGCGCGGCCCGCGACCTCGCGGTAGCCCTCCACGTTGCGGATCTGCAGGTAGGGGCCGTCGATCGCCTGGAGGTTGTTGGCGCGGGCGGCCATCAGGATCTTCATCAGGATGTAGTGGTAGGCGTCCGCCGGGTAGCCGGGCGGCTGCTCGCCCACGACCAGCGACTTCATGTTGATCGACGCCATGAAGTCGGCCGGGCCGAAGATGATCGTCTCGACGCGCTGGGAGGCCGTCGCGATCTCGTTGACGTTGTTCAGGCCCTGGGCGTTCTCGATCTGCGCCTCGATGCCGATCTTGCCGACCTCGAAGCCCATCGTCTTCTCGATCTGCGTCAGCAGGAGGTCCAGGGCCACGATCTGCTGGGCGTCCTGGACCTTCGGCAGCATGATGCAGTCGAGATTCGGGCCCGCGCCCTCGACCACCGTCACGACATCGCGGTACGTCCACTCGGTCGTCCAGTCGTTGACGCGCACGACCCGCGTCTTGCCCGTCCAGTCGCCCTCGTTGAGGAACTTGACGATGGTGTGCCGCGCCTCGGGCTTGGCCAGCGGCGCGCACGCGTCCTCCAGGTCCAGGAAGACCTGGTCGGCCGGGAGGCCCTGCGCCTTCTCCAGGAAGCGGGGGTTGCTCCCCGGCACGGCGAGGCAGGAGCGCCGCGGACGAAGACGGTTGACGGGGCTTGTCATGCGGGGACCTCCAGTGGGTCGAGCTTGTTCGCTTTCCGGATCTCGTCGACGATCCGGCCGATGATTCCGGTGATGTCGAAATCCTTCGGAGTGAAGACCGCGGCCACTCCCGCGGCCCGCAGGTCTTCGGCGTCGCCATTGGGGATGATGCCACCGGCGATCACCGGGATGTCTGTGGCACCGGCCACACGCAGCCGTTCCAGCACGTCGGGGACCAGTTGGGCGTGCGAGCCGGAGAGGATCGAGAGGCCCACCGCGTGCACGTCCTCGGCCACGGCCGCGGTCACGATCTCCTCGGGCGTGAGCCGGATGCCCTGGTAGACCACCTCGAAGCCGGCGTCACGGGCCCGTACGGCGATCTGCTCGGCGCCGTTGGAGTGCCCGTCCAGGCCCGGCTTGCCCACCAGGAAGCGGAGCTTGCCGACGCCCATGTCCTTCGCGGTCAGCTCCACCTTGCGGCGGACCAGTGCCATCGCCGTGCCCTCCTCGGCGGTCACCGCGACGGGCGCGGACGACACACCGGTGGGGGCGCGGAACTCGCCGAACACCTCGCGCAGGGCACCGGCCCACTCGCCGGTCGTGACTCCGGCACGGGCGCACTCCAGGGTGGCCTCCATGAGGTTGCCGGTGCCCTTCGCGGCCTCCTTCAGCCGCTCCAGCGCCTTGCAGGGGCGCGGATGGTTGAAGGGGGGCTGGTAGCGGGTGTCGCGCCAGTCCTTGAGGGCGGCGGTCACCCGGGCCTCGACCGCCGGGTCGACCGTCATGATCGCGGCGTCCAGATCGGCCGTGAGCGGGTTCGGCTCGGTCGACTCGAAGATGTTGACGCCGACGATCTTCTCGTCACCGGACTCGATACGGGCCCGGCGCTCGGCGTGCGAGGAGACGAGCTGCGACTTCAGATAGCCCGACTCGACGGCCGCCATCGCGCCGCCCATCTCCTGGATCCGGTCGATCTCGGCGAACGAGTCCTCGACCAGCTGGGCGACCTTGGCCTCGATGACGTGCGAGCCCTCGAAGATGTCCGCGTACTCCAGCAGGTCGCTCTCGTACGCGAGCACCTGCTGCATGCGCAGGGACCACTGCTGGTCCCAGGGCCGGGGCAGGCCCAACGCCTCGTTCCAGGCCGGGAGTTGGACGGCACGCGCACGTGCGTCCTTGGAGAGGGTCACGGCCAGCATCTCAAGGACGATCCGCTGGATGTTGTTCTCCGGCTGGGCCTCGGTCAGACCCAGCGAGTTGACCTGGACCCCGTACCGGAAGCGACGGTGCTTGGGGTTCTCGATGCCGTACCGCTCGCGCGTGATCCTGTCCCAGATGCGGCCGAACGCCCGCATCTTGCACATCTCCTCGACGAAGCGGACGCCCGCGTTCACGAAGAAGGAGATCCGTGCGACCACGTCCCCCTTCTGCTCCTCCGCGATCTGCCCGGAAGCGAACACCGCGTCCAGGACGGCGATCGCGGTGGACATCGCGTACGCGATCTCCTGGACCGGGGTGGCTCCCGCCTCCTGCAGGTGATAGCTGCAGATGTTGATCGGGTTCCACTTGGGGATGTTGTTGACCGTGTAGCAGATCATGTCCGTCGTCAGACGGAGCGAGGGCACCGGCGGGAAGACGTGCGTCCCCCGCGACAGGTACTCCTTCACGATGTCGTTCTGGGTCGTGCCCTGGAGCTTGGTGATGTCGACGCCCTGCTCCTCGGCGACGACCTGATAGAGCGCCAGCAGCCACATGGCGGTGGCGTTGATGGTCATCGAGGTGTTCATCTGATCCAGGGGGATGTCCTGGAAAAGCCGGCGCATGTCACCGAGGTGCGAGACGGGCACGCCCACCCGGCCGACCTCGCCGCGGGCGAGGATGTGGTCGGGGTCGTAGCCGGTCTGTGTCGGCAGGTCGAACGCGACCGACAGACCCGTCTGGCCCTTGGCGAGGTTGCGCCGGTACAGCTCGTTGGACGCCTCGGCCGTGGAGTGACCGGCGTAGGTGCGCATGAGCCACGGCCGGTCCCTTTCGTTCTTCGCCTGCGGCGTCTGGCGCTCAGTCATGGGGTGGCCCTCAGATGTTCCGGAAGCGGTTGATGGCGTCGACGTGCTGGGCGCGCTTCTCCTCGTCGCGCACGCCGAGGCCCTCGGCGGGCGCCAGCGCCAGGACTCCGACCTTGCCCTGATGGAGGTTGCGGTGCACGTCGTACGCGGCCTGCCCGGTCTCCTCCAGCGAGTACACGCGGGAGAGCGTCGGGTGGATCTTGCCCTTCGCGATGAGCCGGTTGGCCTCCCAGGCCTCGCGGTAGTTGGCGAAGTGTGAGCCGATGATCCGCTTCAGGGACATCCACAGGTACCGGTTGTCGTACTCGTGGTTGTAGCCCGAGGTCGAGGCGCAGGTGACGATCGTGCCGCCCTTGCGGGTGACGTAGACGGAGGCGCCGAAGGTCTCGCGGCCCGGGTGCTCGAAGACGATGTCGACGTCCTCGCCGCCGGTCAGCTCACGGATGCGCTTGCCGAAACGCTTCCACTCCTTCGGGTCCTGGTTGTGCTCGTCCTTCCAGAACCGGTAGTCCTCGGCGTTGCGGTCGATGATCGCCTCGGCGCCCATCGCACGGCAGATGTCCGCCTTCTGCGGGCTGCTCACCACACAGATGGGGTTGGCGCCGCCGGCGAGCGCGAACTGGGTGGCGTACGAGCCGAGTCCGCCGCTGGCGCCCCAGATGAGGACGTTGTCGCCCTGCTTCATGCCGGCGCCGTTGCGGGAGACCAGCTGCCGGTACGCGGTGGAGTTGACCAGCCCTGGTGCGGCGGCCTCCTCCCACGACAGGTGGTCGGGCTTGGGCATCAGCTGGTTGGACTTGACGAGCGCGATCTCGGCGAGCCCGCCGAAGTTCGTCTCGAAGCCCCAGATGCGCTGCTCGGGGTCGAGCATCGTGTCGTTGTGCCCGTCGCTGGACTCCAGCTCGACGGACAGGCAGTGCGCGACGACCTCGTCACCGGGCCGCCAGGCGTTCACGCCCGGACCGGTGCGCAGCACGACGCCCGCCAGGTCGGAACCGATGATGTGGTACGGCAGGTCGTGGCGCTTGGTGAGGTCGCTGAGCTTGCCGTAGCGCTCCAGGAACCCGAAGGTCGACAGGGGCTCGAAGATCGAGGTCCACACGGAGTTGTAGTTGACCGAGGAGGCCATCACGGCCACCAGGGCCTCGCCGGGGCCGAGTTCGGGCACCGGCACGTCGTCCAGGTGGATCGACTTGCGGGGGTCCTTGTCGCGGGTGGCGAGTCCGGTGAACATCTCCGTCTCGTCCTTGTGCACGGTGATCGCGCGGTACGACTCGGGGAGCGGCAGTGCGGCGAAGTCGGCGGACGTGGCCGTCCGCGACTGAATCGCGTCCAGGATTTCCTTCACGATGGTGCCTCCGGCGATGAGCGTCTGAGGGGAACGCTGAGGGTTACGTCGGGTGATTGCTGCTGGTGTGAGGCAGTGCCGTCGGTTCGGCGAAGGTGGTGCTCGGCAGCGCGTTGTGGCGCGGAAGGTTGCCTGTGACGCAGGCGTCCGGGCGCGCAGACCATTGGTTTGCGGGGACAGCCGGCGTACGAAGGATCTCTGCACGCCGGCCGCCCGGACAACTTCAACGTATGGCACGCCGTGTCACGCCGCAAGGCACGGAGTGCCAGAAGTTGCGCTCAGGTGAAATCTTTACGTAACACGTGAGCGATGATCGATCAGACTGGCTCGGGAAACGCCCGAATATGGGCAAAAAACTGCCGGACGCGCTCCCATTGAGCTCGTCCGGCGATCAGGCGATCAGGCGATCAGGCGATTGGCGAGGGCAGCGGCTGGGCCGCGGTTCCGCGGAGTGCTGCTACGACCGTTCCTTCAGTGCCTGCTCGATGGTCCGCATGACCTGGTGCAGCGGAGCGTCCACACGGGCCACGGTCACCAGCACCTCGCCCTCCACGGACGCGGCGGAGGAGGGCGCCGAGAGCGGCGCGGTCTCCCGGCCCGCCCCGATCCCCGTACCGAAGGTCTTCCGGACGATCGCGAAGGCGTGGTCCAGCTGGCTCTCGACGTCACCCTGGCCGCCCGCCCGCAGCCACCGCCGCAGCACGTGGTTGTGGGCCGTGACCACCGCGGACGCGGCGACCTCCGCGAGCAGCGGGTCGTCGTTGGCGTCGTCGTCGTGGGCGTGCTCGTCGAAGTGGCCCAGCAGATAGCGGGTGAACAGCCGCTCGTACCGCGCCACGGACGCGATCTCCGCCTCCCGCAGGGTCGGTACCTCGCGGGTCAGCTTGTAGCGCGACACCGAGATCTCCGGCCTCGCCGCGTACATCTTCATGACTTCCTTGATGCCGCGGCACACCGTGTCGAGCGGATGCTCGTGCGCAGGCGCCGCGTTGAGCACCGCCTCGGCCCGGATCAACGTGTCGTCGTGGTCCGGGAAGATCGCCTCTTCCTTGGAGCGGAAGTGCCGGAAGAAGGTGCGCCGGGCGACCCCGGCCGCGGCCGCGATCTCGTCGACGGTCGTCGCCTCGTACCCCTTAGTCGCGAACAGCTCCATCGCGGCGGCCGCCAGTTCTCGGCGCATCTTGAGCCGCTGCGCGGCAGCGCGACTGCCCGCGGCGCTCTCAGGAGCGTCGGGCGTGGCTGGTGTACGGGAGGACTTGGCGGGCTGGGACATGCCCCGAACGTACTGCATGTACGCGGCGGAGCGCTCATGACCGGGTCTTTCCCCGACCGGCACCGGGACGGGGGCGGCGGCCGGATCGAGCAGCCCGCCCCAGTCGGCGTGACCGGCCAACAAGCCACCGGGCCGGCCATCGTCCGAGGACCCCGCCCCGCTCGCGAACCCGCCCATGGACCCGCCGACCGCCCGCTGCCCTGTCCCGTTCACGGACCCGCCGACCGCCCGCTGCCCTGTCCCGTTCACGGACCCGGCGACCGCCCGGTGCTCTGTCCCGTTCACGGACCCGCCGTCGGACCTCCGCTCGGCCCCCGTCCCTTGCCCGATTCCCGGCCCGGGGCCGGCACCGGCACCGGATCCGGCCGCAGGCCCGCCTCCGGGCCGGTCCCATGGTCCGGAGGCGGGCTCGCCGGGCCGGTCCCCGGGTCCGGCGTCGAGGGGCGGCTCAGCGCCGTGCATATTCGCGGAAGCCGCGGCCCGTCTTGCGGCCGAGGCAGCCCGCGGCCACCAGGTGCTCAAGGAGGGGCGCGGGGGCGAGGCCCGGGTCGCGGAACTCGCGGTGCAGGACCTTCTCGATGGCCAGCGAGACGTCCAGGCCGACCACGTCGAGGAGCTCGAAGGGGCCCATCGGGTAGCCGCCGCCGAGCTTCATCGCGGCGTCGATGTCGTCGAGCGTCGCGTAGTGCTCCTGGACCATCTTGATCGCGTTGTTCAGGTACGGGAACAGCAGCGCGTTCACGATGAAACCGGCCCGGTCGCCGCAGTCCACCGGGTGCTTGCGGACCTTCGCGCAGACCTCCCGGACCGTCGCGTGCACGTCGTCGGCCGTCAGGACCGTACGCACGACCTCGACCAGCTTCATCGCCGGGGCCGGGTTGAAGAAGTGCATGCCGATCACGTCCTGCGGCCGCGATGTGGCGCGGGCACAGGCCACGACGGGCAGCGACGAGGTCGTGGTGGCCAGGATCGCGCCCGGCTTGCAGACCTTGTCGAACACCGCGAACAGCTGCCGCTTGATCTCCAGGTCCTCGGCGACCGCCTCCAGCGCCAGATCGACGTCCGCGAAGGCGTCGTACGAGCCCGCCGGAGTGATCCGTGCCAGAGTCTCGGCGGCGGTCTCGGCGGTCATCCGGCCCTTGTCGACGGAGCGTGAGAGCGACTTGCCGATACGGGCCTTGGCGGTCTGCGCCTTCTCCTCGCTGCGGGCGGCGAGCACGACCTCGTACCCGGCCTTCGCGAAGACCTCGGCGATACCGGACGCCATGGTGCCGGAGCCCGCGACGCCGACCGAGCGCACGGTACGGCCGGGCACCGGCGAGGCGCCCTCGACGGGAGTCAGCGCGTCCCGCACGACGGTCGCGCTGCCCGGGGCGTCGTACGTGTAGAAGCCGCGCCCCGACTTGCGGCCGGTCAGGCCCGCCTCGCTGAGCTGCTTGAGGATGGGAGAGGGCGCGTGCAGCCGGTCGTGGGACTCGGCGTACATGGCCTCCAGGACCGTACGGGCGGTGTCGACGCCGATCAGGTCCAGCAGGGCGAGCGGGCCCATGGGCAGGCCGCAGCCCAGCTTCATCGCGGCGTCGATGTCCTCGCGGCTCGCGTACTTCGCCTCGTACATCGCGGCGGCCTGGTTGAGGTAGCCGAAGAGCAGCCCGTCGGCGACGAAGCCGGGGCGGTCGCCGACGGCGACGGGCTCCTTGCCGAGTTCGAGGGCGAGGTCCGTGACGGCGGCGACGGCGGTCGGCGCGGTCAGCACGGACGAGACGACCTCGACCAGCTTCATCGCCGGGGCCGGGTTGAAGAAGTGCAGGCCAAGCACCCGCTCGGGGCGGGCCGAGTCGGCGGCGAGACGCGTGACGGACAGCGCGTTGGTGCCGGTGGCCAGGATCGTCTCCGGACGCACGATGCCGTCCAGCTCCCGGAAGATCTGGTGCTTGATGT
This sequence comes from Streptomyces sp. NPDC058697, assembly GCF_042715345.1. Classification (NCBI taxonomy): domain Bacteria; kingdom Bacillati; phylum Actinomycetota; class Actinomycetes; order Kitasatosporales; family Streptomycetaceae; genus Streptomyces; species Streptomyces sp. NPDC058697. The sequence goes on from NZ_JBHXSU010000011.1 coordinate 17,646, forward strand.
CGTACGACTCCGGAGCCACCTCGATCACCAGGTCCGCGTCGGCGGCGGCCCGCAGGTCGGTGGAGGTGACGAAGCGGGCGAGGGCGTCGTCGCGCTCCTGCTCGGTGAGGCGTCCGCGCTGCACTGCGCGGGCGGTCGAGGACTCCAGGGCGGCGGTCGCCTGCGCGGCGGCGGCCTCGCTGATGTCGATGCCCACGACCTCGCGGCCGGCCTTGGCCAGGATCTCGGCGATGCCGGTCCCCATAGTGCCGAGGCCGACGACGGCGACGGTCTTGAGCGGGGACGCGGAGAGCGACAGGGAAGGGTCGGACAGGGGAGTGGCCATCGCGGGACTCCAGGATGAGTGACGACTGAGGGACGCACCCGGATACGCCGACGGGCGCACGCGGTGCGGAGGTTGCGGGTGATGCCGGGCGACGAAAGCGCACAGGCCCGGCGCCGTGAGTGGGCGAAATCGCGATCCCACGAAACGGTGAGGAAGACCCGACCGGCCCTGTCCCGGAGCCGTGTCGTACTGAGGTACGTGAAGTACCGAACCGACCAGCACCCGCGGCGGCTGCGTCACCAGGCCACCACGAGCAAGTCAGCGAGTGGGTAACTCGCTCGATTGAGCTTAACTCGTGGGTAACGAGCGCGCCAGTCCCCGGTGAATGTGACGTACGTCGCCGATAGGCTTCGGCGATATGGACGAAGAGTTGCGATCGCTCACCCAGCGCTTACGGCACGAGGCGGGCGCGGCCGCGTCGTACTCGTACGAACGGCTGGCCTCGACCGACGACCTCGACGAACTGGCCGACGTGCTCATCGCGCCCGAACAGCGGCTCTGGGCAAGGGAGTTGGCCGCGTTCCGGCTCGGGCTCGCCGGGGACCGGCGAGCCTTCGAAGCACTCGTCCTGCTGCTCAACCACCGTGATCCGCAGCGCTGCGCGTCCGCCGCGCACGCCCTGGCCCGGCTCGGTGACCCGCGCACCGCCCGCGCGGCGGCCGCCCTGGCCACCAACGAACTGCGCGTCGCCTACGCCCTCCATCCGGTACGGCTCCTGGTCGAGCTGCGCGCTCCCGAGTCCGTACCGGCGCTGATCACGACCCTGGCCCGCAGGTTCCGCCCGCACGACCCTTACCGCCGTGTCGCCATCGCGTGCGTGGACGGGCTCGGCGCCCTGGGCGACGAACGGGCCCGGCCCGTCCTGAACGAGGCTCTCGTCCATCCGCCGCTGGCCCAGGCGGCGGCCGGTGCGCTGAAGAGGCTGCCGGCGCAGCGCACGCCACGCGAATAGGCGTGGCTGGGACTGGCTGGGCACGGATGGATGTGGATGGGACTGGTTGGGCACGGGGGAGTGCCTTGTGAGCAGAGGGATGACGGGTGGCCCTGGAGAAGGCGGGGTCGCCGGGGGTTCGCCCGGCGGGAGACGGGCGACCGGCAGGCGGACGAACGTCGCGGGATCCGACCTGCCGTCATCTCCGCGCATCTGGCCCGGGTCCTGCTCCCCGACGGCCCCGGTCCGCGGGGCCGCACTTTTCGCACGATAGGCAGCGGGCGGGGGACCGGGCATCCCCCAGTCGGGGCGAACGGCCCCCTCAGATGGGCTGATTCACCGTTCTGCACGCTGCGGTGTCATGCGATGTCACGCGGTCGGGCGCGGCAGGATGCCCAGGCGCGTTGCCGTGACCACGGCCTCCAGCTGGCTGTGGGCGCCCAGTTTCACCAGGACGCTCTTCACATGCCCGCGCACCGTGTGCCGGCTGAGTACGAGCCGGTCCGCGATCACCTTGAGACCGTGTCCCTGGGCGAGCAGGGCCAGCACCTCGTGCTCGCGGCGGGTCAGCCCGCTCCGCTCCCACTGCTGCTCGGGCAGCCGCGCCGCCAGTGTGGACTCCTCCACCAGGAGCTTGCCCTCCGCCGTAGTGCGGATCGCGGTGAGGATGTCCCCGAAGGCGCTGTGCTTGGCGAGGAAGGCCGAGGCGCCCGCCGTGACCGCCCGTGCCAGCTGGTCGGGGGTGGCGTCCGCGGTGAGGACGACCACCCGCGTCGAGGGGTGAGCGGCCTTCAGTAGCCGGGTGCCCTCGATACCGTCCTTGCCCGGCAGATGGATGTCCATGAGCACCACGGCGGGTGGCCGACGGGCCGCCTCCCGCAACGCCTCGTCGACCGTGCCCACCGCGTCGCCACAGTCCAGGTCGGGCTGCGCCGCGATGGCGATGGCCAGGGCGTCGGCCAGCGCGCGCTGGTCTTCGACCACGAGCACGCGGATCATCCCGGATGCTCCCCCTCCGGATGGCCGGCTCTCCCTGGCCGGTTGTGGCGATGCGCTTTCGAGCGTAGTGCCGTGCGGTGCCGTCGGGACCCGGCCGTACTCGGAAATGTGTTCCCTGTGTCTGGTCCAACGGCGTTGCGGCAGTCCAGAGTTGAGGCCGAAAGCGTGGTTCTTCGCCCCCGCCGCCCCTACCCGTCCCGTCCCTGGGGGCTGCGCCCCCAGACCCCCCTTATCGGCCTGAACGGCCTCGTCCTCAAACGCCGGACGGGCTGGATGTGTCGGCCCGGGCCGCGAAATCTTCAGCCTCTCCGGCGTTTGAGGAGCGGGGGTTCGGGGGCGGAGCCCCTGAGTAAGGGACGGGAATGGGTAGGGGCGGCGGGGGCGACACAAATGACTGACGACGAGCCGCGGAATCTCTACGAGGCCATGATGCTCGCCGCCCCGGACGGCATCGTCGCGGTGGACGCCGACGGACGCGTACGGGCCTGCAACCCGGCCGCGGCGACACTCCTGGAGCGCCCCGCGGACGAACTGATCGGCTCCGTCTTCGGCTTCCCGCTGGTCCACGGCGAGGCCACCGAGGTCACACTGGTCCTGCCGAACGGCCGCAGCAAGGTCGTCGAGATGCGGGTCACCCTGGCCCGACTCGACGACCGCCGGCTGTATGTGGCCGCGCTGCGCGACGCAACCCGCCGACGGCAGGCTGACCATGTCCTCCAGTCCGCCCTCGAACACCAGAGCGTGGTCGCCGCGGTGGCCGCGCACCAACTGCACAACCCGCTCGCCGCCCTGGGCGCCCTCGTGCACGTACTGAAGGAGCCGCCGCCCGACCTGACGGACGAGGGACGCGCGGAACTGGTCGAGCGGATCGCCGAGCGCACGGCCCGGCTGCAGTCGCTCGTCCGCAAGCTGCTCACCGCCGCCCGCATCGACGGGGCGTGGCAGCAGGGTGTGCCGGAGGCGGTGGCGGTGCTGGACTTCCTCCTGGAACGGCTCGCCGAGTCCGCGGCCCGCGGCCGTGATCTGCGACTCGCCGTCCCGGCGCAACTGGTGGCCCGCGTCGACCGGGTCGGCTTCGCCGAGATCTTCACCAACTACCTGGAGAACGCCCTCGCCTACGGCCGGGAGCCCGTGGAGATCACGGCGCGCGCCACCGGCGGACGCATCGAACTGTCCGTCGCGGACCACGGCCCCGGTGTGCCCGAGTCCTTCGTCCCTCACCTCTTCGAGCGCTACCGCCGAGACCCCGCCACGGCGGCGGCCACCGAGGGCACCGGCCTCGGCCTGTGGATCGCCCGCAGCCTGGCCCGCGCGAACGGCGGCGATGCCTGGTACGAGCCCGGCCGCCCGAACGGCGCGGTGTTCTGCGTGAGCTTGCCCCAAGGACGCGACCCCGACGACACGAGCCCTCCGACCTGAGCCCCAGGACGTGAGTCCCAGACATGAGCCTCCCTCAGGAGCCGCCCAGCACAAGGGCGTAACGCACCTCCGGCACCTCCACACCCGCCACCTCGAACGGCTCCTCCGCGCCGTCCGGTGCGAAACCGGCCTTCTCGTAGAAGCGGCGTGCGCTCGCGTTCTCCTGGAGCACCCACAGCAGCATCCGGCCGTGCCCGGCGGCCGTGCAGCGGGCGACGGACTCCCGCAGCAGGGCGCGGCCCACACCGCGCGCGAGCCGGCCGGGGTCCACGTAGATCGCGTACAACTCGGCTGCCGCGGTGCGGACTTCACCGTCCCGGTAGGGGCCGTGGCACGCCCAGCCGACGACATCGTCCTCCCACTCCGCGACGAGGCTCACCACGCTCTCACCGGCCTGCTCGAAGCGGGCCCGCAGCCGCCCGACGTCGTCCGCCGGGTCGAGTCCGTCCAGGTACGCCTGCGGCATCATCCCCTGGTATGCCTTCTGCCAGCCGCGCACGCGGATCTCGGCAACGCGGGGACAGTCGGCCAGGACCATCTCGCGCACGTGAAGGGCCGGAGGAAGGGGAGGAAGGGCAGGAGAGGGGGAGCGGAGGCGTTCGTCCATGGCGGCACCCTAGGCGGCCGTGGGCGAGGGGGCCCGTGAATTCCGGCGGGCCCGTAGAGCGCCCGGGCCGCACCCGCGGATCACTCGGGCAGCAGCGCGAACGCCTCGATCTCCATCAGGAACTCCGGGCCCACCAGGGCGGCGACCTGCACGGCCGAGGCGGCCGGGAGGCGGCCGGGGGATATGTGCTCGTCCCGGGCCGCGCGGACGGCCGGCATGTACGCCATGTCCGTGACGAAGAAGGTCAGTTTGACCACGTCGTCGAAGCCGGCCCCCGCCGAGGCGAGACAGCGCCGCAGATTCTCGAAGACCTGACGGGCCTGCGCCGCAGGATCACCTTCCCCGACGAGCTTGCCGTCCTCGTCGAGCGCGAGCTGGCCCGAGACCGCCACGAAGCGGCCCGTGCCCATGACGACGTGGGTGTAGGCGGCGGCGGGGGCGACCCCGTCGGGGGCGGAGATGCGTGTCAGTTCGGCCATGCATCCATCGTGCACCACGCCACTGACAACGCCCCCGACGGGCCGCCGCCGCTCACCTGCCGGGGCTCAGCCCCGGAATCCGAGCAGCCCGTGCAGCGTCGCGCCGCGCGACGAGCCCGAGGCCTTCTTGCTCAGCGGTGACGGGTCGGGCAGCGGCTTGCAGACCGCGTCGACCTCACCGCCACTGCGGGGCACCCAGCCGTCGGCCAGATACGTGGCCAGATGCTTGTCCAGGCAGGCGTTGCCGCTCAGGGTGACGCCGTGGTTGCCGCCGCCCTGCTCGACCACCAGGCTGGAGTCGCCCAGCAGATGATGGACCATGACACCGCCCTCGTACGGGGTGGCCGCGTCGTTCGTCGCCTGGAACAGCAGCACCGGCGGCACCGAGTCGTTGGAGACGTCCACGGGCTCCAGGGAGTCCGTCGGCCAGAAGGCGCACGGCGCGTTGTACCAGGCGTTGCTCCACGTCATGAAGGGCGCCTTCTCGTACACCTCCCAGTTGTCCTCGCGCCACTGCTCCCAGTCGCGCGACCAGGTCGCGTCACGGCACTGCACCGAGGTGTAGACGCTGTAGCTGTTGTCGCCCGCGGGGTCGACGGCACCGAAGTTCTCGTACGCCTCGACCAGCGGGTCGTCGTTCTTGTCGTTCACGAAGGCCGCGAACGCCTCGGCGAGGTAGGGCCAGTAGCCGTTGTAGTAGCCGCCGGGGACGAACGTGTCCTCCAGTTCGGAGGCACCCACCGTCTTGTCCGCGGGCTTCTTCGCCAGCGCCGCCCGCATCGCGTACCACTTGGTCTCGATCTTCTCCGGATCGGTGCCGAGCTTGTAGGTCGCGTTGTTCTTGGCGACCCAGGCCATGAAGGCCCGGTGACGGTCGTTGAAGGCGTAGTCCTGTGCGAGGTTGTCCTCGTACCAGACCCCGGTGGGATCGACGATGGAGTCGAGCACCATGCGCCGTACGCGGTCCGGGTGGAGCTTCGCGTAGACGGCGCCCAGGTAGGTGCCGTACGAGTACCCGAAGTAGTTGATCTTCTTGGCGCCGAGGGCGTGCCGGATCGCGTCCATGTCCTGGACCGCGCTCACGGTGTCGAGGTGCGGCAGCAGCTTGCCGTACTTCGTGCCGCACGCCTTCGCGAAGGCCTTGACCCGGTCGAGGTTGGCCTTCTCCAGGGCGGGGGTGCTCGGCACCGAGTCGGGGCGCACGGGCGTGAAGTGCCCCGGTTTGCAGTTCGGGGCGGGCTTGCTGGCGCCGACGCCGCGCGGGTCGAAGCCGATGACGTCGTACTGCGAGGCCACCGCCTTCGGCAGCGTGGCCGCGACGAATCCGGCGAGCGTGAGACCGCTGCCGCCGGGGCCGCCCGGGTTCACCAGGAGCGGTCCCTGGGACTTCTTCGCGGTGTGCGGGACCCGCGACAGCGCGAGCGTGATGCGCTCGCCGCCCGGGTGCGTGTGGTCGAGCGGCACCTTCAGGGACGCGCACTGGAGCGTCGGATAGGAGGTGGTGCCGCACTTCTTCCAGGTGAGCTTCGCCGGGTCGGCGGAGAGCGTGGTGCGCGGTGCGGTCGCGGAGTCCGCGCTCGCACCGGCCGGGATCGCGGTGATCATTCCGGCCACCACGGCAGCGGCACCGCACAGGGCGGTTGCGCGTCGGTTCACGATGAATCGCCTCGCAAGGATCTTCCGGGCAGGGATTCTGGCCTGATCCTCGGGCCGGGGGTCCGGGGGGTGTCCCCCGGGGAGATGCAGCATCGGACCTCCCAGGACGGAGGGTGTGGGCCGTGCACTCCACGGCCTTCGCCGTATCGTCCCGGAGCGGGCGCCCGGAAGAACCGGTTCTGACCGGAGTTTGACCCGATCGGGCCGCGCGATGCGCCCGGATGCAGCTGAGAAGCGCTGGTCGGAGCGGGTGGCGGTGCCGGTCGGGAAAAGCGGTGCCGGTCAGAGGAGGGTGAGCTGGGTCGGCTCCGGGAGGGCCGGTTCGGCGGGTGCCGGGATCCTGCGCGGCATCCCCGCGCGCGTGGGACCTATCCCGTACTCCTCGGCCAGTTCATGGACCTGACGGGTGATCCGGCGCTGGTACCACTTCGGCGCGTAGGCCCCCTCCGCGTACAGCCGCTCGTAACGGCGTACCAGATACGGGTGGTGGTGCCCCAGCCAGCTCATGAACCACTCGCGCGCCCCCGGCCGCAGATGCAGCACGAGCGGGGTGACCGAGGTCGCGCCGGAGGCCGCGATCGCCCGTACCGTCGCGCGCAGCTGGGACGGGTCGTCGCCCAGGAAGGGGATCACCGGGGCCATCAGGACCCCGCAGTCGATGCCGTGCTCGCTCAGCGTGCGGACGGCGTCGAGGCGGCGTTCGGGGGCGGGCGTGCCCGGCTCCACGGTCCGCCAGAGCTCGTGGTCGGTGAAGCCCACCGAGACGGAGATCCCGACCTCGGTCACCGCGGCCGCCTGCTTCAGGAGGTCGAGGTCACGCAGGATCAGCGTGCCCTTGGTGAGGATCGAGAAGGGGTTCGCGTGGTCGCGCAGGGCCGCGATGATGCCGGGCATCAGCTGGTAGCGGCCCTCGGCGCGCTGGTAGCAGTCCACGTTCGTGCCCATCGCTATGTGATCGCCGAGCCAGCGCCGCGAGCCGAGATGCCGCCGCAGCAGCTCCGGGGCGTTCACCTTCACCACGATCTGGCTGTCGAAGCCGAGGCCCGTGTCGAGGTCCAGATAGCTGTGGGTCTTGCGGGCGAAACAGTAGACACACGCGTGCGTGCACCCCCGATAGGGGTTGACCGTCCACTCGAAGGGCATGCGCGAGGCGCCCGGCACCCGGTTCACGATCGACTTGGCCCGGATCTCGTGGAACGTGATTCCACGGAACTCCGGGGTGTCGAACGTTCGTGTGGTCACCGCGTCCGCGCCGAACAGCGCGGCGTCCTTCGGCAGGTTGCCTTCGGACTCCACTGTGAGGTTCTCCCAGCGCATGACGCCTCCTCGGTAGCACTGAACACAGAATAGAACACATGTTCCCTTGATCGTGCGAACTCACTTTCGACGGGCGTGGCGTCCGAGGCTCAGGGGCCCTGAGGGGACCCCGATTTGGGCGGCTCGCCCGCCTGATGGTTGGCTGAGCGCTGACCCCCGAGATCCCGAGTGCTGGAGGAACGCAATGGCGCAGGTCGAGGCCACCACTGAGCGAGTCGTAGCGGCTCAGCCGGACGACGTGTTCGATGCGCTGGCCGACTACACCGGCACGCGTGCGAAGCTCCTGAGCGAGCACTTCAGCGAGTACGAGGTGCGCGAGGGCGGTGACGGCGAGGGCAGCCTCGTCCACTGGAGGCTCCAGGCCACGAGCAAGCGCGTCCGCGACTGCCTCCTCGAAGTGAGCGAGCCCACCGACGGCGAGCTCGTCGAGAAGGACCGCAACTCCTCGATGGTGACCACCTGGCGGGTCACCCCGGCAGGCGAGGGCCGGTCCCGGGTCGTCGTGACCTCGGTGTGGAACGGCGCCGGCGGCATCGGCGGCTTCTTCGAGAAGACCTTCGCGCCCAAGGGTCTCGGGCGGATCTACGACGAGGTGCTGGCGAAGCTCGCCACCGAGGTCGAGAAGTAGCTCTCGGGGCAGTCCCGGTGAGCGCGCGGACGCGCTCGGCCGGGCGATTCTCACGCTCACCGTTTCGAGTGGTTTTCGGTATGGCTCCGTCGTACGCCGTAGGGCTCCCACCGGCGGTTACGCCCCTTGAGCTCCACTGACGGGCGACTCGTCGCGCTTGCTCCCAGTTGTCGCGTAATGCGAGAAATGGGCCGCGCAGGCGCGACGAGGGGAGCAGCACGTGGGCGGGACGACTCTGGCGGCGAGCGAACGCGGCGTTTCGGCCCCGGCCCCTGACACACCCCAAGGGCCGCCGGAACCACCGCAGTTCGAGGAGCTCAGCCCGGGCCGCGTGCGGATGGTGTTCTTCGCGCTGATGCTCGCGCTGCTGCTCGCCGCACTGGAGCAGATGATCGTCGCCACCGCTCTCCCGAAGATCGTCGGGGAGCTGCACGGCCTGGACAAGATGTCCTGGGCGATCACCGCGTATCTGCTCACGGCCACCGTCGGACTGCCCGTCTACGGCAAGTTCGGCGACCTCTACGGCCGCAAGGGCGTCTTCCAGTTCGCGATCGTCGTCTTCGTGATCGGCTCCGCGCTGGCCGGATGGTCGCGCACCATGGACCAGTTGATCGCCTTCCGCGCACTCCAGGGCGTCGGCGCCGGCGGACTCATGATCGGCGTGCAGGCGATCATCGCGGACATCGTGCCGGCCCGGGAACGCGGCCGGTTCATGGGCCTGATCGGCGCCGCCTTCGGCCTCGCGTCGGTCGCGGGACCCCTGCTCGGGGGCTACTTCACCGACCATCTCTCCTGGCGCTGGTGCTTCTACATCAACGTGCCCTTCGGCCTGGTCACGCTCGTCGTCGTCGCCGTCGTGCTCAAACTGCCGAAGCCGACCGCCCGGCGCCGCCTCGACGTCCTCGGCTCCCTGCTGCTCGCCGCCGCCTCGACCTGCCTGGTCCTGCTGACCAGTTGGGGCGGAACGGAGTACGCGTGGGGCTCGCGCGTCATCCTCGGACTCGGCGCGGGAGCCGTCGTCTCGACGGTCCTGTTCCTCGTCGTCGAACACTTCGCGGTCGAACCCCTCATGCCCCTGCGGCTGTTCCGCGACGGGGTCTTCAACGTCACCGGCCTGGTGGGCGTGATCGTCGGGGTCGCCCTCTTCGGAGCGGCCAGCTATCTGCCCACCTACCTGCAGATGGTCGACGGCGCCACCGCCACCGAGTCCGGCCTGCTCATGCTCCCGATGATGGCCGGCATCGTCGGCGCCTCGGTCGTCTCGGGCCAACTCATCAGCCGCAGCGGCCATTACAAGATCTACCCGATCGTCGGCGGCGTTCTCTCCGTCCTCGGCATGTGGCTCCTGTCGCGGCTGGAGGTCGACACGCCCCGGCTGCACTACAGCATCTGGATGGCACTGCTCGGTGCCGGGATCGGCCTGGTCATGCCCGTACTCATCCTCGCCGTGCAGAACTCCGTGGAACCCCGCGACCTCGGCACCGCGACCAGCGCCAACAACTACTTCCGGCAGATCGGCGGCAGCGTCGGCGCCGCGATCTTCGGCACGCTCTTCGCCGACCGGCTCGCCGACTCCCTCGCCGAACGGCTGCCCGCCGGGGCCGGCCTGCCCGACCCCGAGTCCATCACCCCGCAGCTCGTCCACGCACTGCCCGCCGAGCTTCGCGACGGCTACATCGCGGCCTACGCCGACGCCATGCCGCGGATCTTCCTCTACCTGGTGCCGGTGCTCGTCCTGGGCCTGCTCGTCGCCTTCTTCCTCAAGGAGAAACCGCTGGTGTCCCACCACACCTCTGCCGCCCCCGAGACCACCGCGTCCTACAACTCCTCGGTCCCGCAGGCGCGTTCGTCGTACGCCTCCGGGGTGCCCGTCTGCGGCACCGTCCAGCACCCCGACGGCACCGTCGTGCCCCGCGCCGCGCTCACCCTCATCGACGTCGCGGGACAGCAGATCGGACGGGGCGCGAGCGGGGACGACGGACGGTACGCGCTGTCGACGCCCGGCGCCGGGTCGTACGTCCTCATCGCCGCGGCCGGCGGGCATCAGCCGCAGGCCGTCAGCGTCACCGTCGGGGAGCGGCCGGTCGAGCTGGACGTCGTCCTCGGCGGCGCCGGACGGCTGGCCGGGAGCGTGGTGACGGCGGACGGGACGCCCGTACGGGACGCGACCGTCACGCTCACCAACGTGCACGGTGAGGTGGTCGCCACGACACGCAGTGGGCGTGAAGGGGGTTACGTCATCACGGAGTTGGTGGCGGGGGAGTACACGCTGGCCGGGAGCGCTCCGGCCTTTCGGCCCGCGGCCCTGCCGGTGAGCGTGCAGGCCGCGCGGGAGACCCGCCAGGATGTCGAGCTCGCCGGTGGGGCGGTGCTTCGGGGGACCGTGCGGGCCAGTGGGGGGCGGCCTGTCGAGGATGCGCGGGTGACGCTGCTGGATGCCGCGGGGAATGTGGTGGACACGTTGACCACCGGGGGTGACGGAACGTTCCGGTTCGTTGATCTTTCTTCGGGGGAGTACACGGTGATCGCCGCCGGGTACCCGCCGGTGGCTACTGTTTTGCAGGTGGCCGGGGGTGGGAGGACCGAGCGGGATCTTCAGTTGGGGCATGAGGACTGAAGACAGTGGCTTGAGGGTTCGTTGTTGGCTGCGGGGCGTATTGGGCTGGGCGCGCAGTTCCCCGCGCCCCCAAAAGAGCCCCTGACGGGGCGCGGGTGTGCGCCGGAGTTATTTCCCTCAATGCCACACATGGCAACCGGGCGCGGACGTAACGTGGTTGTGGTGGTACAGATCTTGCGGACCGTGGGGAGAGAGGGCCTGGGCCATGGACCGTGGCACCGAGAGGGGCACAGCTCACGGCCTTGCGGGCGGTGACGGGGTCGCGGCGGGCCGGATTCCGTTGGCCGTGGTGGTCGTCGACCGTGAGGGTCTGGTCTCGCACTGGAGCCGGGGCGCCCGGCGGCTGTTCGGAGCCGTCAAGGACGAAGCGGTCGGACGGCCCGCCGTCGATCTGCTGCCCGTGTCCGGTGCCCTGCCCGATGACGACGAGGTCGCTCCCTACGGCGCGTACTCGCCGTACGACGGCCTCGGGCCCGACCTGGAGTCGTCCCTCGACGGGCGGCTGTCCTATCCCGCTGCGGGGCGTGCGCGGTTGTCGGCGCCCGACAGCGACCGGATCGACGTGCTGTGGTGGGCGTATCCGCTGGTGGGGCCCGGGCCCGAGCGGCTGCTCGTGCTCGCCGCCGACGCGGGCGGGCTGCGCCACGAGGACACCGGCGCGGGGCTCGCCGTGGAGCGCATCGCACCCGGGTTCGCGCTCCACACCGACTTCCCCGGCGCCGAGGAACTGGCCCGCAGGCTGCCCGAGATCCTCCCCAGCATGAGCGTCGGCGAGAGCGCCCGCATCGTCGCCCAGGTCCTCGAACTGGGCTATCCCGTCCTGGAGTTCAGCCAGAACGACCGGGTGCCCGTCACTCCCGACTGGGGCGTGCCCCGGCGTGCCGAGCGCAAGGCGCGCCAGGAGCGGGCGGCCGCTGCCGCCGCGGCCGGCGCACCCGTGCCGCAGGACGAACCCGACGAGGGCGAGGACCTCGAATACGCGGCCGTTCGCGAGCGCCTGGAATTCCTGAACGAGGTCAGCGGGCGCATCGGCACCTCGCTCGACCTGTCCCGCACCATCGTCGAGGTCAGCCGGGCCGTGGTCCCGCGCTTCACCGACGTGGCCGGCACCTATCTCCGCGAACAGGTCGTCGCGGGTGAGGGCTTCCCCGAGGGCGTGCCCGACACGACCACCATGTGGCACCGGGTCGCCGTGGAGCACACCGACGAGCCTGGCCGCTGGGACGACGTCGTACCCGTCGGCGAGGCCATGCCGTTCCCGGCACACACCCCGTTCTTCCAGTGCATGACCACCGGCGACCCCGTCCTGGTGCCCCGCATCAGCGAGCAGATGGGGCACATGATCGCCGCGCAGTTCGAGAAGCGCGACATCCGGCCCCTCATCACGGGCCGCTCCATGCTGGTCGTGCCCCTCAAGGCCCGCAATGTGGTCCTCGGCTTCATGATCCTGCTGCGGCACCCCGAGCGCGTCGAGTTCAACGACATGGACCGCGTCACCGGAGCCGAACTCGCCGCCCGCGCCGGGCTCGTACTCGACAACGCCCGGATGTACACGTACCAGGAGAGCGTCGCCGAGACCCTCCAGGACAGCATGCTGCCGCACATCGCGCCGCGCATGGCGGGCTGCGACATCGCGACCCGCTATCTGCCGGGCACGCTGCTGGGGCGGGTCGGCGGCGACTGGTTCGACTCGGTCAAACTGCCCGGGTCACGGACCGCGCTCGTCGTCGGCGACGTGATGGGCCACGGTCTCAACTCCGCAGCGATGATGGGGCAGTTGCGCACGGCCGTCCAGACCATGGCCGCCCTCGACCTGCCGCCCGCCCAACTCCTGCGCAACCTCGACGACTTGGCCCAGCGCCTCGGCGAGCACTACCTCGCGACCTGCCTGTACGCGGTGTACGACCCCATCGAGAGCGAGCTGCAGATAGCCAACGCGGGCCACATCCCACCGGTGCTGGTCCGTGCCGAGGACGGCCGCAGTGATCTGCTCGACCTGCCCACGGGCGCACCCATCGGCGTCGGCGGGGTGCCCTTCGAGTCCGTACGGATCCCGGTGGCGCCCGGCGACCGGCTCGTGATGTGCACCGACGGCCTGGTCGAGGTCCGCGGCGAGGACATCGGTGTCGGACTCGCCACGCTCTGCGAGTCCGCCGCGCACCCGGCCGCGTCCATGGACGACGCCTGCGACACCATCATCCGCGCTCTCAACACCCGCGGCGGCCGCAAGGACGACGTGGCGCTCCTGATGGCCCGGCTCAACGGCATCGAACCCGAGGACGTCGCCCGGTGGCGGATCGGCCACGACCGGATGGAGGTCGGCAGGGCACGTGCCGTGGTCCGCGAACAGCTCCATGTGTGGGGGCTCAACTCCCTTGTCGATCTGACCGAGTTGATGGTCAGCGAGCTCGTGACCAACGCCGTACGGCACTCCCACAGCCGGCCCATCGAGCTGCGGCTCGTCCGGGGCGAGACGCTGCTGTGCGAGGTGGACGACGACGACCACACCCTGCCTACGCTGCTCAGCGCGCGCCCGCTCGACGAGTCCGGGCGCGGGATGCGTGTCGTCAGCACGCTGGCGCGGGAGTGGGGGACCAGCCGGACGAGCTCCGGCAAGACGGTGTGGTTCGAGCTGACCCTGCCTCGCCGCTAGCGCTGTCGGCCTTGCCTGCCCGGGCCACCGCAGCCGGGTCCTGGGGAGTGCCGGTTTCTGGGGAGCGAGGGGCACGAGGGGCGCACATCGGCGTACGGCTGCCGAATGAGCGGTGAAGGTGTGCGCCGCGTGCTTGTCGCTTCACTCCGGGCGCGATAAACCGGACTGCCCGTCACTTTTCGGCGGTCCGCGGTCGCGTCCTGGGGAGCTTTCATGAGTGTGACGACTCGGTACAGAGAGGCCTGGGAGGGCTTCTGGCGTGAGGCTCCCGGCGAGCAGGGGGCCGTCTTCTGGGACGCCGAGCCCGCGGTGACGGCCGGGGTCCACCTCGCGCTGTTCGAACCGCACCTGGCGGCTCCCGGGCTGCCTCTTGTGGACCTCGGGTGCGGCAACGGGACCCAGACCCGGTTCCTCGCCGACCGCTATCCGCATGTCATCGGTGCCGATCTGTCGGCTGCCGCCCTCGATCACGCCCGGCTCGCGGACCGGGCGGGGCAGGCCTCCTACCGGCTGTTCGACGCGGTCGAGAAGGCCGAGGCGGAGACGCTGCACGCGGAGCTCGGTGACGCGAACGTGTATATGCGGGGTGTTCTGCATCAGTGCGAGCCGGATGACCGGCAGCCGTTGGTCGATGGGCTTGCCGCCCTTGTGGGTGACCGGGGGCGGGCCTTTGTCGTCGAGCTTGCGGAGGCGGCGGGGCCGCTGTTGCGAGGTATCGCCCAAGGGCCCGGGGGGCCGCCGGCCAAGCTTGCGCCCGTCTTTCGGCATGGCATCGCGCCGGGGGCGGTGGCTGATGGCGCTGTGCCCGAGTATCTGCGGGCTGCTGGGCTTGTTGTTCTGGCGAGTGGGGAGTTGCCGCTTGTGACGACGGAGTTCTTGGCGGACGGTACGCGGATCGAGTTGCCTTCGAAGTGGGTTGTGGTGGGGCGGGGCTGAGGGTTCGAGTGATCCTCAGTTGAGGTGTGGGGTTTGAAGGTTGGGTGCGGGTGCGGGTGCGTGGGGGCTGATCGCGCAGTTCCCCGCGCCCCTATCGGGGCGCCGGTGATCGGAGTATCTCGGCGCGCTGGATGTAAGTTGGCGCACCCTTGGCCCGGATAGAGCTATGTGACATAGTACTGGCGTGACCAAGTCGCTGACCTGCGATGTTGTGGTCGTCGGGGCCGGGATGGTCGGGGCGGCCTGTGCTTTGTACGCGGTTCGGGCGGGGCTGAGTGTCGTCCTGGTGGACCGGGGGCCGGTGGCCGGGGGTACGACCGGGGCGGGGGAGGGCAACCTGCTCGTCTCGGACAAGGAACCGGGGCCCGAGCTCGAACTCGCCCTGCTTTCCGGGCGATTGTGGGCCGATCTTGCCGCCGAGACCGGAGTGGCCGGGGCCGTCGAGTACGAGGCCAAGGGCGGGGTCGTCGTGGCGTCCGCGCCCGAGGGGCTCGCGGCGCTGGAGCGGTTCGCCGTCGGGCAGCGCTCCGCCGGTGTCGAGGCCGTGTCCGTCGCCGCCGGTGAACTCCATGAACTGGAGCCCTGCTTGGCGAACGGGCTCGCGGGCGGGGTCCTCTATCCGCAGGACGCCCAGGTGATGCCGACCCTGGCCGCCGCACATCTCGTACGGCTCGCCCGCGCGGCCGGTGCCGAGTTGTGGACCGGCTGGACGGTCACGGAGGTGCTGCGCACAGAGGCGGGGGCCCTGCGTGGAGTCCGTACATCGCATGGTGACGTCCACGCGCCCGCCGTCGTCAACGCCGCCGGGACCTGGGGCGGGGAACTGGCCGCGCTGGCCGGGGTGTCCCTGCCCGTGCTGCCCCGGCGCGGATTCGTCCTGGTCACCGAGCCGCTGCCCCGCCGGGTGCGGCACAAGGTGTATGCCGCCGACTACGTGGCCGACGTGGCCAGTGACTCGGCCGCGCTGCAGACCTCCCCGGTGGTGGAGGGCACGGCGGCGGGACCGGTACTGATCGGGGCCAGCCGGGAGCGGGTCGGCTTCGACCGCTCCTTCTCCCTGCCCGTCGCCCGGGCGCTCGCGGCGGGGGCGACCCGGCTGTTCCCCTTCCTGGCGGAGGTCAGGGCCATGCGCGCCTACCTCGGCTTCCGTCCGTACACGCCCGACCATCTGCCCGCGATCGGGCCGGACGCGCGCGTGCCCGGGCTCTTCCACGCCTGCGGGCACGAGGGCGCCGGCATCGGACTCGCCACCGGGACGGGCCACTTGATCGCGCAGGTGCTGGCGGAGAAGTCCCCCGATCTGGACCTCGCGCCATTCCGCCCCGACCGCTTTCCGGATCCGGTGACCCAGGAGGCTCCGTGACGCCCCGCACTCCGCTCGACCTGGTCGACGCCCGGCCCGGTCCCCCCTTCACCGTCACCTTCGACGGCCGGGAGATCGCCGTCCTGCCCGGTCAGACGGTCGCCGCCGCGCTCTGGTCGGCGGGCATCACGTCCTGGCGTACGACACGGGGGAGCGGCGAGCCGCGCGGTGTCTTCTGTGGCATCGGGGTGTGCTTCGACTGTCTGGTGAGCGTCAACGGGCGGGTGAACCAACGGGCTTGTCTGGTCCCGGCCGAGGCCGGGGACGTGATCCGCACACAGGAAGGGACCGGGCACCATGACTGAACGCCGCCGCCTTGCGGTGATCGGCGCCGGCCCCGCCGGGCTCACGGCCGCCCTCGCCGCCGCCTCTCGCGGTGTGCGGGTGACCCTGGTCGACTCCGCCCCGCAGGCGGGCGGGCAGTTCTACCGCCAGACCGCCCCGGGACTCGGGGCCCGCCGTCCGCAGGCCCTGCACCACCAGTGGCGTACCTGGGAACTGCTTCGTGACGGGCTCGCGGCGCACATCGGCGCAGGACGTATCACTCACCTGACGGATCATCATGTGTGGTTCGTGGAGCGGCAGTCCGGCACCGAAGCCGCCGTGGACACCGCCAAAGGCTCCTTCGCCGTCCACGCTCTGCTCGGGCCCGAGCAGGAAGAGCCCGTCACCGTTCACGCGGACGCCGTGCTGCTCGCCACCGGTGGGTACGAGAAGGTGCTCCCCTTTCCCGGCTGGACCCTTCCCGGAGTGGTCACCGCGGGTGGGGCACAGGCCATGCTCAAGGGCGGGCTCGTGCTGCCGGGGCGTACCGCCGTGGTGGCAGGGACAGGGCCGTTGCTGCTGCCCGTGGCCGTCGGGCTCGCCTCGGCGGGGGCGAGGGTCGCGGCCCTCGTGGAGTCCGCCGACCCCAGGGGCTTCGTCCGGCATGCCCGCGTGCTCGGGGCTCATCCCGCGAAACTCGCTGAAGGTGCGCGTTACGCGGCCGAGTTGGCACGTCACCGGGTCAGGGTCCAGGTACGCAGCACGGTCGTTGCCGCACACGGCGGCGGCCGGCTCGAAGCCGTCACCGTCGCCTCCCTCGACGGTGACGGACGCGTCCGGCCGGGAACCGGGCGGCGGATCCCCTGCGACACCCTCGCCGTCGGCCACGGCATGCTCCCGCACACCGACCTCGCCGAAGCACTCGGCTGTCGTCTCGAAGGGGTCGACGTCGCCGTGGACGACGAACAGCGCACCGACGTGCCCGGCGTCTGGGCCGCCGGCGAGACCACGGGGATCGGCGGCGCGGCGCTCGCGTCGGCCGAGGGCAGGATCGCCGGACTGTCCATCGCGGCGCGACTCGACTCCCGTACGCCCGACAGGAGTTCGTACGCATCGGCCGCCAAGGCGCGTGCCGGGCTGCGGGAGTTCTTCGCCGCCGTCGACACGGTCTGTGCCCCGCCCGCCCATTGGACCGAGCAGGTCACCGACGACACCGTCGTGTGCCGGTGCGAGGAGGTGCCCGCCTCCGCGGTCCGGGAGGCCGTCGAGGAGCTCGGCGGCGCCGGGGACGTACGCACTGTGAAGCTGCTGACCCGGGCCGGGATGGGCTGGTGCCAGGGGCGGATGTGCGGCCCGGCCGTGGCGGGGCTCGCGGGCTGTCCGGAGACACCCTCCCGACGGCCGTTCGCCCGGCCGGTGCCCCTCGGGGTGCTCGCGCGCGAGCCCGGCGCACCCTCATGACACGTCACGCTCCACCGAAAGCCCTCTGCCGAGAACTCTCTACCGAGAAGCCTCTGCCGAATCCGAAATCCCTCTACCGAATCCGGATGGGACTCTCATGACCGACGACAACGTCACCGACAACCGGCCCTGGCGCGGCCTCCTCGTCGCCACCGCCCTCCCGCTCAACGACGACCTCTCCGTCAACCTCGACAAGTACGCGGAGCACTGCACGTGGCTCGTCGAGAACGGCTGCGACGGGGTCGTACCGAACGGCTCGCTCGGCGAGTACCAGGTGCTCACTCCGGAGGAGCGGACCAAGGTCGTCGAGACCGCCGTGGCCGCGATCGGCGGGCGGCGCGTAATGCCGGGCGTGGCCGCGTACGGATCCGCCGAGGCCCGCCGCTGGGCCGAGCAGGCACGCGACGCGGGCTGCGCCTCCGTGATGCTGCTGCCCCCGAACGCCTACCGGGCCGACGAGCGCTCGGTCCTCGCCCACTACGCGGAGGTCGCGAAGGCGGGCGTGCCGGTCGTCGCGTACAACAACCCCATCGACACCAAGGTCGACCTCGTGCCCGAACTGCTGGCGAAGCTGCACGGCGAGGGGTACATCCACGGGGTCAAGGAGTTCTCCGGTGACGTACGCCGTGCCTACCGCATCGCCGAACTCGCCCCGGAACTCGATCTGTTGATCGGCGCCGACGACGTGCTGCTGGAACTGGCGGTCGCGGGAGCCAAGGGCTGGGTGGCCGGCTACCCGAACGCGCTGCCCTCCGCGTCCGTCGCGCTGTACCGCGCCGCCGTCGCGGGAGACCTGGACACCGCGGGCAAGCTCTACCGCCAGCTGCACCCCTTGCTGCGCTGGGACTCGAAGACCGAGTTCGTGCAGGCCATCAAGTTGTCGATGGACATCGTGGGGCGGCACGGCGGTCCCGTACGGGCGCCGCGCGTGCCGCTTCTTCCCGAGCAGGAGCAGGCCGTGCGCGAGGCCACCGAACGGGCCGTCGCCGCCGGGCTCGCCTGAGCCCGTCCCACCACTCCGGCGATCCACCCGTCCCACCACTCCGGCGATCCACCCGTCCCACCACTCCGGCGATCCACCCGTCCCACCACTCCGGCGATCCACCCGTCCCACCACACCGGCGATCCACCCGTCCCACCACTTCGGCGACACACCGGCGATCGCGAACTCGCGGGAGACCTCACCCTCAGGGAGACCCATGCGCAGCAAACTCGTCCTGCACGCCGTCGACTCGCACACCGAGGGCATGCCGACCCGGGTGATCACCGGAGGGATCGGCACGGTCCCGGGCGCGACCATGAACGAGCGGCGGCTGTACTTCCGTGAACACCGCGACGACATCAAGCAGTTGCTGATGAACGAGCCGCGTGGTCACTCGGCGATGAGCGGCGCGATCCTCCAGCCGCCGACCCGTCCCGACTGCGACTACGGCGTCATCTACATCGAGGTGTCCGGCTATCTTCCGATGTGCGGGCACGGGACCATCGGGGTCGCGACCGTCCTCGTGGAGACCGGCATGGTCGAGGTCGTCGAGCCGGTGACCACCATCCGCCTGGACACCCCGGCGGGGCTCGTGGTCGCCGAGGTGGCGGTGGAGGACGGTGCCGCGAAGGCGGTCACGCTCAGGAACGTACCGTCCTTCTCCGTCGCCCTGGACCGCAAGATCCAGCTCGCCGACGGGCGGACGGTGACCTACGACCTGGCGTACGGCGGCAACTTCTACGCGATCCTTCCGCTGGACCAGTTCGGCCTGCCCTTCGACCGGGCCCGCAAGGACGACATCCTCGCGGCCGGGCTCTCACTGATGGACGCGATCAACGCCGAGGGGGAGCCCGTCCATCCCGAGGATCCGTCCATCCGGGGCTGTCACCATGTGCAGCTCACCGCCCCGGGCTCGACGGCCCGGCACTCGCGGCACGCGATGGCCATCCACCCCGGCTGGTTCGACCGCTCGCCCTGCGGTACGGGCACCTCCGCGCGCATGGCGCAGCTGCATGCCCGTGGCGAACTCCCCCTGAACACCGAGTTCTTGAACGAGTCCTTCATCGGCACCCACTTCACCGGCCGGCTCCTCGACACCACCGAGGTCGCCGGGATCCCGGCGGTCCTGCCAAGCTTCACCGGGCGTGCCTGGGTGACCGGCACCGCCCAGTATCTGCTCGACCCCAGCGACCCGTTCCCGGCGGGCTTCGTCCTCTGAAGCCCACGACACACCGAAGCCAACGACACCACGACAAGGAAATCCCCGATGCCCGCCCAGCGCGCCAGCGCCCCCGCCCTGCCCTCGCTGGGCGGCAAGAAGCCCAGCTACCGCGAGCGAGTCGCGGACGCGCTGCGGGCCGCCCTCATCGCGGGGGAACTGCGTCCGGGCGAGGTGTACTCCGCACCCGGCCTCGCCGCCCGCTTCGGTGTCTCGGCCACGCCCGTCCGCGAGGCCATGCTCGACCTTGCCAAGGAGGGCCTGGTCGACACCGTGCCCAACAAGGGCTTCCGGGTCACCGCCGTGTCCGAGAAGCAGCTCGACGAGTACACGCACATCCGTTCGCTCATCGAGATCCCCACGACCGCCTCGCTCGCCGCCACCGCCGACCCCGCCGCCCTGGAGGCACTGCGCCCGGCCGCCCAGGAGAGCGTCACCGCGGCCGCGACCGGTGACCTCATCGCGCACGTCGAGGCGGACATGCGCTTCCACCTCGGCCTCCTCGCCCTCGCGGGCAACGACCACCTGGTCGAGGTGGTCCGCGACCTCCGCAAGCGCTCCCGCCTCTACGGCCTGCACGCGCTGGTGAAGGCGGGCCGCCTGGA
Organism: Streptomyces sp. NPDC058697; assembly: GCF_042715345.1. Classification (NCBI taxonomy): domain Bacteria; kingdom Bacillati; phylum Actinomycetota; class Actinomycetes; order Kitasatosporales; family Streptomycetaceae; genus Streptomyces; species Streptomyces sp. NPDC058697. The sequence goes on from NZ_JBHXSU010000011.1 coordinate 38,107, forward strand.
GGCCTCCGCCGCCGAGCACCTGGACATCCTCGACGCGCTCATCGCCCGCGACGAGGAGGCGGTACGGGCCGTCATGACCCGTCACCTCGGACACGTACGGGGGTTGTGGGCGGCCGAGTGACCTCGGCGGCGACACGCTGCCGGGCAACCCGTCTCGTCCGCACCTCCATGCTCTCCTGAGTGCGCCCCGGCAGCCGCGAGAAGGACGCACGTTGAGCAAGCGCATCCGCAGGTCTCCGCTCCTCCACAGATCCGCGCTCCCCTACAGATCCCCGCGCCTGCGCGGATCCCTGGTCGCCGCCGTCGCTGCCGTCGCCGTGGCCGCGCCGGCCGTCCACGCCCCGGGCGCCTCCGCCGCCACCGCCTCCCCGGAGACCGAGGCCGCCGCGGAGGCGCCCGACCACGATCTGCTGAGCAAGAGGGGCGAGCGGACCCAGCGCGCCCGGGCGCTGGCCCTCGCCAAGGTCGCCGCCGGGCAGGCGACGCCCGAGACACGCGGCTCCTCGCAGCGCATCGAGTACCGCCAGGGCTCGTACGCGGAGACGGCCCGCACCGCGGACCGGATCTTCGTGCTGCCGGTCGAGTTCAGCGACTACACGCACAACCGGATCCCCGAGCCCGACCGTGCCACCGACAACGCCACGGTGTGGACCCGGGACTACAGCCGGGCCTACTACCAGCGGCAGATCTTCGGCACGGCGGACGAGGCCGCGGGCGACACCCTCAAGTCGTACTTCCGTCGCCAGTCCAGCGGCGTCTACTCGATCACCGGCACCGTCCACGACTGGACCCGAGTCGACCACCCCCTCGCGCACTACGGCACCGACACCTGCCGGAAGAACGGCGTGGCCATCTCGACGTACTACTGCAACGAGCAGCTCGTCACCGACGGCCTCAACAGCTGGTACGAGGACCAGCGCGCGACGGGCCGGACCGCAGCCTCGCTGGCCAAGTACCTTGCCACGTACGACACTTGGGACCGCAACGACCACGACCGGGACGGGATCTTCAACGAACCCGACGGCTATCTCGACCGGGTGATGCTGACGTTCGCGGGGGAGTCGCAGGCCAACGGCGGTGGTGTCAACGGCACCGATGCCATCGGCTCGCACCGCGGCTCCGTCAGCTATCTCCAGGCAGGCGAGGGCAAGTTGGGTCCCGCCAACGGAAACCGGGACGGCGGCAGCCAGGTGGGCGACTCGGGCATCTGGGTCAACGACTACACGATGACCAACGAGAACAGGGGACTTGGCACGCTGGCCCACGAGTACGGCCACGACCTGGGTCTGCCCGATCTGTACGACACCTCGGGCGGCGAGAACTCGACCGGCTTCTGGTCGGTCATGTCGCACGGCTCACTGCTCTCGAACGAGGCCGAACTGTCCGCCCATCCGGCCGACTTGGGCGCGTGGGCCAAACTGCGGCTCGGCTGGCTCGACCATGCGACCGCGCAGGCGGGTACGGCCTCGACCGTCGTCCTGAACCCGCTGTCGGTCGACTCCTCGAAGCAGGGCAAGGAAGCCCTCCTCGTGAAGCTCCCCGCGGACGCGGACGGCAACGCGCGCTACTACGTCGTCGAGAACCGGCAGTACGTCGGCGAGGACAGGTACCTCAAGGCCGGCCCGTTCCAGCTGGGTTGGCGCTCCACTCTGCCCCGGCTCAAGGAACGGCTGCACTACGAGAGCGGCACGCTGATCTGGTACTGGAACACCAAGTACCGGGACAACAGGACCAAGGCCAACGGCGGCCACGGTCAGATCCTGCCCGTCGACGCGCACGCCGAGCCCGCCCTCGCCACCTCCGGGGCCGTGATCCGGGGCCGCCTCCAGACGTACGACGCCCCCTTCGGCCGCCGGCCCACCGCCGCGCTCACCTTCCACCAGAACGGGGTGGAGACGACGATCCCGTCCCGGCCGGGCGTCCCGGTGCTCGCCGGACCCGACGGCACCACGATCACCGTGGACGAGGAGTACCCCGACGGCCGAGTGAAGGTTTCGGTCGGTTCGTCCGGCTGACCGCCCTCCCCTGTGGGGCTCCTCCCGACTGCGATACAACTGGAGCATGGCAAAGATCCTCATCAGCGCCGACATGGAGGGCGCCACCGGGGTGACCTGGCCGGCCGACGTACTGCCGGGCACACCGCAGTGGGAGCGGTGCCGGTCGATGTTCACCTCGGACGTGAACGCGGCCGTCCTCGGCTTCCTCGACGGCGGCGCCGACGAGGTCCTCATCAACGAGGCCCACTGGACCATGCGCAACCTGCTCCTGGAGCAGCTCGACGAACGGGCGCAGATGCTCACCGGGCGGCACAAGTCGCTGTCCATGGTGGAGGGCGTGCAGCACGGTGACGTCGACGGCATCGCCTTCGTCGGCTACCACGCGGGAGCGGGCATGGAGGGCGTCCTGGCCCACACCTACCTCGCCAACTCGATCACCGGCGTCTGGATCAACGACGTACGGGCCAGCGAGGGCCTGCTCAACGCGCATGTCGTCGCCGAGTACGGAGTCCCCGTGGTCCTCGTCACCGGCGACGACGTGGCCTGCGAGGACGCGCTCGGCTATGCCCCCGAGGCGCTGAAGGTCGCCGTCAAGGACCATGTCTCGCGGTACGCGGCCGTGTGCCGCACACCGGCGCGTACGGCGTCCGACATCCGCGCCGCGGCCAAGGAGGCCACGCGGCTCGCGGTGCGGCACGAACCCGTGGACGGCGGTCCGTTCACCGTGGCCCTGGAGTTCGACGCCGAGCACCTCGCGATGGCCGCCACCGTCGTCCCGGGCGTCGAGCGCATCGGGGAGCGGAAGGTCGCGTACACCAGCCCGACCATGTACGAGGGGATTCGTACCTTCAAGGCGGTCACCACGATCGTCTCGGCCGCCGTGGAGGAGACCTATGGCTGACAGCAGGAACGCGACCGACGCGCAGGCGGCCGACGAGCACGCGGCCGGTGTGGGATCGGTCGACGGGCAGGCCCTGGACGAGGTCGTCCGGTTCACCTCCGACCTCATCCGGATCGACACGACCAACCGTGGCGGCGGTGACTGCCAGGAGCGGCCGGCCGCCGAGTACGCGGCCGCGCTGCTCGCCGAGGCAGGTCTGGAGCCGACACTCCTGGAGCGCACGAAGGGGCGTGCGAACGTCGTCGCGCGCCTGGAGGGCACCGACCCGTCCGCCGACGCGCTGCTCGTCCACGGTCACCTGGACGTCGTACCGGCGCAGGCGGAGGACTGGAGCGTGCACCCGTTCTCCGGGGAGGTCCGCGACGGGGTCGTCTGGGGCCGGGGCGCGGTCGACATGAAGAACATGGACGCGATGATCCTCGCCGTCGTACGGCAGTGGGCCCGCGCGGGCGTGCGCCCCCGGCGTGACCTCGTGATCGCCTTCACCGCGGACGAGGAGGCGAGCGCCGAGGACGGCTCGGGCTTCCTCGCCGACGAGCATCCGGGACTCTTCGAGGGGTGCACCGAGGGCATCAGCGAGTCCGGCGCCTTCACTTTCCACGACGGCTCCGGCCGCGAGCTGTATCCCGTCGCGGCGGGCGAGCGCGGCACCGGCTGGCTGAAGCTCACCGCACGCGGCCGGGCCGGTCACGGCTCCAAGGTGAACCGGGAGAACTCGGTGACCCGGCTGGCCGCCGCGATCGCGCGGATCGGCGCCCACGAGTGGCCCGTACGGATCACCCCGACGGTTCGCGCCGCGCTCACCGAGATGGCCGCGGTGTACGGCATCGAGCCCGACTTCGACGACGTCGACGCCCTGCTGCACAAGCTGGGTCCTGCCGCCTCGCTCGTCGAGGCCACCGTGCGCAACAGCGCCAACCCCACCATGCTGAACGCCGGTTACAAGGTGAACGTGATTCCGGGTGAGGCCGTCGCCCACGTGGACGGACGCTATCTGCCCGGCACCGAGGACGAGTTCCGCGCGACCCTTGACCGGCTCACCGGTCCGGACGTGGAGTGGGAGTTCCACCACCGTGAGGTGGCCCTGCAGGCACCGGTGGACTCGACGACGTACGCCAACATGCGTGCCGCCGTGGAGGAGTTCGCGCCCGAGGGGCATGTCGTGCCGTACTGCATGTCGGGCGGTACGGACGCCAAGCAGTTCTCACGCCTCGGCATCACCGGATACGGATTCGCGCCGCTGAAGCTCCCGCCGGGCTTCGACTACCAGGCCCTCTTCCACGGGGTCGACGAACGGGTGCCCGTCGAGGCGCTGCATTTCGGTGTCCGGGTACTCGACCGCTTTCTGCGCACGGCCTAGGGAAAAAATGGGGGACATCGTGCAGACCCTGGCCTACGGTTCCTGGCCCTCGCCCATCGACGCGGCGCTCGCCGCCGCGCACGACGGACATCCGGACTTCGTCGGCTTCGTCGGCGACGAGGTCTGGTGGACCGAGCCCCGGCCGACCGAGGGCGGCCGCCGCACCCTGGTGCGCCGCCGCGCCGACGGCACCGAGGAATCGGTGCTGGCCGCCCCGTGGAACGTGCGCAGCCGCGTCATGGAGTACGGCGGACACCCCTGGGCCGGGGCGGTCGGCGACGACGGCCCGCTGGTGGTCTTCGTCAACTTCGCCGACCAGCGCCTGTACGCGTACGAGCCCGCCCGCCCCGACAAGGAGCCGCGCCCCCTCACCCCCGTGTCGCCGGTGGGCGGCGGACTGCGGTGGGTGGACCCGCGGATGCATCTCGAACTCGGCGAAGTCTGGTGCGTACTGGAGGAGTTCACTGGCGACGGACCGACCGATGTGCGGCGGGTCGTCGCCGCGGTGCCGCTGGACGGTTCGGCCGCGCAGGACCAGGACGCGGTACGTGAACTCACCGACGGGCAGCACCGGTTCGTCACCGGGCCGCGCCTCTCGCCCGACGGGCGGCGCGCGGTCTGGCTGGGCTGGGACCACCCGCGGATGCCGTGGGACGGGACCGAACTGATGGTGGCCGACGTCGGCCCCGACGGCACGCTGCGCGGGACCCGGAAGGCCGCGGGCGGCCCGGACGAGGCGATCGCCCAGGCCGACTGGTGCGCCGACGGCACCCTGCTGTACGCGAGCGACCGCTCCGGCTGGTGGAACCTCTACCGCGACGGCGAGGCGGTCTGCACGCGCGAGGAGGAGTTCGCCGGGCCGCTGTGGACGGTCGGGCGGCGCTGGTTCGCGCCGCTGGACAGCGGACTCATCGCCGTCGTGCACGGGCGGGGCGCCACCGCGCTCGGCATCCTCGACCCGGAGACCGGCGAGGTCGTCGACGCGGCCGGACCCTGGACCGAGTACGCGGCCACGCTCGCCGCCGACGGCAGCCGGGTCGCCGCCGTCGCGGCCAGCCCGCGCAGCGCCTACGAGGTCGTCGAACTGGACGCCCGCACCGGCCGGGCGCGGGTCATCGGCGCCCCGCACGACGACCCGGTGGACCCCGCGCACTACCCGGAACCGCAGATCCGCACGTTCAGCGGGCCCGCCGGGCGCGAGATCCACGCGCACATCTACCCGCCGCACCACCCCGGCCATGTCGCCCCCGGCGACGAACTCCCGCCGTACGTCGTCTGGGCGCACGGCGGCCCCACCGGCCGCGCTCCGCTCGTCCTGGACCTGCAGATCGCCTACTTCACCTCGCGGGGCATCGGGGTCGCCGAGGTCAACTACGGCGGATCCACCGGGTACGGCCGGGAGTACCGCAACAGGCTGCGCGAGCAGTGGGGTGTCGTGGACGTCGAGGACTGCGCGGCCGTCGCGCTCGCCCTCGCCGAGGAGGGCACCGCCGACCGTGACCGGCTCGCCGTCCGCGGCGGCAGCGCGGGCGGCTGGACCACGGCCGCGTCCCTGGTGAGCACCGACGTGTACGCCTGCGGGACCATCATCTACCCCATCCTCGACCTGGCGGGCTGGGGCGCGGGCGAGACCCACGACTTCGAGTCCCAGTACCTGGAGACCCTGGTCGGACCGCTCGCCGAGGTCCCCGGCCGGTACGCCGAGCGCTCGCCCACCGAGCACGCCGACCGCGTCACCGTGCCCTTCCTGCTCCTCCAGGGCCTCGACGACGTCATCTGCCCGCCCGCGCAGTGCGAGCGGTTCCTGGCCAGGCTGGAGGAGCGGGCACGACGGCTGCCGCACGCCTACATCGCCTTCGAGGGCGAGGGCCACGGCTTCCGGCGGGCCGACACCATGGTGCGGGCCCTGGAGTCCGAACTCTCCCTGTACGCCCAGGTGTTCGGCCTGAATCCGCCCGGTGTCCCGACCCTGGAGCTCGCCAAGTGAAGGCACTGGTGCGACCCCGGCGGCTGGCTCCCGGAGCCCGTGTCGCCGTCGTCGCGCCGAGCGGTCCCGTGCCCGAGGAGCGGCTGCAGGCGGGCCTCGACATCCTGCGCGGCTGGGACCTGGATCCGGTCGTGGCACCCCATGTCCTCGACCGGCACGGCACGTTCGACTACCTGGCGGGCACCGACGCCGACCGGGCCGCCGACCTCCAGTCCGCCTGGTGCGACCCGGGTGTGGACGCCGTGCTGTGCGCCCGCGGCGGCTACGGCGTGCAGCGCATGGCCGAACTGCTCGACTGGGACGCGCTGCGGGCCGCCGGCCCCAAGGTGTTCCTCGGCTTCAGCGACATCACAGCCCTGCACGAGGCCTTCGCGACCCGGCTGGGGCTCGTCACCCTGCACGGGCCGATGGCCGCGGGCGTCGACTTCGTCAAGAACGCCCGCGCCCAGGAGCATCTGCGGGCGACGCTCTTCGAACCGGAGTCGGTGCGGACCCTCACCTCGGCCGGGAGCGCGCTGGTGCCGGGGCGGGCCCGAGGTGTCCTCCTCGGCGGCTGCCTCAGCCTGCTCGCCGCCGACCTCGGCACACCCCACGCCCGGCCCTCGGCGCGCGGCGGCCTCCTCTGCCTGGAGGACGTGGGCGAGGAGACCTACCGCCTGGACCGGTATCTCACCCAACTCCTGCGCGCAGGCTGGCTCGACGGCGTCACCGGGATCCTGCTCGGCTCCTGGGAGCGGTGCGACCCGTACGACCGGATCAGGGCCCTCGCCCTCGACCGGCTAGGCGGGCTCGGGGTGCCGATCGCCGAGGAGTTCGGCTTCGGGCACTGCGAGGGGGCGCTGACGGTCCCGTTCGGGGTGCCGGCGGAGCTGGACGCGGGGGCCGGGACGCTGACGCTGGACGTGCCCGCGCTGGCCTGACGCCGGCCGCCGCCGTGCGGGCCATGGCGGTCGTGCCGCCGGTGACGGCCGCGTGCACGTGACGCCCGCGTCACCCCAGTGGCCCCGCGCCTCACCCGGAGGAACCTCTCACCGCGCGTGACCCCCGTTCCCCGGCCCATCCTGGTCGCATGAGCCCGAAGACCTCGGAGAGCAGCGGTGGCGGCGGCAAGGCAGGCGGACGGAACCTGATGACGCCCGGGCGGGTGTCCGTCATCGCGCTGGCCGTGCTCGGACTGATCTTCATCTTCGAGAACACCCGCGCCACCAAGATCCGCCTACTGATCCCCGAGGTCACCATGCCCCTGTGGATGGCACTCCTCGGCACGGCGGTGATCGGTGCGCTGTGCGGGGCGTATTTCATGAAGCGCCGAATCTGACGGCCCGGGGCGCCCCTTCAAAGGGCGGGAGCCCCTTTGAAGGGGCGCGGGGAACTGCGCGCCCAGCCCCCACCGGACCCGCAGGTTCATCACCCCGTCTCCATCCCGGCGCGTACCGTGGTGGGATGGACGGCACGACCCCCTACCTCGCCGAAGGCACCACCGTGGGGATACGTCACTACACCCACGACGACGGCGCCGAGTTCATCGCCCGGGCCCGTGAGAGCAAGGCGCTGCATCAGCCCTGGCTGTTCCCGCCGGTCAACGCGCACTCCTACGCCTCGTACGCGCGACGGCTGATCGAGGATCCGACGAAGGCCGGGTTCCTCGTCTGTGAGCGGGACGGCGGAGGGATCGCCGGGTTCATCAACATCAACAACATCGTGGAGGGCGCCTTCCAGTGCGGGGCGCTCGGCTACGGGGCCTTCGCGCACGCGGCCGGACGCGGGCTGATGGGCGAGGGGCTCGACTTGGTGGTGCGATACGCGTTCGGCGGGCTCGGACTGCACCGGCTGGAGATCAACGTCCAGCCGGACAACGCCGCCTCGATCGCCCTGGCCCGCCGCTGCGGCTTCCGCCTTGAGGGCTTCTCGCCGGAGTTCCTCTTCATCGACGGGGCCTGGCGGGACCACGAACGCTGGGCCATCACCGGCGATATGATTCGAACATGAGTCCTATGCGGAATCTCGTCGTCCTGGACGCCCCGTCGAACCTGGGCCTTCGCCCGCCCGTCCCGGGCACCGTCCCCGGCTGCTACAAGCTCGCCGGCGCCTTGCGCGAGCAGCGGATCGTACAGCGGCTGCACGCCCTGGAGGGCGGTGTGGTGGTACCGCCGCGCTACGACCGGGGCGATTGGCAGGAGGGCGACGGCGTCTTCAACGCCGCCGCGATCGCCACCTACACCCGCACGCTCGCCGACCGGATCGAAGGTCACGTACGGGCCGGGGAACTGCCCGTCGTCCTCGGCGGCGACTGCTCCATCCAGCTCGGCGCCTCGCTCGCGCTGCGGCGGATCGGCCGGTACGGGCTCGTGGCGGTGGACGCCTCCCACGACTTCCGGCACCCGGGCAACTCCGAGAGCGTCGGCGCGGCGGGCGGCGAGGAGGTGGCCCTGGCGACCGGACGCGGGCAGGACGACCTGACGGACCTGGAGGGGCTGAAGCCCTATCTGCGGGACGAGGACGTACGGTTCTTCGGCATCCGGGACGAGTTCGAGGAGGACCGGGCCGAACTCGCCGCGCTGAAGATCCCCACGGTGACCGTCGGCGACGTGCGCGAGTGGGGCGCCGACGCCCTGGCCCGGGCCACCGCCGAGGCCTTCGACGTGCCCGAGCTGGACGGCTTCTGGGTGCACCTCGACGCCGACGTGCTCGACCCGACCGTGATGCCCGCCGTCGACAGCCCCGACCCCGGCGGACTGCTGCCCGACGAACTGACCGCACTGCTGCGGCCGTTGGTGAACTCCCCGCACTGCGCCGGCTTCAACGTCACCATCTACGACCCCGACCTGGACCCGGACGGGACCGCCGGCGCCCTGCTCGCCGACATCGTCGTCGAGGCCTTTGCGCAATCCTGACCGGGAGTGCCCCTGGTCGGCTCGCCGTCCACGCTGTTCCATGGTCGACGTGACGACCATCCGACGTGACGTACTGACGCTGCCGGCCGCGGAGCTGGGCCCCAGCAACCCACTCCCCCCGCTGTGTCCGCTCGACGAGACGCACCATGTGGACGAGCGGGAACGCGAGGGCCTGCCCCGCGACATGGCCCGTCAGATCGGCTACGAGCCGCTGCGCAGCCTCCTGCCCGAACGCGTCCGCGACGGATACGGGAGAACGCGCGAGCCCCGCGAGATCGAGGCGCTCGTCATCGAGAACGACCGGCTGCGCGCGACCGTGCTGCCCGGCCACGGCGGCCGTGTCGTGTCCCTCTTCCACAAGCCGTCCGACCGTGAACTCCTCTACCGCAACCCGGTGTTGCAGCCCGCCGACTTCGCGCTCAACGGCGCCTGGTTCTCCGGCGGCATCGAATGGAACATCGGCGCCACCGGACACTCGGCCCTCGCCTGCGCACCCCTGCACGCGGCCCGGGTCACCGCGCCCGACGGCGGCGAGATGCTGCGCCTGTGGGAGTGGGAACGGCTGCGCGACCTGCCGTTCCAGGTCGACCTGTGGCTGCCCGAGGGCTCCGACTTCCTGTACGTCGGCGTACGCGTCCGCAATCCGCACGAGAAGGCCGCGCCGCTGTACTGGTGGTCCAACACCGCCGTCCCCGAGGAGCGCAGGGTGCTCGCGCCCGCCGACGAGGCCTGGCACTTCGGGTACGAGCGCCGGCTGCGCCGGGTGCCGGTTCCGGTGTGGGAGGGCGCCGACCGGACGTATCCGCTGCGCGGCGAGTACCCGGCCGACTACTTCTACGAGGTGCCCGACGGACAGCGGCGCTGGATCGCCGCCCTGGACGAGACGGGACAGGGGCTCGTGCAGACGTCCACCGACGTGCTCCGCGGCCGCAAGCTCTTCGTGTGGGGATCGGGCACCGGCGGCCGGCGCTGGCAGGAGTGGCTCACCGAGCCCGGCACCGGCAGCTACTGCGAGATCCAGGCCGGGCTCGCCCGCACCCAGCTGGAGCACCTCCGCCTCGACGCGGAGGGCGAGACGGCGTGGCTGGAGGCGTACGGCCCGCTGACGGCTGACGCGGAGACCGTGCACGGCACCGACTGGGGCGCGGCACGCTCCGGAGTCGAGGAACGGCTCCAACAGGTCCTGCCACGCGGGGAGTTCGAGAGGGCGTACGAGGCGTGGCGGGCGTCCGCCGACACCGAGCCCGGTGAGGTGCTGGCCGTCGGATCCGGCTGGGGCGCGCTCGAAGTCCTGCGCGGCGACCTCAAGTTGCCCGGCACTCCCTTCGAGGAGGACACGCTCGGGGAAGCGCAGGCGCCCTGGGCGGAGCTGCTGCGGTCCGGGGCCTTCCCGGAGCCCCGCCGGGTGGGACCGCCCGGGGAGACGCTCGTCGCCCGGCACTGGCGGGACATGCTGGAGACGGCGCCCGCGAAGCCGCTCACCGAGTACCACCTGGGCGTCGCCCAGTGGCACGCCGACGACCGGGCACAGGCCGTGCGCAGCTGGGAGCGGGCCCTGGAACTCGCCCCGTCCCTCTGGCCGTTGCTGCGGTGCCTCGCCGTCGCCGACCAGGACGCGGGCAACCGGGAACGGGCCGCCGAGCGGTACGCGGAAGCCTTCGACGACCTGTGCCGGGAGCGGCGCGACGACGGGGAGGCCTGGACGGCCGCCACGGCCGCGCTCGGACGGGAGGCCATCGCCGCGCTCCTCGCGGTGCGGCGGACGGCGGACGGGCGCTCGGTGTGGGAGCGGCTGCGCCCGGCGACCCGCGAACGCGGCCGGTTCCGGCTGATCGAGGCGGAGTTGCTGCTCGCCGAGGGCGACACGGACGCGGCACGGGCCGTCTTCGACGCGGGCTTCGAGGTGGCCGACCTGCGCGAGGGCGCCGAGGCGATCGGCGTGGCATGGTCCCGTATCGCCGACGAACCCCTGCCGGAGCGCTACGACTTCCGGATGCGGCCGCCCGGCACCGACAGCGCGGGTGACGTGGAGTGACGTGGGCGTGGGCGCCGGGTGGCCTACTCGGCCGCGCGGCGGTCCACGTACTCGTACACGTAGCCGTCCGGGTGCATCGCGATCAGGTTGCGGCCGCCCGGTGTCGCCACCGGGCCGGCCACGACGTGGGCACCCGAGTCGGTGAGTACCCGGTGGGCTTCGTCGACGTCCGTGACCGCGATGGTCGCGGAGACCTTGCGGAGCACCTCCAGCTCCGACTCCGGCCCGCTCATCAACAGGAAGCAGCCGACGGCGGCGACGGAGACCCCGCCGCGCTCGAAGCGGAGCGCCGGTCCGCCCGCCAGCTTCTCGTAGAAGGGGACCGCAGTCTCCAGGTCGTCGACGCAGATGCGCAGCGTGGCTCCCAGAATGTCCATGCGGACGAGCCTAGTTGGGGCCGGCCGGGAACGAGATCGTTTCGCACGGATCCCGGGACGCGGGCCGGGGCCCTGCCGGGCGGACGGAGCCGGGGCGCCCGGCGTCGCGGGCGAAGGGGTAGGGGTACCCGGCCGCCACGGACCGCATCGAACACACCGATCACACCGAACACACCGAACGTCTGGACAAACGCCTGGTCGACGAACTGGCACGGGCGGCCCGCGACGCCGTGCGCGAGGAACTGCGGGAGCGGACCCGCAGGCAGCGCCGTACGGCCTCGCTGTACGCCGCGTCCGGAGCCGCGGCCTACGCGCTGCGCGACGCGGCGAGGCCGACGGCATCCCGGCCCGTGCCGACGCAGTCCGCCGAGGGGCAGGCTGCTGCGGGACAGTCCGCTGCCGGACAGGCCGCCGAGGAGCAGGCGGCGAGGGTCGCCGGCAGTACGGCTCCCGGAACGCCGCCCGGTGGGCTCGCCGGGTCCTCCGCCCCGCCGGTTCCACCCGCGTCGGCCCCCCGGCGGCGTGAGCGGGGCGCCCGGCCCCTCCAGTGCGGGCACGACCCAGTTGCCGGGTGCGACGGATCCCGGGGGACCGCGTCACCCGGCCCGGTGAACCCATGGAGGCGTGCCGAACCGGTGCGTCTTCGTCGCGTGGGATGCGGTGAGGGGCCGCGCCCCGGACAATCGGGGGAGGAGACACCGTCCGCGGATCCGCACGGCCGGAACCGAGCCCGAACGGGTCCCGCCGGATTTTCCGGTGTGCCCGGCGCCCGGCGCGAAACGCCCTCGCGCGGGGAAAGCGACGTTTGGGTGTCCCGGCCGGGGGGACGCGGAAGGCCCCGAAGGATGACTCCGCCGGAGGCGCCCCATGAGCCGACCTCGTGTCGTGATCGTCGGAGCAGGATTCGCCGGGTACGAGACGGCGCGCACGCTGTCCCGGCTGACCCGGAACAAGGCCGACATCGTCCTGCTGAACCCCACGGACTACTTTCTCTACCTTCCCCTGCTGCCCCAGGTCGCCGCCGGTGTCCTGGAGCCGCGCCGCGTCACCGTCTCGCTGACGGGCACCCTGCCGCACGTACGGCTGGTGCTGGGCGAGGCCGACGGCATCGACCTCGAAGCGCGGACCGTGCACTACACCGACCCCGAGGGCGACGGCGGCACCCTGTCGTACGACCGGCTCGTCCTGGCCGTCGGCAGCGTCAACAAACTGCTGCCCGTGCCCGGTGTCGCCGAGCACGCGCACGGCTTCCGGGGACTGCCCGAGGCGCTGTACCTGCGTGACCACGTGACCCGGCAGATCGAACTCGCCGCCGCCACGGACGACTTCAAGAACTGTGCCTCCCGCTGCACCTTCGTGGTGGTCGGCGCGGGATACACCGGCACCGAAGTCGCCGCGCAGGGACAGCTGTTCACCGATCAGCTGGTGCGCAAACAGCCGCTCAGGGAGGGGATGCGGCCGCGGTGGCTGCTGCTCGACATCGCCCCGCGTGTGCTGCCCGAACTCGACGAACGGCTGTCGAGCACCGCCGACCGGGTGCTGCGCGAACGCGGTGTCGACGTGCGCACCGGAACGTCCGTCGAGGAGGCCACCTCGACCGGAGTGCGGCTGAGCGACGGGGAGTTCGTCGACACGCGGACCCTGGTGTGGTGCGTGGGCGTGCGGCCCGACCCACTGGTGGCGGGGGTCGGGCGGCCGATGGAGCGCGGCCGGCTGCTCGTCGACCCGTACCTCCAGGTGCCGGGCCACCCCCAGGTGTTCGCCTGCGGTGACGCGGCCGCCGTGCCCGATCTGGAGAAGCCCGGGGAGTACACGGCAATGACCGCGCAGCACGCCTGGCGGCACGGCAAGGTCGCGGGCCACAACGTCGCCGCCTCGTTCGGTGTCGGCACCCGGCGTGTCTACCGGCACCGCGACCTGGGCTTCGTCGTCGACCTCGGCGGGGTGAAGGCCGCCGCCAACCCGCTCGGCATCCCGCTGTCCGGGCCGCTCGCCGGAGTCGTCGCCCGCGGCTACCACCTCGCCGCGATGCCCGGCAACCGAGTCCGGGTCGCCGCAGACTGGCTCCTGGACGCCGTACTCCCGCGCCAGGGTGTCCAGTTGGGCCTGGTCCGCTCCTGGTCGGTACCCCTGGAGTCCGCCTCGCCGGAGCTGGCGCGGGTGGCGGGCGGCCCGGAGAAGCGGGCGGCCGCCGCGGGCGGGGACGGGAGCCCGGCGGACTCCGGGGCCGGTGGCCCCGGTGGGTCAGGTGCGGTCCGGGTGCCCAGGGCCAAGGCCTCCGCGGTGCGTGACCCGGGCAACCGCCCGGTCCCGGAGCCCGACGCTCTCGCGGCCCGGGATCCCGACGCCCCCCGCGCTCCGGCTCCCGGCCGTCCCGCGGGTCCGGCGGCCGGTGGCCCGGCGGGCGGTGGTTCCGCCCGTCCGGCAGGTGCGGCCCCGGGCAGCCCGGCCTCGCGTGGCCCTGCCGAATCCGTGGGCCTCGATCCCGACGAGCCCGCCGCCCCCGGCCCCGTACGCCCTGCCGAAGGAGAGTCATGAAAACCCGTCAGCTCACCGAACTGGGGCAGCAGTTGCGCGTGGACAGTGTGCGGGCCGCCGCCGCGGCGGGGTCCGGGCATCCCACCTCGTCGATGTCCGCCGCCGACCTGCTGGCGGTCCTGTTCGCCAACCATCTGCGCTACGACTTCGAACGCCCCGCCCACCCCGGCAACGACCGCCTCATCCTGTCCAAGGGACACGCCTCACCGCTGCTGTACGCCGCGTACAAGGCGGCCGGGGCGATCAACGACACCGAGCTGATGACGTTCCGCAGGCTCGGCAGCCGACTCGAAGGGCACCCGACCCCGCGCCGGCTGCCGTGGGTCGAGACGGCCACCGGATCGCTCGGGCAGGGCCTGCCCGTCGGCGTGGGCATCGCGCTGTCCGGCAAGCGGCTCGACCGGGTCGGCTACCGGGTGTGGGTGCTGTGCGGCGACAGCGAGATGGCCGAGGGCTCCGTGTGGGAGGCGGCCGAGCACGCCGGATACGAGCACCTCGACAACCTCGTCGCGATCGTGGACGTCAACCGGCTCGGCCAGCGCGGCCCCACCCGGCACGGCCACGACCTCGACGCGTACGCCCGCCGCTTCCGGGCCTTCGGCTGGCACACCATCGAGGTCGACGGCCACGACGTGGACGCGGTCGACCGCGCGTACGGCGAGGCGGCCTCCACCGTCGGGCAGCCGACCGCGATCATCGCCCGCACCCTCAAGGGCAAGGGCGTCGCATCCGTCCAGGACCGCGAGGGCCTGCACGGCAAGCCGCTGCCCGACGCCGACGAGGCGATCGGGGAACTCGGCGGGGTGCGCGACCTGCGCGTCGACGTCCGGCAGCCGCCCGCCGCCCGCATGCTCCACGCCGTACGCGCCGGGCACCTGGAACTGCCGCGCTACGAGACCGGCGACGAGGTCGCCACCCGCGACGCCTACGGGCAGGCGCTCGCCGCGCTCGGCACCGCCCGCGGAGACGTCGTCGCCCTCGACGGCGAGGTGAGCGACTCGACCCGCGCCGAGTTCTTCGCGAAGGAGCACCCCGACCGGTTCTTCGAGTGCTACATCGCCGAACAGCAGCTGGTCGCGGCCGCCGTGGGGCTCGCCGCACGCGGCTGGGTGCCGTACGTGTCGACCTTCGCCGCCTTCCTCACACGTGCGTACGACTTCGTCCGGATGGCGTCCGTCAGCGGGGCCGGCATCAACCTCGTCGGCTCCCACGCGGGTGTCGCCATCGGGCAGGACGGGCCCTCCCAGATGGGTCTTGAGGACCTGGCGATGTTCCGGGCGGTGCACGGTTCGACCGTGCTCTACCCGTGCGACGCCAACCAGACCGCCAAGCTCGTCGCCGAGATGGCGGGCTGCGAGGGCGTCCGCTATCTGCGCACCTCGCGCGGCGGGATGCCGGTCCTGTACGGCCCGAACGAGGAGTTCCCGGTCGGCGGCAGCAAGGTGCTGCGGGTCTCCCCACAGGACCGGCTCACCGTCGTCGCCGCCGGAGTGACCGTGCACGAGGCGCTGAAGGCCGCGGACGCGCTGGCCGCCGACGGCATCTCCGTGCAGGTCATCGACCTGTACTCGGTCAAGCCCGTCGACCGTCGGGCCCTGCGCGAGGCCGCCGAGCACACCGGCTGCCTGCTGACCGTCGAGGACCACCACGAGGAGGGCGGCCTCGGCGACGCGGTCCTCGACGCCTTCCTCGACGGACGCCCCACACCCCGGCTGGTCCGGCTCGCGGTACGCACCATGCCCGGCTCGGCCTCGCCCGAGGAGCAGCTGCACGCCGCCGGTATCGACGCCGAGTCCATCGCGGCCGCGGCCAAGCTGCTGGTGGAGAACGCGATCGTGCGATGACCCGGGCCGCCCGGAACATGCGGTGACGTGTCCCGCCCGGTCCGTACGGGACACGGGCGTCCGGAAGGAGTGACCATGGCCGGCACACGGTCCGTACGGGCCGGACGGCGGACCGTCGAGGTCCACCGGCCCGACAAGGTGCTGTTCCCCGGTGACGGGCCGGCGAAGGAGTACACGAAGGCCGACCTGGTCGCGTACTACCGGGAGGTCGCCCCGTACATGCTGCCGCACCTGCGGGGACGGCCGCTGATGCTGGAGCGGTACCCGGACGGGCTCGGCGGGCCCCGGTTCATGCAGAAGAACGTCCAGGACCACGACCCGGACTGGGTCAGGCGGGTCGAGGTGTCCAAGGAGGGCGGCACCGTCGTCCACCCCGTGTGCGACGACACCGCGACCCTCGTGTACCTCGCCGACCAGGCATGTCTGACCCTGCACCGATGGCTGTCGCGGGTCTCGCGGGACGGCCGGGTCGACCGTCCCGACCGGCTGGTCTTCGACCTCGACCCCTCCGGCGACGACTTCGAGCCGGTGCGTGAGGCCGCCCGGCTGGTCGGCGAGCTGCTCGGCGAACTCCGGCTGCCGTCCGCCCTGATGACCACCGGCTCCCGCGGACTGCACGTCGTCGTACCGCTCGACGGACGGCACGACTTCGACGAGGTACGGGAGTTCGCCAAGGCGGTCGCCGACACCCTCACCGAGGCACACCCCGAGCGGCTCACCACGGCCGCCCGCAAGAAGGACCGCGGCGACCGCCTCTACCTGGACATCCAGCGCAACGCCTACGCCCAGACCTCCGTCGTCCCCTTCACCGTCCGCGCCAAGCCGGGCGCCCCGGTCGCCACACCTCTCACCTGGGAACAGCTCGACGACCCCGGACTCGGCCCCCGCCGCTGGACCATCGCGGACGCCGTCGACCAGGCCCGCACCAACCCCTGGGCGGGGCTGCTCCGCAGAGGGCGCGCGCTCGGACCCGCCCGGCGCCGGCTGAACGCGCTGCGCGGCTGATCACCGGCACTCCGTGCCGAACTCCATGACGGGTGCGTCCAGTTGGCCTGCGGTTTCATCTGCTGTGGGTGCGGGTGTCCCGTGTGTGACGGGTGGGGTCGCGAAAATTCGTGTGCTTAGTATGTCGAAGGTGTGGGTATCGCGTGGTCAAGATGTGTTGAGATCATGTGCATGACGCTTGGTGAGTCGGAGCATGTCGGTCGTGCCGCTCGGTGGGCGCGCGAAAGGCTTGCCGGCACGTCGTGACCTTGTCGGACGTACTTTCCAGTCGGACGGACCGGACGAACTATGAGCACGAGCGACTTACCCGATCCCGCGCCGCCCTCGGCGCCGGCGCCACCCGCCGATGGGACCCCGGTGGTCGGGGATGCCGTGGGCGCGATGCGCAACGCGCGCACCCAACTTGCCGAACTTCTGGGCCGTACACCGGAGTCGGTCTCGGCCATCAGCCGCGACGGGACGGGCTGGCAGGTCGATGTCGAGGTTGTGGAGCTGGAGCGAATCCCCGACTCCACCAGTGTCCTTGCCGTCTACCAGGTGAGGCTCGACGCCGACGGCCTGCTTCTCGGCTACGCCCGCAGCCGCCGCTACACCCGAGGCCAGGTCGACCGGCAGTGAGCGCGTGCGAGGCGGCCCGCGCAGTGACCGCGACGCCGGTCCGTCGGCTTTCTCCGCGCGACGCGGTCCCCTGTGCGCGACCGCCCCGCCCGCTGTCGCAGTGTTCATGTCCGCGACGTCCTTGCCCCCCGGCCCCGTTGCGCCGGACCGGGTCCTCGGCCCGGTTGCCGCACGCCGACCGCACGGAAGCTCAGCGCCGACGACTGCCCCGCACGCACGCACTCGCCCCACCTCTGAGAGGGGACCTCACCGATGACCGTGCTCGCCCAGACCGCCGCCCCCCGCGCCCAGAAGACCGACGGAGGCCTTTATGACATCCTCGACCTGATCCTTGACCGCGGACTCGTGATCGATGTCTTCATCCGGGTCTCGGTGATCGGCATCGAGATCCTGCGCGTCGACATCCGCATCGTCATCGCCAGTGTCGACACCTATCTGCGCTTCGCAGCGGCGACCAATCGCCTCGACCTGGAGAACCGCGGTACTCCCGTGGTGACTCCGGCGCCCACGGTGTTCGCACCGGTCCTGCCCACTGCCGTGGCGCCGGGAGGCCAGGTCGCTGTCTCGCCGGGCGTCGCGGCGGTTCCCGCTCCCGGCGCCGTCGTCACGCAGGGGCCGCCCGTCACCGCCGGCCCGCCCGGGACCGGTGCTGTGGTCCCGGTCGTCGGGAACCTCGGACAGACGGTCGGGCAGGTCGGGAACCTCGGACAGACGGTCGGACAGGTCGGGAACCTGGGACAGACGGTGGGGCAGGCACTCGGGGCGGTCGGACAGACGGTCGGTGGCGTCGTCGGCGCCGTCACCCCGACCGTCGGTGGACTGGTTGGCGGTGTGGCGCCTGCCGTCGGTGGAGTGGTCGGCACAGTCGGCCGGACGGCCGACACTGTGGTGGGGGCCGTCGTCCCGACGACGACGGCCGGGGTGAGTGCTGTCGTCCCGGTGGCCGGTACCGCGGCTCCAGTGGCCGGTACCGCCGCCCCGGTGACGGATCCCGTGGTACCCGGCGCCGACGATGTCGGTGGCGTGGAGCAGGTGACGGAGCCCACCGCGCAGGAAGCGGCCGACGCCTCGGGTTCGGCCGCGACCGGCCAAGAGAAGGCACCCACCGCCGCACGCGACAAGACCCGGCGCGGCAAGGGGCAGCAGGGCGAGGGGGCCTGAGGATGCCGCTCTACCTCTATGCGGTCACGGACGCGGACCATCCGCTGCCGGTCGACGGTGCCACCGGAATCGGGGCTTCGCCCGCGCCCTTGAGGGCGGTGCGCGCCGCCCGCGTGGCCGCCGTCGTCAGCGAGGCGCCGGCTCAACTACGCGCCAAGCGAAGAGATCTGATCGCCCATCAGAGAGTGCTGCTGATGCTCGGTGCCGCGGGTGCCGTGTTGCCTCTGCGCTTCGGCACCCTTGCTCCGGACGACGGCGCTGTGCGTCGCGCGCTCGCGGACCAGGAGTCGCTGTTCACCGATCGGCTCCGGGAGGTCGAGGACCGCGTCGAGTTCAACGTCAAGGCGCTGCAGGACGAGGACACCGCCCTGCGCGATGTCCTGCGGGACAGTGCCGAGGCCCGACGTCTGAGCGCCCTTACACGGGACGGCACCGGTACGCACGACGACCAGGTGGCCCTCGGCACGGTCGTCGCCGCCGGGGTCGAGGCGCTACAGGCGCGGCACGCCGAGGACATCGCCCGCCGGCTGGAGCCGCTGGCTCACCGCATCGCCGCGGGTGACCCGACGGGCGAGGTCTTCCTGAACCTGAGCCTGCTGATCGAACGCGGGCAGGCCGACGCGTTCGCCGCGTCCGTGGGCCAGGTCGCCGAGAGCCTCGGACACGGTCTGGAACTCCGGGTGACCGGCCCTCTTCCGCCCTACAGCTTCGTCTGACCGCGTGACCATGGCACCGCACCGTGCCCCACCACCACCTCCCGACCGGAAGGAGGGCGCCGTATGGGTCTGCTGAGTGGCTTGCTCGGCCTGCCGCTGGCCCCGCTGCGCGGGGTCGGCTGGGTGCTGGAACAGGTGGTGCAGGAGGCGGAACGGCAGTACGCCGACCCGGCCCCCATCCACCGTGAACTGGCCGAACTGGAGGCCGATCTGCTGGCCGGCCGTATCACCGAGGAGGAGTTCGGCCTTCGGGAGGACGAACTCCTGGATCGTCTGGAAGAGATCACGGCCGGCAGCGGCGAGGATCCGGCAGGCCCCGACGGTCCCGTACTACAGGAAGGCTCCCAGTGACCGACGCCCTCGCGCGGCGCCCAAATGCCCTGTCGCCCCAGCCGGGCGGCGCGGGCAATCTGGCCGACATCCTGGAACGCGTCCTCGACAAAGGGGTCGTGATCGCAGGAGACATCAAGATCAACCTGCTCGACATCGAACTCCTCACCATCAAGCTGCGGTTGCTCATCGTCTCCGTCGACACCGCGCGCGAGATGGGCATCGACTGGTGGGAGCACGACCCGACGCTGTCCTCGCGGGCGGTCCGTCCCGCCCCGCCACCCGACCCCGCCCGCCCGGCGGAACTCGCCGCCGAGAACGCACGCCTTCGCGCCGAACTCCAGTCGCTCAACGCCCGGTTGAAGGAACCCGATGATCAGTGAGCCCGAAACCCCGCCCCCGGCAGACCACACCGACGCGGTCTACGCGTACGCAGTACTGCTGCGGAACGAGGCGGTCGAGCGGGCCGCCCGAGAACTGTGCGGCGTCGACGGTCTGCCGGTACGGATCCTGCGCGGCACCGACACGGCCGCGGTCGTCAGCGACGTACCCGCCGACGCCTTCACCGAGGAGGCCGTCGCACAGCGGCTCGACGACATCACCGACCTGGAACGCCTGGCCCGCGACCATCACCAGGTGATCGCCGCACTGGCCTCCCATACGGCACTGCTGCCGCTTCGGCTGGCCACGGTGTACCTCGACGACGACAGCCTGCTACGACGCCTGCACGCCGACGCCGGCCACTTCCGCACCACCTTGAACCAGCTGGAGGGCCACGACGAATGGGGCGTCAAGATCTACGCCCACCCGCCTGCCACGACCCCGCCCCCCGGGGACCGGCCACGCTCCGGGCGCGACTACCTGCGCGCCCGCCGCACGAGCCGGGACGGCCACGAACTGGCTCACCGGGCCGCCGCGGACCTCGGCGCACGAGTGGACCGTACGCTCGCGGAAGCGAACCTGGCCACCGGCGTTCGGCATCATCGTCCCCAGCCGGCCGCCCTGTCCGCGAAACCGGGGGAGAACGTCGTCAACGCGGCCTACCTTGTCCCGCGACAGCACACGCGGAGCTTCCAGGACCACGTGGAGGCACTCGCCGCCGGGACGGTCGGCGTCCGACTCGAGATCACCGGACCCTGGGCCCCGTACTCCTTCGCCTCGCCCCCGCCGGAACAGGCCGAACGGACGGACCTCGCGATCCCGCGGACGACGCCGTGACGGCCGCGGTCCCGCCCCACGCGGAGGTCGCTCTCGTCGACCTCCTCGACCGGCTCCTGGCCGGAGGCGTCGTCATCACGGGAGACCTCAGCCTCTGCATCGCCGACGTGGAACTGGTCCGGGTCTCGCTGCGCGCCCTGCTCACCTCGGTCGAGGAAGCCACGGAAGGATTCCTGCCGTGACACCACACGGTGAACAGACACCCGGCCGGCTCCCTGAGGCAACGCCCGCACCTGACTCCGGACAGTCCCCGGCCCGACGCCTCGACCTGGACAAGGACACGGTCGAACGCGACCTCGTCCGACTGGTGCTCACCGTCGTGGAGTTGCTGCGACAGCTCATGGAACGGCAGGCCATCCGCCGAGTCGAGAGGAACAACCTGACCGAGGAACAGGAAGAACGCATCGGCATGACGCTCATGATCCTCGACGACCGCATGACCGAACTCCGCGAGCGCTACGGCCTGGGCCCCGAAGACCTCAACCTAGACCTCGGCCCACTCGGTCCCCTCCTGCCGCGGCATGAGGGGCACCAGTACTGAACCGGTGCTCGCCGTGGCTGTTGGCCGACTCGGTCGTTGGCCTGGTTGTGCATGGGGACCTCGCTCGTGGACAAGTGCATGAGGTCGCACCCGCGCGCGAGCGCGAACCCACGGAGGAGGAAGCTCAGGGATGAGTGGTCTGCGCTACGTCTACGCCGTCTGTCGCCCCTTCGGCACACCGCTGTCGGCCCAGCTGACGGGTGTCGCGGGTGTTCCGCCCAAGCAATTGACCCACCACGGCCTCGTCGCCGTGGTGGGCCATGTGCCGGAGGAGGACTTCGCGGAGGGGCCGTTGCGGGCCCATCTGGAGGACCCGGACTGGCTCGGCGCGACAACGCGGGCGCACCAGAACGTGATCGACGCGCTCACCGTCGTCACCTCGCCGCTGCCGCTCCGGCTCGCGACCGTGTTCCGGGACGACAGCGGTGTCCGCACGATGATGGAACAGCGCGAGGAGACCTTCCTGCGGACACTCGACCGGCTCGACGGGCGGGTCGAGTGGGGAGTGAAGGTGTACGTGGAATCCCCGGAAGAGGAGAAACGGGAGCAGGCCGGGCAGTTCGCGCGCCGGCTGCACGAGTTCCTTTCCGGGTACGCGGAGGACTCCCGGATCCATGAGCCGCAGAACGCGGCGCTCTCCCGTGCGTCCGGCCGGAACGTACTGAACGCCGCCTATCTGGTGCCGCGTTCGGAATCCGAGGCGTTCGTGGAACTGGTGGACCGCAGGAAGGACGACTCTCCCGGACTCCATGTCGAACTCACCGGGCCCTGGGCGGCCTACTCGTTCAGCGGGGAGGACTCGTGACCGTCGTGGAACGCCGCGAGACCGCTCTCGTCGACCAGCTCAGCTCGACCAGCTCGACCGCTACGGGTTGCGGCCCGAGGACCTGAATCCGGTCCTCGGGCCGCTCGGACCGCTACTTCCCAGGGAGTGGAACCGGGAGTAGAACCACCGGTGGATACGGAAATCCCGGCAGAACTACCAGCGATACCAGCGGCCCCTGGAACCGCTCGCGCTCGTGCCGCGCACCAGGAATCCCAGTAGCCACACCACGATTACTATCAGTGCGATCCACCAGAGAATCTTCAACGCGAATCCGGCGCCGAAAAGGATGAGCGCCAGAAGCAGTACCAGCAGGATGGGAACCATAGTTTATTACCTCCTACTGGCCGGGTTTCCCGGATCAAGGAATTCAGGCCGGTTTCCGGCAGAGAATTTCCCCGTGCAGTACGGAGAACCAGGCGTCCTCCTGCCGGCCCCACTCCCGCCACGCCTCCGAGACCGCGTCCAGCTGCTCCGCCGTCGCGTGACCGCCCTCCGTGGCGCGGTCCGCGTACGCGGAGGCGACCGTACGGTCCGCCCACAGGCCGCTCCACCAGGCACGCTCCTCGGCGGTGGCGTAGCACCAAGTGCTCGACGAACTCGTGATGTCGGTGAAGCCGGCCGTCAGTGCCCAGGATTTCAGGCGCCGCCCGGCGTCCGGTTCACCGCCGTTCGCGCGGGCCACACGCCGGTAGAGATCCAGCCAGTCGTCCATGCCCCGCGACAGCGGGTACCAGGTCATCGCCGCGTAGTCCGAGTCGCGCACGGCCACGAAACCGCCCGGCTTCGTGACCCGGTACATCTCGCGCAGCGCCTGCACCGGGTCGCCCACGTGCTGCAGCACCTGGTGTGCGTGGACGGCGCAGAAGGTGTCGTCCGGATACTCCAGCGCGTGGACGTCCGCGACCGCGAACTCCACGTTCTCCAGGCCCCGTTCGGCCGCCGTGGCCCGGGCCTGGTCCAGAATGCCGGGCGCGTGGTCGACGGCGGTGACGTGCCCGTCCGGGACCAGTTCCGCCAGGTCGGCGGTGATGGTCCCGGGCCCGCAGCCGATGTCCAGGATCCTCATGTGCGGCTTCAGCGAGGGGAGGAGGTAGGCCGCCGAGTTGAGGGCCGTGCGCCAGGTGTGCGAGCGCAGCACGGACTCGTGGTGGCCGTGCGTGTAGACGGCGGTCTCCTTCGACATGGCGTCCCCATTCCCTCGTAACCCTCGGACCGGGCCTGCGGAGCTGCTCCGCGAGCGATACGCGTCACCGTACGCCGCCATGTCGAATGATGAGACCCGCGTCTTGCCATGCGGACTTGGCCCTGCGGACCTGGCCCTGCGGACTCGGTCGTGTGTGGTCAGCGTCGCTGCTGGAGCGGGCGGTACACCGTCAGTGCCTCGGGCAGCTTCCGCAGTGTCACCTCGCCCTCCACCGTGGTGACCTCGCCGTCGTAGGCCAGCAGGGTGCCGGGCTCGACGCCCTCCACGCGGAGCGCGCCGACGCGGACCGCCGCGTGCGCGGGTGAGCGGGTGAGCGGCCCGGCGACGGCCGCGGCGAGGAGGCGTACGGCAGGGAAGCGGCCCCCGTGCACGACCCGTACGTCCAGGCGGCCGTCCGCGAGGTCGTAGCGGCGGGCGGGCACCGGACCCATCCGGTGGTACGTGCCGTTTCCGGCGAACAGGAGCCACAACGGGTGCTCCTTGCCGCCGAGTTCGGCCTTGAGGGGGTGCCGGTCGGCGCGCAGCACGCGCAGGGTCGCGACCACTCCGGCAGGCCAGCCGCCGATCCGCTTCGACCAGCGGTCCCGCTCGCGCACCAGCTCCGGATAGACGCCGAGGCTGCACGTGTTGAGGAAGTAGCCCTCCGTGCCGTCGGCGGAGAAGAGGCCCACGTCGACCCGTACGGCATCGCCTTCCCGCAGGGCCTGGCTCAGATCGCGTACGTCCTCCACGCCCAGGTCCTGCGCGAAGTGGTTGAGCGTGCCGCCGGGGAGCACGGCCAGCGGGAGGCGGTGGCGCAGGGCCACCGTGGCGGCCGCGTTCACCGTGCCGTCGCCGCCGCAGACACCCAGCACCTCGGCGCGGGCCGCCGCCTTCTCCAACTCGGCCTGCAGGTCGGCCGGTTCGCACTCCACGAGCTCGGCGCGCGGCAGGGCGTCACCGAGGGCGCGGACACGGTCCGAGCTGCCGGCCGCCTTGTTGACCACCATCACCAGGCCGTCCCCGTCCGGCAGCGCGGGCGCGTCCGCGCGCGGTCGGCCGGGAGGGGGCAGCTGGTCGCGGGTCGGCACCAGGCCGCGTACGGCGAAGGCGGCGCCCGCGCCGAACGCCGCCCCGACGAGCACGTCGCTCGGGAAGTGCGCGCCCGTGTAGATACGGGACAGGGCCACCGCGGCGGCCACCGGGGCCACCACCGCGCCCAGGGGGCGGGACTCCAGCGCGACCCCCGTCGCGAAGGCCGCCGCCGACGCGGAGTGCCCCGACGGGAACGAGGTCGTGATCGGCTGGCGCTTCAGCTGCCGGACCATCGGTACCGCGTCCAGCAGGGGGCGCGGGCGGCGCACCGAGCGTTTGCCGAGGGTGTTGATGGTGGCCGAGGCCAGGGCCAGCGAGGCGACACCGCGGACGGCCGCGCGACGGGCCCGCGGCGAACGCGTCGCCGCGAGCGCCGCCGCCGTGCCGAACCACAGCAGGCCGTGGTTCGCGCTGCGGCTCAGCTTCGGCAGCAGCGGGTCGGCGCCCGGCCAGTGCCGGGCCGCCACGGCCTCGAAGAGGCGGCAGTCGAGGGCCAGCAGCCGGTCGCGCAGGGCGTGGCCGGGTCCGGTGACGGTGAGGTCCAGATCTGCGGTCATGCACCATCGTGTACCCAGACAGGGCTCTGCCGCGCATGTCTGTCCGACGAGAACTGGTTGTGTGACCTGTCTGACCTCCGTCCGGCGCTCCGGTCCGCCGCTCCGGTCCGAGCCCGCGCGCGGAGGCGGCCGCCGGCCGGGTAACCCGTTTGCCGCGCGCCCCGCGCACCCCGGACAATGCCCAACCATGGGACATCTGGAAGCCGCGCACCTGGAGTACTACCTTCCCGACGGGAGGGCGCTGCTCGGCGATGTGTCCTTCCGGGTGGGCGAAGGGGCCGCGGTCGCGCTGGTCGGGCCCAACGGAGCCGGGAAGACGACACTGCTGCGGCTGATCTCCGGCGAGCTGAAGCCGCACGCCGGCACCGTCACGGTGAGCGGCGGGCTCGGCGTGATGCGCCAGTTCGTGGGATCCGTACGGGACGAGTCGACCGTACGGGACCTGCTCGTGTCGGTCGCCCAGCCGCGGATCCGGGAGGCCGCCCAGGCCGTCGACCGCGCCGAGCACCTCATCATGACCGTCGACGACGAGGCCGCCCAGATGAGTTACGCGCAGGCGCTCTCCGACTGGGCGGAGGTCCAGGGGTACGAGGCCGAGACCCTCTGGGACATGTGCACCACGGCCGCGCTCGGCATCCCGTACGACAAGGCGCAGTTCCGCGAGGTGCGCACGCTCTCCGGCGGTGAGCAGAAGCGGCTCGTCCTGGAGGCCCTGCTGCGCGGCACCGACGAGGTGCTGCTGCTCGACGAGCCGGACAACTACCTCGACGTCCCCGGCAAGCGCTGGCTGGAGGAGCGGCTGCGGGAGACCCGCAAGACGGTCCTGTTCGTCTCCCACGACCGGGAGCTGCTCGCCCGCTCCGCCGAGAAGATCGTGAGCGTCGAGCCCGGGCCCGCGGGCGCCGACGCCTGGGTGCACGGCGGCGGCTTCGACACGTACCACGAGGCACGCCGGGAGCGCTTCGCGCGCTTCGAGGAGCTGCGGCGGCGCTGGGACGAGAAGCACGCGCAGCTGAAGAAGCTGGTGCTCAACCTGCGGCAGGCGGCCTCCATCAGCCATGAGCTGGCCTCCCGCTACCAGGCCGCGCAGACCAGGCTCCGCAAGTTCGAGGAGGCGGGACCGCCGCCGGAGCCGCCGCGCGAGCAGGACATCACCATGCGCCTGCACGGCGGCCGCACCGGCATTCGGGCCGTGACCTGCAAGGGGCTCGAACTCACCGGGCTGATGAAACCCTTCGACCTGGAGGTCTTCTACGGCGAGCGGGTCGCCGTGCTCGGCTCGAACGGCTCAGGCAAGTCGCACTTCCTGCGACTCCTCGCGGGCGGCGACGTCACGCACGCGGGGGAGTGGAAGCTCGGTGCGCGTGTCGTGGCCGGCCACTTCGCGCAGACCCACGCCCATCCCGAGCTGGAGGGGCGCACCCTGCTCGACATCCTGTGGTCCGAGCACTCCCAGGACCGCGGTGCCGCCTCGTCACGGCTGCGGCGCTACGAGCTGACCGCCCAGGCCGAGCAGCGCTTCGACCGGCTCTCCGGCGGGCAGCAGGCCCGCTTCCAGATCCTTCTCCTGGAGCTGGAGGGCTGTACGGCGCTGCTTCTGGACGAGCCCACGGACAACCTCGACCTGGAGTCGGCCGAGGCGCTTCAGGAGGGGCTGGAGGCCTTTCAGGGCACGGTTCTCGCGGTCACGCATGACCGCTGGTTCGCTCGGTCGTTCGATCGGTATCTGGTGTTCGGGAGCGACGGGCGTGTGCGGGAGTCGGCGGAGCCGGTCTGGGATGAGCGGCGGGTTGAGCGGGTTCGGTAGGCAACTGGGGGGTCGTTCGTTGTCTGCGGGGCCGATGGGGCTGGTCGCGCAGTTCCCCGCGCCCCTTTGGGGCGCGTTGTGCCCCGGGTGTTCGTAGTGTGGAGGGAGACACGACGATCGGGGTAGTGCCATGACCGGAGTCGACCCGGGCCTCCTGGATGATCAGCAGCTGATGAAAGAGCTGGAGACCATTCATCGGACCCGCCATGACACGTTGCTGCACGGCTCGAACGACGCGCTGCGCACGCACAACGTCCGGATGGCGGAACTGGAGGGCGAGTATCTGCGCCGGAACCCGCGCCGCCCGGTCGCCCTGGGCCGGACGCGGGCGGGGGCGCGGGACAGGCATCCGGACGCGAGCCGGTGAGGCCTGGCCGGGCCTGCCGAACGGCCGTGGTCAGCGGTGCTTCAGGAACTCCGGCAGGAACGCCTCGCTGAATGCCTTGAGGTCGTCCGGGTTGCGGCTGGTGACGAGGGTCGCGGGGCCGGCCTCGCAGACGACCGCCTGTTCGTCGACCCACGTGCCGCCCGCGTTGCGGATGTCCGTACGCAGGCTCGGCCACGAGGTGAGTGTGCGGCCGCGGAGCACGTCCGCCTCGATGAGCGTCCACGGGGCGTGACAGATCGCGGCGACCGGACGGCCCTGCTCGAAGAAGTCCCGGACGAACGACACGGCCTGTTCGTCCATGCGCAGCGCGTCCGGATTGGCCACGCCGCCCGGCAGGACCAGACCGGCGAAGGAGTCGGCCGAGGCATCGCCCACGACCTGCTGCACCGGGAACACGTCCGCCTTGTCGAGATGGTTGAACGCCTGGATCTGCCCCGGCTTCGTCGACAGCAGCACGGGTTCGCCGCCCGCGTCGTGGACGGCGTGCCAGGGGTCGGTGAGTTCGATCTGCTCGACGCCCTCCGGCGCCATCAGGAACGCGATGCGCATGGGTCTTCCACATCCCTTCCGGCCACGCTGTCTGTCGCGCGGCCCGTGCTCTCGTGTTTTGCTCTCGTCCACTGCTGTTGTCTGCTGTTGTTGTCTCCTGCTTTCGTCTCCGGCCGCGTGTCTGTTCGCGTTACGCGCGGGCCACGCCCCCGCGGCCGTCCGGGGTGGCGCGGCTGATCTCCGCGAGGGCCGAATCCGGGTTCTCGGAGATGGCCAGGTCGCCCAGGCTGACCATGCCGACCGCCCGGCCCTCCACGACGACCGGGAGCCGGCGCACGGCGTGGTCGCGCATCAGCGCGACCGCCGCCGCCACCCCGTCGTCGGGGCCCACCACGACCGGATCGGGCGTGCACACCGACTGGGCGCTCACCGTCAGCGGGTCGACACCGTTCGCGACCGCGCGCAGCGCGATGTCTCGGTCGGTCAGGACGCCGATGAGAGCGTGATCGCCCGCCACCAGGACATCGCCGATGTCCTGGGCCCGCATGAGCTGGGCGGCTTCGACGAGCGAGGCGTCCGGGCGGACCGAGACGACGCCTGGCGTCATGACTTCCCTCACGAAAACAGCCATGCCTCTGGGCCTTTCCTGCGTCCCCCGTCTCAGGGGTACGGCTACGTCGGCCTGATGTCGCCCGCAGTACCCCTGAGACGGCCGGCTATGCGTCCGGCGCGCGCTCTTCGGGCGCCTCGGCTCCCGTCTCCGTGGGGCGCACGACGGCCTCGGCCAGTTCCTGCACGTTCGCGTAGCGCGCGCCGCCGGGCAGCGGTTCCAGCGCTTCGACGAGCGTGTCCGGCGCGTACTGGTCACGCAGGACGCCGCTCAGCTCACGGGGACCCGCGGGGAACGACGTACGCCCCAGGTGGCGCGCCAGATCCAGGCGGACGGAGGCCACGGAGCCCCGGTCCGAGCCCGGTGTCACCGGCCCGCCGGCGACCGGCGGATCGTCGTCGGCGATCGGCTCCGGATCGTGCCACTCCTCCACCCGCGTCGGACGGCCGGACCTCAGCAGGCCCTGCAGTTCGTGCTTCATCTCCTCGTCCCGGTGGACGCTGAGGCGGTTGCTGCCTCGCTCCATGTGTCCCTCCAGATGTTCGGGGTGGACCCTCGCGTACCCGTCTCACGAACATCGACACGGACGGTTTGCACCGGGGGTTTGCAGTGGCACGGGCACCGGGATCGCATCGGCCTGTGCGCAGGAGGTTTGTCCGTCGGCGAGCAGGAGACTCGGTCTCCACCCTCCAGTGTGATCCCTTTGGGGAAGGACAGGACCATGGCGGTGCTCGCTGTGATCATTCCGGTCCTGATGCTCGGCGTCGTCCTGGCACTCGGCCGCTACGAGGAATGGCTGCTCCCGAACGAGGACTGGCTGCTTCCGCCGGCCCGGCCCGCCCAGCAGCCGGGCACGACCGACGGCGCCACGCTGAGCCACTGAGCGACCGGCCCGCAGAGCGACCGGCCCACTGAGCCATTGAGCCGGGCAAGTCGCGTTTGCAGGGCAGGGCGAGGGGCAGGCGAAGCACAGTGCTTCGGACAGGAGGCACGTCCGTGGGAGCGGAGTTTCCCCCACCACGGGTGTGCCCGTCCGGCTCGGGGTGCGCTCCCACGGTGACCGTCCACCCAAGGCACCCCTCAAGGGAGTTGCACGCACCATGCGAACTCACGCGAGCGCCAAGCACCCCCATGACGACGCCCCGGACACCGCGGAGGACTTCCGCAGGCTCGCTTCGTTGCCTCCGGGCCGGCTGCACGACACTCTCCGGGAGCAGATCATCGAGGCCTGGCTGCCCATGGCGAACCGCCTGGCAGGCCGGTTCCGGAACCGTGGCGAGAACTCCGACGACCTGCGGCAGGTCGCGGCCATGGGCCTCGTCAAGGCCGTCGACCGCTACGACCCCGAACTCGGCAACGCCTTCGAGAGCTACGCCGTTCCGACCATCACGGGTGAGGTCAAGCGCCACTTCCGTGACCACATGTGGACCCTGCACGTGCCTCGCCGGGTCCAGGACCTGCGCAACCGCGTCCGCTTCGCCCGTCAGGACCTCTCCCAGACCATCCAGGGCCGGCAGCCCACGCTCGCCGAGATCGCCGAGCACGCGCAGATGAGCGAAGAGGACGTACGCGCCGGTCTGGAGGCCCTGGAGAGCTTCACGGCGCTCTCGCTCGACGCCGAACTCCCGGGCAGCGCGGACGGATACTCGCTGAGCGACGCGCTCGGCTCAGCCGATCCGGCGCTGGACATCGTCATCGACCGTGAGGCGGTCAAGCCGCGGCTTCAGGCGTTGCCCGAGCGTGAACGGGCCATCCTGTACATGCGGTTCTTCGCGGACATGACGCAGAGCCGGATCGCCGAGCAGCTCGGGATCTCGCAGATGCATGTTTCCCGGCTGATCAGCCGGAGTTGCAGTCGGTTGCGGGAGCAGGTTCTGCAAGACGTTGCGTAGGCCTCCGGCGGTTTGGCGGAGTACTGCGGGTCCTGGGTGGCTGTGGGGTTGTTGTCGGCTGCGGGTTCGTTGTGGCTGGTCGCGCAGTTCCCCGCGCCCCTGTCGGGGCGCCCTTGTGGGCCTCGTTACCTTCGGTCCAAGTTGCTGAGTGCCAGGGCTATGTGACGGGACATCATGTCCATTGCCTGGGCCTCTGCCATGGAGAAGGCTCGGCGGGGGCCGGTGCGGAAGAGGGTGAGGACGCCCTGGACCGCGCCGTCGAGGGTGAGGGGGACGCAGAGGAGGGATGTGACGTTCGCGCGGACCAGGACGGGGGCGCCGGAGGCGTCGCGGCCGAAGGCGTCCGGGTCCTCAGGGCGTACCTGGAGGGCCGTGGAACCGCCGCGCGCCGCCTCGACGACGAGGGGGCACGCGGCAGGGTTCTGTGCTTCCAGGTCCTCGGCCCGTACGTCCTGCTGGTCCGCCGGTCCGAGGACGGTCGTACGGCACAGCCGTGCGGCCCCCTCGTCTGCCACCACCCAGTCCGCGAACCGTCCGTGCAGGACCCGGGCCGCCCGCTCCAGCACCGCGGCCCGGGTCCTGGCGGGCTCGCTCAGCAGGGCCGTGGTCATCGCGTCCAGCAGGTCCATCAGCGTCGCGTGCCGTGTCGTCTCGCCGAGGTCCGGCACGGGGCCGGGGCCGCTCTCGGCCGACGGTGTCCTTGCTCCGGCGGACTGGAGCACCACGAGTACGGCGGTACGCGGCTCGCCGCTCGGCCGCAGCGCGGTGAGTGTCGCGTGCACGGGAACGGCGGGGCGCTGCTGGAGATGGACCGTGAGACTGCGGTCGCCGTCACCGCGTGCCACCGCCGCGGTCTGCGAGCGGAACGCGGCCCGGTCCGGGTGCGCGAGGAAGCCGGAGAGCGGGCGGCCCGTCGCGTAACCCGCCCTGACACCCGTGAAGTTGGTTCCCGCGAAGTTCAGCCTGCGGACCACCGTCTCGCGGTCGATCAGCGCGACGGGCAGCGGCAGCCGTTGGAAGATCCCCTTCAGCAACTGCTGTTCCTGACGGTCGGCGGAGGACATGGTCGCCGTGCCGGTTGCCGTCAGGCGCTCGTACCAAGGCCACAACTGGTCGGCCACATGGTCGAGTTCGAAGATCGCCGTGTCCAGCACGGTGGGCAGGTCGTCACGGGGCACGGACCGTGCCGCCTTCAACTCCGCGACACGGCGCACGAAATCCGCAAGTTCCTCACCGAATTCTTCCGTCTGCGCCATGCCATGAACGTAGCTCGTCACGAGCGCGCCCGGGGAGGCCGGGGTGGAACGCCCCGACATCGTTTTCTCCGCAGGTGAGCGGGAAGGCGGGGGAAAGAGGAGGTGCGAAACATGCCGGATACGGAACATCTCGGCCACCGCGGGACGGCATCCCCGGAATCTGCACTTCCGGGCCGTCGGCTGTCGGAACTCGCCGAGCAGGCCGTCCGCTGCACCACCGACTGCTGCGGCGCGGGCACCACGGTCTCCGACGGCGGCACGGAGAGGCCGGCCGCGGTGACGCACCCGGACCTTGCCGCGCTCGTCGCGATGCAGCTCCGTTCAGGCGAGGGCCCGATCCCCGCCGCGCTG
Organism: Streptomyces sp. NPDC058697; assembly: GCF_042715345.1. Lineage (NCBI taxonomy): Bacteria > Bacillati > Actinomycetota > Actinomycetes > Kitasatosporales > Streptomycetaceae > Streptomyces > Streptomyces sp. NPDC058697. Next base: position 70,083 of record NZ_JBHXSU010000011.1, read on the forward strand.
GAGCGCGGTGAGCCCGTCGAGTCGGGCGACCTGCTGCGTGAGGAGCGCTGGCCGCAGTACCGGGCGATGGCGCTCGACTCGGGCGTGCGCTCCAGCGTCACCCTTCCCTTTCGCCGGGCGGGCCTGACGGTCACCCTCAGCCTCTACAGCTTCCGTGCGGGCGGCCTGGAGGATGCCCCGCACGGACCCGCCCGGGCCCTCGGTGATCTCGCCGCGACCGCTCTCGTCCGTGACCGCTCCTACCGCGCCGCGCTCACCGAGCTCGACCAGCTCGGCGCCGCGATGCGCACCCGCCCCGTCGTCGACCAGGCGTGCGGCATCGTCATGCATGTGCTGGCCTGCGACGCGGACGCGGCCTTCAAGGTCCTGCGCCGCATCTCGCAGGGCACCAACCGCAAACTGTCCGAGGTCGCCTCGGCCCTCGTGGACTCACGGGGCCGCGGCCTGGAACAGGAGCTGGTCTCCCTGTCGAACTGACGTCGAGCCGAACCGGTACGGCGTCCGTGCGGCGCCCGTGCGGCGACCGTGACGTGTCACCCGCTCGGGCGTCCGCGTGGCACGAATGGTGTCCGGCCGCGCGCGCCCGGGCGGCGGCCGGGCTCTGATGGGCTGCGGGGCATGTCGGTCGTGCCCCGCCTCCGCCGCCGTCCACGGGCGTGGGGGTCCCCAGCCGCCGGCCGAAGGAGCCCGAGCCCATGCGCATGCGCCGTACCGTCCGCGCCCTGTCCGCCACCGCCCTCACCGCCGTCGCCCTGGGCACCACCACCGCGGCGGCCGCCGAGAACCCGGGGGCGGAGGTCAGCCCCCGCACCGTCGCCCCCGGCGGGACGGTCACCGTCTCCGTGTCCTGCGAACCGACGGGCGGGCCGGCGCCCGAGACCATCGACGCCACCTCGAAGGCCTTCGAGCACGGCACCGTCCAGCTGCACAAGGCCGCGGGCGAGGAGGACGCCGCGGGCGGCCCTGCCTACAGCGGCACCGCCCGTATCGTGCCCGCCGCGAACTTGGAGGGGGGCGGGCCCGACCCGGTCGACAAGGACGGTGCGGCCGGCAAGGGCGACGCGGCCGGCAAGGGCTCCGACTGGAGCGTCGACGGCACCTGCCCGGCCGCACCCGGTGGCCAGGGAAAGCAGTGGAGCGCGTCCTTCACGGCGTCCCGCGACGGCTCCCGCGACGAGTCCCGCGAGGGCTCGGGCGATGCCTCCCGCGACGGTTCCCGTGACGCCTCCCGAGAGGACTCCCACGACGAAACCCGTCTCGAAGACTCCCGTGACGGCGGAGGCCCGGTCCGGCACGGGGTGCAGGCGGGCGAGGGCGGCACCTTCACCGACTCCACCCTCGCCCTGGTCACGGGCGGTGTCCTCATCGCGGGAGCGGCCGGCGCCGCCGTCCACAGACTGCTCCGCCGGGAGTCCTCCTCGAACGGCTGAGTTGGCGACCCGATCCACTGGGTACGCAGAGCCTTGGATACTCGAAGCACAGGGGCACGACAGGCACCGTGGGAACCACGACGGACCACGGACCGGCGTCCACGGATCCGCGATCCACTCAGGCGCGGTCCACGGAACGACGGCCGGTCCACGGATCACTGCGCGGAGGCACGTATGCGGCGGACCGATCCGGCAGGCCACGGCCCCGTCCGCTACGGCCCACCTCTCCCCGGCCAGGACCTGCCGGTGCCGCCAGGACTCGCCGCAGCCGCGACGGGCGCGCACACCGAACCGACCGGCGGGGGACCCGCACTCCTGGACGCCGCCCTCGCCTACTGGGCCCGGCGCGGACTGTCCGCCGACCGCGACCGAACGGCCGCGGCGCCCGGCGCCCCCGCACTGCTCCTCGCGCTGACCGCCGCGCTCGGCGGCGACGTTCTCGTGCCGCGCCCCTGCGCGGCCTGGTGGGCGCCGCAGGCACGCCTGTTGGGCAGATCCGTCTTCCATGTGGGGACACCCGCCGAGTGCGGAGGCGTCCCGGACCCGTACGCCCTCCTGGAAACCGTGCGCCGCGTCCGAGCCGAGGGCGGTGACCCGAGGCTGCTCGTCCTGTCCGTCGCCGACGACCCCACCGCCACCGTCGCGCCGCCCGAGGTGGTCCACGAGGCCATCGAGGCGGCCGTGGGCGAGGGGCTGCACGTGGTCAGCGACGAGACCTGGCGCGACACCCTGCACGAACCGCACGACACCGTGTTCCTGAGCCCCGCCGAGATGCTGCCGGAGCACGTCACGGTCCTGGCCGACCTCGCGGGACCCTTCCTGCCGCCCGGCTGGCCCGCCGCGATCGCCCGCTTCCCCGCCAACGACACCGGCACCCGGCTGCACGACCGCGTCCTCGACGTACTGACCGCGCTCGACGCCCGGATCGCGGCCCCGGTCGCCTCGGCCGCCGCGTACGCGCTCGGCGAGCCCGACGACATCACGCAGCGCCTCGCCGCGTCGGTACGCCTGCACGCGCGCGTGGCCACCGCCGCGCACCGCACCCTCGTGGCCGTCGGCGCCCTCGCCCGGCCCCCGCGCGCCGGCCGCCATCTGTACGCGGACCTCGGCCCGCTGCGCTCCGCGCTCACCGCGCGCGGTGTCGGCGACGCCCAGGAACTGGAGGACTTCCTCACCGACCGACTCGGCATGCCCGTGCCCGGCGGACACCGCTTCGGCGACGAACTCGGCGCACTGCGCGTACGCCTGGCCACCGGCCCGTTCCTCGGCACAACCCACGAGGAGCGGATGGCGTCTCTCACGTCACCGGAACCTCTGGAATTGCCGCATGTGGAACGCGCGTTGAGTCTGCTGGGCTCGGCACTCGCCGAGCTCCGCGATGACGATGACGCTCGGCGACGGGAGTCCCCTCGATGACGCAGCAGTCCGAGTCGACCACGACCACCACGACCACGGACGCCGACGACTCGGCGTCGCTCTCGCCCCTGTCCTCCGTGACCTCACCCGCGTCCGTACCCGCCGTCGGAACCCCGCCCGCAGATCGCCGGCCGCCCGCCGACCCCCTGCCTCTCGCCGAACCCCGTCCGCTCGGCGAACGCCGCGTCTGGCCCCGCTCGTTCGCGGACCGGCTGACCGCCCCGCTGCCGGGCCTGAGGGGCTTCGCCCGGTTCGCCCGCGAGGGTGCGCTGCGGCCAGGTCCCGAGGGGCTCTCCGACATTCCCCGACTTCCGTACGAGCCCGGCCCGTTGCCCCGGGTGGACGCGCGCACCGTTGCCGTCTCCTGGGCGGGGCACGCCAGTTGGGTGGTCCGGATCGGCGGGCTCACCGTGCTCACCGACCCGGTGTGGTCCCGCAAGATCCTCGGAACTCCCGCCCGGATCACGCCCGTCGGCGTGGCCTGGAGCGCACTGCCGCGCATCGACGCGGTCGTCATCAGCCACAACCACTACGACCACCTGGACGCCCCGACGCTGCGCCGACTCCCGCGCGACACCCCGGTGTTCGTCCCGGCCGGGCTAGGAGGCTGGTTCAGGCGCCGCCGCTTCTCGCACGTCACAGAGCTGGACTGGTGGGAGGCGGCCGAACTGGGCGGAGTCCGCTTCGACTTCGTACCGGCCCACCACTGGTCCAAGCGCAGCCTCCACGACACCTGCCGCACCCTGTGGGGCGGCTGGGTCCTGACCGCGTCCGACGGCCGGCGCGTGTACTTCGCGGGCGACACGGGATACGGCCACTGGTTCTCCCACATCGGCGCCCGCTACCCCGGTATCGACCTGGCCCTCCTCCCCATCGGCGCCTACAACCCCCGCTGGTGGCTGAGCGACGTCCACTGCGACCCCGAGGACGCGGTCCGAGCCACCCAGGACCTCGGCGCCCACCGCATGGCCCCCATGCACTGGGCCACCTTCGTCCTCTCGGCAGAACCAGTCCTTGAACCCCTGACCCGGGTGCGCACGGCATGGGAGAAGGCAGGCCTGACGAGAGAAAACCTGTGGGACCTGCCGGTGGGCGCTTCGAGGGTGCTCGACTGAGGCGCCTTTGCCGGGTTCTTCCAAGGGCACGGGCAACCGGTGCTTTCAGGGGCGCGGGGAACCGCGCGACCAGCCACCCACAACCCGCAGCCGACACACGACAGAAGCCCCCGGACCGACCTGCCCGCACCCACCTACTGCGCGGCGCTGCGCATACGGCGCCAAAGACCGGGCGCCACGCTGATCACAACGGTCAGCACGACAACCGCCACCACACCCTCCCAGGGCTCCTTGAACAAGGAACCCCCCGCCACCCCGATGAGCTGATACGTCGCGGCCCAGGCCAGACAAGCCGGCACATCCCCGCGAGCGAACCTCCGCAACGGCCACTTGGCCATCAGGCAGGCCAGCATCACAGGAATCCGCCCCGCCGGCACCAGCCGCGACAACACCAGCACAGCCACACCATGCTCGGCGAGCTTCTCCTGCGCCTGCGCCAGCCGGTCCTCCGGCGCACGATCCCGTATCGCGGCCAGCCAACGCGACCCGTTCTTCGACTTCATGCCACGACGCCCGAGCCAGTACAGCGCGACATCCCCGAGGAACGCCGCGAACGCCGCCACCACGAAGACCAGCACCATCGAGAACGGCGCGGTCTGGTGAAACGCCACCACCGCCGCCGAACTCACCAGCGCACCCGTCGGCACGACGGGCACCAGCGCCCCGATCAGCACCAGCAGGAACAGCGACGGATAACCGAGCGCCTGCTGGGTGGACTCGGTCGGCACGGTCGTGACCGCGGCGGCGAGCACATCCCTCACCGGGCTTCGCCCTCCCGCTCGTCGTCGCCCCGGCCGGCCGGCGCGTCCCTCGGGGATGACCGGTACCCCGCGACCCGCGGCCGCACACGCTGTCCGTGGTCCAGAAGGTGCACCGCCACCTCGGGCGCACGCTCGGCGGCCAGGCGCACGAACTCCTCGCCGGGCGCGTGGAATTCATGGGGGCGCACGGCATCCATCCCGATCGGCCAGTACGTGCCGTAGTGCACCGGCACCGCGCTCCCCGGCTGCAGACGGGCCAGCGCCTCGGCCGCCCGCCCGGCGTCCAGGTGTCCCTCGCCCAGATACGGACCCCAGCCGCCGACCGGCAGCAGCGCCACGTCGACCGGTCCGACCTCCTTGGCCATCGACTCGAAGAGGCCCGTGTCCCCGGCGAAGTACGTCCGTGCCTCGCCCTCGATCACATAGCCGAGGGCGGGCGCGCGATGTGGCCCGACCGGCAGCCGCCGCCCGTCGTGCCGCGCCGGAACGGCCTGTACGACCAGGTCACCGACCCGCGTACGGTCGCCGCTCGCCATCTCGGTGATCTGCAGATGACCGAGCCCGCGCAGCCCGGGGACGGCCCGCGGGGCTCCCTTCGGCACCAGCAGCCGGGTGCCCGGGGCGAGCCGCGCCAGCGACGGGACGTGCAGATGATCGGCGTGCAGATGGGACACCAGCGCCACGTCTGCCACGGCCGCCTCGGGCGGGGGCGGCGCGCCCCGGCGCCTGCGCAGATGCGCGAGCCGGCGCGCGAAGAGCGGGTCCGTGAGCACGCGCGCGCCCGAGTCCTCGACGGTGCAGGTGGCGTGCCCCCACCAAGTGATCTCCACCGGCACTCCTTTGCCTCCTTCGCGCGACTCCCCCCGAGCGTACGGGCAGGAGTAGGGTCGGCGACGAAACCCGGAGGTGAGGGGGGACGCCATGGGAGACACACGCCGTGCCTCCGGCATGCTTCGCGTGACGACGATCGCGAGTCTGACGCCGTTGGAGGAGCTGGAGGCGGACCCCTTCCTGGTGGACTCGCGCAGCCAGCACGCCATGTGCGCGCGCTGGGCCGCCGAGCGCGGCTATGTCGTCACCCGCGAACTGCTCGTACGGGGGCTGCGGCCCGACCACTGCGCGCTCTGGGAGGACGCCGAGGCGGGCCTCGTCGACCTGTTCGTGGCGCCGAGCCGCCGAGTCCTGGAGCGGGCGCTCGCCTCCGTGGACGAGTTCACCGCCGAGTGCGCCCGGCGCGGAGTACGGGTCGAGACGGTCGGCCACGCGGAACCCGCGTACGACGCCCAGATGAAGGCCCATGTCCACCGCCGGCTGTCGATGCCGACGGCGGGCTACGACGGCCGCTGACCCCTCCTGCGCTGCCGAGCACGGGCCGGGCAGAGGCAACCCCGTGCGGTGGCCCGCGGTCACCCTGCGTGCGCGTGGTGAGCAACCGTCGTGCCCTTGTGCGCCGCCGAAACGGCTTGCGTGCTTGTGACAGGGTTGGGGCAGGTCTGACAGCGGGGTGGAGGTGGGCGTGGCGTGAGCGGCGCGAGGTGGCGCAGGCTGGTGAGCGCGCTCTGGCGGAGCATTGCCGTATGGGCCGTGTCCACGGTCACCATGCTGGCGCTGGCCGGGATCCTGCCGGACTTCACAATCCAGTCCCCCGACGGCGACAGTGCGACCCAGATCGCCATCACGGCCGCACTCGGCGCCGGGGCCTTCGGTGTGCTCTCCTCCGTCGTGTGGCCGCTCCTGGTCCGGGCCCTGCTCCTCGTCCCCGCGCTCGTCCTCGGCCTGCTCGTCTTCTTCCTCAACGGCTCGCTCCTGTGGCTCGCCCTGCGGATCATCCCGTCCGGAGAGAGCGAGGCCGCCCCGGAGACCGCCGTGGTGGTCGCCGCGGTGATGTCGGCCGTCGCCTCCGCCACCGGCGGTGCCCTCGCCGTCCGGGACGACGACGCGTACCGGCGCAGGCTCTACCGGCTCTCCGACCGACGGCGGTCCGAGCTGGAGCCGGGCGCGGGCCCGTCCACCCCCGGAGTGGTCTTCCTCCAGCTCGACGGCGTCGGTCACGACGTACTCCTGGAGGCGGTCGGACGCGGTCTGATGCCCACCGTCGCCGCCCTGCTGGGTGACGGCGACGGGGCCCGCACCACCCACCGGCTCACCCCCTGGCGCACCGACTGGTCGAGCCAGACCGGCGCCAGCCAGCTGGGCATCCTGCACGGCTCCAACCACGACATCCCCGCCTTCCGCTGGTACGAGAAGGACACCCGGGAGGTCATGGTCTGCAACCGCCCCACCAGCGCCGCCGAACTCCAGCGCCGCGCCATCGCGCACACCGGCGACGGCGGCCTGCTCACCATGGACGGCGCCAGCCGGGGCAACCTCTTCAGCGGCGGCGCCGACCAGCTCGCCCTCGTGCTCTCCGTGGCCGCCAGAAGGGGCCGGGAGAACCGCTCGCGGGCCGGCTACTTCGCGTACTTCTCCGACCCCGCCAACGCCGTCCGTACCGCCATGTCCTTCTTCGCCGAGGTCGGCCGCGAGATCGGCGAGTCCACCTGGGCACGCCTCAAGAAGCGGCGCCCGCGGGTCGGCCGCGGCGGCCTCTACCCGTTCATCCGGGCCTTCGCGACCGTCATCGAGCGGGACGTCGTCGTCGCCGCGGTGATCGGGGACATGCTCGCCGGACGCTCCTCGGTCTACGCGGACCTGGTCGCGTACGACGAGGTGGCGCACCACTCGGGCCCGCGCGGCCGCGACACGGAGAAGGTCCTGCAACGCCTGGACCGCTCGCTGGCCCTGATCGCGCAGGTCGCCGAGCACGCCCCGCGCGCGTACCGCATCGTCCTGCTGTCCGACCACGGCCAGAGCCCCGGCGAGACCTTCCGCACCCGCTACGGACTCGGCCTCGGCGAGCTGGTCAGGGCCGGCTGCGGACTGCCCGTGCCCCGCAAGGCCCGCCGCACCCACAGCGGCGCCGAGGCCAGGTCCGCCGTACGGGCTGCGCTGCGCAGGCCGGTCGAGGAGGGCCACGAGCAGTACCGCCCCTCCAGCCGCCACTCGGAGCCGCTCGTGCTGGCCTCCGGCAACCTCGGCCTCGTGTCCTTCCCGGACGTACCGCACCGGATGAGCCGCGAGGAGATCGACGCCCGCCACCCGGCCCTGCTGACCACACTCGCCAACCACCCCGGCGTCGGCTTCCTCCTCGTGCGCAGCGAGGAGCACGGCGGCCTCGTGCTGGGTGCGAACGGCGCCGAGATCCCCCTGGACGAACTGGACGACAACCCGGGCCCGCTCGCCGACTTCGGCCCGGGCGCCGCCGACGCCGTACGCCGCACGCACGCGTTCCCGCACACCGCTGACATCATGATCAACTCCTGGTACGACCCCCAGGAGGGCGAAGTCCTCGCGTTCGAGGAGCAGATCGGCTCGCACGGCGGCCTCGGGGGAGCGCAGGGACGGCCCTTCCTGATGTCACCGCTCACGTTCTCCGCGCCCGTCGAGGACGGGGCGGAACTGGTCGGCGCCGAGCAGGTGCACCACGTACTGCGGCGCTGGCTGCGCGAGTGCGACGGCCCGCAGGTCCCCGTCGAGACCGGCCCCGAGCAGCGGGTCGCGTAGGTCTCTGAGCCTCTCAAGGGCCCCGAAAATGGGCTGCGGTGCGGGGGAGGAACCGCACACACTGTTCGCATCGGACATCGCGCACCACGCGCGCCCCGCTCGAACACCCACCTGGAGCCACTGCGTGCAGGCAGCCGTCACCGTCACTCCCTCCCGTATACCGGAACTGCTGCTCGGCCTCGCGACCGTGCGGCCGGTCTTCATCTGGGGCGCCCCCGGCATCGGAAAGTCCTCCCTGGTGAGGGAGTTCGCCGAATCGCTGGGACTGGAGTGCGTGAGCCTGCTGGGTACGCAGCTGGCGCCGGAGGACCTGATCGGCGTACCGCAGATCCGCGACGGCCGCTCGGTCTTCTGCCCGCCCGAGGCCATCGCCCGCGACGAGCCGTACTGCCTGTTCCTGGACGAGCTGAACGCGGCGACGCCGGACGTCCAGAAGGCGTTCTACTCGCTGATCCTGGAGCGGCGCATCGGCAACTACGAGCTGCCTGCGGGCTCGATCGTGATCGGCGCGGGCAACCGCGCGACGGACAACGCACTCGCGCGCCCGATCGCGTCCGCGCTGGTCAACCGGCTCGCGCACGTACACCTTGAGGCGTCCCCGAAGGACTGGCTGGTGTGGGCGGGGGCGAACGGCATCCACCCGTGGGTGCTCGACCACCTCATCGACCGCCCCGACCACCTGTGGTCCAAGCCGCCGAAGACCGAGGAGCCCTTCTCGACGCCCCGCTCCTGGCACATGCTCTCCGACGCGCTGCACTCCTTCGGCCCGGCGCTCGACGAGCCCACGCTGAAGGTGATCGCGCACGGCACACTGACGCCCGCGCACGCGGTCGCCTTCTGCGGCTACGTGAAGATCGTGCGCAGCCGGTTCGGCATCGAGGCCATCATGAAGGGCGAGGCCCGCTGGCCGAACCGGCTGGAGGACCGCGACCTCCTGTACTACCTCGCGGAGTCCTTCCGGGGCCGCCTCGTCAAGGAACTCCCCGCCAGCAAGGAACACGCCTCGGCGAGCGGCCGCCAGACCGCCTACCGCGCCAAGTCCCTGCTCGTGCAGCTCGCCGAGATCTCCGTCGAGGTCGCCCAGAGCGTCATCGCCGCGGACGAGGACGGCAACCCCGTACTCCCCGCCTGGTTCCTGGTGGAGGCGGCCCGCGACATGCCCCGGCTGGTGGAGGCGCGCCGGTGAGCGCCGCAAAGGAGACGGCGGGTACTTCGCGAGGCGGCGGGAGCGCCCCGTGCGAGAAGGCGGCCGCCGGGCCCGGCGCGGTGGCGGCAGCGAGTCCGTCCCGCCCGTCTCGCCTGTCCCGGCCGCCCTGTCCGTCCCGTCAGCCCGGGCCCGTGCCGTCTCGCCGCACGCCGGCGTCCGGTCGGTCCGCCGGGCGAAAGGGGTCCCCGCGATGAGCCGTACGCGCAATCAGGAGCCGCCCAAGAAGAAGGATCTGGCCGCCGAGGCGTTCGCCGAGGGGATGCGGCTCGTGCGGGCCAATCGCGCGCTGGCCGCCATCGGGTTCAGCACCTGCCGCCAGGAGGACTGCGAGGAGGCGCCGGACGACGGACTCGTGCGGGTCGACTCCGACGGCGTGCTGCACGTCCACCCCAAGCGCCGGGCCGAGCCAGTCGAGTGGGCCTGGGCGGTAGCGCACAGCGCCCTGCATCTCGGCTTCGGCCATGTCACGGCGGCGACCGGCATGCGCGCGCAGCCGGACCGGTTCGACGTCGCCGCCCGCTGCGTCGTCGTCAACCGCTTCCTGCTCGGCTTCCCGATCGGCCGGACTCCGGCGGACCTGCCGATGTCGTACCCCGACGGCGACGAGGAGCAGCTCGCCGCGCGCTGGCGCCGCGACGGCATCCCGCCCATGTACGAGCGCTGCGGCACGGCGGGCAACGAGCCCGACCAGCTCCTGGTGCCCTGGGACAGCTGGCTCGGCGGCCGTCCGCCGGACTGGCAGCTCGCCTTCGCCCACGCGCTGACCCGCACGGTGGCCACCGCGATGGACATGGCGGGCGGCCGCCGCGACTCGATGCGCGGCGGTCTCACCCCGCTGCAGCCCTGGGAGCGGGCGCTGAGCTGGTTCGTCTCCTCCTACCCCCTCCTCGGCGGCATCGCGGCGGGCATCACGATCGTCGCGGACGCCGAACTCGCCCGCGCGCACGGCATCTCCGTCGCCGCGGTCGACACGGGGGCGGCCGAGATCTACATCAACCCACTGCGCCAACTCGACGACGAGGAATGGCGGTTCGTCCTCGCGCACGAGATGCTGCACGCCGCGCTGCGCCACGGCGACCGCTGCGGTGGCCGCGACCCGTACCTCTTCAACGTCGCCTGCGACTACGTCATCAACGCCTGGCTGGTCGAGATGCAGGTCGGCACGATGCCCGAAGGACTGCTGTACGACCAGGAGTTGAAGGACCTCTCCGCCGAGGAGGTCTACGACCGGCTCGCCACCGACCTGCGCCGCATGCGACGGCTCGCCACCCTGCGCGGCAAGGGCGTCGGCGACATCCTCGGCGGCCCGCTCGGCTCACCGCGCGACTATGTGGACCTCGACGAGTTCTACCGCCGCGGCCTCGCCAACGGCCTCGACCTGCACCAGCAGCAGGCCCGCGGCTTCCTGCCCGGCGGACTGGTGGAGGAGATCCGCGCGCTCAGCCACCCGCCGCTGCCCTGGGACGCCCAACTCGCCCGCTGGTTCGACGAGTTCGTGCCCCGCCCCGAGCCCGTACGGACCTACGCGCGCCCCGCCCGCCGCCAGGCGGCCACCCCCGACATCCCGCGCGCCGGACGCTACTTCCCGCCCGAGGAGATCGCCCGCTGCACCTTCGGCGTCGTCCTCGACACCTCCGGCTCCATGGACCGCACCCTGCTCGGCAAGGCACTGGGCGCCATCGCCTCGTACGCCGAGGCCCGTGACGTACCGGCCGCCCGGGTCGTCTTCTGCGACGCGGCCCCGTACGACGCGGGCTTCCTCCCCGTCACGGAGATCGCGGGCCGGGTGCGCGTCCACGGTCGGGGCGGCACCATCCTCCAGCCCGGCATCGACCTGCTGCACCGCGCCGAGGACTTCCCGCCGGGCGCCCCGATCCTGGTCATCACGGACGGCTGGTGCGACGTCCTGCGCGTCCGGCGCGAGCACGCCTACCTGATCCCGCAGGGTTCGTCCCTACCGTTCACCGCACGTGGGCCCGTCTTTCGCGTGCGGTGAGCCCGAGTGTGATCGGATAGTGCTACGGACCCCAAAACCGGGACCTGATCGAAAGGGATTCATCGTGGCAACCACGCGCTCCGCACACACCGTCTGGGAAGGCAACCTGCTTGAGGGCAACGGAGTTGTCAGCTTCGACTCCTCCGGCGCCATCCCCGAGCAGCCCGTGACTTGGGCGTCGCGTTCCCAGGACGCGAACGGCAAGACCAGCCCCGAAGAGCTGATCGCCGCCGCGCACTCCAGCTGCTTCTCCATGGCGTTCTCGCACGCCCTGGCCGGCGCCGGCACGCCGGCCACCAAGCTCACCACCTCCGCCGACGTCACCTTCCAGCCGGGCGAGGGCATCACGGGCATCCACCTCACGGTGGAGGGCACGGTGCCGGGCATCGAGGAGGACGCCTTCGTCGCGGCCGCCGAGGACGCCAAGAAGAACTGCCCCGTCAGCCAGGCGCTGACCGGCACGACGATCACGCTGTCGGCGAAGCTCGCCTGACCTGCGATTCTGCCTGGCCGGTCAGCTGAGGCGACCGGTCGTTCGAGGCGACTCGGATCGGCCGCCGGGCAAGCTGCTTCACTTGACAGGAGCTTGCCCGGCAGCCGAAGGGCGATGCCGCACTGGATCTCCGTGGTGCGCGTCGTCCTGTGTTCGACCGCCCTTCACCCGGGCTCCCTAATGTGCGGGCCATGAAGAGACTTTCGATCACGGCCGGCGTTGTCGCGCTGACCGTCGGACTCGCGTCGCCCGCCATGGCCGACCGCGACTCCAAGGACCACGGTCAGGCCACCACGGCCTTCGGCCAGGCCAAGCTGACCGGTTTCGCCTCGCTTCCCGCCGAGACGTTCGTCCCGAACAGCGAGCCGTCCGGCTCGGCCATCGGAGCGGGCCCGTTCAACGGCATCACCGGCCCGTTCGCCGACCAGCCCGTCCAGGGCTTCAGCGGCGCCGTCAACCGCCACGACGGCAGCTACGACGTGCTGTCCGACAACGGCTACGGCGGCAAGGCCAACAGCGCCGACTTCCTGCTGCGCGTGCACCGCGTCAAGCCGGACACGAAGACCGGCAAGGTCAAGGTTCTGGGCGGCTTCAACCTCAGCGACCCGTACCGCAAGGTGCCGTTCCCGCTCACCCGGGCCGACCGGGTGCTGACCGGCGCCGACTTCGACGTCGAGTCCATCGTGCGGGCGTACGACGGCTCGTACTGGCTGGGCGACGAGTTCGGCCCGTTCCTGCTGCACTTCTCGCCGACCGGCAAGCTTCTCGAAGCCCCGATCTCGCTCGACGGAGTCCAGGCGCCGGAGAACCCGTACCTGAACGGTGCCCAGCCCACCATCGGTGGCAGCAAGGGCTTCGAGGGCATGGTCCGCTCGGTGGACGGCCGGCACCTCTACCCGCTCCTCGAAGGCACGGTCAACGGTGACACCCCCGGCGACCTGCGCTTCAGCGAGTTCGACCTGAAGAAGCGGGACTACACCGGGAAGCGCTTCACCTACCGCCTGGAGTCGCCCGCCAACGCCATCGGTGACGCCATCGCCGTCGACAGGACCCGCTTCCTGGTCATCGAGCGCGACGGCGGCCAGGGCGCCGACGCCAAGTTCAAGCGGATCTACCTCGCGGACACGCGTGACCGCAACGGCGACGGGGTCATGGACAAGACCCTCGTGGCCGACCTGATGAACATCGCGAACCCGAAGGGCCTCGGCGGTTTCGGCGAGACCTTCACCTTCCCGTTCACCACGATCGAGGACCTGGTCCTCCTCGACAACCGGACGCTGGCCGTCCTGAACGACAACAACTTCCCGTTCTCCTCCGGCCGTACGCCGGGCAAGGCGGACAACAACGAGTTCATCACCATCCGGCTCACGCAGAGCCTGAAGGCGGACAAGCGCGCCCTCCGCTAGGGGTGCGCCGATGCCGCGGTCCGAACTGCTTCGGGCCGCGGCATCGGTATGTCCGCGGAGCGTCGTCCGGAGTCGTCGTCCAGGGCCGTCGGCAGGGATCGTCCGGTTCTGTCCGGGGTACCCGCCCCATTGACAGGGAGGCACTCAAGTTTTGTGATGGTAGGCGTTAGGGCCCGGGCGGAAGGGGACGGACATGGCACGTGCGGTCGGGATCGATCTCGGTACCACCAACTCGGTGGTTGCTGTTCTGGAAGGGGGTGAGCCCACGGTCGTCGCCAACGCCGAGGGCGCGCGCACCACCCCCTCGGTGGTGGCCTTCGCCAAGAACAACGAGGTCCTGGTGGGTGAGGTCGCCAAACGGCAGGCCGTGACGAACGTCGAGCGCACCGCGCGCTCCGTCAAACGCCATATGGGCGACCCGAGTTGGCGGTTCCCCGACAGCGGCACGGTCGACGGCACCCGCTACCGTGCGCAGGAACTGTCCGCGCGCGTGCTGCAGAAACTGAAGCGGGACGCCGAGGCGTATCTCGGCGAGGACGTCACCGACGCGGTGATCACCGTGCCCGCCTACTTCGACGACACCCAGCGCCAGGCCACCAAGGAGGCCGGAGAGATCGCGGGCCTCAAGGTCCTGCGGATCATCAACGAACCGACGGCGGCGGCCCTCGCGTACGGACTCGACCGAGGTGAGGAGCAGACGGTCCTCGTCTTCGACCTGGGCGGCGGCACCTTCGACGTCTCGCTCCTGGAGATCGGCGACGGCGTCATCGAGGTCAAGGCCACCAACGGCGACACCCAGCTGGGCGGCGACGACTGGGACCACCGGATCGTGGAGCACCTCGTCAAACGCTTCAAGGGCTCGTACGGCATCGACCTCGGCCAGGACAAGATGGCGCTCCAGCGGCTGCGCGAGGGCGCGGAGAGGGCCAAGATCGAGCTGTCCTCGTCCACCGAGACGACCATCAACCTGCCCTACATCACCGCCTCCGCCGAGGGGCCGCTGCACCTCGACGAGAAGCTGACGCGCGCTCAGTTCCAGGAGCTCACCGCCGACTTGCTCGACCGCTGCAAGAACCCCTTCCACCAGGCGGTCAAGGACGCGGGGGTGAAGCTCTCGGCGGTCGACCACGTCATCCTCGTCGGCGGCTCCACCCGGATGCCCGCGGTGACCGAGCTGGTGAAGGAACTCACCGGCAAGGACCCGCACAAGGGCGTCAACCCGGACGAGGTCGTGGCCCTCGGCGCGGCCCTCCAGGCTGGCGTCATCCGCGGCGACGTGAAGGACGTACTGCTCCTCGACGTCACCCCGCTGTCCCTGGGCATCGAGACCAAGGGCGGCATCATGACGAAGCTCATCGAGCGCAACACGACCATTCCCACGAGGCGTTCGGAGATCTTCACCACCGCCACGGACAACCAGCCGTCCGTCGGCATCCAGGTCTTCCAGGGCGAGCGCGAAATCGCCGCCTACAACAAGAAGCTGGGCGTCTTCGACCTCACCGGGCTGCCGCCCTCGCCCCGCGGGGTCCCGCAGATCGAGGTCGCCTTCGACATCGACGCCAACGGCATCATGCACGTCTCCGCGAAGGACCTCGCCACCGGCCGCGAACAGAAGATGACCGTCACGGGCGGCTCGGCGCTCCCCAAGGACGACATCGACCGCATGATGCGCGAGGCCGAGCAGTACGCCGACGAGGACCGGGGGCGCCGGGAGGCCGCGGAGACCCGCAACCAGGCCGAGCAACTCGTGTTCCAGACCGAGAAGTTCATCCGGGAGAACGAGGAACGCGTCCCGGCCGACACGAAGACCGAGGTCGAGTCCGCGATCACCGAACTGAAGGCCCTCCTGGAGCGAGGCGACGCCACCGACACGAACACCCTGCGCACCGGCGTCGAGAAACTCGCCACCGTCAGCCAGAAGATGGGCCAGGCCATGTACGCCCAGGCCGCCCAGCAGCCACCCCCGCAGGACCAGCCCCCCACCGAACAGCCCCCACCGAACGACGAGGAGGGCGTGGTCGACGCAGAAATCGTCGACGACGAGAAGCCCCCAACAGAGGGCAAGCCCGGCAACACCACAAAGGACACCCCGACTTGATGACACCGGCCCTCTGAGGGGCGCCTCTGAGGGGCGAAGCCCCCTCAGGGGCGCGGGGAACTGCGCGCCCAGCCACCGACGGCCGTCACCCAACAATCAACAGCGACCCCCACCCACCCAGGGGCGCGGGGAACTGCGCGCTCAACCACCGACGGCCGTCACCCAACAAACAACATCGAGCCACACCCTAGAAATCAGCCCGCCGCGCCCGAATCAATTCCGCGGTCCGCCGCGCCCCCGCCGCCCCGGTCGTCATATGGTCCAGCACCTCCAGATGCGCAGCCACCTCGTTGCGGGAGTCGAGATACAGCGCCCCGGTCAGATACTCGGTGTACACCATGTCCGGAAGCTCCGGCTCCGCGAAGCGGAACAGCACGAACGGCGCGTACGTCCCCGGATGCGGCCCGGACGCGAACTCGGCGATCTGCACCGTGATGTGGTCGTTCTCGACGGCCTCCAGCAGATGGT
The DNA here is from genome assembly GCF_042715345.1 of Streptomyces sp. NPDC058697. Lineage (NCBI taxonomy): Bacteria > Bacillati > Actinomycetota > Actinomycetes > Kitasatosporales > Streptomycetaceae > Streptomyces > Streptomyces sp. NPDC058697. The sequence continues at coordinate 86,076 of NZ_JBHXSU010000011.1, forward strand.
CGAGCTGCTCGGCCATCACCTCGGAGCGAATACTGACCGGCCGCCGCAGGACCGTTTCCTCCATGATCACCCAGAGGTGCGGCGGATTCTCCCCGGTCAGCAGCTTCTGCCGGGCCATCCGCAGGGACACATGGCGCTCGATCTCCTCGGGCCCGGTCTGCCCGACCGTGCCGGCCTCCAGGACCGCACGGGCGTAGTCCTCGGTCTGCAACAGCCCGGGCACGAAGTGCGGCTCGTACGACCGGATGATCGAGGCCGCGCCCTCCAGGCTGACATGCATGCTGAACCAGTCCGGCAGGACGTCGTGGAAGCGCTGCCACCAGCCCGGCTGGTTCGCCTCCTCGGTCAGCCGGACGAACGCCGCGATCTCCTCGTCGGGCACGCCGTACGTCGACAGGAGCACCTGGACGTACGGGATCTTCAGCGAGACCTCGGCCATCTCCATGCGGCGGATGGTCGCGCCCGTGACCCGCAGGATCCGCGCGGCCTCGTCGCGTCTCAGACCGGACGCCTCGCGCAACTCCTGCAGCCGTCTACCCAGCACCACCTGCCCCACGGTCGGCGCAGGACGCCTTTCACTCACGCCACGCCTCCCCAAGCGCCGAGCATGGCGAGAAGTGTGCCATGTTCCCGCTCAACCCTCACCTGATCCGGAGCCTTGTCATTACCTCAGCGGTAATCGACCGCCACCCGGGGCGCACGCCATGGTGGGCGTACCGGTTTCCGGGGCGGCGCACTCCGGTCCGGAAGCCGGGTCCCACTGTTCCGCCACGACCTCGACGGAGGGTGATCCGCCATGTCCGCAACCCACTTCGCCGCCCTGGCCCGCACCACCGAGCCGCAGACCATGCTGCGCCGCTTTCTGGCGCTCGACGCGGCGGTGACCGGCGTGAACGGCGTCGCCTACCTCGCCGCGTCCGGACCGCTGGGCCGGCTGCTCGATGTCCGCCCGGGCCTGCTGCTCGCACTCGGCCTGGTTCTCACGGTGTACGCGGCGGGCGTCTCCTGGCTGGCCTCGCGCCGGCAGCCGCCGGTCCTCCCGGTACGGGCCGTGATCGAGATCAACCTCGCCTGGGCGGTGCTGAGTTTCGTCGCGCTCGCCGTGTGGCTGTCGCCGAGCACCGCGGGAGCGGTGTGGATTCCCTTGCAGGCACTGGTCGTTGCGGGCTTCGCGCTGGCGCAGTACGTGGCGCTGCGAGCGCTGACCGTACCTCAGGACATCAGCGACTGAAGGTACTTGACCGTCGCGGGGTCGGCCGGGAGCAGTGTCTCGATGGCCAGCTCGGCGACGGTCACGTCCATGGGCGTGTTGAACGTCGAGATGGACGAGATGAAGGACAGCACCCGACCGTCGTGCTCGATCTGCATCGGCAGGGCGAAATAGGGGACGGTCTCCCCGAGCCCCTCGCCGCTCCCGTTCTCGCCCCCGCTCCCGGGAGAGCCATCCGAGGAGCCCTCCGACGGATACGGATACGCCGCCACCTCCTCGTACAGCGCGCGCAGCGACTCGGAACGGCGCAGGGCGATGTCTCGCTCCATCTGGGCCAGCAGATGGCCGCGCCACTCCCGCAGATTGCGGATCCTCGGCGCCAGACCCTCCGGATGCAGCGTCAGCCGCATCGCGTTCAGCGGAGGGGCGAGGAGGTGCTCGGGAACGGTGTCGAGCAGCATCGCGATGCCCCGGTTGGCGGCGACCACGTTGTACGTCGCGTCCACCACGAACGCCGGATAGGGCTCGTAGCCCTGGATCAGCCGTTCCACGCCCTCGCGCAACGCGTCCAGCGCCGGATCGTCGAGCGGGGTCTCGGGGTAGCGGGGCGCGTAACCGGCCGCCAGCAGAAGGGCGTTGCGGTCCCGCACGGGTACGTCCAGGTGCTCGGCCAGCCGCAGCACCATCTCCTCGCTCGGCCGGGAGCGACCCGTCTCGACGAAGCTGATGTGCCGCGCCGACGACCCGGCCCGCAGGGCCAGCTCCAGCTGGCTCACCCGGCGCTGCTCCCGCCAGCCGCGCAGCAGCGGACCCACACCCTGGTCGACCGCGGAGGCACCGACGGCCGCCGAGGCGGAGCGGGCAGTGGACGCGCCAGGGGACGTGCCGGTGGACGTGGCAGCCGACGCGGTGGTGGACGCGCTGCTGGATGTGACAGCGGAGGCGCCGGTGGACGTGGCAGCGGACGGGGAGGCGGACGCGGCGGCGGTCATGCACCGACCGTAGTCGATCCGCCGCCCGGCAGTCGATGAGCGGCCCGGCGGCCGAATGCCTACCCCGCCCATTGCGCCGGACGCGCCTGACCAGGGACGGGACGGCCGGACTGTGGCACGCTGAAGAGATCCGGACGTCACGGAAGGAGCGCGATCATGCCCCCTGCACCGCTGTCGCAGAAGGAGATCGAGGACCGGCTCGCGGAGCTGCCAGGCTGGTCCCTGGACGGAGACCGGATCGCCCGCTCCTACCGGCTCGGCTCGCACTTCGCGGCAGCCGTGCTGGTCGTGCACATCGCCCAGGTGCAGGACGAGCTGGACCACCACTCCGACCTCACGCTCGGTTACCACACCGTGTCCCTCACCGTGAACACACACAGCGTGGGCGGAGCCGTCACCGAGCTGGACTTCGACCTGGCCCGCCGGGTCGAGGAGCTCTCCGCCGGGCACGGCGCGCATTGAGCCCGCTGGTGTTCGACTACGACGAGGAAGCCGAGCGGTACGACGTGTCCCGCGGCGGCGAACCCCGTGCCGCCGCAGCCGCGAGCGCCGTTCTCGGACTGATCCCCGAGGACACGGGCAACCTCCTCGACATCGCGTGCGGCACGGGCATCGTGACGCGTCGGCTCGCGGCGACCGGTCTCGACGTGGCGGGCGTCGACGCGGCGTACGGCATGCTGCGGCGGGCCGCCGAGCGCGTACCCGGGCGCGTGGTCCTCGCGGACACCCGCCAACTCCCTTTTCCCGACGCCTCGTTCGGGGCGGTCACGGCCGTCTGGCTGCTGCATCTGCTGGACGACGCGGAGCGTGTCGTCGCCGAGGCGGCCCGGGTGCTCAGGCCCGGCGGCATCTTCGTCACGACCGTCGACAAGGCCGCCTCGCACGACGTCCGCAGCGACATCGACGCCGTGATGGCTCCGCGCCCGCGCCGCGCGGCCCGTGACCGCGACGACCTCGTGGGGTCCTTCGCCGACCGGCACGCCCTGATCCCGGCGGGCCGGGCGTGCTTCCGCGGCCACGGCCAGGGCCGGGCTCCGGCACGGGCCGCCGCCGACGTACGGCGCGGCTGGTACACGCTGCTGCCCCCGGGCGCGCCCCTCACCGAGAAACTCGCGTTACGCCTGGAGCAGCTCCCGGACCAGCATGTCCCGCGCCCCGACCCGAAGTTCAAGCTGCGGGCGTTCAGGAAGCCGGGTCCGGCCCCGAGCCCGCCCGGTCCCGGCGCGTGAAGTCCATGACCCAGTTGGTCACCCACGTCTTCTCGCCGTCCACGGAGAACGCCTGCTCCCAGCGGGCCGTGGTCGCCGAGATCCCCGACCACACGAACCGCACGCGTACGTCCTTGCCGTCGTGCGCATCGTCCCCGTAGAACTCGCCCCGCCCGTCCGTGAATTGGCCGATGACGGGCGGGAACAGCCGGCCGCTGCGACTGCTGGACCAGTTCAGCGACCACTGCCCGGTCTCCCGGTCGCGCAGCCGCAGGGTCAGCCCCTTCCACCCCTGGTTGGGCACGTCCATCTCGTCGATGTTGCCGGCCCCGTCGAACAGGCTCCAGCAGCGGTTGGTGGCCGGGAACTCCTCCCAGTCGCTCCCGGCGTCCAGGAAGTCGGTGCGGCGGCGGTGGGCTACGTCCCACTCGCCGACGAAGAAGTCGAAGTCATGCGGCGGCGTGCTCGTGCTCATGAACGGTCTCCAGTCGTGCCCTCTGACAGGCAGTCGGCCATATAGGCGTCGAGGTCGGGTGAGTCGGGCGCGAGCATGTGCCGCACCCAGGCGTCGCGTTCGTGCAGGATCGGTGGCAGCTCCCAGACACAGCCGATCCACGGCAGGTCTGGCGTGATGAAGTGCGTCGGGTCGCGGTCCGGACAGCCGAGCACCGGCTGTCCCGCCGAGGCACCCTTGAAGTGCAGGACGTTGTCCCACACCCAGCTGTACGCGTTCAGATAGGCACCGTCGTCGGCGCCCCGGTGCAGCACGACGAACGTCGCGGGCGGTGTGCTGTCCGCCTCCGGCAGCAGCTTCGGCAGCATCGCGTACGCCGCCTCCTGGACTTCGGGCGCGATCCCCGCCGGGTCGGCGGTCACGTGGTAGCGCTTGATCCGCCGCCCCGCCACCTCGATGGGCGGCGGCACGGTCAGCAGCTTCTCCGTGAAGCTCCGGGGGGTGCCGGAGGCCGCGGAGGTCTTGGAGGTACCGGGGGTCTTGGAGGTCATGAGAGGACGCTAGGCCCGCTTCACTGACACCTTCTGTCAGTGAAGCCTGACATTCTGGAGAGGTGAAATCAGCCCGCCTCGTCTCGATCCTCCTGCTCCTCCAGACCCGGGGCAGGATGACCGCCGCCGACCTCGCCGAGGAGCTGGAGGTCTCGGTGCGCACGGTCTACCGGGACGTCGAGGCACTGAGCGCCGCGGGCATCCCGCTCTACGGCGACGCGGGACACGAAGGCGGCTACCGGCTTCTCGACGGCTACCGCACCCGCCTCACAGGCCTCACCGCCGGCGAGGCCGAGGCACTGTTCCTCGCGGGCGCGCCCGGACCCGCCGCCGAGCTGGGCCTCGGCCCGGTCCTCGCCGCCGCCCAGCTCAAGGTGCGTGCCGCCCTCCCACGCGAGCTGCGCGAGCACGCCGACCGCATCAGCGGCCGCTTCCACCTCGACGCGCCCGGCTGGTATGCCGACACCGACAGCGGGGGAGCCCCGTACCTCCCCGCCGTCGCCGACGCCGTCTGGAACGGCCGCGTCCTGAACATCCTGTACCGCCGCTGGCGCGAGCCCACCGACGTGGAACGACGCCTCGAACCGTACGGCCTGGTCCTCAAGGCGGGCCGCTGGTACGTCGTCGCGGGCCCGGGGCCGCGTACGTTCCGCGTCGACCAGATCCTCGAACTGGCCGCGTCCGGCGAGGAGTTCACCCGTCCCGACGACTTCGACCTCGCCGCGTACTGGACGTCGTACCAGCGGGACTTCCACGACCGGCTGCACCGGGGCGAGGCGGTGGTGCGGCTCGCCCCGGGCGTCCGTCTCACCGGCCCGGCGGGCGACGCGGTACGGGCCAACGGCCGTATGGACGCGGATGGTTGGACTCTGGCCGCGGTCCCCATCGAGTCCGTGGACCACGCACACGGCGAGTTCCTCCGTCTCGGCGCGGGCGTGGAGGTGCTGGAACCGGCCGAGTTGCGGGACCGAATCGCCGGGACGATCGCCGCCCTGTCCCGCACGTACGACGTATCCCGGACGGACAACACATAGAGAGCGCTTGCCGAATCGCGGCAACTCCCTTGCTCCCAGCGGCGACTGAGGTAGCAGAACCCGTCTGCCCCTCCCAGGGAGGTACGTCACCGTGCAGCACCCGCAACGCAGACGCAGCAGCAGAACCAGGCTCCTCCTCACCACAGTCGTCGCCGGCGCCCTCGCCGCCGCAGGTCTCACCTCGCTCACCGCGACCCCGGCGCATGCCGCGACCGCGCGCCAGGTCGAGAGGCTGGACCGGGGTGTGGTCAGCGTCCACACCGACGCCGGCAACCTCGTCAGCTGGCGCTGGCTCGGCACCGACCCGAACGACGTGTCCTTCAACGTCTACCGGGCGGGTACGAAGGTCAACCCGACCCCGGTCACCGGCTCGACGAACTACTTCCACGCGGGCGCGCCCTCCCAGGCCGACTACACGGTCCGCGCGGTCGTGGGCGGCGTCGAGCAGGGCGACTCGGTGCACGCGATCCAGTTCCGTACCGGATACAAGGACGTGCCCATCACCCCGCCCGCCGGAGGTACGACCCCGGACGGCGTCGCGTACACCTACGAGGCCAACGACGCCTCGGTCGGCGATCTCGACGGCGACGGAGCGCTCGACTTCGTCCTGAAGTGGCAGCCGACGAACGCCAAGGACAACTCCCAGTCCGGCTACACCGGCAACACGATCCTCGACGGCGTGAAGCTGGACGGCACCCGGCTGTGGCGCATCGACCTGGGGCGGAACATCCGCTCGGGCGCGCACTACACGCAGTTCCAGGTGTACGACTACGACGGCGACGGCAAGGCAGAGGTGGCCGCGAAGACCGCCGACGCCACGGTCGACGGAACGGGCGCGGTCATCGGCAGCTCCTCCGCCGACCACCGCAACTCCAGCGGATACGTCCTCGCGGGGCCCGAGTACCTGACCATGTTCAACGGCCAGACGGGCAGGGCGATGCAGAGCGTCGACTACGTCCCGGCGCGTGGCACGGTCTCGTCGTGGGGCGACTCGTACGGCAATCGCGTGGACCGGTTCCTCGCCGGTACCGCCTATCTGGACGGTGCCCGGCCCTCGCTCATCATGGCCCGCGGCTACTACACGCGTTCGGTGATCGCGGCCTGGGACTGGCGCAACGGGGCGTTCACTCGGCGCTGGACGTTCGACACCAACTCCTCGACGAACACCGGCAAGGGCTTCGACGGCCAAGGCTCGCACAGCCTCTCCGTCGGGGACGTCGACAACGACGGCAAGGACGAGATCGTCTACGGGGCGATGGCCGTGGACGACAACGGCAACGGACTGTGGACCACGAGGACCGGGCACGGCGACGCCCAGCACCTGGGCGACCTCGACCCGGGAACGGCCGGCCTGGAGTACTTCAAGGTCTCCGAATCCACGTCCCAGCCCGCCGAGTTGTACATCAACCCCGCGAGCGGCGCGGTCCGCTGGCAGCTCGCCGCCTGCTGCGACAACGGCAGGGGAGTGGCCGGAGACATCTACGCCGGCAACGCCGGTCCCGAGATGTGGTCCGCCTCCGACACTTCCATCCGTGACAAGTCCGGCGCCACCAAGGGCCGAGAGCCGTCCTCCGTCAACTTCCTGTCCTGGTGGGACGGGGACACCACGCGCGAACTCCTCGACGGCACCCGCATCGACAAGTACGGCACGTCCGCCGAGACCCGCCTGCTGACCGGCGCCTCGGTCCACTCCAACAACGGCACCAAGGCGACCCCGGCGCTGTCCGGCGACCTCTTCGGCGACTGGCGCGAGGAGGTCGTCTGGGCCACGAGCGACAACACGGCCCTGCGCGTCTACTCCACCCCGAACGAGACCACCACGAAGATCACCACCCTCCTCCACGACACGATGTACCGCACAGGCATCGCCTGGCAGAACACCGCCTACAACCAGCCCCCACACCCGAGCTTCTTCATCGGCAACGGCATGCCGACGGCCCCGAGGCCGACGGTCTACACCCCGTGAACGACGGTGGGTGCGTGCCTCTGAGAGCCGCGCACCCACCACCTCCGGTTCCCGTTGTCCGGCCCGGTTGTCAGGTCACCGTGCAGGACTGGTCGCCGAGCTTGAATGCCGTGGGTTTTCCGTTTGATCCCGACCAGCTCCCCGTGAATCCGAAGCTCACCGATGAACCGGGCGCCACGTTCGCGTTCCAGCCCAGGTTCTTCATTGTGACCGTCGCTCCGGACTGGGTGTGCTCGGTGTTCCACGCCTGGGTGACGGTCTGGCCGTTGGGGAAGGACCAGCCAAGTGCCCAGCCGTTCCAGGTGGTTGAGCCGGTGTTGTTGAGTTGTACGTCCGCCTGGAAGCCGCCCGACCACTGGTTCGTGATCTTGCACGTCACCGCGCAGGCGCCGGTCGGCGTCGGGTCCGTGCCCCCGCCCCCGCCCCCGCCTCCGCCGTCCGCGTCCGACGAGTCGCCGTAGATGACGCCACGGCCGTTCGTCGACACGTACACACGCCCGTAGACGCGCGGATCACCGGTGATGGCCGCGCCCGTCCAACCCCACTGGTGTGCGTCGTCGTTGACCCGGGTCCAGGTCGCGCCCTTGTCCGTGGAGCGGAAGATGCCGCGTACGCCGCCGATCTTCGCGCTCGTGTAGAGGGTCTGGTAGGAGGCGCCGGCCGCGGCCTTGCCGAAGCCGATCGTGTCGGCCTGCTCGACGCCCGACAGCTTGGTGAAGGTCGCGCCGCCGTCCGTGGAGTGCCACAGCCCGTACGCCCCGTCGCTCGCACCGCCCGCCAGCCACACGTCACCCTTCGTACCCGGCAGAGCCTTGAACCGTACGCTGTCGCCGCTCGGCAGCCCGGTCGCGGACGAGGCCGTGAAGGAGACTCCGCCGTCCGAACTGACGTAGAACCTGCCCGACTTGAAGCCGTAGAAGGTCTTCGGGTCGACCCGGTCCGACTCGACGATCGCACCGGCCGGAATGCCGGTCGAGGCCGACCACGAGGTGCCGAAGCCGGTCGCGTGGTGCACGCCCGCGCCCTCCGGGCTCCATACGAAACGGCTGCCGTCGGACGCCGCCGCGACCGTGCCGCCGCCGCTCACGCCCGAAGGGTCGGTCCCCGCGAACCAGTTGGCGCCGTTGTCCGTGGAGAACGCCACATGCGGACCCGAGTCGAGATTGCCGGCCCGCACCACCGTGCCCGGGCTGGACTCCGCGAAGTCGAGGCTCGTCGTCGTGGTGAAGTTCGGCGAAGTGAACATCATCGAGGGGACCTTGGTGAGGTCCGTGTGCCGGAAGCCGCCGATGTCACCCAGCGCGCTGAGGAGTTGGGCACCGCCGGACGGGGGAGCGGCCAGGTCGTTCACGGCCGTCTCCTCCAGACCCTGCACCATCGGCTTGATGGTGAACTGGCCGCCGCTGTCCCACTGGCCCAGGTTCTCGGTGCCGTAGACCGTCGCGCCCGTCCCGTACATCATCCGGGCCGAGTTGAACGGATCGATCTCCAACGCCTCGGTCATCCAGCCCAGTTTGGGGCTCTGCTCGGGCGGCGACGGATTGGCGCCCCAGCTCAGCCACGGCGAGGACGAGACGTCCATCGTGTAGCGGTTCGAGCGGTTGGGGTACGACGTGTAGTCCCATGCCTTGGTCCAGGCGCCGCCACTGTTCGTGGAGCGGAAGATCTGTGTGTCCGGCCACCAGGAGCTGTATGCCGTCGCCATGACCGTGCCCGGCTTCTGCCGGTCGACCGTCAGCCCGCTGAAGCCGTAGTAGGTGTCGGCCTCCGCGACCGGGCTGATGTCCGTCCAGGTCCCGGTCGCCGTCGCGTACCGCCACAGTCGGCCCTTTCCGCCGTCGTACGGACCGCCCTTGTCGCTGTAGGCCAGGTACAGGTAGCCGTTCGTCGCGTCCAGGACCCCCTTGTGGGCCAGGTATCCCGTGGGCTGTCCGGCGAGACGGGACCAGGTCGCGCCCGCGTCGGTGGACCGGTAGACGGCGTTGTCCTTGTCGGCGACACCGACATAGATGGTCCCGGTGGCATTGGTGCCCGTGCCGGTCGACTCGTCGAAGGTCACCCAGGCGATGCCCTGGTTGTCGGAGGCGTACCCGCTCGTGTCGGTCGGATCCTGCACGTAGTTGCCGACGTTGGGGAAGTTCGTCACCTGCGACCAGGAGGCACCCGAGTCCGTGGACCGCCACAGTCCCTTGCCGCTCGGGGCGCCCAGATACAGCACGCTGTTCCTGTGGGGATCGACAGCGAGCCGTTCGCCCATGCCGCGCCCGGGCATGTTGCCGCCCAACTTGAACGGCAGATCGGCCTTCTGCCAGGTCGCACCCCGGTCGGAGGACCTGAGCACGGCCCCGTTCCCGGGGTCCCAGCTGTTCGTGTACGTCCCGACGGCCGCGTACACCTTGCTCGGCGCCACCGAGTCGGAGGCCAGGCTCACGACACCGGTGTGGCCCCAGCGGTCCCAGCCCACCGAGTCGAGCAGCGGGGTCCAGCTCTTCGACGACTCCTGCCAGCGGTAGGCACCACCGATGTCGGTCCGCGCGTACGCGAGGTTCTTCTCGGACCGGTTGAAGACGATGCCGGGAACGAACCCGCCGCCGTCGATGCGCGCGTTCTTCCAGGTGTACGTGTCGGCGGCGACGGACGCCGAAGGCGCGGCCTTCCCGACGGGCTGCGCGGCCAGCGCGGGCGGCACACCCGCAAGCAGCCCGGCGGCGAGCCCGAGCACGGCGGTCAGGACGGAGGTTCTTCGCACGGTGACCCTCTCCTTGCGTGGGGGGACGAAGACGGCTCTGGGCGCCCCGCGCCCCTTAGGGGCGCGGGGAACTGCGCGACCAGCCACATCCGGCCCGCAGCCTTCGTACCGCCCAACCCGCGGAGCGTTCGGCGGGGGCTATTCGAGAAGCTCCGCGTACGAGCCCATCGCGAGAGCAATATCCGCCTGGGCCCAGAACCGGTGATACGTGAACGAGGGCGCGGCCCCGCCGGCCAGATACGCCTCGATCTTCGACCAGGCCGGATCGTCCTCGTAGAAAGAACGAATCGAGTCGAAGGTCGACGACGAGTTGATGGCGTCCCCGTTCGGCATCCTGCCGGACCACCCGCTCGGGACGTACACGCCGTCGTCGAAGCGGTTGTAGTCGGCGCGGGTCTCCGGGACCGCGATGCCCAGCGCGTCCTGGTTGTTCTTCCACATGCCGTCGAGCAGCGCCTTGGCCGTGGTTGCGGCCTGCGTGTCACCGGAGCGGTCGGCGTAGTACGTCAGGGTCTTGGCGTACGCGGCCGCCACGCCGACGTCGTCCGTGTAGTCGGCGACGGTGACATGAAGTCCCGTATTGGCGCCGGGACTTGACGCGTTCCAGGTGTCGGGCCTGCCCGACCACCGGAGCGTGTTGGGGATACGGAAGGAACCGTCGGGGTTGACCGTGGTGTTGGCCAGCGCCCAGTCGACCCACTTGTCGAGGACGACTTTGGCGTCCGCGTCACCCGTCTGCTGGTAGTACTCGGCGACCCGTTCCATCGACCACGCCTGGAAGCCGAACCACTGGTTGGACGGCGGGTCGTGGTAGACGGGCTTCTCGTCGTAGAACATGCCGTAGAAGGTCGGCGTGCCGGAAGGCGGAGTCGCGTAACGCCCCTGCCAGCTGTTGGTCGCGCCGCCCGCGATGGCCCCCTCACTGGACTGCAGCCAGCGGTAGAACTCCAGCTGCCGGTCGAGGGACTTCGCCCAGTCCGCCTGCCCTGTCGCCGACTTGGGCTTCAGATCGGCGTACGAGCTGAGCGCGTACGCCGCCAGGGGGTTCTGGTAGCCGCCGTGGGTGTGGCTGGAGCCGATGCGCCAGGCCCAGCCCGCCGAGGTGTCGGTGGCGCCGCCCCACGCGTAGTACCAGTTCAGCAGGTAGTGCGAGGCGTCCTTGCCGGTGCCGGCCGGGCAGGTCGACGGTCCCACGCAGTTGCCGATTTTCTTGAAGTACTTGTCGTACATCGAGTAGCGGAGGTAGTCACCCATCTTCGCGGCCTTGCCGACGGTCGCCGTGACGGCGGAGCCGTTGCCCTGCTGCTTGGCCCAGATGTCGGCCCAGTACGCGGCCTGCACGGCCCGCGCGTCCGCGTCCGGAGCGTTGGTGAACTTCCACTGCTTCGCGTACGAGGCGTCCTTGGTGAACAGGTCCAAGTACCCGTTCGTACCGCCGTACTTGAAGGCGTCACAGGTCGGCTGCGGCACGGTCTCCCACACCGACTCCTGCGGTCCGCGCTGGAAGGTGTTGATGTACGAAGGGCCGGTGTCCGTCGGACCCGCCTCGCACTTGCCCGGCGAATTGCCGTACCCGTAGACGTTGTCGACGTCCTGCAGCCAGTGCATGCCGTAGATGTCGTCCGTGCCGTACGCGCTCTTCAGCTCGGCGGCGATCGGGTCGGAGCCGACCGACACACCGGTGTCGAGCTGCGCCGGATACTCGTTCGGGGTGTCGTGCTCGGGCGCGTAGGTCGCCGGCTTCGAGGCGTTGTAGAACGAGTTGGTCGGCTGGTCGGCCTTCGTGGGGATCATGAACTTCTCCATGATCTCCCAGGCGGCGTTGAACCTGGACCAGTCGCCCGTCACCTTGCCGTACATGGCCTGGAGCCACAGCAGATAGCTGTACGCCTCCGACGTCGTCTCATGGCCGTGGTCGGGCGCCTCGACGATCAGCGTCTCCACCGAGTGGTACGGGATGCCCTCGGGCGAGAAGTAGCCGTTCGCCGGGTTGGTGATCTTCCCGTAGAGCTCAAGGAAGCGGGCGTCGTACTCCTTCGAAGCGGCGAGCTGCGTGACGGTGACCGCGCCCTTCGCGTGCCCGGTGGCCGTCGACTCGAAGGTCGCCGAACCGGTGCCCGTGGAGGCGGCCGTGACGGTCACCTTCTGGGCGGTGTTCCAGTTCGAGGGCGTGAAGGTGAGCGACGCCCCGCCGGTGACGGACAGACCCGTGTTGCCGCTCGCCCGAGCGGTCGCCACGGTCACGTTCGCCGACGGCTGGGTCGAGAGCTTCACGTCGTACGTGCCCGACTTGCCCTGCTGGACGCCGAGTTGGGTCGGCGAGACCACCACGGCGGGACCCGAGGCGACCGTGATGCCGACCGGTGTGGACTCCGCCGACGCGCCCAGGCTGTCGTACGCCTTCGCGAGCAGCGAATGGCTGCCAACGGTCAGGCCGGAGGCCGAGAACGAGTACGGCGAGCTGGTGTCGGTGCCCAGCAGGGTCGTGTTGTCGTAGAACTCGACCTTGCTGATCGTCGCGTTGTCCGCGGCCGCGGCGGTCGCGGCGAGCGGGACGGCGGCGCCCTGGGAGTAGACCGCGCCCGCGGCGGGGCTGGTCAGCACGGTGATCGGCGGCTGGTGGGCGCCCGTGCAGGCCGTGCCGTTGATCGCGAAGGACGTGGGCGCGGCGTTGGTGCCGCTGTACGTGAACTGGGCGCCGGTCGTCACCGCGGCATCCACCCCGATCGTCCCGTTCCAGGACGCGTTCCGCGCGGTGACCGTCCTGCCGGACTGCGACCACGTACCGCTCCAGCCGCTGCTGAGCTGCTGGTTGCCCGCGTAGTCGTACGTCAGGGCCCAGCCGCTGATCGCCTCCGTGCCGCGGTTGGTGAGGGTGAGCTCGGCGGTGAAACCGGAGCCCCAGTCGTTCGTCTTGTAGTCGACGCTGCACTGGACGGCCGCCGCCTGAGCGGGGGTCACGCCGGTCGCCAGCGTGGTCAACGGAAGGGCGAGGGCCGCCACCACGGCGGTCCACATCCGCCGCGCGAGGCGGCGTCCGGGTCTGGGTGCCATGTTCTGGTTCCTCTCCATGCGGCTCGGAGATGGGGGGAGGGGCAACAAGCCTTGAACCAGTGGGAGCGCTCCCATAGTGGGGATGAGGGCGGAAGGGGTCAAGGTGCTTGAAGAGTCGAAATGATTCGATAGATCAAGAGTGCAACTCCTCTGTCCTTTACCAACACTTGGCGCTACCTTCTTCGGCACCAGTGGGAGCGGTTCCATCAGTCGACACGTCCGTCACGGCGTGTCAGAGCTGCAAGGAGTCGCTTCATGCGACACCCCCCGCGTTTACCTCTTTTAGTGGTCGGCGCCGCGGATCTTTGTCATGGACACCGCGAGCGCGTCGGCCGTGCCACGGCTTCGGGAGTCGCGCCCGCCTGCCCGGTGGAGTGCTCCGAGCTCACCCTCATCCCCCATGGCGACGGCACCCCCACGCCGTCGTACGGCATCGGGCTGCGCGATCGTCCGCGCTCCCCAGACGGATAGGACACCCCGCACATGAGCCGTACCAGAACAGCAATCCTCGCGGCGGTGGCGCTGGTCGCCGGCACCGCGGGCGCCGCCGTCGCGGCGATACCCCCGGACGTCGGCGTGGCCGCCATTCCCTGCACCGTCGACTACAAGGTGCAGAACCAGTGGGACTCCGGCTTCACCGCCGCGGTCACCGTCACCAACAACAGCGCGGCCAAGTCGAGTTGGGCCGTGAAGTGGTCGTACGCCGGAAACCAGAAGGTCACCAGCGGCTGGAACGCGAAGCTCAGCCAGAGCGGCACCGCCGTCACCGCGGCCAACGAGAGCTACAACGGCACGTTGGGGACCGGGAGTTCGGTCAGCTTCGGCTTCAACGGCACCTACAGCGGCACCAACGCGCTGCCCACCGCCTTCACGCTCGACGGCGTCACCTGCAACGTCGACGACGGTGGCGGCGGCCCCGGACCCACGGACCCGCCGGGCCCGGGCACCAAGGTCGACAACCCGTACGCGGGCGCCAGGGTGTACGTGAACCCGGAGTGGAAGGCGAAGGCCACCGCGGAAACCGGGGGCAGCCGGATCGCCAACCAGCCCACCGGCGTGTGGCTCGACCGGATCGCCGCCATCAACGGCGTGAACGGCGGCATGGGCCTGCGCGCCCACCTGGACGCGGCGCTGGTACAGAAGGGTTCCGGAGAACTGGTCGTGCAGCTGGTCATCTACAACCTGCCGGGCCGTGACTGCGCGGCCCTCGCCTCCAACGGCGAACTCGGCCCGACGGAGATCGACAGGTACAAGACCCAGTACATCGACCCGATCGCGGCGATCCTCGCCGACAGCAAGTACGCGGGTCTGCGGATCGTCACGACCGTCGAGATCGACTCGCTGCCGAACCTCGTCACGAACGTCTCGCCGCGCGTCACCGCCACCGCCAACTGCGACACGATGAAGGCGAACGGCAACTATGTGAAGGGCGTCGGCTACGCGCTCAACAAGCTCGGCGACGCGCCCAACGTCTACAACTACGTGGACGCCGGACACCACGGCTGGCTCGGCTGGGACGACAACTTCGCACCCTCAGCCGCCCTGTTCAAGGAGGCCGCCACCGCCGAGGGCGCGACCGTCGCCGATGTGCACGGCTTCATCGTGAACACCGCCAACTACAGCGCCCTCAAGGAGAACCACTTCACGATCAACGACTCCGTGGGCGGCGCGTCGGTCCGTACGTCGAAGTGGATCGACTGGAACCGGTACGTCGACGAGCAGTCGTACGCACAGGCCATGCGCACGCAGTTGGTCTCGATCGGCTTCCCGTCAGGGATCGGCATGCTGATCGACACCTCCCGCAACGGCTGGGGCGGCACGGCCAGGCCGACCGGGCCCGGGGCGACGACCAACGTCGACACCTATGTCAACGGGGGCCGTTACGACCGGCGCATCCATCTCGGCAACTGGTGCAACCAGTCGGGCGCGGGCCTTGGCGAACGCCCGCAGGCCTCACCGGCGACCGGCATCGACGCGTATGTGTGGATGAAGCCGCCGGGTGAGTCGGACGGGTCGAGCACCGCGATCCCCAACGACGAGGGCAAGGGCTTCGACCGGATGTGCGACCCGACGTACACCGGGAATCCGCGGAACAACAACAACATGTCGGGTGCGCTGGCGAACGCGCCGTTGTCGGGGCACTGGTTCTCGGCGCAGTTCCAGGAGCTCATGAGGAACGCGTATCCGGCGTTGTGACCTTCCGCTGAGCGCGGGGTCACTTTGGCTGCGGGTTCGGCCGGCGGTTGAGTGTGGCTGGTCGCGCAGTTCCTCGCGCCCCTAAAAGAATGCGCCGTTCCCCGCGCCCCTTTCGGGGGCGTGGGGGACTCTTTGCTGTTTTGGCAAGGCGAGTGGCTGTTTTGGGGAGGTCGTAGCAGGCTGTCCGTATCCCGGACGAGAGGCTTGGAACCATGGCACACGACCACGGGCAGCACGACGAACAGGGTCAGGGGCACAGTCACAGTCACGGTCACATCGACTTCGCCGAGATGCTTCCGGTGCTGGAGCAGGAGGCAGAGCTGTTCACGCCGCTCTACGCGGAGGCGGCGGGCTGGCTGCGGGAGTGGCAGCCGGAGCCCGAGATGATCGTGGACGCGGGCAGCGGTCCCGGTGTCATCTCCTGTCTGCTCGCCGACGCGTTTCCCAAGGCGCGGGTCGTCGCCGTGGACGGCGCCGGGCCCCTCCTGGAGGCGGCCCTCGCCCGCGCCGCCCGCCTCGGGTTCGCCGACCGCTTCAGCACACTGGAGGCCGAACTCGGCGACGGGCTCGGCGACTTGGAGTACCCGGCCGATCTCCTCTGGGCCAGCCGATCCCTGCACCACGTCGGCGACCAGCGGGCCGCCCTCGCGGGGTTCGCCGAGCGGCTCGCGCCCGGCGGGGTCCTCGCGCTGCTGGAGGGCGGCCTGCCCTCGCGCTACCTTCCGCGCGACATCGGCATCGGCCGGCCCGGTCTGCAGTCCCGGCTGGACGCGGTCGAGCAGGAGTGGTTCACACGGATGCGCCGCGAGCTGCCGGGAGCGGCCGAGGAGACCGAGGACTGGCCCGGCCTGCTGACGGCCGTCGGGCTGCGGCATGCGGCGACCCGTACGTTCCTGCTCGATCTGCCCGCTCCGCTGTCGGAGGAGGGGCGCGCCTTCGTCGCGAGCAGCCTCGGCCATCGCCGCACCGGGCTCGCGGAGGGACTTGAGGCCGATGACCTCGCCCTGCTCGACCGGCTCCTCGACGCGGACGACAAGGCGAGCGTGTTCCAGCGGTCGGATGTGTTCGTGCTGACCGCGATGACCGTGTACGTCGGGGTGAAGGCCTAGCGCTTC
Source organism: Streptomyces sp. NPDC058697 (assembly GCF_042715345.1). Lineage (NCBI taxonomy): Bacteria > Bacillati > Actinomycetota > Actinomycetes > Kitasatosporales > Streptomycetaceae > Streptomyces > Streptomyces sp. NPDC058697. Next base: position 102,605 of record NZ_JBHXSU010000011.1, read on the forward strand.
GCGCGGGGCCCGGCCGACGGCGGCGGCACGGTGGCTGATTGTTCGTCTGCGGGCCGAGTTCGGCCGGTCGCGCAGTTCCCCGCGCCCCCTACGGGGCGCCCTCCGGGACGTGTTGACATCGAGTGCTCTCCAAGTGATGGACTCCAGGCACTTCGTGACGGACACGACACGGACACGGCTTGGGGGAACGTATGACTGACTCACCAGTGGCGCTGATCACCGGCGGCGGCAGCGGGATCGGTGCGGCGGTGGCGCGGCAGCTGCTCGACGCCGGGCACCGGGTGACGGTGACGGGGCGCGGGGAGGAGCGGCTGCGCGGGTTCGCCGAAGAACTCGGCAAGCCCGAGGGGCTGTTGACGATCAGGGGTGACGCGGCCGACTACGACCACGTCCAGGCGGCCGTCAAGGCGACGGTGAAGGAGTTCGGACGGCTCGACACCGTCGTCGCCAACGCCGGGTACGCCACGCACGACACCGTCGCCGAGGGCGATCCGGCCGGGTGGCGGGACATGGTGCTGACCAATGTGCTCGGCCCCGCGCTGCTCATCCGGGCGTCGATCGACCGGCTGAAGGAGACGCGGGGGCGGATCGTGCTCGTCGGCAGCGTCGCGGGCCACATCCACGGGCCCGGCAACATCTATGGAGCGACTAAGTGGGCCGTGACCGGGCTCGCCGAGAACACCCGGCGGCAGGTCACCGAGTACGGCGTGGGCGTGACCCTGATCTCGCCCGGCCGGGTGGAGACACCGTTCTGGGACAGCTATGGCAGCCTGCCGCCCGGGCACCTGCTCACCTCGGACCAACTGGCGGAGTCGGTCGTCTGGGCGATCCGGCAGCCGAGCGGCGTGGACGTGAACACCGTCGTGATACGGCCGATCGGCCAGCCGGTCTGAGCAGCCACTTCGAGCCGGTCCGAGTTGGGGACATGAGAGGCCGGTCGGGCCGCGGTGAGATCCGCGGCCCGACCGGCCTCTGTCGGCTCACCGGTCTCCGGTCTCCGTCGGCTCGCCGGTCCGTCGGCTCGTTCGCTGCTTCTCAGTTGTGCTGCTTCTCAGTTGTCCTCAAGGAGCTGCTCCGCAAGTGCCTCGCCGAGGGACGTCGTCGCTTCCTGGTCCTCGATGGGGGAGACCCGGGAGCCGGTGAAGACGATGTACGTCACACCGGAGGCCGCGCCGCCCGTCGCCGGGTCGGGGTTGATGCCGAGGGCCCGCGCGGCGGCGTACGACGCCTCGCCGATGATCTTCGTGGGGCCGGTGTCGCCGACGACCGCGTACTGGACCTCGTCGCCGTGGATCACCGCCGCCACGCTGCCGCCCCTGATGCCGGAGCTCGTGTAGTTCCAGATGCCGCTGGGGCCGGGTACCACGACGTAGGGGAGATGCGCGGAGTTCAGCGGTCTGCCGTCGGACTGGTGGAAGGCCGTCTGGTCCTGGAACCACGGATCGGTGCGCTTGTTGCACTCGGTGGTGACCTGGCCGTCGCAGTCGATGTCCATGTCGGCCTTCCAGAAGACCGCGCCGTTCATGCCGCACACGGGGACGGTGGCCGGTGCCCCGACGTCGAGGCTGTACTTGCCGTTCGAGATCTGCGCGCAGGACGTCATCTCGGCGAGCAGGTCGGAGGCGGTGACCGTGCTCTCCCGAGCCTGTACGGGGGCGGCGCCCGCCGGGAGGGCCGCGGCGGCGAGCAGCGTGGTGCCGGCGGCTGCGGCGGCGAGGGTCAGTGTTCGAGTGCGCACTGTGGGAGGACCCTTCTGGGCCTTGGGGACGTCACGCGGCGGGGCGACGTGCATCCGACGTGTAGGGGGACATCGACGGGGACAAGGGGAAAAGGGGTACATGGACGGGGACATATGTGTGTTCGCTGAACGGGTACTCGGGCGACTCTGACCGATCCCCCTCCCATCGGCGAGGATGCCGCGCCTTGTCTCACCCGCCCGCCGCATCCGCGACACCGTGTCGGCAGAGCCCTCGCCCGCCCGCGGTCCGAGGGCCGGGGAAGCCTGGATGCCAGGAAGCCCCGAACACAGGACGAAGCCGCCGCCCGAGCGAGTCGGGCGACGGCTTCCGGTGCCGCGTGTCGTACGCCGTGCGGTGCGACCGTACGGTCAGTCGTTGACGTCCGCCGGGTCGGAGCCGACGCGGCGGTCCTCGTTGAGCGCGCTGATCGCGGCGATGTCCTCGGTGTCGAGGGAGAAGTCGAAGACGTTGATGTTCTCCTTGATCCGGGACGGGGTCACGGACTTGGGGATCACCACGTTCCCGAGCTGGATGTGCCAGCGCAGGACGATCTGGGCGGGCGTGCGGTTGTGCTTCTGGGCGATGGCCACGATCGCCGGGACCTCAAGCAGGCCCTTGCCCGAACCCAGGGGGGACCAGGCCTCCGTGGCGATGCCCTGCTCCGCGTGGTACTCACGGGTCGCGTGCTGCTGGAGGTGCGGGTGCAGCTCGATCTGATTGACGGCCGGAATGACGGACGTCGCGCCGATCAGCTTCTCCAGGTGCTCCGGAAGGAAGTTGGAGACACCGATCGACTTGGCACGGCCGTCCGCGTAGAGCTTCTCGAAGGCCTTGTACGAGTCGATGTACTTCCCCTTGGCCGGCATCGGCCAGTGGATGAGGTACAGGTCGACGTAGTCGAGGCCGAGCTTCTCCAGGGACGCGTCGAAGGCGCGCAGCGTCGAGTCGTATCCCTGGTCGGCGTTCCAGAGCTTGGTGGTGACGAAGAGGTCCTTGCGGGCGACGCCGGAGCCGGCGAGGCCCCTGCCGGTGCCCTTTTCGTTGCCGTAGATCGCCGCAGTGTCGATGCTGCGGTACCCGGCCTCCAGCGCGGTGGCGACGGCCCGCTCCGCCTCGTCGTCCGGCACCTGCCAGACACCGAAGCCCAGCTGAGGCATCTCGACGCCGTTGTTCAGGATGATCGGGGGGACCTTGCTCACGAGCTCTCGATCCTTCAGTCGTCGGGTGGTACTCCCATCGTCAACGATCACGGGCCGTCGTGCATTCCTGTCCCGCTTTCCGGCCCCGTGCGAGCGCCGAGCGAATCGGAGATTGGCTGGAAACCTACCCGGGTTCGCAGGTCCGAACCATTGACCGCGTCCTGTCAGAACGGGGACTCTTCTTCATGTTGGTGAACGGGGTGCACGTATGTGAACTCAGAAACTCGACGACGAGAAGAATGAGAGACCCATGACCCCCACACGAAGGAACCTGCTCGGCGCGGCACTGGGCGGCGTGGCCGCAGCGGCCGTCGGTCCACCCGCCCTCGCGGCCCCCGCCGCGTCCTGGCAGCTGAAGTGGTCCCCGTCGGCGCGCACCAACGGGCTCGGCGCCTTCGAGACCCTGGAGGACGACCGCGCGGACTCGCACACGGCGGCCTCCCCGCACATCTTCGCCACGGGCGACAACTGGCGGTTCAACATGCACACCGTCGACCGCGACACGTCGACGGACCGTCAGCGGCACGAGGTCACGGGCCTGCGCAACGGCTCCGGCAGCAACTACCTCAAGTGGACCGAGGGCCAGACCTGGCGGGTGACGTACTCGATGTACATCCCCAGCTCCCTGAAGGCGACCACCACCTTCACCCACATCATGCAGATGAAGCAGCCCGGCACCGGCAGTTCGCCGATCGTCGTGCAGTCGCTCCGGCGGGTGAACGGCGTGCAGACCATCGAGCTGAAGCTGTTCGAGGAGGACATCCTCGTCGGCCGTACGAATCTCGAACCCCTGCACAACAAGTGGATCGACGTCGACTTCCAGATCAAGGTCGGCAACGGCTCGGCCGGTTCCGTCCGTTGGATACTGAAGAACGGCTCCACGACGGTCGTCGACGCGTCACGCACGGGCGTGGACACGTTTCTGGCCGACCGCGTACGCCCCAAGTGGGGTATCTACCGCTCCCTCGGCGACACCTCCGGCTCCCTCCAGGACTGCTATCTGCTGCTCTCGAACATGCGGGGTTACCAGTTGGTGTGAGAAGGGGCGCGGCCGTGCAGCCGCGTCTCCAGCCGACCGCGCAGTTCGGCTCCCTCCGGGCCCGGCACGCGCTCGGCCACGGCGAGCGCCTCCGTCCAGCAGGAACGGGCCCTGGCGGACTCGCCTCCGCCGTCCAGGACGTCACCTAGTACGACGAGGACGTCGGCCCGCCGCCGGTCGCCGCCCACCCTGTGGAACACGGCCAGCGCCTGCTCGGCCTCCACGGCGGCCTCGGCATGGCGGCGGGCGGCGAGCAGGATCTCGGCACGCCGGAAGTGCACCGTCCCCTCCCCGAGCGCCTGGCCCCCGTCCTGGAAGATCACCAGGGCTTGGTCCAGTTGCTCCAGGGCCCCGAGGATCTGTCCCGTGCCGACCAGGGCGAGGCCGAGTGCGTATCGGCACTCGGCCAGCGCCAGCGTGTCGGTCTCGTCGCCGAGGCGGTCGATGGCCTCCTCGGCGAGGGCGACCGCGCTACGGGCATTGCCCAGGCTCGTCTCGACGTGGGACAGCTGGCACAGCGCGCTGGCCACTCCGAACAGGTTGTCGTCCGCCCGGAACCGGGCCAGGGCCTCCCGGAGACGAAGGTCCGCCTCCGCGTGGCGGCTCTCCTGGATGGCGATGACACCGCGGTCGTACGGTGCCCAGGCGATGGTCACCGGGTCGTCGACGGCCATCGCCAGGGCCAGCGCCCGCTGGGCCTCCTCGTCGGCTTCCCGCAGGTTTCCCGCCGTCAGATGGACCGCGGTCAGAGCGGCACACGCCCGCCCCATGGCCTGGGCGTCGCGCGCCTCGTGCGCGGCCTCCTTCGCCGTGGCCGCGGTGGCCTGGTACAGCCGGTGGTGGACGGACCCCGCAAGGTCCTTGGCGCTCCACAGCAGATCGATCGCCGGCCGCAGCAGCGTGCCGTGCGCGAGCTGACGCACGCAGGACAGGACGCACGACGCCTCCGTGTTCAGCCACCGCCGGGCGTCGTCCAGATACGAGAACTCCGCGTCGTGATACCGGGTGGCCGCCAGGTGCTCCACACTCCGGTCACCGGGGTGTTCTACCGCGTACGCCTCTGCGGCCGTGGCGAGATAGAAGTCCAGCAGTCTGGCGAGGGCCGACTCCCGTTCGTCCGGGGCCTGTTCGTCCTCCGTGGCGCAGGACCGCGCATAGAGCCGTACGAGATCGTGGTAGCGGTAGCGGCCGGGTCCCGCCGACTCCAGGAAGCCGGCGTCGACCAGTGTTTCCAGGAGTTTCTCCGCGTCCTGGACCGGCTGGTCGAGCATGGCCGCGGCAGCCGCGAGCGAGATGTCCGGCCCGTTGGCGAGGCCGAGGAGTCGGAACGCCCGCGCCTGCCCGGGCACCAACTGCCGGTAGCCCATGGCGAAGGTGGCCCTGACCGCCAGGTCGCCAGCCTGCAATTCGTCGAGCCGACTGCGCTCGTCGGAGAGCTTGGCCGCCAGCACCGAGACCGTCCAGGTCCGACGGGCGGCCAGCCGGGAGCCCGCGATACGGATGGCGAGCGGCAGAAAGCCACAGGCGGTGACCACGTCGAGAGCGGCTTCGCGTTCGGGAGTGACCCGTTCCTCCCCCACGATTCTTGTGAAGAACTGAAGTGCCTCCTCCGGGCTCATGACGTCGAGGTCGACGAGGTGCGCTCCGGCCAGGTCCACCATCCGCACCCGGCTGGTGATGAGCGTGGCGCAGCCCAGAGCACCGGGCAGCAGAGGCCGCACCTGCTCCGCGTCACGAGCGTTGTCCAGGAGGACGAGGACGCGCCGCCCGTCGAGCAGGGAGCGGTACAGCGCGGCGCGGTCGTCCAGGGCGTCGGGGATCGCGGACTCGGGCGTGCCCAGACTCCTGAGGAAGGCACCGAGTACGGCCTCCGGGAGGGCCGCGTCCGGGCCGACTCCGCGCAGATCGACGTAGAGCTGACCGTCGGGGAAGGAGCGGCGGGCCCGGTGCGCGGCGTGCACGGCGAGGGTCGTCTTGCCGACGCCGCCGATGCCGGCCAGCGCGGAGATGGCGGCGACGGCGCCCGGTTCGTCGGTCAGAACCGTGTCGAGTTCGCTCATGAAGGCGGCTCGGCCGGTGAAGTCGGAGACGGTCGAGGGGAGTTGGTAGGGGCGAAGATCGGTCTGCGGTGTGACAGGGCGCTCGTGGGGAGCGGCCAGGGCGGGATCCGTGTGGAGGATGCGCTCCTGCAACTGCCTCAGGCCCGGCCCCGGTTCGACGCCGACCGCGTCCGCGAGCAGCCTTTGCGTGTCGTCGTAGACGGCGATGGCCTCCGACTTACGGCCGCTGCGGTACAGGGCGAGCATGAGGAGTTCGCGGAGGCGCTCGCGCAGGGGGTGGGCGGCGGTGAGCGCAGTGAGCTCGGAGACGACCTCCGCGTGGCTGCCCAGGTCCAGGTCCAGCTCCAGGCGGATTTCGAGGAGGTGGAGACGCCACTCCGCCAACCGGGCGCGATGCCTTTCGGCGAACGGGCCCGGCACGCCGGCCAGCGGCTCGCCGTCCCACAACGCCAGTGCCCTGTCCAGGAGTTCGCTGGCCCGCCGGTCCTCGCCCATCTCGCGCGACCGCTCGGCGTCCGCGGCGAGTTCCCGCGCCAGGCAGAGATCGATCTCGTCGGGAGCCGTCTGCAACGCGTACCCCCCGGACCCGCTGACCAGCACGTCGGAACCGAGGATCTTGCGAAGCCGGGACGCGTAGGTGCGTACAGCCGCGAGTGCCTGGGAGGGCGGGTCCTCCCCCCACATCGAGTCGATCAGCTCGGCGACCGTGGCGATGCGGCCCTCGCGCAGCACCAGGGCGGCGAGGAGGGCACGTTGCTGGGGGGAGCCGGCGGGCAGCGGCTCGCTGCCGCGCCAGGCACGGACCGGGCCGAGCACGCTGAGGCGCAGCCACGCCGAACCCTCGCGCGCCCCCCTCTGCTCGGGGCGGCGTGGCGTACCCGCGGCGGGCGGCGGGAACTGGACGCCCGGGGGCGTCTGCGCGGCGTCCCGCTCACGGGGCGGCGGGGTGCTGCGTTGGTGAACGGCGGCCCGTTGCTCGGCGGCGGCGAGCAGGGACCTGGCCCCACCGAGACGGCGGCTGTCGCGGGTGAGGCGGGCCGCTTCACCCTCGGCGGTGGCGACGCTCACCAGGGCGGCGATCGCCTGGGGGTGATGGGCCCCCATGGTCGCCGCGGCGCGCTGCGCCGCCACCGCCAGCACGTCTGCGGCCCGATCCATCCGCCTCCCGTCGCGTGCCGCACCGGCCGACTCGAACTCGGCGGAGGCCAGCGTGACCAGTGCCGACAGCGACTTCGGATGGCCGCTGCCCAGCAGGTCCACGAGGCGTCGGACGATCACTTCGAGGTCGTCCAGACACCGGTCCGCCTCGGCGTGCCGGTTCTCGCGCCGGGCCGCCGCGGTCAGGACGGAGGCCGCGAGGAGGCGGATGTCGAGGTGCGCGAGGGTGTTGCCCGACGCGGGTGGCGTGGTGCTGTCGGCCGGGGTGGACCCGCGCGAGTCCTGGGCACCGAGGCCGGGCGGGACGGCTTCGGTGGGGCGCCTGGCCGCACGGGTCACCGCCGGGTTGCCGCCGTCCAGGATGTACCTGGGCGGTGGGAGCCTGGGGCGTGGGTGCGGGGATTCCGGGCCCTCACGCGGACGTTGTGCATCCCGGTCGTCCCGGTCGTCCAGGTCGTCCAGGTCCGCTTCCGTGCCGCCGGACCGGCGGAGGACATGACGCCGGTCGTCCGGGTCCGTCGCGGCGCTGCCGAGTGGCTCCAGACGGGTCTCGGCCCGTTGCGCCGCCGTCACGGCGCCCTGGACATCCCCGAGCCGAAACCGGAGCGCCGCGAGGTTCGCGTACGCACCCGCCGCGGCCGTGCGGTCGACACGCCGCTCGCCGAACCGGCCCACCGTGGCCAGCAGACTGGCCGCGGCGGCCACGTGTCCCCGGTCCGCCAGGACAACCGCGAGCCGGTTGCGGACGGAGAGGTCGAGGGCGAGCCCTCGCGGGTCCCACATGATCCGGGACACCACGTGTTCCAGCAGGTCGCGTGAGACGTCGTGCAGATCGAGTGCGTCGAGCAGCGCGGTGAGCCGGGCGATGTCCTGGACGACCGTCGGCCGGTCAAGCGGGCGTGGATCGTCCCGGAGTGCGGCGGCGCGTTCCGCCGCCCGTGCCCGCGCCGAGACGTCGCCGCGCAGCGCCTTCTCGGCACTGGAGATGGCGTACTGCCAGAGGTCCGTCATACGCTCCCGCCTGTGGCCTCGTTCTCGATGAGCGCCTTGACGGCCATGAACTTGAGCTCGGCGATCTGGGCCGAGTCCATGATCTGGCGCTGTCCCCACTCGTCGAGTTGTAGGAGGAGTGCCTCCGTCCCCGCGAACCTCGGGGCCCGGGACGGCGGTTCGTCGTCGGCCGGAGTCTCCGGCTCCTGCCGGGGCGGCCGGATCACATCGATGAGATGGGCGACGTCGAGGTGGTCGAAGCGCCGCATCGCCTCACCGATCGTGGCCGCGAACAGGACGTTGGCCGCGCGGGTGCCGTCGGCCCTGTCCTGCGCCTGTTCGATGAGGATGCCCACGACCGCGGGCTGTCGACTGCCTCCGTCGAGGACGCCTTCGACCGGCCCCCCGGAATAGCCCGAGTAGTCACCGAGGACCTGGTCCGCCGTCAGTTGCAGCGCCTCGATGGTCGCGCCGCCGACGCACTGGTGCAGGGCGGAGCCGTTGCTGACGTTGCCGCTGAGGTGTACCTCGTGAGCGGCCGGCCGATAGGGGCCACGCCAGCGGTCCCCGCCGCGGGCGACGTCGGCCGCCGGGATCGGCAACGTCACCTGGTGCTCCGCGTGGATCTCCACCAGGGCCAGATCCGCGTCCTTGTCCTGTCTGCACACCCGCCCCCCGATCCGCTGACCGTCGGCGAGAACGATGCCCACCTGCGAGTCGGAAGGCAGCCCGCTCAGACAGTGCAGGGCAGTGAGAACGAAGCGGCGCGTGAGCAGGAACCCACCGCCAAGCCGCTGTCGAGCCTGATAGAGCTCGACCCAGTAGCCCGCGCCGGTCATCGAGTCCCCGTCGTCGCCTTCTACGACCCTGGGTTGGTCACCGCGCACCCGGTGTCCGCTCCACAGTGAGCGTGACCTCGAACGAAGCCTCCGCCGACGCCTTGGAGAGGATGACACCGGCCTCGGCTGCGAGCGTCAGCCCGAACGTGACGTCCAGGCTGGTGACCTGCCACCCCTCGCGCTGCGGTACCTGTTCAAGGGACTGCTGGGCGATGGCCGAGGCCTGGACGATCGCCTCTTCGATCTCGGCGGCGCGCTCCCCCAGGGACGACGTCGCCCGCGTTCTGCTCGCGATCTGCCGGTTGCCGGCCGCGTCGAGCGCGACCGTCTCGACCCTGACGTCCGCCATGGCTGCTCTTCCCCCGTACGCCTGCCCGCCGCCGTCGACGATGGCATCCGATCTCCGCGGAAGCCTAGCCGCGCGGTCGCGCACGTGTTACCGCTTCTCGTGACAAGTCACCGTGCGAACATGGTGGTTGGTTGGTGCTGGGCTGATGTCCGTCCTGGCGACAGGTCCGGTGCCCGGCTCGTTCTGGGCCGAGGTCGTGCCCAGGTACGCGTCCCTCACCCGCCGGTCGGCGTGGACCTCGGCGGGGGTGCCCTCGGCGAGGACGTGGCCCAGGTCCAGTACGACGATCCGGGCCGACAGTTCCATGACGAAGGCGACGTTGTGCTCGACGAGGAGGACGGCACAGCCTTCCTCGTCGGAGAGCCGGCGTATGACGGACGACAGTTGACGGCGTTCGTCGGCCGTCATCCCGGACGCGGGCTCGTCCAGCAGCAGCACCCTGGGCGGGTCCGCGACCGCCCGCGCCAGCTCGACCATGCGGGCCCGGCCCACCGGCAGTGCGCCGGCGTACGTCCCACCGAGGTCGTCGAGCCCGCAGGTGCGCAGGACGGCGGCCGCCCGGGCACGACGGTCCCGCTCGTACGTACGCCGTGTCGGGGACGCCAGCAGATCTGCCGCGAGGCCGCCTCCGCCGCCGCGCCATTCCTGGGCCACGACCAGGTTGTCGGCCACGGTGAGCTGGCCGAACAGCTGCTGCCGCTGGAAGGTGCGGCGCATACCGTGGCGGGCGCGCCAGACGGGGGAGCGGCGGGTGACATCCGTTCCGTCGAGGCTGACGCGGCCCTCGTCCGGGCGCCGGATGCCGGAGAGCACGTCGAAGAGGGTCGTCTTTCCGGCACCGTTGGGGCCGATGAGCCCGCAGATCTCCCCGGGACGGAGCGTGAGGCTCACGTCGTCGAGCGCCCGGATGCCACCGAAGCGGACGCCGATGCCGGTGGCCTGGAGGGCGGGCGGCACGGGGTGTTCGAGGTGCTCGGGGTGCTCGGGGGTGATGCTCATGGCCGGACCCCTCCCCGGGGCTGGGACGGGCTGGTCGGATTCACGGGGGACGCGAGGCCTGGATCGGAATCGGGCGTGGCCGCGGCGGCCGCACGCGCGCCCAAACCCAGATACGCCTCCGTCAGCCGGGCCGTCTCCACGGATGCCCGGGGGCCGCACCACGTCACCCGCCCCTGCGCGAGGTACGCGACCGTGTCCGCGACGCCCAGCGCCTCGGTCGCCTTCTCCTCGACCAGGAGCAACGCCGTTCCGGTGTCGCGGAGTTCGGTGAGGAGGCGGAACACCTCCTCGACGATGCGCGGGGCGAGGCCGAGGGACGGTTCGTCCGCGATCAGGACCTTCGGGGGGCGTTGGAGGAGCGGGGCGAGGGCGAGCATCTGCTGTTCGCCGCCGGAGAGGGAGCCGGCGGGCACGCCACGTCGTCCGGCGAGGCCGGGGAAGCGTTCGTACACGGCCTCGCGCCGGCTCTTCTCCCGCAGGTACAGGGCGAGGTTCTCCTCGATGGTGAGCGCCGGGAAGATGCCTCGCCCCTCCGGTGCCAGGACCACTCCGGCGCGCGACCGGCGTACGGCTCCCTCGCGGGTGGCGTCGCGGCCGGCCACGTACACCTGGCCGCCGAGCGGACCGACCAGGCCCGCCGCGACACGGCAAGTCGTCGATTTTCCGGCCCCGTTCGGGCCGAGCAGCGCGACGATCTCGCCGGGGTGCACGGCGAGGTCCACCCCGTGCAGGACGGGCGCACCGTCGTATCCGGCACGGACGGCGCGGAGTTCGAGGGCGGGCGTCGGTGCGGCGGGGGAGGAGGGGGCCGTCGGCGCGGCACCGGCTTCGGGGGCACGGGCGGGATCCCCACTCGGCGCCCGGGACGCGCCGACCGGGCTCGGGCTCGCTGTCCGAGACGCGTCGGCCGGACTGCGGCTCGATGTCTCGGACACCACGGCTGGGCTCCGGCCCGGCGTTTGGGGTGGGTCGGCTGGACCCTTGCTTGGCACCTGGGGCGGGTCGGCTGGGCCCCTGCCTGGCACCTGGGGCGAGTCGGTTGAACCCCTGCCCGGTGCCCGTGGCGGGTCGGTTGGACCTCGGCCTGGCGTCTGGGGCGGGTCGGTTGGAGCCCTGCCTGGCGTCTGGGGCGAGTTGGTTGGAGCCCTGCCTGGCGTCTGGGGCGGGTCGGTCAGATCCCCGCCCGGCACCCGGGACGAGTCGGCCGGACCCTCGCCCGGCACCCGGGACGCGCCGACCGGGCTGCCGCTGGGCGCTCCGGACAACTCGGCCCCGTTGCCGCTCCGCGCCTCGATCGGGTAGCCCGTCACGCCAGGTGCCGACTCGGGTTCGGTGCCCGTCCCGCCACTCGCCGGCCGCGACTTCGTCCCCGCCCTCGCCCCCGCCTGCGCTCCTGCCTCTTGCTCAGCCTCAGCCCCAGCGCCAGCCATCGGCCCTGTCCCCGCCCCGGCCTCAGCCGGGCCCCCACGCGCCAAGCGCCTCCGATGCACCCGCACAGACACTGCAGCGCAATACCCGTCCGGGTCGTTCGCCAGGGCCAGGCCCGCCAGGCCGAAGAGGATCACGGGGAGGTGGACGGACTCGGTGACGTAGTCGGAGACGAGGTGCGGTACGAGGGCGTAGACGAGTCCGGCGACGACCGCGAACTGCGGGCGGCGCAGGCCCGCCGCGACGACCACCGCGAGCCAGATCAGTCCTGTCATCGCGGTGAAGTCGGTAGCGGTGACACGGGTGTTGTAGGACGCGTACATCACGCCGCCGAACCCCGCGAGCCCGGCCGACAGGGTGAACAGCACCAGCTTGGTGCGGACGACCGACACCCCGGAGGCCATCGCCGCCGCGGGCGCCGAACGCACCGCGAGCATGGCCCGCCCGGACGGCGAGCCGCGCAGCGCGCTGAGCGCGGCGACGGCTGCGGTGACCAGCACGAGCAGTGCGACACCGAACGCCCGGTCGTCGTTGAGATCCACCGGACCGAAGACCGGCCGGGGGACCGACCAACCGGTGTCGCCGTTCCTCAACCAGCCGATCTGGAAGAGGACTTGGTCCGCCAGGAAGGCGAGCGCGAGGGTCGCGAGGGCGAGCGAGCGGCCGCCGAGCCGCAGCGCGGGCAGCGCCACCAGGGCACCGAGCACGGCCGCCGCGCACGTCCCCACGGCCGCCGCGGCTACGAACGGCCAGCCATGACTCATCAGCAGCCCCGCCACCAGCGCCGCCCCGGTCACGAAGGTCGCCTGAGCCAACGACACCATCGCGCCGAGCCCCGTCACCACCGTGAAGGAGACGAACACCAGGGACAGGGCGAGCCCTTGGGCGAGGATGCCGCTCCAGAACGGGGTCGTCACCGTGTAGAAGGCCACGGCCAGCAGCACGGCGGCCGTCGCCCACGGTCCCCACCGCCGCAGCCTGGACCGGCCCGCCAGATAGTCGACCGGCGGCGCGTCCACGGCCGCCGTCCCCGCCGTGCGGCTGCGCCTGGTCAGCAGGAGCAGCCCGGCGAAGAGGATCAGGAACGGTACGGCGGTACGGAATCCGGTGATCCGCTCGGCGAAACCCGCGTACCCGGCGACCAGGTTCTGCAGCACCCCGAGCCCGAGCCCGCCCGCGAACGCCAGCGGGATGGAGACGAAGCGCCCGAGCACCGCCGCCGTCGCCGAGACGAAGAGGAAGAGGGTGAAGTCGTGGGCCGACAGACCGAGCAGCGGGGTGGCCAGGACGCCCGCCAGGCCCGCGAGCCCCGACGACAGCATCCACGCGATCGACGACAGCCGGTCCGCGCTCAGCCCGCGCAGCTCCACCAGCGAACGGTCGTCGACGGCCGCCCGGAGCTTCAGCCCCAGCGGGGTGTGCCGCATCAGGACCCAGAGGCCGACGGCCACCACCGCGGTCGCGACCCAGGTGATCAGCTGGTCCGAGTCGATGCCGACACCGTCCGTCAACTGCCAGGACCTGGCCGGACTCGGCCCGACACCGGGCAGCCCGAACTGGTTCTCGGCCGGTTTCACCGACGCGCCCGCGTCCTCCAGCAGCTCGACGATCCAGAGCCCGAGCGCGGGCAGCGCCACCAACAGCCCGATGGTGGCGACGATCTGGGCCGTCTCACCGACCCGCGCCAGCTTCCGGAACATCAGCCGGTCGAGTCCCCAGCCGAGCGCGGGTGCCGCCACACAGACCAGCAGCACGGCCGTCGGTACGGCGGGCCAGCCGAAGCCCGAGTGCAGTTCGTAGAAGGCGAGTGCGCACAGGTAAGCGGTCGCGCCGTGGGCGAAGTTGAAGAGGCCCGAGGCCGAGTAGGAGAGCACGAGACCGGTGGCGAGCAGCGCGTACAGCGCACCCGACACCAGTCCGCTCAGTACGAATCCGAGAAGGTCAGCCATGCCGAGTCCCCAAATCCCCATATCCCCGAGTCGTCAAGTCGCCTTGAGCCGCGCCCACTTGAAGCCGTGCGTACGTGAAGTTGCGCCTACTTGAAGGGGATCGGCGGATAGCACCTGAACGGCGACGAGACGACGTACTTCCCGCCCTTGAGCTGGACGAGCGCCCCGCAGCCGAACGACTCCTTCTGCCCCTTGGGCTCCGCCCGGTCGCCGACCATCGTGCCGGTGTCCGTGAACCCGTCCGCCGCCTTCTGGAAGGACGCCACCGTCAGGCCCTTGCCGGCCTTCTCGGCGATGGCGAGGAAGAGATCGGCCGACATATAGCCCGTCATCATGTGCATGTTCAGGGGCACGCTCTTGCCGGCCGCCTTCGTGATGTCCTTCCTGAACTGCGTCATCGCCGCGCTGTCCTGCTCGAACGGCTGGAACGACAGCAGGACGTGCACCCCGTCGAGCGCCTTCTTCGTCGCGCTCTTCGCGAGCAGCCCGGGGTCGTAGTCGGTCGGATCGGTGAGCAGACCGGTGTACCCCGCGCGCTTGATCGCCGTGAACAGGCCGATGTTGTACGGCGTTTGCATCACCGAGACGATCGCGTCCGGGGCCTTGCCGCCGTTGCTCCGCAGGATCTCCTTCGTGTACGCCGACCAGTCGTTCGGCACGGAGGTCGCGGGCACCGAGGGCTTCGCGAACGTCACCTTGAATCCGGCCGACGCGAAGCTCTGCCTGTACGTGCGGATGGCGAACGTCCCCGCGTCACTGTCGTTGGCGAGGATCGCCACACTCCTGCCCGCCGAACCGCCCAGCACCTCCTTGAGCCCCTCGGGCCAGGTCTGCGAGATGGTGCCGCCGGGCATCGGCACCATGCAGCCGCCGAAACCGTAGATGTACGAGGGCCCGCAGAAGGACGGCAGCGTGCCCCAGCCGAAGGTGGGGACCTTCTGCTTCTGCAGGAAGTCCGCGCCGGAGAACGTCGTCGAACTCATCGGCGCGATCGCGAACACCTTGTCCTGCTGGACGAGTTTGCGGGCCGCCGTGAGGTTCCTGGCGGGATCCTGGCCGTCGTCCTCGGCGCCCAGGTAGTCGATCTTCCGCCCGTTCACACCGCCTTCGGCGTTCGCACGGTCGAAGCGGGCTCTGGCCCCGAGGTCGGTGTCCTTCTTCGAGTACCCGCTGGCGGTGGTCATCGAGACGATGCCGCCCACCTTGACGGAGGTGTCGGAGACCCCGCGTACGGAGTCCTCGGCCTCCGAACCCCCTGTGGTGGAGGCGGAGTTGCAGGCACTCGCCAGCAGAAGCGCGGTTACGGCCACCGCGGCGGCGATGGTACGGGTCGGTCGCGACACGGTCGGTCCCCCTCCGTCGGGTGACCGAAATAATCCGTGCGATCTGACGATGCGTCAATATCTGACGCATCGGTATGTGATGGGCCGTCAGGTTTGCTGCTTGTCGGCCGCGGGTTCGTCGTGGCTGGTCGCGCAGTTCCCCGCGCCCCTTCCGGGGCGCGCTACGCGCGATACAGGGCCTCGACCTCCGCGCCGTACGCGTTCTCGATCGCCTTGCGTTTCAGTTTCAGGGAGGGGGTCAGCAGGCCGTGTTCCTCGGTGAACTGGTGGGCCAGTATCCGGAACGTGCGGATCGACTCGGCCTGGGAGACGAGGGTGTTCGCGGCGACGACGGCGCGCCGCACCTCGGTCTCCAGGTCGGGGTCCCGGACCAGCTCCGACGGGGTCAGCTGGGGCTTGTCCCGCATCTGCAGCCAGTGCTCGACGGCCTCCCCGTCGAGGGTGACGAGCGCCGCGATGTACGGCCGGTCGTTGCCGACGACGATGCACTGCGCGACCAGTGGATGGTCGCGCACCCGCTCCTCCAGGATCCCCGGCGAGACGCTCTTGCCGCCGGAGGTCACCAGGATCTCCTTCTTGCGCCCGGTGATGGTGAGGTAGCCGTCCTCGTCGAGCGCACCCAGGTCACCGGTGGCGAGCCAGCCGTCGTGCAGCGCCGCGTCGGTGGCCTTCGGGTCGTTGAGATAGCCCTGGAAGACGTTGGCGCCGCTCAGCCAGATCTCGCCGTCGTCCGCGATGTGCACGGTCGTGCCCGGGATGGGCTGCCCGACGGTGCCGTACCGGGTGCGCTCGGGCGGGTTGGCGGTCGCGGCCGCCGTGGACTCGGTGAGCCCGTACCCCTCGTAGATCTGCACACCGGCGCCCGCGAAGAACAGCCCGAGCCGCCGGTCCATCGCCGAGCCGCCGGACATCGCGTGCTTGATGCGACCGCCCATCGCGGCACGGATCTTGGAGTAGACGAGCTTGTCGAACAGCTGGTGCTGCACCCGGAGCGCCGCCGAGGGCCCGGGGCCGATGCCCCACGCCTTCGCCTCCGCCGCGTCCGCGTAGCGCACGGCGACCTCGACGGCCTTCTCGAACGGGCCCGCCCTGCCCTCCCGCTCCGCCTTCCTGCGCGCCGCGTTGAAGACCTTCTCGAAGATGTACGGCACCGCGAGGAAGAACGTCGGCTGGAACGCGGCCAGATCCGGCAGCAGGGCCGCCGCGTTCAGCTGCGGCTGATGGCCGAATTTGACCCGCCCGCGGATCGCCGCGACCTGCACCATCCGCCCGAAGACGTGCGCGAGCGGCAGGAACAGCAGGGTGGCCGCCTGGTCGCCGCGCTTGGAGTGGAACAGCGGCTCCCAGCGCTCGGTGACCGTGTCCGACTCGAACATGAAGTTCGCGTGGGAGAGGACACAGCCCTTGGGGCGGCCGGTCGTTCCGGACGTGTAGATGATCGTCGCCGTCGACTCGGGCGTGACCGCCCGCCGGTGCCGGTGCACCACCTCGTCGTCGATGTGCCCGCCGGCCTCGTACAGCTCCTGCACCGCGCCCGTGTCCAGCTGCCACAGTTTGTGCAGCGTCGGCAGCCGGTCGATGACCGTGGCGATGGTCATCGCGTGGTCCTCGTGCTCCACCATCGCGGCCGAGACCTGCGCGTCGTGCAGCATCCAGAAGACCTGCTCGGCCGACGAGGTGGGGTAGATGGGCACGACCTGCGCGCCGATCGACCACAGCGCGAAGTCGAAGAGCGTCCACTCGTAGCGCGTACGGGACATGATCGCGACCCGGTCCCCGAAGCGGATGCCGTGCGCCAGCAAACCCTTCGCCAGCGCCAGGACCTCGTCCCGGAACTCGGCGGACGTCACGTCGCGCCACTGGCCCTCGTCGTCCTTGCGGCCGAGCGCGATGTAGAGCGGATCCTCCTGGGCATGTTCGAACACGGCATCGGCCAGGCCGCCCACCGGCGGTGCCGACGCCAGGGGAGGGTTGGTGAACTCGCGCAATCCCCGCTCCTTGTGGTGCTCCACAGCGCCGTGAAAGCTACCCCACCATGCTCTGCGGCGGGAGGGGCGCCGAATCGGTGTGAGGGCGGGCGTACGCACTGGTCAACAGTTGAAATACGGCCACAATGGTGCTGGCCGGGACAGAATCCTTACTCCTCCGTAAGTTTCGGACCCGTAATCTCCACGGAATCTGTACGAGTTCGCTGCGCTGGCTGGGCCGGGCGGGTGGTGGGGGTGCTTGTCGTGGTGAAGTGCGGGTTCGTACGGGCTGAGCGCGCAGTTCCCCGCGCCCCTTGGGGCGCCCCTGCGGGGCTGCCCCAAGGGCGTCGGACCAGGTCAGAGGCGCGGTGTCGGCACCCTGTCCGCCTGGGCCGGGATGTCCAGTGGTGGCCCCTGGCGTGGGCGAGGTGTGCGCACCAGCGCGAGGACCAGGGCGCCCGCGAGCGTTCCCGTCAGCCCCGCGACCACGGCTGCCGTGTTCAGGCCCGAGGTGAAGGCCGCGTTCAGGGTGTGGGAGGAGAACGTGCCTCGCAGGGCTTCCGCGCCGCCGCCCGCGAGGGTGTGTGCGGCCTCGTGCGGGAGGGTGTCCCGCATCCGGGACGTGACGACCGTGCCGAAGACGGCGACTCCGAGCGCGTACCCGAGCTGCCGGGAGGTGTTGACCGCGCCGCCCGCCATGCCCGCGCGTTCGGGCCGCACGGTGGCCAGCGCGGCGCCCGCGAGCGTGGGCGCCACCAGACCCGTACCGAGGCCCACCAGGACCAGACCCGGCACGAGGACCGGCCAGGTCGCGCCCGCGTCGAGCACCGCCTGGCAGAACATGCCGGCCCCGATGAGCAGCAGCCCGCCGCCGACGGTGATCCGGGCCGGCACGCCGTGCAGCAGCTTGCCGACGAGCACCGACGCCACGACCGAGGCCCCGGTCATCGGCAGCAGCACAAGACCGCCCTGCACCGGGCTCATCCCCTCCAGCGTCTGCAGCCAGATCGAGAGATACGGGATCACGCCGAACGCCGCCGCGTTGAAGGCCAGCGCGCCCAGCATCACGCCCACGAACGCCGGCCTGCGCAGCAGCGCGAGATCGAGCAGCGGATGGGCGGCCCGCCGCTCGACGAGGACGAAGCAGAGCAGCGACAGCGCCGCCAGCGCGTACGACACGGTCGTGGGCGTCGACGTCCAGCCGTCCGAACCGGCCCGCACCGTCGCGTACGTCGTCGCCCCCGCGAAGCACGCGAAGGTCGCCGTGCCCGCCCAGTCGACCCGCATCTCCCGCGGGCCGCGCGACTCGGGAACCACCCGCAGGGTCAGCCACACCGAGGCCACGCTCACCGGCAGGTTGACGAAGAAGATCCACCGCCAGCCGGGCCCCTCGGCGAGCAGCCCGCCGACCAGCGGACCGACCGCGGCAGCGGAACCGCTCACCGCGCCCCACACACCGAGCGCCGCCGACCGCTGCCGTCCCTGGTACACCGAGCCGAGCAGCGGCAGCGTCGTCGCGAACATCGCGGCCGCGCCCACCCCCTGCACCGCGCGCGCCGCCACCAGCATCCCGGGCCCGGACGCGAGCCCGCACCACAGCGAGGCCACCGCGAACAGCACGACACCCACCACATGCACCCGGCGCCGGCCCAGCACGTCGGCAGCCGCGCCCGCCGCGAGCAACAGCGCGGCGAGCGCGAGCGCGTACCCGTCGACGACCCACTGCAGATCGCTCAGCGAGGCGTCCAGCGCCCGCGCGATGTCGGGCAGTGCCACGATCACGATCGTCACGTCCAGCAGCAGCATGAACGTGCCAAGACAGACCGCCGTGAGCGGTCCCCATGTACGCATCCTCAACAACTCCTCGTCGTCCCACGGCACGCGCCGTGGCGTCCCTCGTACGATGGGACGCCGCCGGACGATCCAGGTGATCGGCGACGAAATGACGCCGGATATCGACACGGAAATGTGGTCCACCGATGGAATCCCCCACTTTCGACGCGCTCGACGTGGAACTCCTCCACGCCCTGGAGATCGACGGACGTGCCCCCTTCAGCCGCATCGCCGCCGTCCTCGGTGTCTCGGACCAGACCGTGGCCCGCCGTTTCCGAAGGCTGCTCTCCGAGGGCGGGCTGAGGGTCGTCGCCGTACGCAACAACAGGAAGCTCGGCCGGGAGGACTGGATTCTCCGGCTGCGCTGCGCGCCGGACGGCGCGGAGACCATCGCGAACGCCCTGGCGCGCCGCCCCGACACGGCCTGGATCGGCCTCACCTCGGGCGGTACGGAGGTCGTCTGCATGACCGGGCCGCGTACCGCGGGCGACCAGGACGACCTGCTGCTCGGCAAGCTTCCGCGGACGCCGCACATCGTGGAGATCCGGGCCTTCCAGCTGCTGCACACGTTCTTCGGCGGGCCGGTGGGCTGGCTGGTCAAGCACGGGCCGCTCACCGGTGAACAGGTCGCCGCGTTGCGGCCGGCGCGGGTTCCCGACGCCGGGCCCGCGCGGATCACCGCCGAGGACGAGCCGCTGGTCTCAGCCCTCGAACGGGACGCCCGTGCCACGTACCCCGAGTTGCAGCGGGCCACCGGGCGCTCGGAGTCCGCCGTCAAACGGCGGCTCGGTCAACTGCTCGGCTCCGGTGCGCTGTTCGTCGACATCGAGTACGACACCGCGCTCATCGGGTTTTCCGTCGGGGCCATCCTGTGGATCACGGCTGCGCCGGGGGCGATGGACGCGGTGGGGAGTGCGCTCGCCGAGCACGAGGAGATCGCGCATGCGGCGGCTACGGCGGGGCCGTCCAATCTGGTTGCCACCGTTGTCGCGCGGGATACCGCCGCGCTCTATGCGTATGTGAGTGGGAAGCTTGGGCGGCTTGACGGGGTGCAGCATGTGGAGACGTCGCCGTTCTTGCGGCGGGTCAAGCAGCTGACGTATCAGCAGCGGACGCGTTAGCGCTTTGCGGGGTGCGAATTGAGTCTGCGGGTGCGTTGTGGCTTGTCGCGCAGTTCCCCGCGCCCCTTACAGGGCGCCTCGGTACAGCCTGTTTCCGCCCGCCAGGATCGAAGACGCCAACGCGTCCGCCGCGCTTTTGGCTGCCGTGTGGCGTTTGGCGTGTACTAGGACGAAGTCGACCTCGCCCAGTTCCGGGAGGCCGGCGCGGTCGGGGATGCGGACCAGGCCCGGTGGGATGAGGCCGCGGGAGTGGGCCATGACGCCCAGGCCCGCCCGGGCGGCCGCGATGAGGCCGTTGAGGCTGCCGCTGGTGCAGGCGATGCGCCAGGCCCGGCCCTGGCGTTCCAGCGCCTCCAGGGCGAGGGCGCGGGTGATGCCCGGCGGCGGATAGACGATCAGCGGGACCGGACGCTCGGGGTCCAGGCGGAGCCGTTCCGCGCCGATCCAGACCAGGCGGTCGTGCCAGACCAGCTCGCCGCGCGGGTCCTCGGGGCGGCGCTTGGCCAGCACCAGGTCGAGCTTTCCGTCGGCCAGTTGCTCGTGCAGGGTGCCCGAGAGCTCGACCGTCAGCTCCAGGTCGACCTCCGGGTGGTCGTGCCGGAAGCCCTCCAGGATCTCGGTGAGGCGGGTGAGGACGAAGTCCTCCGAGGCGCCGAAGCGCAGCCGGCCGCGCAGCCGCGTCCCCGTGAAGAACGCAGCCGCCTGCTCGTGCGCCTCCAGGATGCGGCGCGCGAAGCCGAGCATGGCCTCGCCGTCCTCCGTCAGCTCCACGGAGTGGGTGTCCCGCGAGAACAGTTGCCGCCCGGCGGTGTCCTCCAGGCGCCGCACATGCTGGCTGACCGTGGACTGGCGCAGCCCGAGCCGCCGGGCCGCCTGCGTGAAGCTCAGCGTCTGGGCCACCGCCAGGAACGTACGCAGCTGTGAAGGGTCGTACACACCCTCAGGCTATCGCGATTCATGATGACAGTCAGAGTGGTATGACGGATTCCCGATCAAGGGTCCGCGGAGGACGATGGAGAGGGCACGACCCAGCACTGAACCACCGCACTGAACCGACTGAGCAACGGAGCACCGTGAAACGCCTGAAGTGGCCGTCCTGGCTGCCGATCGACCCGTACATCCTGCTGCTGCTCGGGACGGTGGGGCTCGCCGCCCTGCTGCCCGCCCGGGGGACCGGAGCCGAGGTCGCGTCCGGCGCCTCCACCGCGGCGATCGCCTTCCTCTTCTTCCTCTACGGGGCCCGCCTGTCCACCCGTGAGGCGATGGACGGCGTACGGCACTGGCGGCTCCACATCACGGTCCTGGCCTGTACGTTCGTACTGTTCCCGCTGCTCGGGCTGGCGGCCCGCGGTCTCGAACCGGTGATCCTGAACCACTCGCTGTACACCGGTCTGCTCTTCCTCACCCTGGTCCCGTCCACGGTCCAGTCCTCGATCGCCTTCACCTCGATGGCACGCGGAAACGTTCCGGCCGCGATCTGCGCGGGCTCCTTCTCCTCCCTCGTGGGCATCGTGCTCACCCCGCTGCTCGCCGCGGCCCTCCTCGGCGGTAGCGGCGGTGGATTCTCCGCCGATTCGCTCCTCAAGATCGTGCTCCAGCTGCTGGTGCCGTTCCTGGCCGGGCAGTTGCTGCGGCGATGGATCGGCGGCTTCATCGCGCGCCACAAGAAGGTCCTCGGATACGTCGACCGCGGCTCGATACTCCTGGTCGTCTACACCGCGTTCAGCGAGGGCATGGTGCAGGGCATCTGGCACCAGGTCAGCCCGCTGCGCCTGGGCGGCCTGCTCGCGGTCGAGGCCGTGCTGCTCGCCGTGATGCTGGCGGTCACCTGGTACGGCTCGAAGGCGCTCGGCTTCAACCGCGAGGACCGCATCGCCATCCAGTTCGCCGGGTCGAAGAAGTCCCTGGCGTCCGGACTGCCCATGGCGAGCGTGCTGTTCGGCGCCCACGCCTCGCTGGCCGTCCTGCCGCTGATGCTCTTCCACCAGATGCAGCTCATGGTCTGCGCGGTCATCGCCAAACGCCGCTCGCGCGATCCCGAGGCCGAGCAGCCCGTCACCCCGGCCCCAGCCGCAGAGTCACGAATCGCGGTCGGTACAGGGACACGTTCCGGCTGAGGTTCGCCTGCGCCGTGACCCCGCCGTTGGCGTCCAGCCAGTTGACGTCGTAGCTGAGCACGAGCCTGCCCCGGCTCACCGTCGGATGGAGCTGCGGGTTGTACGCCGCCACGCCCGCCCCCCGCTCCGGCAGCGGCGGGCTGAAGCCCTTGCCGGGCCCGTACCAGGGCCCGGTGGGGGAGCACGCCCAGTACGAGGTGACGGTCGTCAGCCCCTCGGCGCCCGCTGCCATCGTGAACAGCACATACGTGCCCCCGTCGCGGGCGACCGTGAAGGCACTGCCCACGCCCTTGCGCCCGCCGTCGCCCAGCACGGGCTTCATGAGCGAGGGGATGGTCCAGCGCTCGCCGTCCCAGTACCGCCATGCGCCGGGATCCGCCAGGCGGCCCCGGGGGACCCGCGCGACGTACGCCTTGGACGCCGGCTGGGCTGCCGCTCGCGCGTCGTCGCCGCCGAAGACGTACGTCCAGTCCCCGTCGTCGGTCAGCGCGGTCGTGCCGAACAGCACCCGCTTCGCCGAGTCCTGGACCCGCTGCTGGTCGAGGATCCGCACGATGCCTTCGAGCCGCAGGTCGGGCAGCGAGAGCGTGGCGACCTCGGTGGCCGTCGGCACCCCGTAGATCCAGGGGTACGTGCCGGTCGTACGGGTCCACAGCACGACCCGTACGACCTGCTCGGACGAGCCGGGGGAGCGGGGCTCGACCCGGGCGGCCACCGGCCAGCGCCACTGGCCCGGGGCCGGGTCCGCGAACAGCGGCGCGGGCAGCGTGCGCTGGAGGCGGCCGTCGTCCATGACCACGGCCGAGTTGCGCACCAGGGGCGCGGTCGTGTCCCGCCACGCGTAGGACTCGCCCGCCGGGTTCGGCGGGCGGTACACCTGGCCGAGATATGTGTCCGAGAACAGCCACAGCACCCGGCCGTCCGGCAGCCGCACCGAGTGGGTGCCGTCGCCGCCGGTCCAGTCGTCGGCCCGCGAGGCGTCGTCCCCGTACCGCGCGAACTCGCCCGTGAGGTCCCGGTCCGCGGCCCAGGAGGCGACCGTACGGGCCTGGCAGGCGCCCTCCCGGTCGTCGTCCTCCGGGAGGGCGGTGAGCAGCACGGCGCCGAGGACCAGGGCCAGGAGCACGCCGATCCCGGTCCCCGTGCGCTGTCGTGCTCGTGCGTCGTCGGGCACGCCCGGGACGTTAGTGGCTGCCGCTCACCCGGTCCATGGGCAGCCACAGGACGGTGTCCCGGGTCACAGGCGCGTTCGTCGTGCGGACGCCGGTCAACTCGGCGTCGCTCAGCGCCCGGTCGTAGACCCGTACCTCGTCGATCGCGCCGGTGAAGTGCGCCCGGCTGTCCAGCTTCTGCCCGATGTGCACACCGAACGGAGCGTTGCGGCTCACGGAACCCGGCACGTCCGCGGTGCTGACCGAGGTCCCGTCGATGAACAGCGTGAGCTGTCCACCGCCGCGGCGCAGCGCCAGATGGTGCCACTGGCCGTCGTTGTACGCGCCGGTCGTGCGCACGGACGCGGACCGCGGGGCGCTCGCGCCGTCCCGCACGGTGATCAGCGCCTGGAGGCGCCCGCTCGCGGGTTCGCCGCGCAGCCACACCTGCGGCTGGGTGCCGCCGACCCCGCCCATCCACAGCAGGGGCTGCTCACCGGTGGTGGCGGTGTAGCGGAACCAGAGGGAAGCGGTGAAGTCCTTCTTCCCGAGCGGGAGTCGGTCGCGGTAGGGCAGGCGTACGGCGTCGTCCGTGCCGTCGAACTCGAGGGCGTCGCCGAACACGCCGTCCGTCTCCCCGGCCCCGCCGAGGACCGCCGCGCGGGGTGCGTGCGGGGCACGGTCGATGGTGGTCGGGTCGGGGCCGCGGCGGGGCTGCAGCCAGTCCTCGGTGAACCGGGCGAACCGGATCTCGTCGCGCGCGTCTATCGCCCCGCCCTCGTACATCAGGCCGACCGCGCTGCCGCCGATGCCCACCATGTCCGAGTAGCCGGACCAGTCCGTCGTGACGACCGTGCCGCGGTCCACGCTGTCCCAGGTGCGCCCGCCGTCGTAGGAGGAGCGGACCATCATCGTCCGGCGGCGGTCCGGGTCACCGGGGCAGGCGAGCAGGATCCGGTTGCCCAGCCGCAGCGTGGAGCCCTGCACCTGGGGCGTGTAGAGGTCGGGGAGCGCACGGAAGGGCGAGGTGAAGCTGGTGCCGCCGTCGCGGCTGAACGCCTGGGTGCGGTGCCCGAGATCGGTGCCGTCCTGCTCGCGGCCACTGACGAGGATCGTCCCGTCGGCGCCCTCGGTCATCGTCATCTCGGACGGCTTCTGCCGGAACGTGCCGTCGTCCGCGATCGGCCACGAGTCCGTCGCCCCGATCCGCCAGTGGTCGCCGCCGTCGTCGCTCACGATGAGCGCGGCATGGTTGGCGGTGACCCGGCTGCCGTTCCACGTCTCGGTGTTGACGCCGAAGACCAGCCGGCCCGCGTGCCTGCCCCGGGTCAGCTGGATGCCGTGGACGGGACCGGTCGCGTACCAGGAGTTCCAGTGGGCGGGCAGGATCTCGTCGCTGAGGTCGCGCGGCTCGGACCAGGTGCGGCCGTCGTCGTCGCTGTGCTGCATGTGCGGGGTGCGGTCGCACGGCACATCGCAGTTGCGGCCGTCCGTACGGCCCGTGTTGTACGTCTCCGCCAGCACGACGCGGCCGGTCTCGCGGTCCACGATCGGGGCGGGGTTGCCGTGCGTGTCGCCCGCGCCCTCGTTGACGACCTGGAGCGGGCCCCAGGTGCGGCCGCCGTCGGTGGAGCGCTTGAGCACGATGTCTATGTCGCCGGCGTCGCTGCAGTCGTTCACCCGGCCCTCGGCGAACGCGAGCAGCGTGCCCTTCGTGGTCTTCACGACGGCGGGGATGCGGTAGCAGGCGTAACCGGGATCCTGGGAGGCTTTGAAGAGCACCTGCTGCTCGAACCCGGTGGGCACGGTTGCCGCGGAGGACGCGGTGGACGCCGCGGTGGACGTGGTGGACCTCGCGGATTCGGCGGGACCGTCGGCCGGTTGGGCGGCCGCGGTGCTCGGCAGCCCGAGCAGCGCGGTCGCGGTGAGAACCGCTGTCAGGGTGGAGCCGAGGCGTGGGCGAGCGGTGGAGTCGAGGCCTGCGCGAGCAGCGGATCTGAGACGTGCGCGAATGCTTGACGGCATGGTGCGACCTGCCCTTCATGCGTCTGGACATCTGGATACGTCTGGACATCTGGACATCCCACGTCCAACGTGCGCGCCACAGACGCTACTTGGGCTCTCAGGCACCCCACAAGAAGCGTGCACGGGTCGTGCCGGGGGAAGTTGGCGCACGGCGGACGAGGGCTCGGTGCCGCTTGGTGGTGTGCGCCTCCCCTCGGCGGTCGGGCGGTTCGCGTTTCGGCGGTCGGGCGGGTTCCGTTCCGTGATCCTCGGAGCCCGCCCGGAGACTGTGGAACACCTGGTGCCGCGGTCGGGTGATGACGCGTGCCGGGCTAGGCGAGTTCCCTCCGTCGGAGCAGCGGCGGAGGCACCGGGAGCAGTCCCGCGGGTTCGGGGGCGGGCGCGGCCGCGCCGCCTCTGCGGCAGACGAGCGCGTCCGGGTCGCCTGCGGGTGCCTGGAGGCTGTAGCCGTCCGGGCACGAGGCCCCGGGGTCGCCCTTCTCCCCCTTCTCGCCCTTGGGTCCGGGATCCCCCTTCGGTCCCTGATAGCCCTGTGAGCCGTCGGAGCCGGGCGGCCCTCCCGCTCCGTCCGTGCCGTTCGCCCCGTTCAGGCCGTCGGCGCCCGCGGGACCCGGCTCGCCCGGCCCTCCGGAGGGCCCTGCGGGGCCCGGGGAGCCCGACGGGCCGGGCGGCCCGCTCTCGCCGCGCGGTCCGCGGTCACCGCCGGGGCCGGGTGCCCCGCCCGCTCCGGTCGCGCCCCGGTCGCCCTTGGCGCCGGGCTCGCCGGGGGCGGCGGCCGGCACGCGCACCCGGTCGAGCAGGTCGTCCACGGCGTCGGACGGATCGGGTGCCGCCGGGGTGCCGCCGCCGGCCTCGACCTGGGCGCGCAGATCGCGTACGTCCTGCGCCAGCGTCGACACGGCCTCGCCGCGCCGGTCCGCCTCGGCGCGCAGCTCGTCGGCCCTGCGGTCGCCGGCGTCGATCCGCGCCCACAGGATGACCGCGATGCCGCTGAGCGCGATCAGCACGCAGACGAGGAAGATGCTGCGCCAGCGCAGGGCGAGCAGCCGCTGGAACCGGTTCACGGCGCACCTCCCAGTCGGTGGATGTCGAGTCGCAGACGGGCGATCTCCGACTGGTCGGCGGTGTGCATCGTCGACAACTCGTCGATGCGCGTGTCGCGTTCGGCGATCTGGCGCTAGGCCCTGTCGTCAAACTCCCGTCGTCCGCCCGGAGGGCGGGCTCCGCGGCGTCAGGTGCGTGCTCTCGGTGTGCCGGGCACAGACCCTCGTACTGGACGTACTTGGGTCTTTGCCCGGTGCGGCGAGAGTGCGTGCATGACACCGCGGAGCAGGCGGGAGTTTGACGACAGGGCCTACGATCACGCTCGGACTGGAGCTTCTCGGTCAGGCTGGAGTAGCCGTTCAGGGCGTTCTCGCCCCGCTTTCCCAAGTACGCCACGACGGCCGCGCCCAGCACGCCCGCGCAGGCAAGTAACGAGCCGAGCAGGGTGGTGCCGGCATCCAAGTAACTGCCTCCTACCTGGACGACGGGCCGTGCGTACGGGGCCCGTTCGAGGTTGTCCGGAGCAACGAGGCAAGTGCCTCCGGGGTACGCGCCCGCTCCGGTCGTACCTCCGGACGGGTGCTGACGGAGCGTCATATCCGGCTGTACCACCGGTTGGCGGCGAGGGGGGTCCAACCCGAGCAGTTCACGGGCCTGTTGATCCGGATTTCCGGTACGGACGGCTGATGCGGGCTAACGTTCCGTCATGAACGCACCGGACATGGAACCCCGCCTGGCCCTCGACCCGGCGCACACCGCCCTCGTGCTGGTCGACCTGATGGACCGCATCGTCGGACTGCCCCTGGAGCCCCGCAAGGGGACCGAAGTCCTCGCCGTCGCCGAGGAGTTGGCGGCCGCATTCCGGCAGGTGGGCGCGCTCGTCGTACTGGTGCGCGTGGAGCGGCCCGGTGTCCACGAGCAGCCGCCCGGCAGCGGTCTGGTCGCGGGGCTCGCGGCGGAGGGCGACGTCGAGATCGTGAAGCGGACCATCGGCGGCTTCCAGGGCACGGGGCTGCACGAGCGGCTCGGCGAACACCGTGTCTCCACGCTGGTGTTCGGCGGCATCGCCACCAACCTCGGCGTCGAGTCCACCGCCCGCGCCGCCGGCGACCTCGGCTACGACCTCGTCTTCGTCGAGAACGCCATGGCCGCCCTCACCGGCCCGGAACACGAGGCCTCGGTGAAGCTGAACTTCCCACGCCTGGGCACGGTCGTCACGGCTGACGAGGTGCGCTTCGCAAGAGGCTGATCGGCAAGCAGGCGAACCGAGCACTTAAAACAGCAGGCCCCCTCCCGGCGCAGGGGGCGCTCCCCGCCGGGTGGGGGCCCCGCCGCCGTGCAGCGGGGAGACCGGTCAGCCCTGGGCGGCCGCGGCCTGCAGAGCGATGCGGTGCTCGCCCGCGTACACGTTCATGGAGGTGCCCCGCAGGAAGCCGACCAGCGTGAGGTTCGACTCGGCGGCCAGGTCCACCGCCAGCGAGGACGGCGCCGAGACCGCCGCGAGGACCGGGATGCCCGCCATCACGGCCTTCTGGGCCAGCTCGAAGGACGCCCGGCCCGAGACCAGCAGGACAGTGCGGGAGAGCGGCAGCGAGCCGTTCTGGAGGGCGCGGCCGACCAGCTTGTCGACCGCGTTGTGCCGGCCCACGTCCTCCCGGATGTCGACGAGTTCGCCGTCCTCCGTGAACAGCGCCGCCGCGTGCAGACCCCCGGTCCGGTCGAACACACGCTGCGCCGCGCGCAGCCGGTCGGGGAGGCTCGCGAGCAGTTCGGGTCCGAGCCGCACCGGGGGAGCGGTGTCGCCCGCCGTGTCGTCGATCGACCAGCGGGCGGTCGTACGGACGGCGTCCAGGCTCGCCTTGCCGCACAGGCCGCAGGACGAGGTCGTGTACACGTTGCGTTCGAGGGTGATGTCGGGGATGACGACGCCGGGCGCGGTCCGCACGTCGACGATGTTGTACGTGTTCGAGCCGTCCACCGTGGCGCCCGCGCAGTAGACGATGTTCTGCAGTTCGTCGGCCGCGCCCAGCACCCCCTCGCTTACCAGGAAGCCCGCCGCGAGCGCGAAGTCGTCGCCCGGGGTGCGCATCGTGATCGCGAGGGGTTTGCCGTTGAGGCGGATCTCCAGTGGCTCCTCCGCGACGAGCGTGTCCGGGCGGGTGGAGACCGCCCCGTCCCGGATGCGGATCACCTTGCGTCGTTCCGTGACTCGTCCCATGTCCTGATCAGTCCCGGTTCTGTACGTGCTGGTAGCCGAAGCGGCCCTTGATGCAGAGGTTGCCGTGGGTCACCGGGTTGTCGTGCGGCGAGGTGACCTTCACGATCTCATTGTCCTGCACGTGCAGGGTGAGGTTGCAGCCCACTCCGCAGTAGGCGCACACCGTGGTCGTCTCGGTCTGCGCCGGCTCGTCCCACGTACCCGCCGCGCGCATGTCGAACTCCGACTTGAACGACAGCGCGCCCGTCGGGCACACCTCGATGCAGTTGCCGCAGTACACGCACGCCGAGTCGGTGAGCGGCGCGTCGTGCTCGACGGCGATCCGGGCGTCGAAGCCACGCCCGGTGACCGAGATCGCGAAGGTGTTCTGCCACTGGTCGCCGCAGGCGTCCACGCACTTGTAGCAGAGGATGCACTTGTCGTAGTCGCGCACGTACAGGTCGTTGTCGACCTTCGGCTCCTCGTCGAGACGGGCCGCGTCCGGGCCGAAGCGGTCGGGCTTCGCCTCGTACTCCTTGAGCCATCCGGCGACCTCCGGTGTGGTCGAGAGGTCGACCGAGGACGCGAGGAGTTCGAGGACGATCTTGCGGCTGTGGCGGGCCCGCTCGCTGTCCGTCTGCACCTGCATGCCCGCCTCGGCCTTGCGGGAGCACGCCGGGGCGAGGGTGCGCGAGCCCTCGACCTCGACGACGCAGAGGCGGCAGGCGTTCTTGGGGGTGAGCGTGTCCCCGTGGCAGAGGGTCGGGACGTCCTTGCCGACCGAGCGGCAGGCGTCGAGGATCGTCGACCCCTCCGGGGCCCGCACGGGCTCACCGTCGATCGTGAACTCCAGCAGACGGCGGGGGATCCCCAGCGGTATCAAGGTCATTCGTACGCCCCCAGGCGGTCGATGGCGGATTCCACGGCGTTCCACGCGGTCTGCCCGAGACCGCAGATCGAGGCGTCCTTCATGGCACGGCCCACCTCGCGCAGCAGGGCGATGTCGGGCGCCGCGTCCACGCCCGTCCGCTCGACGATGCGGTGCAGTGCCTCCTCCTGGCGCACGGTCCCGACCCGGCACGGCACGCACTGACCGCAGGACTCGTCGCGGAAGAACTCGGCGATCCGCAGCAGCAGACGCGGCAGCGGCACGGTGTCGTCGAAGGCCAGCACGACCCCGGAGCCGAGCGTGGTGCCCGCCTCCCGCGTGCCCTCGAAGGTGAGCGGGATGTCCAGCTCGTCGGGCCGTACGAAACCACCGGCCGCGCCCCCGAGCAGCACAGCGCGCAAACGTTTACGTACGCCCGCGAGGTCCAGCAGCTCGCCGAGCGTGGCGCCGAACGGCAGCTCGTAGATGCCGGGCCGGTCCACGCTGCCCGACACACAGAACAGCTTCGGTCCGGTGGACTTGCCGGTGCCGATCGCCGCGTACGCCTGCGCCCCCATCGTGAGGATGGGCAGCACGTTGACCAGCGTCTCGACGTTGTTCTCGGCAGTGGGTTTGCCGAACAAACCCTTCTCTACGGGGAAGGGCGGTTTCGACCGGGGCTCTCCTCTGTACCCCTCTATCGAGTTGAAGAGGGCGGTCTCCTCGCCGCAGATGTACGCGCCCGCGCCGCGCCGGATCTCGATGTCGAAGGCGTACCCCTGGCCGAGGACGTCGTCGCCGAGCAGCCCACGCGCGCGTGCCTGTCCGATGGCGTGCTCCATGCGTTCCAGTGCCCGCGGGTACTCGCCGCGCAGATACAGAGAGCCCTTGTGCGCCCCGACCGCGTACCCCGCGATCGTCATCGCCTCCACGAGGGAGTACGGGTCGCCCTCCATGACCACACGGTCCTTGAAGGTGCCCGGCTCGGACTCGTCGGCGTTGCAGACGAGGTAGTGCGGATGGTCGGGCTGGGACGCCGTGGCCTGCCATTTGCGGCCGGTGGGGAAGGCGGCGCCGCCGCGCCCGACCAGGCCCGCGTCGGTGACCTCGCGGATGACCCCGGCGGGGCCGATCGCGAAGGCCTGCCGCAGGGCCGTGTAGCCGCCGTTCGCCCGGTAGTCGTCCAGCGAGGCAGGATCGACCACGCCGACGCGGCTCAGCAGCACGAGCTCCTCACGGCCCGCCCGGCCCGCCTGCGGTACCGCCAGGGCCGCCGGCGGCTCCTCGGGCGCCGAGCCGGGCGAGCTCGCCGCCAGCACCGCCCGCTCGACGGTCGCGGGCGCCGACACGGCCGTACGCACCGGATCACCGGCCTTGATCGCCAGCGCGGCCGGAGCCCGCTCGCACAGGCCCAGGCAGGGGCTGCGCTCGACACTGACACCGCTGCCGAGGCCGAGCCGGGCCTCGACGCCCGCGCACAGCTCCGATGCCCCGGCGGCCGCGCACGCGAGGTCCGTGCAGACGTGCAGGACCGTTGCGGGCCGCGGCTTCACCGAGAACATCGCGTAGAAGGTGGCGACCCCGTACGCCTCCGCCGGCGGCACGGTCAGCCGTCGGCAGAGGTAGTCGAGGGCACCTTCGCTGATCCAGCCGATCCGGTCGTTGACGGCGTGCAGCCCCGGCAACAGCAGGTCACGGCGTTCCCGGGCCTCACGCCCGCCGCGTGCCCACCTCAGGTCGGCATCGGAACGGTCGGCGCCCTCCCACGAAGACTCCGGAGGGCCGAGCAGCGTGTCGATGGCCGCCCGTTCCTCGTCCGTCGGCTTGCTGTCACCGAAGTGCAGGTCCACCACACATCACCTCACTTGAATAGCAACCGGCAGCTTGTCGATCCGGATCGCCGACGCCTTGAACTCCGCCGTCCCCGCGATCGGGCAGTTGGCCTCGATCGTCAGCTGGTTGGTGTCCACCTCGTCGGGAAAGTGCATGGTCATGAACGCGAGCCCGGGCCGCAGCGCCGTGTCGACCCACACCGGCGCCACCACCGCCCCGCGCCGCGAGGAGACCTGGACCTCCTCGCCGACCACCACGCCGTAACGCTCCGCGTCCTCCGGGCACAGCTCGACGTACTCACCGCGCCGCAGCGGCGAGGCGAAACCGCCGCTCTGCACCCCGGTGTTGTACGAGTCGAGCCGCCGCCCGGTGGTCAGCCGGATCGGGTACTCCTCGTCCGTGAGGTCGACCGGCGGGTCGTGCTGAACCAGACCGAAGGGCGCGAGCCGGCCGCGTTCGGCCGGGTCGGACGCCCACAACCGGCCGTGCAGATACGTCGGTTCGAGCCGGCCCGTCTCCGGGCACGGCCACTGGATGCCCTGGTGCTCCTCCAGCCGCTCGTACGTCATCCCGAAGTGGTCAGGGGACACCGACCGCAGCTCGTTCCACACGGCCTCGGAGTCCGCGTACTTCCACTCGTGGCCCATGCGGGAGGCGAGGTCGCAGAGGATGTCGATGTCCTCGCGGGCCTCACCGGGCGGGATCACCGCCCGGCGCACCCGCTGAACGCGCCGCTCGCTGTTGGTGGTCGTGCCCTCGGTCTCGGCCCAGCCGGCCGTCGCGGGCAGGACGACGTCCGCCAGCTCGGCCGTCTTCGTCAGGAAAATGTCCTGGACGACGAGGAAGTCGAGGGCCCGCATGCGCCGTATCGCCTGCTCGCTGTCGGCCTCCGACTGCGCCGGGTTCTCGCCGATGCAGTAGACGGCCTTGAGCGTGCCCTCCTCCATGGCCTCGAACATCTCGGTGAGGTTCATCCCGTAGTGGGGCTGGATGACGGTGTCCCAGGCGGACTCGAACTTCAGCCGGGTGTCCGGGTCGAGGATGTCCTGGAAGCCGGGCAGCCGGTTCGGGATGGCGCCCATGTCGCCGCCGCCCTGCACGTTGTTCTGTCCGCGCAGCGGCTGCAGCCCGGAGCCGAACCGCCCCACGTGGCCCGTCAGGAGCGACAGGTTGATGAGCGCGCGGACGTTGTCCGTGCCGTTGTGGTGCTCCGTGATGCCGAGCGTCCAGCACAGCTGGGCGCGCTCGGCGCGGGCGTAGGCGTGCGCCAACTCCCGTATAGCGGCGGCCGGAACGCCCGTCACCTTCTCGGCGAGCGACAGCGTCCACGGCTCGACGAGCGCCTTGTACTCCTCGAAGCCTGTGGTCGCCCGCTCGATGAACGCCTCGTTCGCCAGGCCCGAGTGGATGATCTCGCGGCCGATCGCGTGCGCCATCGGGATGTCGGTTCCGACGTTCAGCCCGAGCCAGCTCTCCGCCCACTCGGCCGTGGACGTGCGGCGCGGATCGACCGCGTACATCCGGGCGCCGTTCCTGATCCCCTTCAGGACGTGATGGAAGAAGATCGGGTGCGCGAAACGGGCGTTGGAACCCCACATCACGATGAGGTCCGAGTGCTCGACCTCGCCGTACGAGGAGGTGCCGCCGCCGGATCCGAAGGCCGCCGACAGGCCCGCCACGCTGGGCGCGTGGCAGGTCCGGTTGCAGGAGTCGACGTTGTTGGTGCCCATGACCACGCGGGCGAACTTCTGCGCCACGTAGTTCATCTCGTTGGTCGCGCGGGCGCAGGAGAACATGCCGAACGCGTCGCGTGCCGCGCCGAGGCCCCGGGCGGCGCGGTCCAGGGCCTCGTCCCAACTCGCCCTGCGGAAGGGCTCGTCGCGCGAGTCGCGGACCAGCGGATACTCAAGTCGGGTGTACGTCTTGGGAGTTCGGTCGCGCTTCCTCATACGGCGTTCCTCAAAGTCCTGGTGAAGGTCTCCGTGAAGGTCTCCGTGAAGGTCCTCGTGCAGGTCCTCGTGAAGGTCCTCATGCGGCGGTCCTCAGGGCGAGCAGGTCCGAGATGGCGTGGACGGTGCGGAGCGTGGGCACCGGGACGTCGGTGATCTCCGCGAGTTCGACGACCGCGGCGAGCAGCACGTCGAGTTCGAGCGGTTTGCCGCGCTCCAGGTCCTGGAGCGTCGAGGTGCGGTGGTCGCCGACGCGCTCCGCGCCGGCCAGCCGCCGTTCGATGGAGACGCCCACCTCGCAGCCGAGCGCCTCGGCGACCGCGAGCGTCTCGGTCATCATGATCTCGATGACCCGGCGCGTACCGCCGTGCAGGCACATCTGCCGCATGGTCGCGCGGGCCAGGGCGCTGATGGGGTTGAAGGAGATGTTGCCGAGCAGCTTGAGCCAGATGTCGTTGCGCAGGTCCGGCTCGACGGGGCACTTGAGCCCGCCCGCGACCATGGCCTCGCTGAACGCCGCACAGCGCGCCGAGACCGAGCGGTCGGGCTCTCCGACGGAGAACCGGGTGCCTTCCAAGTGGCGGACGACTCCCGGTCCTTCCAGCTCGGTCGCCGCGTAGACGACACAGCCGATGGCCCGTTCGGGCGCGATCACCGCACTGACCGCGCCGCCGGGGTCCACGCTCTCGACACGGTGGCCGTCGTGCGGGCCGCCGTGCCGGTGGAAGTACCACCAGGGGATGCCGTTCTGAGCGGCGATCACCGCTGTCGTGTCATTCAGGAGAGGCTCGATGAGCGGCCCGCACGCCGCGTACGAGTTGGCCTTCAGGCCGAGGAAGACGAAGTCGACCGGGCCGACCTCGGCCGGGTCGTCGGTGGCGTGCGTCCGCGCGGTGAAGTCGCCGCGCGGGCTGAGCACTCGCACTCCGTGCTGCCTCATGGCCGCAAGATGCGGTCCACGGGCGATGAGGTGCACATCGGCACCCGCGCGATGCAGCGCGGCACCGACGTAGGCGCCGATAGCACCGGCGCCGAGAACTGCCACTTTCACGGGAGGGGCTCCGTTCGGTCGAGGGTACCGAGGAGACGCTGAACAGCGTTGAACCATGTCGACTGAATATTGTCTACAGTATGGGAGTTGGGGCAGCAAGGGTTCGCGCAGCACCTGCGACAGGCTTCGGGGATCCACCCGGTACCGCCGAACACCACTCCGGAGTTCGCTGAGCGTCGCGCCCCGAACACCCTTGGTGGAGCAGTCGAGTTCGGCCGGGCGTGGCCGGGTCCGGCGGGGCCGGTGTCCGAATGCCGTTCGTCGGACCGAACCGACCGTTCGTCGCGCACTGCGTACCGTTCACCGCACACGCCGGACACGTTCGTGTGGCCGTCTTCCCAACCGGCCGACCGGTTCCTATCGTCCGGGATCATGAGTCCCCCTGTAGCCCCACCGGGCTGGAGCCGCTGGCTGGTCCCGCCCGCGGCCCTGTCGGTCCACCTCTCCATCGGACAGGCGTACGCCTGGTCCGTGTTCAAGCCGTCCCTGGAGTCCGCGCTCGACCTCAGCGGCACCCAGAGCGCCCTGCCCTTCCAGCTCGGCATCGTGATGCTCGGCCTGTCCGCCGCGTTCGGCGGCACACTCGTCGAGCGCAACGGGCCGCGCTGGGCGATGACGGTCGCCCTGATCTGCTTCTCGTCCGGCTTCCTGCTCTCCGCGCTCGGCGCCGCCACCGAGCAGTACTGGCTGATCGTCTTCGGCTACGGCTTCGTCGGCGGCATCGGCCTGGGCATCGGCTACATCTCGCCCGTCTCCACGCTCATCAAGTGGTTCCCGGACAGGCCCGGCATGGCCACCGGCATCGCCATCATGGGCTTCGGCGGCGGCGCGCTCATCGCCTCGCCGTGGTCCGCGCAGATGCTGGAGTCCTTCGGCTCCGACAACACCGGCATCGCGCAGGCCTTCCTCGTACACGGACTGACGTACGCCGTCTTCATGTCCCTCGGCGTGTTCCTGGTCCGAGTGCCGCGCCCCACCAAGACCGCGGCCGACGGCACTCCGGCCCCGCTGGAGGGCGTACAGGTCTCCGCGAACAGCGCCATCCGCACCCCGCAGTTCTGGTGCCTGTGGGTGGTGCTCTGCATGAACGTGACCGCGGGCATCGGCATCCTGGAGAAGGCCGCCCCGATGATCACGGACTTCTTCTCGGACACCTCCACACCCGTCTCGGTGTCGGCGGCGGCCGGGTTCGTCGCGCTGCTCTCGGCGGCGAACATGGCGGGCCGTATCGGCTGGTCGTCCACGTCCGACCTGATCGGGCGCAAGAACATCTACCGCCTCTACCTGGGCGTCGGCGCGCTGATGTACGCCCTCATCGCCTGGGTCGGAGACTCCTCGAAGCCGCTGTTCATCTGCTGCGCCCTGGTGATCCTCTCCTTCTACGGAGGCGGCTTCGCGACCATCCCCGCCTACCTGAAGGACCTCTTCGGGACCTACCAGGTCGGCGCGATCCACGGGCGGCTGCTCACCGCCTGGTCGACCGCCGGAGTCCTCGGACCGCTGATCGTCAACTGGATCGCGGACCGGCAGGAGGAGGCCGGCAAATCCGGAGCGTCCCTCTACGGAACGTCACTGATCATCATGATCGGGCTGCTGGTGATCGGTTTCGTCGCCAACGAACTCGTCCGCCCGGTCGACGCCCGCCATCACATCCCCGCCCAGAGGGAGGCCCCCGATGTCCACGAGCGACAGCAGTCCGCCTGAGGGCAGCGCACCCGACCGGCGCCCACTGATCGCCTTCGCCTGGCTCTGGGTGGGGGCGCCGCTGGCCTATGGCCTGTACGAGCTGGTGCAGAAGGCCACCCAATTGTTCACAGGGTAGGTGTTCGGGTGTCCGAGGGCCTGACAGAAGCCGACAAGGGTGGCACACCAATCCTGTGGCATCACGTGCCCTCGTACCCGTGAGTACCTGATCAGACTGGTGAGTCCCGTTACCCAGGCAACAAAGGGGACCGCCCATGAACGGCTCGCGCATCGCCGCTGTCGGCCACTACCAGCCCGCCAGGATCCTCACCAACGAGGACCTGGCGGACCTGGTCGACACCAGCGACGAGTGGATCACGAGCCGGGTGGGCATCCGTACGCGGCACATCGCAGGACCTGACGAACCGGTCGACGAGCTGGCCGCGCACGCGGCGGCCAAGGCCCTGGCGGCCGCCGGCCTCGCCCCCGACGACATCGACTTCGTCCTGGTGGCCACCTCCACCGCCGTCGACAAGTCGCCGAACATGGCCGCCCGGGTCGCCGCCCGCCTCGGCATCCCCTCGCCCGCCGCCATGGACGTCAACGTCGTCTGCGCGGGCTTCACACACGCCCTGGCCACCGCCGACCACGCCGTTCGCGCGGGCGCCGCGACCCGGGTGCTCGTGATCGGCGCCGACAAGATGTCCGACGTGGCCGACTGGACGGACCGTACGACCTGTGTGCTCGTCGGGGACGGGGCGGGAGCCGCCGTTGTCGAGGCCGCCGAGGACGCCGGCATCGGGCCCGTGCTGTGGGGCTCGGTGCCCGAGATGGGGCACGCGGTCCGCATCGAGGGCACCCCCTCACGGTTCGCGCAGGAGGGCCAGAGCGTCTACCGCTGGGCGACGACCAAGCTCCCGTCCCTCGCGCGCGCGGCCTGCGAGCGCGCCGGTCTGACCCCCGAGGACCTCTCCGCGGTCGTGCTGCACCAGGCCAACCTGCGCATCATCGAGCCCCTCGCCGCGAAGATCGGCGCCGTGAACGCCGTCGTCGCACGTGATGTCACCGAGTCGGGCAACACCTCCGCCGCCAGCATCCCGATCGCCCTGTCCAAGCTCGTCGAACGCGGCGAGATCTCCACCGGCGACCCGGTCCTGCTCTTCGGCTTCGGCGGCAACCTCTCGTACGCGGGACAGGTCATCCGCTGCCCGTGACGTGCGGGTATTCCATGGTGTGACGAGGCCAACTCCCCTCCGGCCTGGCCATTGTGCGCCGTAGACTGTAGACGAAAGACAATTGATACTGGCTCTGAGGCTGCCGTGCTGCCGGCGCGCACGCCGCCGCTGCCCAGGAGGGGGACCGCGATGTTGTCGACCGGACTGCCGCAGGGCTCGGTGCCCAAGCTCGAACGGCCGGGACCGCTCCGGGACCGTGTCTACGAAGCGCTGCTCGAACTGATCACGACCCGTGCCCTGCAGCCCGGCCAGCATCTGGTCGAGAGCGAGTTGGCGGGGCACCTCGGAGTCTCCAGGCAGCCCGTGCGCGAGGCGCTGCAGCGGCTGAACACCGAGGGATGGGTCGATCTGCGGCCCGCCCAGGGCGCCTTCGTGCACGAACCGACGGAGGCCGAGGCGGACCAACTCCTCACCGTACGCACGCTGTTGGAGGCCGAGGCCGCCCGGCTGGCGGCGGCCAACACGGGCACGGCCGGGATCGCCGCCCTTGAGGAGCTGTGCGCCCAGGGCGAGGAGGCGGTCGGCGCCGACGACGTGGACGGGGCGGTCGCGATGAACGCCCGTTTCCACGCGAAGGTCATGGAGCTCGCGGGCAACACGGTCCTCGCCGAACTGGCCGCCCAGGTCGACCGGCGGGTCCGCTGGTACTACACGCCGGTCGCCCGGCAGCGCGGTCACCAGTCCTGGATCGAGCACCGCGACCTGATCGCCGCGATCGCCGCCCGCGATGAGCAGCGTGCGACGGAGGTCATGCGTGCCCATACGGAGCACACGCGTCGGACTTATCACGCCCGGCCTCGCGACTGAGTGCCCGCGCTCTCCGCCGGGGGCGTTTTGGGCGGTTCGGTGTTGTCTGCGGGTGCGTTGTGGCTGGGTGCGCAGTTCCCCGCGCCCCTTACGGGGCCCGCTCGTGTTCGCCCGAGCCAGCGGTAGGCGCCGTCAGAACGCGTTTGCGTGTTCTGTTGCCCATTCTCGGAACGTGCGTGGTGGTTGGCCCGTGACCTCCTCGACCGTGGGCATTACCTGGGACTCGTCCAGGATTCCGTCGGCGAAGAAGCGGAGGAACGCCTCGGCGTACGGAGCCGGGAAGGCGGCCCCCAGCGCCTCGCGGGCCTCCTCGTCGGTGAGTCCGACGGTACGCAGCTCGCGGCCCAGCACCTCACCGAGGACGGCGATCCTGTCGGCGGGCAGCAGTGACTGAGGGCCCGTCAGGGTGTAGACGTGGCCCGCGTGTTCGGGCGAGAGGAGGGACCGGGCGGCGACCTGGGCTATGTCGTACGGATCGATGTCCGCCGTACGGACATGGGGGAACGGCACCCGCACCTCGTCGCCCTTGCGTATCTGGTCCGCGAGCGACACCGCGTTGGACATGAAGCTCACGGGCCGCAGGAAGGTCCAGGCGAGCCCGGACTCGCGCACCCCGTCCTCCGACGCTCGCATGTAGCGGGTGACCGCGTTTCCGTCGTCGACCGCCGCCGATTTGCCGGAGAGCATCACGACCCGCTCGACGCCGGCCGCCCGCGCGTCGGCGAGGACGGCCCGCTGGCCCTCGTACCCGGGCATCAGGAACAGGGCCCGCACCCCGTCGAGCGCCGCCCTTACGGTCTCCGGGCGGTTCAGGTCGCCGGCCACCCCCTCGGCACCCTGCGGCAGCCCGGCTGCCTCGCCCGAGCGGCTCATCGCGCGCACCGGCTCGCCCGCGGCGGCCACCGCGCGCACCACTCCGGCGCCGACGTTCCCCGTGGCACCCGTCACCAGGATCATGAGTTTCCCCCTCTCCCGCCCCGGGCCACGGCAGCCCGGAGCACAGGGTGTCCATCCTGCTGTGTCCTTCCGCGCAGGGCCACCGCCCCAACTCGCTTTGTCCTCTCAGTGGAAGAAGTCGTCGGCAATTCGTGCGCAACTTCTTCCCAGCTTGGGCAGCCGCTGCTACGTTCCACTCGAAAGCCAACGACGGCGGTGCCGATGAGGCGGGGAGGGGCTCGTGAGACGCATGACGGCGCGACCCGGAAACGCCCACCAGGCGCGGCTGCTCAGGCTGTTGCGTGACGGGGGTCCCAACTCGCGGGCCCAGCTGGGCGATCAGGTGGACCTCTCGCGGTCCAAACTGGCCGTCGAGGTCGAACGGCTGCTGGAAACGGGCCTCGTCGTGGCCGACGGACTCGCCGCCTCGCGCGGTGGCCGCCGCTCCCACAACATCCGGCTCGCTCCCGCACTGCGCTTCCTCGGGGTCGACATCGGCGCCACCTCGGTCGATGTCGCCGTCACCAACGCGGAGTTGGAGGTGCTGGGGCACATCAACCAGCCCATGGACGTACGCGAGGGCCCGGTCGCGGTCTTCGAGCAAGTCCTGTCCATGGCAGCGAAGTTGAGGGCCTCGGGGCTCGCGGAGGGGTTCGACGGCGCCGGCATCGGCGTACCAGGACCGGTCCGTTTCCCCGAGGGCGTCCCGGTCGCCCCGCCGATCATGCCGGGCTGGGACGGGTTCCCGGTCCGTGAGGCACTGAGTCAGGACCTCGGCTGCCCCGTCATGGTCGACAACGACGTGAACCTGATGGCGATGGGGGAGCAGCACGCGGGCGTGGCCCGTTCCGTGGGCGACTTCCTCTGCGTCAAGATTGGTACCGGTATCGGCTGCGGGATCGTCGTCGGCGGTGAGGTCTACCGCGGTACGACGGGCAGCGCGGGCGACATCGGCCACATCCAGGCCGTGCCGGACGGCCGCCCGTGCGCGTGCGGCAACCGGGGCTGCCTGGAGGCCCACTTCAGCGGCGCCGCGCTCGCCCGCGACGCCACGGAGGCCGCCCATCAGGGGCTTTCCCAGGAACTGGCGGCACGACTGGAGGCGGCGGGCGCCCTGAGCGCCGTCGACGTCGCCGCCGCGGCCGCCGCGGGCGACGCCACCGCGCTCGATCTGATCCGCGAGGGCGGCAACCGCACCGGCCAGGTCATCGCCGGACTCGTCAGCTTCTTCAATCCGGGCCTGGTGGTGATCGGCGGCGGTGTGACCGGACTCGGCCACACCCTGCTCGCCGCGATCCGCACCCAGGTCTACCGCCAGTCGTTGCCTCTGGCGACCGGCAACCTCCCGATCGTTCTGGGGGAGTTGGGCCCCACCGCCGGAGTCATCGGCGCGGCCCGGCTCATCAGCGACCACCTCTTCTCACCCGCGTAACGCCTGCTTCCAGAGTCGCCAGAGCGCAACCACGCCTTCACGGGCCTCACCAGCCGCAAGAGCGCACCTTCCGCACGAGCCGCCCAAGCGCCACATTCTCCACGAGCCGCACGAGCAGCACCTCTTCCCGAGGCGCTACCGCACCACACCTCACCACCACACCCTGCTTCGCCCTGCCTCACTCCGCCCTGCCCTGAGACCGGCCCGCACGCCGAGGGGAACCGTCATGGCTCCAGAACCACCCCTGCTCACCATGTCCGGAATCACCAAGTCGTTCCCCGGTGTCCGGGCCCTCGACGGCGTCGACCTCGACGTCCAGACCGGCGAAGTGCACTGCCTGCTCGGCCAGAACGGCGCGGGGAAGTCCACGCTCATCAAGGTCCTCGCGGGCGCCCACCAGCCGGACGAGGGCACGATCACCTGGCGCGGCGAACAGGTCACCCTGCGCTCGCCCATCGCCGCCATGCGCCTCGGTATCGCCACCATCTACCAGGAACTCGACCTGGTGGAGCACCTGTCGGTGGCCGAGAACGTCTACCTCGGCCATGAGCCGACGACCGCCGGATTCGTCGTACGCGGCAAGGACGCCAAGGCCTCAACTGCCGCCCTGCTCAAGCGACTTGGGCACTCAGAGGTCGATCCCGCGCGGCTCGTCGGCGACCTGTCCGCCGCCCAGCAGCAGATCGTCTCCATGGCACGGGCGCTCTCCCACGACGTACGCCTCATCGTCATGGACGAACCGTCCGCGGCCCTGGACCCCGACGAGGTCGACAACCTCTTCCGCATCGTCGGCGACCTGACCGCGGAGGGCGTGGCCGTCGTCTACATCTCGCACCGCCTTGAGGAGATCCGCCGCATCGGCGACCGGGTCACGGTCCTGAAGGACGGCCGGGCGGTGGCCGGCGGACTGCCCGCGGAGTCGACGCCGACCCGCGAGGTCGTCGCGCTGATGACCGGGCGGAACGTCGAGTACGTCTTCCCCGAGCGGCCCACGAACCAGGCACTGCCCGATCCCGTGCTGGAGGTCCAAGGCCTCGCCCGGGACGGGGAGTTCGCCTCCCTCGACCTCACCCTGCGCCCCGGCGAGATCGTCGGCCTCGCGGGACTCGTCGGCTCAGGCCGCTCCGAGATCCTGGAGACCATCTACGGCGCCCGCAAACCGAGCAACGGCCAAGTCCTCGTCGACGGCAAGCGGTTGAAGCCAGGCAGCGTCCGAGCCGCCGTCCGCGCAGGACTCGGCCTCGCCCCCGAGGAGCGCAAGGCACAGGCCCTGCTGATGCTGGAGTCCGTCACCCGGAACGTCTCCGTGTCCTCCATGTCCCGCTTCTCGTACGGGGGTTGGCTCGACCGGAGCGCAGAGCGCAACGCGGCACAGAAGGCGACCCGCGAACTGTCACTGCGCCCCGACAACCCGTCCGCACCCGTGCGCACCCTCTCCGGCGGCAACCAGCAGAAGGCGGTCCTGGCCCGCTGGCTGCTGCGCGGCTGCCGGGTGCTGCTGCTCGACGAACCGACCCGCGGCGTCGACGTCGGCGCCCGCGCCGAGTTGTACGCCGTCATCCGCCGCCTCGCCGACGAAGGCCTGGCCGTGCTCATGGTCTCCAGCGAAGTACCCGAGGTCCTCGGCCTCGCCGACCGCGTCCTGGTGCTCCGCGAGGGCCGGGTCGTGCACACGGCGCCCGCCCAGGAGCTCGACGAACACCGCGTACTCGACCTCGTCATGGAAGGAAGCCCGGCGTCATGACGCAGCCCGTGTCCCCGCCCCGGGACGACACCCCGAAGCTGTCACCACAGGTGGAACCCAGTCCGTGGCGGGCGGTCGTGGCCCGTGCCGACGTCCGCACGCTCTCGCTGCTCGGTGTGCTCGCCGCCCTGATCCTCATCGGAGGCATCACCAAGCCCGACGAGTTCCTCGACACCCGCAACCTCCAACTCGTCCTCACCCAGGCCTCGGTGATCGGTGTCGTCACGGTCGGCATGACCTTCGTCATCATCTCCGGAGGCATCGACCTGTCCGTCGGCGCGATCGTCGCACTCGCCTCGGTGTGGGCGACGACCGTCGCCACCCAGGACTACGGCTTCGTCGGCATCTTCTTCACGGCGGTGATCGTCGGCGTCGGCTGCGGCCTCGTCAACGGCGTACTGATCGCGTACGGCACCATGGTGCCGTTCATCGCGACCCTGGCCATGCTCGCCTCGGCCCGCGGTCTCGCCCTCCAGATAACCGACGGCAACACCCAGGTCGTCACCGTCGACGGAATCCTCGACCTCGGTGAGCGCGACTCCTACGTCCTCGGCGTCCCGCCGCTCGTCATGGTGTTCGCGGTCGTGACGATCATCGGCTGGCTCGTGCTCAACCGCACCACCTTCGGCCGCCGCACGGTCGCCGTCGGCGGCAACGCGGAGGCGGCCCGGCTCGCCGGCATCGACGTACGCCGCCAGCGCCTCTACCTCTACCTGCTGTCCGGACTGTGCTGCGGCATCGCCGCCTTCCTGCTGATCATCCTGTCCGGCTCGGGCCAGAACACCAACGGCAACCTCTACGAACTCGACGCCATCGCCGCCGCGATCATCGGCGGCACGCTGCTCACCGGGGGACGCGGCACCATCGTCGGCTCGGTGCTCGGAGTCCTGATCTTCACCACGATCACCAACATTTTCGCCCTGAACAACCTGCAGAGCGACGTCCAGCAGATCGCCAAGGGCGCGATCATCGTCGCCGCCGTGCTCGTCCAGCGCCGTACCGCCAGCACGACCTGAGGAAAGGGTTCACCGCCATGCCAGAGATCACGAGCCGCAGAGGACTGCTCTTCGGCACCGCCGCCGTCTCGGCCGGTGTCCTCCTCGCCGGTTGCACCAGCAATGAATCCGACGACGAGCCGGCCTCCAACGACCAGCCCGCCGCCGACGACAAGCCCGGCAAGCAGGTCACCATCGGCTTCGCCGGCCCGCAGGCCGACCACGGCTGGCTCAACGCGATCAACGACAACGCCAAGAGCCGCGCCAAGAAGTACAAGGACGTGACGCTGGAGATCACCGAGGGCTCCAACGACACCGCCCAGCAGATCGGCCAGATCGAGACGCTGATCAACAAGAAGGTCGACGTCCTGGTGGTGCTGCCCGCCGACGGCAAGGCGCTCACCCAGGTCGGCCTCCAGGCCATGCGTGCCGGCATCCCCGTCGTCAACCTTGACCGGATCTTCAACTCCCCGCAGGCGTACCGCTGCTGGATAGGCGGCGACAACTACGGCATGGGCCTCAACGCCGGCCACTACATCGGCGAGCAGCTCAAGGACAAGAAGGGCGCCCGGGTCATCGAGCTCGCGGGCCTCGACAACCTGGAGCTGACGAAGCAGCGCACGCAGGGCTTCGACGCGGCCCTCAAGAACTACCCGAACATCAAGAAGGTCGCCCGCCAGGCCGCCGAGTTCACCGTCGAGTCGGGACAGGCCAAGATGTCCCAGCTCCTGCAGGCCCAGTCGAACTTCGACGCCCTGTGGAACCACGACGACGACCAGGGAGTCGGTGCCCTGCGCGCCATCGAGCAGGCCGGACGCGACGACTTCCTGATGGTCGGCGGCGCGGGCGCCCTGTCCGCCATGCAGGCCATCGAGTCGGACAACAGCGTCCTCAAGGCCACCGTCCTCTACCCGCCGACCATGGCCGCGTCCGCGATCGACCTCGCCCGCGCGCTGGGCCAGAGCAAGGGCATCGGCGGCCTCGCCGAGTTCGAGATCCCGGCATCCCTGACCCTCTACTCGGCGGTGGTCGACAAGGCCAACGTCAAGCAGTACCTGCCCACAGGCTTCAAGTAGGCCGCGCCCCGCGAGGGGCGCCCTGAAGGGGCGCGGGGAACTGCGCGACCAGCCAAAACGGACCCGCAGACAACCCACGCACCCCGCGGAGCGCCCCCGCAGGACAACCCCCCACCGCGCCACCACGAAAAGGAGGACCTCCGCATGGGACAGCCGCAGCAGCCCGACGAGGCACAGGCCGGGGCAGCGGCCGGAAGGCCGCCCCTGGGCGTGGGCATGGTCGGATACGCCTTCATGGGCGCCGCCCACTCACAGGGCTGGCGCACCGTGGGCCGTGTCTTCGACCTGCCACGCCGACCGGTCCTCGCCGCCGTCTGCGGCCGTGACGCGGGAGCCGTACGAGCGGCGGCCGACCGGCTCGGCTGGGCGGCCGCCGAGACCGACTGGCGGGCACTGATCTCCCGCGACGACGTCGATGTCGTCGACATCTGCACCCCCGGCGACAGCCACGCCGAGATCGCCGTCGCCGCGCTCGCCGCGGGCAAGCACGTGCTGTGCGAGAAGCCCCTCGCCAACACGGTCGAGGAGGCCGAGGCGATGGCCGAGGCCGCCCGAGCCGCCGCCGAGCGCGGCCAGGTGGCGATGGTCGGCTTCAACTACCGCCGGGTGCCTGCCACTTCACTCGCCCGGCAGATGGTCGCCGAGGGGCGCCTCGGCACCCTGCGGCACGTACGGGTGACATACCTTCAGGACTGGCTGGTGGACCGGGAGTTCCCGCTCACCTGGCGGCTGCGCAAGGAGTCGGCGGGTTCGGGAGCGCTCGGCGACCTGGGCGCGCACATCGTCGACCTCGCCC
Organism: Streptomyces sp. NPDC058697; assembly: GCF_042715345.1. NCBI lineage: Bacteria > Bacillati > Actinomycetota > Actinomycetes > Kitasatosporales > Streptomycetaceae > Streptomyces > Streptomyces sp. NPDC058697. Next base: position 147,557 of record NZ_JBHXSU010000011.1, read on the forward strand.
AGTACCTGGCGGGCGAGCCGGTCGTGGGAGTGTCCGCGCTCACCGAGACCTTCGTACGGGAGCGGCCGCTGCTGTCCGGAGCCTCCAGCGGCCTCTCGGCGGCCGGGGGCGGCGAACTCGGCGCCGTCACGGTCGACGACGCCGCCCTGTTCACCGGACGGTTCGCCTCGGGCGCCCTCGCGTCCTTCGAGGCCACCCGGTTCGCCACCGGCCGCAAGAACTCCCTGCGCATCGAACTCAACGGCGAGAACGGCTCGTTGGCCTTCGACCTGGAGCGCCTCAACGAACTCTCGTACCACGACGGCACGGAGCCCGGCACCCACGCCGGCTTCCGCCGCATCCTCGTCACCGAACCCGACCACCCCTACCTGGAGGCCTGGTGGCCGCCGGGCCACGGCCTCGGCTACGAGCACACCTTCGTCCACCAGGCCCGCGACCTGGTGCACGCGATCGCGGACGGCGCGCAGCCGCTGCCCTCCTTCGCCGACGGGCTGCAGGTGCAGCGCGTGCTCGCGGCGGTCGAGGAGAGCGCCGAGAAGAACTCCGTCTACACCCCCATCGCGAGCTGAGCGCTCCGCCGGGCATGCGGTTCATTTGCCGCGGACCGGTGGTGGCTGATCGCGCCCCGCGGCGGAGCCGCATATGTCACAGCCCCGCGCCCCTTACGGGGCGCTGTACCGCACGGGACTTCACAAGTCCCGCTTAGAGGAGGGCCTGTCCCATGCCGCGCACTTTCACGCTGTTCACCGGCCAGTGGGCCGACCTGCCGCTCGAAGAGGTCTGCCGGCTCGCCCGCGACTTCGGCTACGAGGGACTCGAACTGGCCTGCTGGGGCGACCACTTCGAGGTCGACAAGGCCCTCGCGGACTCCACCTACCTCGACTCGCGCCGGGAACTGCTCGACAAGTACGGCCTCAAGTGCTGGGCCATCTCCAACCACCTGGTCGGCCAGGCCGTCTGCGACGCCATCATCGACGAACGCCACCAGGCGATCCTGCCCTCCCGCATCTGGGGAGACGGCGAGGCCGAGGGCGTACGGCAGCGGGCGGCGGCCGAGATCGCCGACACCGCGCGCGCCGCGGCGGCCTTCGGCGTCGACACCGTCATCGGCTTCACCGGCTCCGCGATCTGGCACCTGGTCGCGATGTTCCCGCCCGCCCCCGAGTCGATGATCGAGCGCGGCTATGACGACTTCGCCATGCGCTGGAACCCCATCCTCGACGTCTTCGACACCGAGGGCGTGCGGTTCGCGCACGAGGTCCACCCCAGCGAGATCGCGTACGACTACTGGACAACTCAGCGCACCCTTGAGGCAGTTGACCACCGGCCGGCCTTCGGGCTGAACTTCGACCCCTCGCACTTCGTCTGGCAGGACCTCGACCCGGTCGGCTTCCTGTGGGACTTCCGCGACCGGATCTACCACGTGGACTGCAAGGAGGCCCGCAAGCGCCTCGACGGCCGCAACGGACGGCTCGGCTCCCATCTGCCGTGGGGCGACCCGCGCCGCGGCTGGGACTTCGTGTCCGCGGGCCACGGAGACGTCCCCTGGGAGGACGTGTTCCGGATGCTGCGCTCCATCGACTACAAGGGCCCCATCTCGGTCGAGTGGGAGGACGCGGGCATGGACCGTCTCCAGGGCGCACCCGAGGCACTCACCCGGCTGAAGGCGTACGACTTCGAACCTCCGACGGCGTCCTTCGACGCGGCGTTCGGCGGCAACGACTAGCCACCCCCCTCACAGAGTTCGTTCCGGGGTGACGGCGCACCCCGGCGCATCGCACCCGCATGTACAACCAGCCCCACTCTGGAGGCATTCCGTGCACGGGAACGACCACATAGGCACCACCAGTACCGAGAGCCACAGACGACGCCCGAGACTCCGACTGCGCAAGGCGCTCGCCCTGTTCACCGGTGCACTCCTCGCGGGTGCCTCGCTCACCCTGGCCACACCGCCGGCGGGCGCCGCCGTCGCCGACCCGGCCGCCGCGCCGGCCGCGCCCGCGGCCGCCGAGGACTTCCAGCAGGTCACCCTCGCCAAGGGTGAACCCGAGGTCGGCGAGCCCATGTCGCTGGCCGTCCTCCCGGACCGCTCGGTCCTGCACACCTCGCGCGACGGCGAACTGCGGATCACCGACAGCGCCGGAAACACCAGGCTGGCGGGCAAGCTCGCCGTCTACTCGCACGACGAGGAAGGCCTGCAGGGCGTCGGCATCGACCCCGGCTTCGCCGACAACCGCTTCATCTACCTCTACTACGCCCCGCCGCTCGACACCCCGGCGGGCGACGCGCCCGAGACGGGCACCGCGGCCGACTTCGCGCCCTTCGACGGCGTCAACCGGCTCTCGCGCTTCGTCCTGAAGGCGGACGGCACCCTCGACAACGCCAGCGAGAAGAAGATCCTCGACGTCCCGGCGACCCGCGGCATCTGCTGCCACGTGGGCGGGGACATCGACTTCGACGCGGCCGGGAACCTCTACCTGTCGACCGGTGACGACTCCAACCCGTTCCAGTCGGACGGCTACTCGCCCATCGATGAGCGCGCCAACCGCAACCCCGTCTTCGACGCGCAGCGCACCTCCGGCAACACCAACGACCTGCGCGGCAAGATCCTGCGCATCAAGGTGAACGCCGACGGTTCGTACACGGTCCCGGACGGCAACCTCTTCGCGCCCGGCACGGACAAGACGAAGCCCGAGATCTACGCGATGGGCTTCCGCAACCCGTTCCGCTTCAGCGTCGACAAGAAGACCGGCATCCTCTACGTCGGCGACTACGGCCCGGACGCCGGTGCCGCCGATCCCGCGCGCGGCCCGGCCGGCCAGGTCGAGTTCGCCCGCGTCACCGAGCCCGGCAACTTCGGCTGGCCCTACTGCACGGGCAACAACGACGCCTACGTGGACTACGACTTCGGCACGGGCGCGTCGGGGGCCTCCTTCGACTGCTCCGCACCCAAGAACACCTCGCCCAACAACACGGGCCTGACGGACCTGCCCCCGGCCCAGACCGCGTGGATCCCCTACGACGGCGCTTCCGTGCCCGAGTTCGGCAGCGGCTCCGAGTCCCCGATGGGCGGCCCGGTCTACGACTACGACGCCTCGCTCGACTCCCCGGTCAAGTTCCCGGAGGCGTACGACGGGGACTTCTTCGCCGGCGAGTTCGGCCGCCGCTGGATCAAGCGGATCGCCTCGGACGACAGCGGCACCGTGCAGTCCATCAACGACGTGCCGTGGACCGGCACCCAGATCATGGACATGGCCTTCGGCCCGGACGGCGCGCTGTACGTCCTCGACTACGGCCTCGCGTGGTTCGGCGGTGACGAGAACTCGGCCCTGTACCGGATCGAGAACGCGACCGACGGCCACTCGCCCGTGGCACAGGCTGCGGCCGACCGCACCTCGGGACAGGCGAAGCTGAAGGTCAAGTTCTCCTCGGCCGGCACCACGGACGCCGACGGTGACGCCCTGACGTACAGCTGGGACTTCGGCGACGGCGGCACGTCGACCTCGGCGAACCCGACGTACACGTACAAGAAGAACGGCACCTACACGGCGACGCTGACCGCGAAGGACGCCACCGGGCGGACCGGCAGCGCGAGCGTACGGATCGTCGTCGGCAACACCGCGCCGAAGGTGACCCTCCAACTCCCCGAGGACGGGCAGCTGTTCAGCTTCGGTGACGCCGTGCCCTTCAAGGTCAAGGTGACCGACCCGGAGGACGGCAGGTCGATCGACTGCGCCAAGGTGAAGGTCAGCTTCGTCCTGGGTCACGACAGCCACGGTCACCCGCTGACCACCGCGAACGGCTGCTCCGGCACCATCCAGACCAGCGCCGACGGCGGCCACGACGAGGACGCCAACATCTTCGGTGTCTTCGACGCGGAGTACACCGACAACGGAGGCGGCGGCCAGGAGGCGCTCACCACGCACGACCAGAACGTCGTCCAGCCCAGGCACCGGCAGGCCGAGCACTACGGCAAGTCCGAGGGCGTCACGATCCAGACCAAGGCCACCGCACACGGCGGACGGACCGTCGGTGACATCAACAACCGCGACTGGATCTCCTTCGAGCCGTACGTCCTGAGCAACGCCACGAAGATCACGGCGCGCATCTCCTCCGGCGGCACCGGCGGCAAGCTGGAGGTCCGCGCGGGCTCGCCCACCGGCCGCCTGCTCGGCACCGCGACCGTCCCGGTGACCGGCGGCTGGGAGAACTTCCAGGACGTCAGCGCCAATCTGAGGAACGCGCCGCGCGGCACCACCACGCTCTACCTCGTCTTCAAGGGGAGCGGGACCGGAGCCCTGTACGACGTGGACGACTTCACCTTCACAACCCGCTGAGGGAGGTGCGCCATGCGAGCAACTGCCCGAACTGTGACCGCTGTCGTCGGCGCCGCCCTGCTCATCGGGTGTGTGTCGGGCCCGGCCGCGTCGAAGGGATCCTCCTCCGGCTCGTCGGGGCCGACCGGGGCTGCCGCGTCGAAGAAGCCCTCGAAGGGTGACCGGGTCCTGGTGTTCTCCAAGACCGCCGGGTTCCGGCACGACTCGATCCCCGAAGGGGTCGCCGCGGTGAAGAGCCTCGGCGCCGCGAACGGGTTCAGGGTCGACGCCACCGAGGATGCGGGAGCCTTCTCCTCGCGCAACCTCGGCCGGTACGACGCCGTGGTCTTCCTCTCCACGACCGGGGACGTCCTCAACAAGGCCCAACAGCGGGCCTTCGAGAGCTACATCGAGCGCGGCGGCGGTTACGTGGGCATCCACGCGGCCGCCGACACCGAGTACGACTGGGAGTTCTACGGCGGCCTGGCCGGCGCCTACTTCCAGTCGCACCCGGCGATCCAGCCCGCGCGGATCGAGGTCGAGGACCGGGCACACCCGGCCACCTCGCACCTCGGGGAGTCCTGGAACCGTACGGACGAGTGGTACAACTACCGCTCCAATCCCCGGGACCGGGCCCACATCCTGGCCTCGCTCGACGAGTCGTCGTACAGCGGCGGCACGATGAGCGGCGACCATCCGATCGCCTGGTGCCAGGAGTACCGGGGCGGCCGCGCCTTCTACACCGGAAGCGGTCACACCAAGGAGTCGTACGCCGATCCCGCCTCCCGGCAGCACCTGCTGGGCGGCATCCGTTGGGCCGTCGGCGCCGCGGAGGCCGACTGCCGCCCGGAGAAGGGGTATTCACCCCTCTTCGACGGGACCGCCGAGTCACTGGCGGACTGGAAGCAGGCGGGACCGGGCTCGTTCTCGCTCTCGGACGACGGCACACTCACGTCGTCCGGCGGCCTGGGCATGCTCTGGTACGCGGACCGCGGCCTCGGCTCGTACTCGCTGAAGCTCGACTGGAGGATGGCGAGTGCCTCCGGGGACGACAACTCCGGTGTGTTCGTGGGCTTCCCGGCCTCCGACGACCCCTGGTCGGCCGTCAACAACGGCTATGAGGTCCAGATCGACGCGTCCGACGCCCCCGACCGCACCACCGGGGCCGTGTACAGCTTCCAGTCCGCCGACATCAGGAAGCGCGACCGTGCGCTGAATCCGCCGGGGGAGTGGAACACGTACGAGATCCGCGTGGAGGGCGAACGACTCCGCGTCTGGCTCAACGGCGTGAAGATCAACGATTTCACCAACACCGATCCGGCGCGCAACCTGCGTGACGGTCATGTCGGCATCCAGAACCACGGAGCCGAGGACCAGGTGTCCTTCCGGGACATCCGGATCAAGGAACTGCCGGCGCGAACCGGCGCGCAGGGCGATTGAGCGGCGGCGGGCGGGGGACGCCGGACCTCCGCCCGCCGTCTTGTCCCCTCTGTGGCGGCCGATTCTCCCGGCTGCCCGATCCGGCTCGCGAACAACCTCACGTACGACAAGGAGGCTGCCCATGTCCGCCGAATCCTCCGTCTCCCCGTCCCGGGTGGGAGTGTGGCTGATCGGAGCACGTGGCTCTGTCGCCACCACGGCCGTCACGGGGTGCGCCGCGGTGACCGCGGGGCTGCACCCACCGACGGGCATGGTCACCGAGACCCCCGCGTTCGCCGACTGCGGACTGCTACCGCTGTCGTCCCTCGTCTTCGGCGGGCACGACATGGTGGACTGCCCCCTGCCCAAGCGGGCGGAGGCGCTGGCCGCCGGGGGCGTGCTGCCGCCCGGACTTCCGTCGGCCGTCACCGCCGAACTCGCCGCCGCCGACCGGGAGATCAGGCTCGGCGGCCCGCTGTCCGGCGAGACGCGCGACGAGGACGAACTGGTCGAGGCCCTGGCCTCCGACATCCGTGACTTCACAAGCCGATGCGGCCTGGACCGCACGGTCGTGGTCAACGTGGCGTCCACGGAACCCGTGCCCACCGGGACGGAACTCCCGGCCAGCTCCCTGTACGCGGCGGCCGCGCTGCGGGCGGGCTGCCCGTACGTCAACTTCACACCGTCCATGGGCCTGCACCACCCGGCCCTTGCGTCGGCGGCCGCGGAGTCCGGCCTCCCGTACGCGGGCCGGGACGGCAAGACCGGCCAGACCCTGCTGCGGTCGGTCCTCGGCCCGATGTTCGCGCAGCGCGCGCTGGCGGTCCGCGCCTGGTCCGGTACGAACCTGCTGGGCGGCGGTGACGGCGCGGCCCTCGCCGATCCGGGGGCCGCGGCGGCGAAGAACGCGGGCAAGGAACGCGTCCTGGCCGACACCCTCGGCGGGGTCCCCGAGGGCGAGACCCACATCGACGACGTACCGTCCCTGGGCGACTGGAAGACAGCCTGGGACCACATCGCCTTCGACGGCTTCCTCGGCACCCGGATGGTCCTCCAGACGACCTGGCAGGGCTGCGACTCCTCCCTCGCGGCCCCCCTGATCCTCGACCTGGCCCGCCTGACCGCCCGAGCCCACGAGACCGGCCTCTCCGGCCCACTCTCCGAACTCGGCTTCTACTTCAAGGACCCGGTGGGGGAGGGACCGGCGGCCCTGGGCGAGCAGTACGCGGAACTGGTGGGGTTCGCGGGGCGGTTGAGGGGGGCTGGGGCCAAGGCCGGGGCTGCGGTTGGGGGTGGGGTCGGGGCTGGAGCCGGAGCCAAGGCTGGGGTCGGGGCTGGGGCTGGGGGTCCGCTGCGGCGCGTTGGGGATCCGCAATTGCCTTTGGGCGAGGGGCCTGGCTCCTTGAGTGATCGGCCTGCCTCTTCAGGCGAGTGGCGAGGCCTTTCGGGTGAGCGGCGATGAGCGGGAGCGGGCGGCCGGTGCCGCAGGACGCAAGCGCGGGTGGACCGCGCGGCGGGCCGAGCGACGAATTGCACGGCAGCCTGAGCGGGTTGCACGCGAGCGCGGGTCAGGTGCACGGCAGCCTGAGCGAGCTGCACGCCGGCCCGGGCCAGCCGCACACGGGCCCGGGGCAGCCGCACGGCAGCCTGAGCGAGCTGTACGCCAGCCCGGGGCAGTTGCGCACGAGCCCGGTGGCACTGGAGGCGGGACTCGGGGAACAGCAGGCGGGCCCCGGGGTGCGAGGCGTGAGGCCGGTGCCACGGGACGTCCCGAGAACGACATCATCACGGACCGCGAGGCAGGGAGTGAATGTGAACGCCTGGGTGGAACTCCTGCGCCTCCCCGCCCTCTTCACCGTCCCCGGCGACGCGCTCGCGGGCGCCGCCGCGGCCGGGGCGCGCCCGACCCCCCGAACCCTGGCGGCCATCGCCTCCTCCCTCTGCCTGTACGAGGCCGGCATGGCCCTCAACGACTGGGCCGACCGCGAGGAGGACGCCGTGGACCGCCCTCACCGCCCCCTGCCCTCCGGCCGCATCAGGCCGGCCGCGGCCCTGGCGGCGGCCGGCGGCCTGACGGCGGCGGGCCTGGCCCTGGCGTCCACAGCGGGCCGCCGACCCCTCGCGGTCGCCGGCGCGCTGGCCGCCACGGTCTGGTCGTACGACCTGGTCCTCAAGCGCACGCCCGCAGGCCCCGCGGCGATGGCGACGGCCCGCGCCCTGGACCTCCTGCTCGGCGGGGCGGCAGCCAACGGCGACCTGCGCAGGGCCCTGCCCTCCGCGCTGGCCCTGGGCACCCACACCCTCGCCGTCACCACGGTCTCCCGCCACGAGACCCAGGGCGGTTCACCCTGGGCCCCCTTGAGCGGATTGGCCACGACGGCGGCACTGGCCTGGTCCATCACCCGCGACGGCCCGGGCCGAGACCGGCACCCGGCATGCGATCAGCACCCGGCAGGGGACCGGCACCTGGGACGGGGCCGGCAACCGGGACGGGAACGCCACCCGGCACACGCGGGGGCAACCGCGCCCAACCTCGTGTCCCTGCGCGGAGCACTCGCCGCCGTCTACGCCGCGACCGCCGCCCGCCCCCTCTTCCACGCCGCCCTCAACCCGTCACCCCAACTCACCCAACGAGCCGTCGGCGGCGGCATCCGAGCCATGATCCCCCTGCAGGCCGCCCTCGCGGCCCGCTCCGGCGCTCCGGTCACCGCCCTGCTGACGGCGGCGCTCGCTCCGGCCGCCCGCCGGTTCGGCCGGAAGGTGAGCATGACATGAGCCTTCGACCGAGCCCCCGTCCCACCGTGCACCCCCTCCGCTACTCCTACGGCACCAACGGCCTCACGGACCTCCGCCTGGACGACGCCCTCTCCCTCCTCGCCGACCTCGGCTACGACGGCGTCGGCCTGACGCTCGACCACATGCATCTGGACCCGCTCGCCCCCGACCTCACGGCCCGCACCCACAAACTCGCCCGCAGACTGGACGAGCTCGGCCTGGGCGTCACCATCGAGACCGGCGCCCGCTACGTACTAGACCCGAGGCGCAAGCACGGCCCGTCCCTCCTCGACCCGGACCCTGCCCAACGCGCCCGCCGCGCCGATCTGCTCGTCAGAGCCGTGCAGATCGCCACCGACCTCGGCGCCCACGCGGTCCACTGCTTCAGCGGCATCCTCCCGAAGGACACAGCAGGAGAGACAGACACCGAAGGGCAGGCTGTCGCGGCCGAGGACGCCGCCTGGAAGCGCCTCGCCGAAACCCTCACCCCCGTCCTCGACGCCGCCACCGCCGCCGGAATCCCGCTCGCAGTCGAACCCGAACCCGGTCACCTCCTCGCCACCCTCGACGACTTCCACCGCCTGCGTACCGCCCTCGGCAGCCCCGACGCCCTCGGCCTCACCCTAGACATCGGCCACTGCCAGTGCCTCGAACCCCTCTCACCCGCCGACTGTGTACGCGCCGCCGCCCCCTGGCTGCGCCACGTCCAGATCGAGGACATGCGGCGCGGCGTCCACGAACACCTCCCCTTCGGTGACGGAGAGATCGACTTCCCTCCCGTACTCGAAGCCCTCGCCGCCGTCGGCTACCAGGGCCTGGTCTCCGTCGAGCTGCCCCGCCACTCGCACGCCGGCCCTCAACTCGCCCAGCAGTCCCTCCCGTTCCTCCATCACGCGGCCGCCGTCTCCACACCCCCGGACGACGACCGGCCGCCGAACCCCGGCGAGGGCCCCACCGACTCCGACGGGAGAACCCCGTGAACCACCTCCACGACGCCCTCGGCACCCCGACGGACGTCGCGCCGCCCGCCCTCACCGCCCTGCACACCCGCCTGAACGGACGGCTCGACGGCGCCGCGCGCGCCTGGCTGGACCAGGCCCTCGACGAGGCGGCCGCCCACCCGGGCACCCACGGGCCCATCTCCGTCTGGGAGTTGCGGATCGCCGAGGCCGGCCGCCGCTGCGGCCCCGACCACGCGGAGGCGGCCCGCGTCCTCCTCCTGCACGCGGCCCGGGCCGACGCGACCACCCTCGCCCGCGTCTACCGCCAGGGCACCGCCGACGAACGCCGCGCCGTCCTCCAGGCACTGCCCCACCTCGTGCCGGGCCCCGACGCCCTGCCGATCGTCGAGGACGCCCTGCGCACCAACGACACCCGGCTCGTGGCCGCGGCCGTCGGCCCGTACACCGCCCTGCATCTGGACGCCCACAACTGGCGGCACGCCGTGCTCAAGTGCCTGTTCACCGGTGTCCCCGTCGAGGCGGTGGCCGATCTGCCCCGCCGCGCCCGCGCCGACGCGGAACTCGCCCGCATGCTCGCCGACTACGCCGACGAACGCACCGCCGCGGGCCGTCCCGTACCCCATGACCTGCACCGCGTCCTGTCCCTGACCGAGCACCCGGCCACCCCGCCCGGCACCGACGCCCCCCACGGCAGCGACGGCAAGGAGTCCTGATGCGCATCTTCGACCCCCACATCCACATGACGTCACGGACCACCGACGACTACGAAGCCATGCACGCGGCCGGCGTCAGAGCCGTCGTCGAACCCGCCTTCTGGCTCGGCCAGCCCCGCACCTCGGTGGCCTCCTTCCTCGACTACTTCGACTCCCTCCTCGGCTGGGAACCCTTCCGCGCCGCCCAGTACGGCATCGCCCACCACTGCACCCTCGCTCTCAACCCCAAAGAGGCCAACGACCCCCGCTGCGTGCCCGTCCTCGACGAACTGCCCCGGTATCTCGTCAAGGACCACGTCGTGGCCGTCGGCGAGATCGGCTACGACTCGATGACCCCCGCGGAGGACACCGCCCTGGCCGCCCAGCTCCAGCTCGCCGTCACCTACGAGCTGCCCGCGCTCGTCCACACTCCGCACCGCGACAAGCTGGCCGGTCTGCGCCGCACCCTCGACGTGGTCCGGGAGTCCGCACTGCCCCCGGACCACGTCCTGATCGACCACCTCAACGAGACCACGGTCAAGGAGGCCAAGGACGGCGGCTGCTGGCTCGGCTTCTCCGTCTATCCGGACACCAAGATGGACGAGGAACGGATGGTCGCGGTCCTGCAGGAGTACGGGCCGGAGAAGGTGCTGGTCAACTCCGCCGCCGACTGGGGCAAGAGCGACCCGCTGAAGACCCGCAAGGTCGCGGACGCCCTGCTGAAGGCCGGGTTCACCGAGGACGACGTCGACCAGGTGCTGTGGCGCAACCCCGTCGCCTTCTACGGACTCAGCGGCCGACTGGACCTGGACGTCGCCGGCACGGACGCCACCCACGAGGGCAACTCCATCCTTCGCGGAGTCCCGAAGACCGTCCCCGGGACCGACCCCGGGACCGACCCGGGCACCACTCCCAGGACCGCCCCCACGACGACGGGGGCGTGACCCATGCGCTTCCGCCACCCCGACGGCTCCACCGTTCACCTCGCCTACTGCACCAACGTCCACCCCGCCGAGACCCTGGACGGCGTTCTCGCCCAGCTCCGCGACCACTGTGAACCCGTACGCAAACGCCTGGGCCGCGACCGTCTCGGCATCGGCCTGTGGCTCGCCAAGGACGCCGCCCACGCCCTCGTCTCCGACCCGTCCGCCCTGCGCGGGCTGCGCACCGAACTCGACCTGCGCGGCCTCGAAGTCGTCACCCTCAACGGCTTCCCGTACGAGGGGTTCGGCGCCGAGGAGGTCAAGTACCGCGTCTACAAGCCGGACTGGGCCGACCCCGAGCGGCTCGAACACACCACCGCCCTCGCCCGCGTCCTCGCCGGGCTCCTCCCCGACGACGTCACCGAAGGCACCATCTCCACCCTGCCGCTCGCCTGGCGCACGGTGTACGACGACGGCCGTGCCGCCAAGGCCCACGCGGCCCTGACCACCCTCGCCGAACGCCTCGACGCGCTGGAGGAGCTGACCGGCCGCTCCATCCGTATCGGCCTGGAGCCCGAGCCGGGCTGCACCGTCGAGACCACGGCCGACGCCATCGCCCCACTCACCGCGATCGGCCACCCCCGCATCGGTATCTGCGTCGACACCTGCCACCTCGCCACCTCCTTCGAAGATCCGAACACCGCCCTGGACGCGCTGGCCGCGGCCAACGTCCCCGTCGTCAAGTCCCAGCTGTCGGCCGCCCTGCACGCCGACCACCCCCACCTCCCCGAAGTCCGCGAGGCACTCGCCGCCTTCGACGAACCCCGCTTCCTGCACCAGACCCGCACCCTCACCGCCGCCGGACTCCGCGGGACCGACGACCTCGGCGAGGCCGTCAACGAGGAGGCACTGCCCGACGCCTCCCCGTGGCGCGCCCACTTCCACGTCCCGCTGCACGCGGCCCCCGACGCGCCCCTCACCTCCACGCTGCCCGTACTCAAGGACACGCTGACCCGACTGGTCGGCGGCCCGCACCCGCTGACCAGCCACCTCGAGGTCGAGACCTACACCTGGCAGGCACTCCCGCCCGAGCTGCGCCCCCGAGCCCGCGCCCAGCTCGCCGACGGCATCGCCGCGGAACTCACCCTTGCCCGGGACCTGTTGACGGACCTCGGCCTGAAGGAACTCCCATGAGCACCCATGAGACCCCGCCAGCACGGGCCGGCACCGACGGCTCCACGACCCCCACCCCGCTCCTCGTCCTCGACGTCGTCGGCCTCACCCCCCGTCTCCTCGACCACATGCCCCACCTCAAGACCCTCGCCCAGTCCGGCTCGCAGGCCACCCTCGGCACGGTCCTGCCCGCCGTCACCTGCGCCGCCCAGTCGACGTTCCTCACCGGCACCCACCCGTCCGAGCACGGCATCGTCGGCAACGGCTGGTACTTCCGCGACCTCGGCGACGTACTGCTGTGGCGCCAGCACAACGGTCTGGTGTCCGGGGACAAACTGTGGGACGCCGCCCGGCGCGCGCACCCCGGCTACACGGTCGCCAATATCTGCTGGTGGTACGCCATGGGCGCCGACACCGACATCACCATCACCCCTCGTCCGGTCTACTACGCCGACGGCCGCAAGGAACCCGACTGCTACACCCGGCCCCCGGCCTTGCACGACGAACTCACCGAGAAACTCGGCACGTTCCCGCTCTTCCACTTCTGGGGTCCCGGCGCCGACCTCGTCTCCAGCCGCTGGATCATCGACGCCACCCGGCACATCATCCGCACCCGCCACCCGGATCTGACCCTCTGTTACCTCCCTCATCTCGACTACGACCTGCAGCGCTTCGGCCCCGACGACCCGCGCTCCCTGAAGGCGGCCGCCGACCTGGACGCCGCCACGGCCCCCCTCCTCGACGACGCCCGCGCGGAAGGCCGCACCGTCGTCGCCCTGTCCGAGTACGGCATCACCCGCGTGGACCGTCCCGTCGACATCAACCGTGCCCTGCGCCGCGCCGGACTCCTCGAAGTGCACACGCAGGACGGCATGGAGTACCTCGACCCAATGGCCTCACGTGCCTTCGCCGTCGCCGACCACCAGATCGCCCACGTCTACGTACGCCGCCCCGAGGACCTGGAGGCCACGAAGGCGGCGCTCGCCGATCTGCCCGGTATCGAGCAACTCCTCGACGACGAGGGCAAGAAGACCCATCACCTCGACCATCCGCGCTCCGGCGAACTCGTCGCCGTCGCGGAGCCGGACGCCTGGTTCACGTACTACTACTGGCTCGACGACGCCCGCGCGCCCGATTTCGCGCAGCTCGTCGAGATCCACCGCAAACCCGGCTACGACCCGGTCGAGCTCTTCATGGATCCGCTCGACCCGTACGTCAAGGTCAAGGCCGCGGGCGCGCTCGCCCGCAAGAAGCTCGGCATGCGCTACCGCATGGCGGTCGTGCCCCTCGATCCCTCACCTATTCGAGGCAGCCACGGCCGCCTCCCCCTGAGCGACGACGAAGGTCCGCTCATCATCTGCTCCACCCCCCGCGCTGTCGGCGACCGCGTCGCGGCCACCGATGTGAAGTCATTGCTGCTCGACCTGGCCGGCCTCGGGTGACAGCACCCGGGAAAGACCGGACGAGCGATTACGGAAAGTGAATCAGACGGCACTGACAGTGCGTTCGGCCTGTGGATAACCGGCACACCGCACGGCACCCGTCACAGCCGGACCTCTGGCGAACATGGCTGGGCCCCTGCAGAACACGGTGGGCCCCTACCCGAAAGAGAGACACCGTGACCGCGTTCAACGACGAATCCGGAACCGGCGACGCCCTGCGTCGCGCGCTCGGCGTCAACCGCCGCCGCTTCCTCAGCACCTGCACCGCCGTCGCCGCCGGGGCGATCGCCGCCCCGGTGGTGGGCGCCTCACCAGCCCTGGCCCAGGACCGGGGCAGAGGCCACGACCACGACCACGACCACGGCCGCGGCCACGTCCTCGTTCCGCCGGGCAAGCGCGGCATCATCCTCTACACCGTCCGTGACGCCACGGCCCGCGACCCGCTCGCCTCGGACCTGCCCTCCGGCTTCCGCGAGGTGTTCAAGCAACTGGCCCGCCACGGCTACCGCCAGGTGGAGTTCGCCGGCTACAACCAGCACGCCAACGCACCGGGCGGCGCCAACCTCGGTTCCGTGGCGGGCGCCAGGCTGCTGCGCTCCTGGCTCGACGACTACGGACTGCGCGCCCAGGGCAACCACGGCTTCATACCGCCCTCCTGGCCGCTGACCACCGCCGACCTGGACACCTTCAAGCAGCACCTGGAGATCGCCAACATCATCGGCATGGACCACATGGGCACCGGCGGAGACCCCACCGGCAGCTCCTACCCGGCCGACTGGGACGTGGCGGCCGACAAGTGGAACGCGCTGGGCAGGATCGCCCGCCGCGAGGGCATCAAGCTGTACACGCACAACCACGACTCCGCCTACGGCTTTCTGCTCGACGGAGGCCCGCTGGACGCCCAGGGCCGGCCCACCCGCAGCTCCGGCATCCGCAAGCTGGAGTACTTCCTGAAGGCCACCGACCCGAAGCTGGTCTGGCTGGAGATGGACATCTTCTGGGCGCACGTGGCCCAGTACAAGTTCCACACTTACACCGCCCACGACGGCTCCACCCGCAAGAAGGTCTTCGACCCGGCGGGGCTCGTCGCCCGCAACAACAAGCGCTACCCGCTGTTCCACGCCAAGGACGGTGTCGTGAGCACCACCAACGGCATGGGCTACGACATGGTGCCCTTCGGAACAGGCGTCATCGACTACACCACGTTCTTCTCCCGGGTCGGGGAGCGGAACTACCACAACCCGATGGTCGAGGACGACAACTCGCCCAGTGCCACCGACCCCGCACAGTCGCTGCGCGAGGCCAAGATCAGTTATGACAACCTCGCGGCCCTCCGCTCAAGGCGCCGCTGACCCAGGACGCACAGCGGACGGTCCTCCCCACGCGGTGCCGTGGGGAGGACCGTTCGGCGTTTCCAAGGACGGAGGCGGTTCGTGGAAGTTCTAGAGCGTCGGGGACGTGTGCGGCGGACTCGGTGCGGGACGGTTCCACACCGGGGGGTTCATGAGGGGGCATCCCTCACCGGCTCGATTCGTCTCCCCACCGGGTCAGGCCATCTCCTCGCCGATCGGGTGCGGGTTGGGCACGATGCGCTTGGCCGCAGGCCGCCCAGGAGCACGCAGGAAGAGCGCCAGGACCGCGGAACCCAGACCGATGCCGCCGGCCAGCGCGAAGGCGCCTCCGTAGCCCCAGGAGCTCACGACGACGGCTCCCACGCCGGAGCCGACGAGACCGGAGATGAGCTTGGAGCTGTAGACCATGCCGTAGTTGGAGGCGTTGTTGTTCTCACCGAAGTAGTCCGCCGTCATCGCCGCGAAGAGCGGGAAGATCGCGCCGCCGCCGAAGCCCGAGATCATGGAGCAGACCAGGAAGAACGGCATCGAGCCCATGTTCCCGGAGAAGAACACGCCGAACTGCGAGCAGCCGAGGACGACACAGACGATGACGAGTGTGTTCCGGCGGCCGTAGCGGTCCGAGATCCAGCCGATGACACCACGTCCGGTGCCGTTGACGATCGCCTTGAGTGACATCGCGGTGGCCACGATGCCGCCCGCGAACCCCATCTCCTTTCCGAACGGCACCTGCATGGCGATGCCGAAGATGTTGATACCGGCCGTGCACAACAGGCAGAACCACATCATCCACAGGACGGGCGTCCTGGCCGCCTCCCGCGGTGTGTACTGCTTGACCGCCGGCGGGTTCTTCGCCAGTGCCCGCACGACCCGCGGGTCGTCGGAGGTCTTCAGCGGGTCGACGTGCGCGGGCCACCAGTTCTTCGGCGGGTCCTTGAAGAACCAGCCGGCGACCGCGACGACCGTGCAGCAGGTCACGCCGACCATGACCAGCACGGTCTCGTAGTTGGACAGGTCCATGTACGACGTGAACAGGAACACGAAGGGCACGGAGCCGTAGGCGAAACCGCCGTTGACCATGCCGGTCTTGCCGCCCTTGCGCTCCGGATACCACTTGCCGACCATGTTCACGCAGGTCGCGTAGACGAGGCCCGCGCCGATGCCGCTGAACATGCCGAAGCCTATGTACGCGACGATCACGTGCGGCGCGTACGCCAGCGAGATGTAACCCAGGATCGTGCCGAGTGCGCCGAGCATCATGGCGTACCGCGCGGGCAGTTTTCCGCTCTCGCGCAGCTGGCCGGCCGGGAAGGCCACGGCCGCCTGGAAGAAGATCCAGACGCCCATCAGCCAGAAGATGTGCCCACTGTCCCAGAGGTGGGCCTCGTGCAGGGTGTCCTCGGCGGATGTGAACGCGTACTCCGAGGAGCTGATGCCCATCATGCCCATCCAGGGGAAGAGCACCATGGTCCAGCGTGGTCGCCCCATGATGTCCCGGTCGGTCTCACCGATCCGGTACAGGCGGCCGTTGCGGTCCGTCACCTCCCTGTAGGGGACGGGTGTCGTGAAGTCGGTGGTTGTCATGTCGCGTAGCACCCCTTGCGTCGAAAGATCTGGCCAGCGCCCCCTGTCCAATTCCTTTCGTGTGCGCACGGGTCCCGGGGCGGGCCGACGCGCACCGTCGGCCCGCCCCTTCACCGGGTCAAGTCATGAACCGCCCCCCAACAGCGCCCGCCGCACCCCGCGGCCTCACAACAGCCCCGCCGCGCGCGCCCAGCGATACTTCGCGCCGAGCACTGCCACCGGCTTCTCGGTCGTGTACGGGTATGCCACGACCCCGTGCTCGTAGAGGTACTGGCAGGCCTCCTCGACCTCGACGTCGCCCGCGAGCGACGCCACGACGGGCTTCTCGATCCCGCGCTCCCTGAATTCGGCCACCACGCGCGCGGTGAGCTCGGCGAAGACCATGGGAGGGGTCACGATGGTGTGCCAGTAGCCGAGGACGAGCGAGTGGATCCGCGGGTCCTCAAGACCGAGCCGGATCGTCGCCTCGTACGTCGACGGCGGCTCGCCGCCCGTGATGTCCACCGGGTTGCCGGCCGCGCCGAAGGGCGGGATGAACTTCCGGAAGGACGCGTCCAGGTCCGGCGGGATCTCCATCAGGGAGAGGCCGTTGTCGGTCACCGCGTCGGACAGCAGTACGCCACTGCCGCCGGCGCCCGTGATGATCACGATGTTGTCGCCCTGGGGAGTCGGCAGCACCGGCAACGCGCGCGCGTACTCCAGCATTTCGTTCAGACCGGGCGCCCTGATGACACCGGCCTGCTTCAGGATGTCCTCGTACACGGCGTCGTCGCCCGCGAGGGCGCCCGTGTGCGAGCCCGCGGCCTTGGCACCGGCCGCCGTACGGCCCGCCTTGAGGACGACCACCGGTTTCTTGGGGACGGTCGCCCGCGCGGCCTCCACGAAGGCGCGCCCGTCCTTGAGGTCCTCCAAGTGCATGGCGATGCACTTGGTGTTGGGGTCCTCGCCGAACCAGGTCAGCAGGTCGTCCTCGTCCAGGTCCGACTTGTTGCCGAGCCCCACGATCGCGGAAACACCTGTCTTCGTAGTGCGCGCGAAGCCCAGAATGGCCATCCCTATGCCACCGGACTGCGAGGTGAGGGCGACACCGCCCTTGACGTCGTACGGCGTGCAGAACGTCGCGCACAGGTCCTGCCACGTCGAGTAGTAGCCGTAGATGTTCGGCCCGAGCAGCCGGACTCCGTAGCGCTCGCCGATCGCCACGATCTCGTCCTGCAGCGCGTGTTCACCGGTCTCCGCGAACCCCGAGGGGATCAGGACGGCGTTGGGGATCCCCTTGCGTCCCACCTCCTCCAGGGCCGAGGCCACGAACTTGGCGGGAATAGCGAAGACCGCCACATCCACCTCACCGGGAACGTCCGTGACACTCTTGTACGCCTTGCGGCCCAGAATGTCATCGGCCTTGGGGTTCACCGGGTGGATCTCCCCGGAGAAGCCGCCGTCGATGAGGTTGCGCATGACCGAATTGCCGATCTTGCCCTGTTCGTTGGAGGCGCCGATCACCGCCACCGACGACGGCTGCATCAGCCGGCGCATCGAGGTGAGGATCTCCTCGCGGCTGTACTTGCGGCGGGGCTTGGGCACGGACTCGGCGAGGATGACCCGGATGTCCGCGGCTATCGCGCCCTCCGGGGTGGCGATCACCGGGTTGAGGTCCACCTCGGCGATCTCCGGGAAGTCCGCGACCAGTTCGGAGACCCGGCGGATCTGCTCGGCGATCGCCCACCGGTCCACCGCCGGCGCGCCCCGCACTCCGCGCAGGATCTCCGCGGCCCGGATCGAGTCCAGCATCGACAGCGCCTCGTCCGCGTCGACGGGCGCCAGCCGGAACGTGACGTCCTTGAGGACCTCGACGAGCACTCCGCCGAGCCCGAAGGCCACGACCTTCCCGAACGTCGGATCGGTCACCGCGCCGACGATGACCTCCTGCCCCTGGGGGAGCAGTTCCTGCACCTGTACGCCCTCGATGCGGGCCTGGGAGTCGTACGCCCGGGCGTTCTCGATGATCTTGTGGAAGGCGGCACGGACGTCCGCAGCGCCCTCCACCCCGACGATCACGCCGCCGGCGTCGGTCTTGTGGAGGATGTCCGGGGAGACGATCTTCATCACGACGGGCCCGCCGAAGCGTGCCGCGTACGACACCGCCTCGTCGACGTCGGTCGCCAGCTCCTCGCCCGGGACGGCGATCGCGTACGCGTCGGCGATCACCTTGCCCTCGGGCGCGGTCAGCGCGCTCCGCCCCTCGGCCCGTACGGCTTCGAGGAGCGTACGCACCCTCAGCACCCGGTCTTCGGCCATCAATCAGATCACTCCGTTCGACTTGAGCAGGCGCAGCTCCTCGTCGCCGAGACCGAGCTCGCCGACGTACACCTCTTCGTTGTGCTCGCCCAGCAGCGGCGAACTGGTCACGTCCACGGGGGAGTCGGAGAGCTTCAGCGGGCTGCCCACGGTCACGAAGTCGCCCCGCTCGGGGTGCGGCACCGTCACGACCATCTCGTTGGCCACCAGCGACTCGTCCTCGATGATCTCCTTGGTGGAGAGGATCGGACCGCAGGGGATGTTGTGGGCGTTGAGCTGTTCGAGGACCTGCCATTTGGGGAGTGTGGACGACCACTCCTCGATCAGCTGGAACATCTTGGTGAGCTGGGGGAGGCGGGCCTCCGGGGTCGCCCACTCGGGGGCATCCGCGAGCTCGGGGCGCCCGATGAGCTCGGTGATGGGCTTCCAGCCGACGGGCTGCACGATGACGTACACGTAGTCGTTGGGGCCGCCCGGCGCGCACTTGACCGCCCAGCCGGGCTGGCCGCCGCCGGACGCGTTGCCCGACCTGGGAACCTCGTCGCCGAAGTCGTCGTTGGGATATTCAGCCAGCGGCCCATGCCCGAGGCGCTGCTGGTCCCGCAGTTTCACCCGGCACAGATTCAGCACGGCGTGCTGCATCGCCACGTTCACGCGCTGCCCGCGCCCCGTGTTCTCCCGCTGGAACAGGGCGGCGAGGATCGCCGCCACCGCGTGGATGCCCGTGCCCGAGTCACCGATCTGGGCTCCCGTCGCCAGCGGCGGCCCGTCCTCGAAGCCGGTGGTCGACATCGACCCGCCCATGGCCTGAGCGACGACCTCGTACGCCTTGAAGTTGGTGTACGGGCCGTCCCCGAACCCCTTGATGGAGGCATAGACGATCCGCGGATTGATCTCCTGGATGCGGTCCCAGGTGAAGCCCATACGGTCGACCGCGCCCGGTCCGAAGTTCTCGACCATGACGTCGGAGCGCCGGATCAGCTCGGTGAGGATCTCCTTGCCGCGCTCGGTCTTGGTGTTGAGGGTGATGCTCCGCTTGTTGCAGTTGAGCATCGTGAAGTAGAGGGAGTCGACGTCAGGGAGATCGCGCAGCTGCTTGCGCGTGATGTCCCCGGTCGGCGCCTCCAGTTTGACGACGTCCGCGCCGAGCCAGGCGAGCAGCTGGGTGGCGGAGGGACCGGACTGGACGTGCGTCATGTCGAGGACGCGGATGCCTTCGAGGGCCTTGGTCGAGGTCGGCGGCGTCGCTGCCGCCGGGATCGTGGCTGGCGTCGCTGTCATCGGGTCCACCTCACTTGTACATCGTCTGGTTCATGGTTCCGGGGGCGTACGCGTCCGGGTCGACCCAGACGTTGATGAGCGACGGCTTGCCCGACTCGCGGGCGCGCTGGAGGGCGGGGGCGATGTCGGCGGGGTCGCGGACCTCTTCGCCGTAACCGCCCAGCATCTGGGCGAACTTGTCGTAGTGGACGTCGCCGAGGGTGTTGCCGACCCGCTCGCGCTCCAGGCCGTACTTGGCGGCCTGGCCGTAACGGATCTGGTTCATGGAGGAGTTGTTGCCGACGATGCCGACGAACGGGAGGTTGTAGCGGACGAGGGTCTCGAAGTCCCAGCCGGTGAGCGAGAAGGCACCGTCCCCGAAGAGGGCGACGACCTCCTTGTCGGGCCGTGCCTTCTTGGCGGCGAGCACGAAGGGGACGCCGACGCCGAGCGTGCCGAGCGGTCCCGGGTCCATCCAGTGCCCGGGTGACTTGGGCTGCACGACCTGGCCGGAGAAGGTGACGATGTCGCCGCCGTCGCCGATGTAGATGGAGTCCTCGGTC
Organism: Streptomyces sp. NPDC058697; assembly: GCF_042715345.1. Taxonomy (NCBI): domain Bacteria; kingdom Bacillati; phylum Actinomycetota; class Actinomycetes; order Kitasatosporales; family Streptomycetaceae; genus Streptomyces; species Streptomyces sp. NPDC058697. The sequence goes on from NZ_JBHXSU010000011.1 coordinate 168,316, forward strand.
AGGAACTCGTTGATCTCGCTGACCAGGCGGTACGGGTGGATCGGTGAGGCGTCCGACTTCAGGTTCGGCAGGCGCTTCTCGATGGCGGTCTGTTCGGCGGCGCGCAGTTCGTCGAGCCACTCCTTGCGCTTCGACGCGCCCCCGTTGATGCGCCCGGAGGCGGCCTCGGTGACCGACTTCAGGACGAGTCCCGCGTCACCGACGATCCCGAGGTCGATGTCCCGGTTCTTGCCGACGGTCCGGTAGTCGAGGTCGATCTGCACGACGGTCGCGTCCTGCGACAGCCGCTTGCCGTAGCCCATGCGGAAGTCGAAGGGCGTACCGACGATGACGATGACGTCGGCGTTGGAGAAGGCGTACCGGCGCGACAGCTGGAAGTGGTGCGGGTCCCCGGGCGGCAGCGTGCCGCGCCCGGCGCCGTTCATGTACGCGGGGATGTTGAGGGCGCGTACGAGCTCGATGGCGGATTCGGTGCCTCGGGTCGTCCACACCTGGCTGCCCAGCAGGATCGCGGGCTTCTCGGCGTGCACGAGCAGGTCGGCGAGCTTCTCGATGGCCTCGGGGTCACCGGCCGAGCGGGTCGAGGCCCGGTACTGGCCGGCGGCGGGGACCCGGGCCTTCTCGACCGGCACCTTGGCGTCGAGGACATCGCGCGGGATCTCCAGGAAGGACGGGCCGGGCGCCCCGTGGTAGCACTCGCGGAACGCCATCGACACCATGTCGGCGGCCCGCGCGGTGTCCGGCACGGTCGCCGCGAACTTGGTGATCGGCGTCATCATGTCGACGTGCGGCAGGTCCTGGAGGGACCCCATCTTGTGCTGGGTGTGGGCCCCCTGGCCGCCGATCAGCAGCATCGGGGACTCCGCGCGGAAGGCGTTGGCGACACCCGTCACGGCGTCGGTCGTGCCGGGACCGGCGGTGACGACGGCGCAGCCGGGCTTGCCGGTGATGCGTGCGTAGCCGTCGGCGGCGTGGGCGGCGACCTGTTCGTGGCGTACGTCGACGACCTCGATGCCCTCGTCCACGCAGCCGTCGTAGATGTCGATGATGTGGCCGCCGCAGAGCGTGTAGATGACCTCCACACCCTCCGCTTTGAGTGCCTTGGCGACCAGGTGCCCACCGGATATGAGGTTCTGGCTGTTGTCGTCGGGCATGGCGAAGTCCTGTCCCTTCGTAGGGGATTGGGCGCGCGGAAGTGCAGGTCGGACGTGGTGCGCGCACTGTTCGTGGATGCCGTCGCGGTACATTGCATACAGTCGACGAATACTGTATGAAGCTTGTTATCCCGCATCCAGTGGGTGGTGTCCAGGGGGCGTGCGGCACTTTTAAGAGGGAGCCGAGATGGACCTGTTCGAGCACCAGGCAAGGGAACTCTTCGAGGAACACGGCATCTTGGTGCCGAGGGCGGAGGTCACCGACTCGCCCAAGGAGGCACGCGAGATCGCCCGCAGGCTCGGCGGCCGCGTCGTCGTCAAGGCACAGGTGAAGACCGGCGGACGCGGCAAGGCGGGCGGCGTGAAACTCGCCGCGGACCCCGCCGCCACCGAACTGACGGCACGCCAGATCCTGGGTATGGACATCAAGGGCCACACCGTCGGCAAGGTGATGCTGGCCCAACCGGTCGACATCGAGAGCGAGTTCTACGTCAGCTACGTACTCGACCGAGCCGCCGGCCGCTTCCTCGCCATCGCCTCGGCCGAGGGCGGCATGGACATCGAGGAGGTCGCCGCCACCCGGCCGGACGCCGTGGCGCGCGTCCACATCGACCCCGCCGAGGGCGTCACCTCGGCGAAGGCGGCCGAGGTCGCCGATGCCGCGGGCCTGCCTCCGCAGACCGTCGACGTCCTGGTCAGGCTCTGGGACGTACTGATCCGCGAGGACGCCGTACTCGTCGAGGTGAACCCCCTCGTGCGTACCGCCCAGGGGCAGATCCTCGCCCTCGACGGGAAGGTCACCCTCGACGACAACGCCCGCTTCCGGCAGGCACGTTGGGGCGACCAGGAGTCCACGCACGACGACCCGCTGGAGGCGGCGGCCGCCGCCAAGAACCTCAACTACGTGAAGCTGGACGGCGAGGTCGGCATCATCGGGAACGGCGCCGGTCTCGTCATGTCGACCCTCGACGTGGTCGCCGGCTGCGGCGCGCGCCCCGCCAACTTCCTCGACATCGGCGGCGGAGCCTCCGCCCAGATCATGGCCGACGGCCTCTCCGTCATCCTCTCCGACCCGGCGGTGAAGTCCGTCTTCGTCAACGTCTTCGGCGGCATCACCGCCTGTGACGCGGTCGCCGACGGCATCGTGCAGGCCCTGGAATCGGTCCACTTGACCAAGCCGCTGGTCGTCCGCCTCGACGGCAACAACGCCGTACGCGGCCGCGCGATCCTCGACGACCGGGCGCACCCCCTGGTCCAGCAGGCCACCACCATGGACGGCGCCGCGCGCCGTGCCGCCCAACTCGCCAACGCCAGCTGAAGGAGCGGGACATGGCCATCTACCTCACCAAGGAGAGCAAGGTCCTCGTCCAGGGCATGACCGGCGGCGAGGGCATGAAGCACACCCGGCGGATGCTCGCCGCCGGCACCGACGTCGTCGGCGGCGTCAACCCGCGCAAGGCCGGGCAGAGCGTCGACTTCGACGACCGCGCCGTGCCCGTCTTCGGCTCCGTGCGCGAAGGCATCGAGGCCACCGGGGCCGACGTCAGCGTCGTCTTCGTCCCACCCGCCTTCTCCAAGGCGGCAGTTGTCGAGGCCGCCGACGCCGGCATCGAACTCGCCGTCGTCATCACCGAGGGCATCCCGGTCCACGACTCGGTCGCCTTCACCGCGTACGCGAGGTCGAAGGGCACGCGGATCATCGGACCCAACTGCCCCGGCCTGATCACCCCCGGCCAGTCCAACGCGGGCATCATCCCGGCCGACATCACCAAGTCCGGCCGCATCGGCCTCGTCTCCAAGTCGGGCACGCTCACCTACCAACTCATGTACGAACTCCGCGACATCGGCTTCTCGACCTGCGTCGGCATCGGCGGCGACCCCGTCGTCGGCACCACCCACATCGACTGCCTCGCCGCTTTCCAGGACGACCCCGACACCGAACTCATCGTCCTCATCGGGGAGATCGGCGGCGACGCCGAGGAACGCGCGGCCGCGTACGTCCGCGACCATGTCACCAAACCCGTCATCGGCTACATCGCCGGATTCACCGCACCCGAGGGCAAGACGATGGGCCACGCGGGCGCGATCGTCTCCGGCTCGTCCGGCACGGCCCAGGCGAAGAAGGAAGCCCTGGAGGCGGCCGGCGTACGGGTCGGCGACACCCCCACCGAGACGGCCCGGCTGGTCCTCGCCGCACTGGACGCGTCCGGATGAAGAAGCGTGATGTCACTCATAGTTGACACGGCGTTACTTTCCGAGGCCGAGGTGCCTCGCTAGCGTCCCCCGTACGACGTCTCCGTACGCGAGTACGCCACGCACTCCAAGTGCGCCCAGTACTCCCGTACGGGAGGCGAGCCATGCACTACCGCCCACCCGTCTCCCGCCACCGCCCTTCCAAGGAAGGCCCTTCGGGCCCTTTCCTTCTCGACTGTGCACCGAGAGCGGAGCAACCGAATGGCACCCACCCTCACCCTCAAGGCCCACAGCTCCTGGACCGACGCCTGGCAACGCTGCCTCACCGTGGCGCCGGAAGCCTTCCGGGACGACCGTGTCCTCAACCTCTGGGGCGCCGCCTGGCAGGCGGACGGCAGGGCTCTGCCCGCCACCAGCCCGGTGGACGGAAGCCCCATCGCGGGCCCGCCGCGCCTCGACAGCCTGACGGCCCACCAGGCCGTACGCGCCTCACTCGACCACCACCGCGCCTGGCGCCACGTGCCCCTGGACGAACGCCGGGCCCGCGTCGCGGCCACGCTCGACGCGCTCACCGAACACCGCGAACTGCTCGCCCTCCTTCTCGTCTGGGAGATCGGCAAGCCCTGGCGGCTCGCGCAGGCCGACGTCGACCGGGCCATCGACGGCGTGCGCTGGTACGTCGACGGAATCGAGCCCATGGTCGAGGGCCGGACCCCGCTCGACGGGCCCGTGTCCAACATCGCGAGCTGGAACTACCCGATGAGCGTGCTCGTTCACGCAATGCTGATACAGGCATTGGCAGGGAACGCGGTCATCGCCAAGACCCCGACCGACGGCGGCGTCGCGTGTCTCACCCTGGCCTGCGCACTCGCCGCACGCGAGGGGATTCCCGTCACCCTCGTCAGCGGCAGCGGGGGCGAGCTGTCGGAGGCGCTCGTGCGCGCGCCCGAGATCGGCTGCGTCTCCTTCGTCGGCGGCCGAGACACGGGCGCCGCGGTGGCCACGGCCGTCGCCGACCTCGGCAAACGACACGTACTGGAACAGGAGGGACTGAACACCTGGGGCATCTGGAACCACACGGACTGGGACACGCTGACGGCGGTCATCCCCAAGCTCTTCGACTACGGCAAGCAGCGCTGCACCGCCTACCCGCGCTTTGTCGTCCAGCGTGAGCTGTTCGACGACTTCCTGGCCGCGTACCTGCCCGCGGTCCGTACGCTGCGGGTCGGCCACCCGCTGGCGGTCGAGCACCCGGACGACCCGTATCCGCAGCTGGACTTCGGTCCGGTGATCAACGCGGCCAAGGCGAAGGACCTCCACGACCAGGTCGCCGAGGCGATCGACCGGGGGGCGGTCCCGCTGCACCGCGGCCGGCTCGCCGACGCGCGCTTCCTGCCCGGCCAGGACACGGCTGCGTACGTCCAGCCGGTCACGCTCCTCAACCCGCCCCCGTCCTCGCCCCTCCACCACGCGGAACCCTTCGGCCCGGTCGACACCATCGTCCTGGTCGACACCGAGGCGGAGCTGCTCGCCGCCATGAACGCGTCGAACGGCGCGCTCGTCGCGACCCTGTCGACGGACGACGAGGCCACCTACGACCGACTGGCCCCGCAGATCCGCGCGTTCAAGGTCGGCCACGGCAAGCCCCGTTCGCGCGGCGATCGCGACGAGCTCTTCGGCGGCTTCGGCGCGTCCTGGCGGGGCGCGTTCGTGGGCGGCGAACTGCTGATCCGCGCGGTGACACGAGGACCGGCGGGGGAGCGGTTGCCGGGCAACTTCCCGGAGTACCACCTCATGCCGTGACGGCGAGTGGGCGGCGCCGTGCGGGGCGCCGCCCACTGGCTGGGGGGAGCGCCGGCGGTCGCGTCCTAGCGCTGCGTGACCGTCGGCCGCCGACCGGGGGGACGGGGGGCCGGTGGCCTCGCGCCTAGCCGATGCCCTGCCGGTCCGGGTGGAGGGCGAAGGCGCGGTCGGCGGCTTCCGGCACGGCTCGCTCCACGGCCTGGGTCAGCAGCGTGCGATGGCGGACCAACGGTGCCCGACGGTCCTCGGGAACGGCGCCGAGGAGATCATCGAGCCCGGCCAGCAGACGCCGGGTCACCTGAGGGCTGGCCACGGCACACCCCCGGATCTCGGTGAAGCCGAGGTCGACCAACTCGGTCCAGCCCGGCACGGGTTGCACCAGCCGTACGGTGCCTCGCCGGTCCCGGTGCAACAGGGCCCCGAGCGGGCGCTGCGCCACCGAGGACAGGAACTGCACGATCCGGTCCACGGCCTGAACCGCCGTGGTGGGGTCGTTCACGGCCGGAGACAGGGCGCGCAACGCGATGTCCGACAACTGCCGCAGCCCCAGCCCCAGATCCTGATGGAACGTCCGCTCGGCACCCACGGACACCTGAAAACTCAGCGCCCGCAGCGCCTTCGTGGCGGGCCCGCCGTGTACGGCGAACACCGGCGTGCCCGGTACGACGAAGTCCCCGATCCGCGGGACGAGCCGCAGTACGACACCGCTCTGCCGCGCCATCCGGACGAGCCGCACGATGTCGACGTCCCGCAGTACGCCCGCGCGGCCGTGATGGGCGAAGCGGGCGGTCTCGGGACCGAGGTCGGAGCCCGGACCGGTGCTGGTACCGGCACCGGCACCGGCACCGGTGCCGACGGGCTCCTCCGCCGAGACGCCGAGGGGCATGTTGGCGACGACCCGCAACGCCTCCCTGGTGATCAGGTCGACGACGTGCGCGACCCGCATCAGCCGCAGCGTCGAGTTCACGTACATCACGAACAGGACGACGCTCAGCCCCACCAGGATCAGCGTGAGGACGGACTGGACGAGCGGGATCGAGGCCACCAGCGCGGGATCGCGCTGACTGTCGTACGAGGTGAGGACGAGCAGGGACTGGACGAAGGTGGCCAGGAACACCGCGAAGGTGGCCTTGGTGATCCGGCTCCGCACGAAGATCCGTACGACGCGGGGGCTGAACTGCCCGGCGGCCATCTGCACGGCGACCAGCGAGATGCTGAAGACGACGCCGATGAAGGTCATCATGGCCGCGCTGATCGTGGTGACCACGGTCTTCGCGTCCTCGGCGATCCCCAGCAGATCACTGACGGCGTCCTCGTCGCCCGCGTTGCGCAGCGCGGTCAGGATCGCGTCGTCCGCCGCCGTCGCCGCGGACCACACCACGAACACCAGGACCAGGGCGGCGGTCGGAGCGAACCAGAACGTGTCACGCAGATGCTCCCGCCACGGCGACAGAGCCCGGTGCCGCCGTCTGCGCGGCAACCCGTCCGTAGTCTTCCAGTCACCCATGGTGAGACTGTAGGCGCACCTTCCGCACCTGTCGGGAACCCCCGCCGGGGCGAGGAAACGCAGGTGAAAGCCACTCCGAAAGCTTGGTATTGTTGTCCATGTCGCCACGGGGAACACCCCCGTCCAGGCGGCAGACACCTAGTCCGGGTGGCGGAATGGCAGACGCGCTAGCTTGAGGTGCTAGTGCCCTTTATCGGGCGTGGGGGTTCAAGTCCCCCCTCGGACACAACAAGCAACATCGCCCCACAGGCCCCGTTTCACGGGCAGGGCAAACAGCCGGTGCCCCGCACTCCGAGAAGAGTGCGGGGCACCGGCGTCTTTGGTGGATGGTCGGCCCCCCGGCTCAGCGGTTCATGCGGGCGGCGGACGCCCCGGTGGGCGTGCCGGTGATGGTGAACTGCGAGCCCGGCTCGATCAGTACGCTCCCTTCGGCCGAGTTCGTGATCGTGACGTTCGTCAGGGCGGCGCTGCCGCGGGCCCCGCTCATCGCGAGGATGCCGGACCCGTTGTTGGACCCGTCGATCTTCACGTCGGTGATCTTCACGCCCGGCATCGCGCCGCCACCCGTCTTGAACTGGATGCCGTCGTACGTCGAGTCGAAGATCTCGGTGTCACGGATGGTCACGCCCGGGATGTCCTGCCCTTGCGCGAAGAGTGTGATGGCGCCGAACTCCTGGTCCTCGTTCCAGAACGCGCCGCCCGTCCGGTGCAGGGCGTTGCCCGCGATGAGGGTCTGCCCGGAGAACGGGAGCGGGTCGTGGTCGGTGGCGAGCATGATGCCGGGGTAGTTCATCGTGTCGGCGATGACGTTGTTCTCGATGGTGTTGCCGTAACCGCCGTACACCGCGATGCCGTTGGCCCGCCACGGCAGCTGGATCGTGTTGTTGCGGAAGTGGTTGTCGTGGCCGATGTCCACCGAGGTGTCCTTCACGTACTTGCTGGCCCACACGGCGAGCGCGTCGTCACCGGTGTTGCGGAAGGACGAGTTGTAGACGGTGGAGTTGCGGGTGCCGTTGGCGAAGTTGATGCCGTCGGCGTAGGTGTTGCGGATGCGTACGCCCGAGAACTCCAACTCGTCGCCCGGGCCCCACAGTTCGGGGATGTTGGAGTAGTCGCGGCCGGCCCACACGCCGACGTTGGCGTGCTCGATCCACACATTGGTGATCTTCGTGCCCTTGCCGAAGCGGCCGTTGAGTCCCACACCGCCCTCGTGGTTGCCGTCGCCGCCGCGGATGGTGCCCGAGCCGAAGATGGCGATGTCGGAGATCTGGGTGTTGTGGTCGATGTCGAAACCGAAGTTGCCCTCGTGCGGGTGGTTGATGCCACCGGCCTGGTGGGGCGGGGTGAGTGTGTAGAGCTGGGAGTGCCACATGCCCGCGCCGCGGATGATGACGTCCCGGATGCCGACCTGGTTGTACTGGCCCCGGTTCAGCGGGTCGTCGGTGAGGATCTTCTGTTCCTGGCGCCACTGCCCGGCCGGGATCCACACGCAGGAGATCTGGCCGTTCTGGTCGGCGGTGACCGCCCGCTGGATGGCGTCGGTGTCGTCGAGTCCGTCGCCCGGGACGGCCCCGTACTCGGTGATCGAGGTGCAGTTCGCGGGCTTGGTGGCCGCGGGCGCGACCTGTTCGAGGTCGACGAGGTCGATGACGTAGAACGCGGCCGTGTCGCCCGCGTCCCGCTGGAGGCGGAACTTGGTGCCCACCGGGTAGCTACGCGACAGCAGCGCGTGCGACTCGTCGAAGAGCCGACGGGCGTCGCTGCCGGGCGTGTTGGTCAGTCCCTCGGGGTCGTCGGTGGTCCCGTACAGCCAGCTGTGCTTCGACGACAGGTTGAGCTTCTGTACGAAGGTGCCGTCGGCGTACAGGCTGATCGTGGCCTGTGCCCCGCCGCCGCCCGCGGCGTCCGGGACGGAGTTGCGCACCACGATCGAGTTGGACGGAGTCGTCGAGGTGAACTCGACGAACTGGCCGGTGGAGTTGAGCCTGACGGACTTGCGGCCCGAGGACTCGGTGGCGAAGTTGGTGTGTCCGAAGGTCCTCTTGGCGTCGGCGGTGAGCAGGGTGCCCTCGTAGCGGCCTTCCTCCGCCTCCAGTTCGGTGTACGGGACGGCGGCGCCACGGCCGACCACGAGTGACTTGGCGAGCACGTTGTTGTTCTCGTTGGTCTCGCTGACGACCCCGGTGGCGTCGGCGGTGGCCGTGAGGGTGGCCCCACCGCTGGTCGCCGTCCATGTTCCGCTGATCGGCACGTTCACCGTGGCTCCGGATGCCACCTGGCCGGTCGTGCCGTTGAGCGTGGTGGAGCCGACCTGGAGCCGGGTCACGGAGCCGGCCGGCGCCGCGGTGGTGCCGCGGTTGTGCACGGCGACGGTGAAGGAGACGGACGAGCCGACGGCCGGGTTGGCCGGGTTGGTGGTGATGCCGCGTACTTCGAGGTCGGGGCCGGGTGCCTGGCCGACCACCAGCCGGTTCGCGGCGGTGCGGCTGTTGTTGGAGTCGTCGAGTTCGGCGACCGTGTTGCGCGGGTCGACCACGGCGGAGACGCCGTAGTTGCCCGCAGGACGGGTACCGGCGGCGACGGCCACCGTGGCGGACGCGCCCGGGTCGAGCGCGGGTACGGTTCCGCTGCCGGCGACCGTTCCCTCCAGGCTGACGTCGACGGTCGTGGCGGCCGAGCGTGCCGTGCCCGCGTTGCGGACCGTGGCGTTCACGGTCACCGCGTCCCGCTCGGAGGGGGAGGCAGGGGTCCAGTCCAGTCCTGTGACGGTCAGGTCGGGTGCGGGTGCGGCGGTCCCGACGACCTGGAACTCGGCGACCTGGCCGCCCGGTGCCCCGGTGTTGGAGAAGAAGCGGAGCCGCAGGTCGGACCAGCGCCCGGTGACCGGGATGGTCACCGAGTTGTTGTCCCGGGAGGGACTGAAGGCGTAGTCGGCCCGGTCGCGCAACGAGGTGAAGGCGCTCGCGGAGTGTTCGCGGCCCAGCACCTGGATGCTCTGGGTCCTGGCCGCCCACACCTGGTCCGGGTTGAGCTTGACCACCACGGCGTCGACGTCGGCGTTGGCCCCGAGCTTGACGGTGAGATCGGAGGGGTGGCCTGCCGCTTCCCAGTAGGTGGAGGTGGAGTCGTCGGTGGCGTTCGCGGCGACGAAGTTGTGGACCGAGGAGGTGGCCTCGACGGGCTTGTTGCGGGCCAGGTTGGTGCCGGTCGGCGGGGGAGTGGTCCCGCCGTCGTCGCCGTACACCTCCAGTTCGGAGAGCTGAGCGGCGTTCCAGCCGGTGTTCCCGGTGATGTGCACACGGACGTACCGCGCCTCGGCGGGGGAAGTGAGGCCGACCGGGACAGTGTTGGCCTGCGCGGGGTTGAACGCCCGGGCGGTCGAGGCCGCGAGAGTACGGAACGTGGAGCCGTCGGTGCTGGCCTGCAGGGACAGCGTCTGGTTACGGCTCTCCCAGGTGGCGGGCAGTTTGAGCACCACCTCGTCGACGGTCCGGGTCGCGCCGAGGTCGACCTGGACCCACTGCGGGAAGGAGCCGCCCGGCCCCTCCCAGTAGGAGGCCTGGGTGCCGTCGGTGACGTTCCCGGCGGTGTAGGGGCCGTTCGAGCCGCCCGCGGTGGCCGGACGGCCGAGCGCGAGGTTGACGACGGCCGCCGCCTTCGCGCGTTCGCTGTCGGCCGGGGCGGTGGCGGCCCGGGCGCTCGACGTGACGGCCAGCGGTATCAGCCCGGTCGTCATGAGCGCGGCTATGACGGCACCGGTCAGTGACCGGCGGCCGAGGGGTCTCCATCTCATGGGGTCCTCTGTTCCGTGGGGGAGGCGGAAGCGCGACAGACGGGCCGGGCACGCCGGGGCAGGCACGGGGGAGTTCAGAGGGGGAGTGGAGTGTCCGTCGAGGAATGCACCGGCCTTGCGCGCAAATTGAGCTGCTCAGTCGATTCTTTGCGGAAACTACGCCCACAGGTTTCTAGTCCGTCTCCACTTTGTCAACGGTCCCGGTATCACCGGTAGTTGACGTGGAAGCAGCTTGCGCTACTTGCGTGCCCGCTTGCGCTTTTCCGACAGCCCGCACGAAAGTCGCTGGCCCGGTGGTGCAGCTGGTGGGAGGGACCCGCGAGGCCTGCATTTCGGGCATGCTCACGCCATAGACGTACCGTCGGGTGTCTGCAACTCTCTGATCGATCGACGCAAAAGAGAGTGCGCCCAGCCGCACATTGAAGCGCGACGTACACCCCCCACGGACACCCACCCACACAGCCGCCCCGGGGCCGCCCACATCCGGCTCGGGACGGAGATCGGGGACACATGAGACCGCAACGCCGGGGATGGCGGGGGATTGCCGCCGTCCTCACGACCGCTCTGCTCCTGCTGGGCCTGCCGTCGCTGACCGCCGCCGCGGCGGCCGCCGGGCCCAACCTCGCCGCCGGACGGCCCGCAACCGCCAGTAGCGCCCACGCCGAGTACGCCGCACGCAACATCACCGACGGCGACCAGGGAACGTACTGGCAGAGCGCCGGGAGCAGCCTCCCCCAGTGGATCCAGACGGACCTGGGCACGACGGCCCGCGTGGACGAGGTGGTGCTGAAGCTGCCGGCCGGCTGGGAGAGCCGCAACCAGACCCTGTCCGTCCAGGGCAGCGCGGACGGCACGAGTTTCACCACGCTGAAGACCTCCGCGTCCTACGCCTTCAGCCCGGGCAGCGCCAACACCGTGACGGTGACCTTCCCCGCCGCCCAGGCCCGGTACGTACGGATCGACATCACCGCCAACACCGGGTGGCAGGCCGCGCAGCTCTCCGAGCTGGAGGTCCGCGAGTCAGGTGACTCCTCGGCGAACCTGGCGCGCGGCCGCACGCTCACCGCCGCCAGTCACCACGAGACCTACGTGCCGGCCAACGCGGCCGACGGCAACAAGGCCACCTACTGGGAGAGCCGCAACAACGACCTGCCGCAGTGGATCCAGGCCGACCTGGCTTCCTCCCTGCGCGTCGACCGGGTGGTGCTGCGCCTGCCCGACGGCTGGGGAGCCCGCAGCCAGACGCTGAAGATCCAGGGCAGCGCCAACGGCACCGACTTCTCCGACCTGACCGCGTCCAAGGCCTACGCCTTCGCGCCGGGCGACGGCAACTCGGTGACGATCTCCTTCGACCCGACGACCACCCGGTACGTCCGGGTGCTGGTCACCGCCAACACCGGTCAGCCCGCCGCCCAGTTGTCCGAACTCGAGGTCTACGGCCCGGCGAGCGGCGACACCCAGGCACCGAGCGCTCCCGCGGACCTCGCCTACACCGAGCCTGCCACCGGCCAGATCCGGCTGGCCTGGAAGGCGTCCGACGACAACACCGGCGTCACCGGCTACGACGTGTACGCCAACAACGAGCTGCTCACCAGCGTCGCGGGCACGGTCACCACGTACACCGACAACCGTCCCGCGAGTGCCACGGTCTCCTACTTCGTGCGGGCCAGGGACGCCGCCGGGAACGCCTCCGGCAACAGCAACACCGTCACCCGCCGCGGCGAGAGCGGTGACACCCAGGCACCCACGGCACCCGCGAACCTGGCCCTCACCGAACCGGCCGCCGGGCAGATCCGGCTCGCCTGGAACGCCTCCAGCGACAACACCGGCGTGACCGGCTACGACGTGTACGCCAACAACAGCCTGCTCACCACGGTCGCCGGTACGGTCACCACGTACACCGACAACCGCTCCGCGAGTGCCACGGTCTCCTACTTCGTGCGGGCCAAGGACGCGGCCGGGAACGTGTCCGGCGACAGCAACACCGTGACGCGCAACGGCACTTCGGGCCCCGGCTCCAATCTCGCGGTCGGCAAGCCGATCACGGCCTCCTCGACCGTGCACACCTTCGTCGCCGAGAACGCCAACGACAACAGCACCTCCACCTACTGGGAGGGTTCCGGCCACCCGGCCACCCTCACCGTGAAGCTCGGGGCAAACGCCGACGTCTCCTCGCTCGTCCTCAAGCTCAACCCGGACAGCGCCTGGGGCGCCCGGACCCAGAACATCCAGGTCCTCGGCCGCGAGCAGGACGCCACCGGCTACACCAGCCTGGTCGCCGCGAGGGACTACGCCTTCAGCCCGTCGAGCGGCAACAGCGTGACCGTGCCCGTCACCGCGCGGGTGGCCGACGTGCAGCTGCGCTTCACCTCCAACACGGGCGCCCCGGCCGGGCAGATCGCCGAGTTCCAGGTGATCGGCACCGCCGCACCCAACCCGGATCTTGAGGTCACCGCGCTGACCGCCTCGCCGGCCTCACCGGTGGAGTCCGACGAGATCACCCTCACCGCCACCGTCCGCAACAGTGGCGAGGCCGCCGCACCGGCCAGCGCCGTCGCGCTGCGCCTGGGCGGCACCAAGGTCGCCACGGCGGCCGTCGGCACCCTCGCCGCCGGAGCGCAGCGCACTGTCAGCACGTCCATCGGGGCGCGGGACGCGGGCACGTACCAGCTCAGTGCCGTCGCCGACGACGCCGGTGCGGTCATCGAGCAGAACGAGACCAACAACACCTACACCAGCCCTGGTTCACTCGTCGTACGCCCGGTCAGCAGCTCCGACCTCGTGCCGGTGCTGACCACCACACCGTCCGGCCCGGCGGACGGCGACACCGTCACCTTCAAGGTCGCCCTGCGCAACCAGGGCACCATCGGCTCGGCGGGCGGCGCGCACGGCATCACCGTCGCGCTGGTCGACTCCCAGGGCGCCACCGTGCGCACCCTGACCGGCTCGTACGACGGCACGATCGCCGCCGGTGCCACCACCGGCGCCGTCACGGTGGGCACCTGGACCGCGGCCAACGGCTCGTACACGGTACGTACGACCGTCGCCGCCGATGCCAACGAACTGCCGGTCAAACGGGAGAACAACAGTGCCACCCAGTCCCTGTTCGTCGGACGCGGCGCCAACATGCCCTTCGACATGTACGAGGCGGAGGACGGCGCGACCGGCGGCGGAGCGGCGACCGTCGGACCCAACCGGACCGTCGGCGACCTCGCCGGAGAGGCGTCGGGCCGCAAGGCGGTGACCCTCAACAGCACTGGTGAGTATGTGGAGTTCACCACCAAGGCGGCCACCAACACACTCGTCACCCGCTTCTCCATCCCCGACTCCGCGGGCGGCGGCGGCATCGACGCCACCCTCAACGTCTATGTCAACGGCACCTTCCGCAAGGTGCTGCCGCTCACCTCGAAGTACGCCTGGCTGTACGGGGCGGAGGCAGGTCCCGGCAACTCCCCGTCCGCGGGAGCCCCGCGCCACATCTACGACGAGGCGCACCTGATGCTGGGCGAGACCGTTCCGGAGGGGGCGAAGATCCGGTTGCAGAAGGACACGGCCAACACCTCCCGGTACGCGATCGACTTCGTCAGCCTGGAACAGGTCGCGCCGGTCGCCAACCCGGACCCGGCCGCGTACGCCGTCCCGACCGGCTTCGGCCACCAGGACGTACAGAACGCCCTGGACCGGGTCCGCATGGACACCACCGGCAGGCTCACCGGCGTCTACCTCCCGCCGGGCGACTATCAGACGTCAAGCAAGTTCCAGGTGTACGGCAAGGCCGTGCAGGTGGTCGGCGCCGGGCCCTGGTACACGCAGTTCCACGCCCCGTCGGGCCAGGACAACACCGACGTCGGCTTCCGGGCCGAGAACTCCGCGAAGGGGTCCTCGTTCAGGAACTTCGCCTACTTCGGCAACTACACCTCGCGCATCGACGGTCCCGGCAAGGTGTTCGACTTCGCGAACGTGTCGGACATCGTCATCGACAACACCTGGACCGAGCACATGGTCTGCCTCTACTGGGGCGCCAACACGGACCGGGTGACGATCAGCAACTCGCGCATCCGCAACACGTTCGCCGACGCCGTCAACATGACCAGCGGCTCGACGGACAACCACGTGGTCAACAACGAGTCACGGGCCTCCGGCGACGACAGCTTCGCGCTGTTCTCCGCGATCGACGCGGGCGGCGCCGACATGAAGGACAACCTCTACGAGAACCTGACCTCGATCCTCACCTGGCGGGCCGCGGGCATCGCCGTCTACGGCGGCTACGACAACACCTTCCGCAACATCCACATCGCCGACACCCTGGTCTACTCGGGCATCACGATCAGCTCGCTGGACTTCGGCTATCCCATGAACGGGTTCGGCACCGAGCCGACGACCGTGGAGAACGTCTCGGTGGTCCGCTCCGGCGGCCACTTCTGGGGCAGTCAGACCTTCCCCGGAATCTGGCTGTTCTCCGCCTCGAAGGTGTTCCAGGGCATCCGCGTCAACGACGTGGACATCGTGGATCCGACCTACAGCGGGATCATGTTCCAGACCCAGTACCTGGGCGGGCAGCCGGTGAACCCGATCAAGGACACGGTCCTCACCGACATCTCGATCACGGGTGCCCGCAAGAGCGGTGACGCCTACGACGCGAAGTCCGGCTTCGGGCTGTGGGCCAACGAGATGCCGGAACCGAACCAGGGTCCGGCGGTCGGTGAGGTCACCTTCAACGGCCTGCGCCTGGGCGGCAACGCCGTGGACGTCCGCAACACCACCTCCACCTTCAGGATCAACATCAATCCCTGACCCGGTCGCCGAAAGGCGTCCACCGGTCTCTCACGGAGACGGAACGGAGGCACCAAGGCTGGCGCAAGCCGTTTGCGCGGCTTGCGCTAGCCTTGCGCTCATGACGCGACGACTTGCTCAGGTAGCCAAGAAGGTAGGTGTCAGCGAGGCCACGGTCAGCCGAGTCCTCAACGGCAAGCCCGGAGTCTCGGACGCCACCAGGCAGTCCGTGCTCACCGCGCTGGACGTCCTCGGCTACGAGCGTCCCACCCAGCTGCGCGGCGAGCGGGCGCGTCTGGTCGGCCTGGTCCTGCCCGAGTTGCAGAACCCGATCTTCCCCCTGCTCGCCGAGGTCATCGGCGGCGCGCTCGCCCAGCAGGGACTCACCCCGGTGCTGTGCACCCAGACCAAGGGCGGCGTCTCCGAGGCGGACTACGTCGACCTGCTGCTCCAGCAGCACGTGTCCGGAGTGGTCTTCGCCGGCGGTCTGTTCGCCCAGGCCGACGCCCCGCACGACCACTACCGGCAGCTCGCCGAACGGCGTATCCCGGTCGTGCTGATCAACGCCCCGGTCGAGGAGCTGGACTTCCCCTGTGTCTCCTGCGACGACGCCGTCGCGGTCGAGCAGGCGTGGCGGCACCTCACCCTGCTGGGGCACGAGCGCATCG
Organism: Streptomyces sp. NPDC058697; assembly: GCF_042715345.1. NCBI lineage: Bacteria > Bacillati > Actinomycetota > Actinomycetes > Kitasatosporales > Streptomycetaceae > Streptomyces > Streptomyces sp. NPDC058697. The sequence continues at coordinate 184,207 of NZ_JBHXSU010000011.1, forward strand.
GCGTGGTCCTCGGCCCGGCCGACCACATCCCCTCCCGGCGCAAGCTGGCCGCCGCGCGGGCCGGTGCCGAGGCGGCGGGCAAGTCCCTGCCCGACGATTGTGTGGAGCGGTCGATGTTCTCCCTGGAGGGCGGCCAGGCGGCGACCACCCGCCTGCTGGCCCGGGGCGTCACCGGCATCATCTGCGCCAGCGACCCGCTCGCCCTCGGCGCCATCCGCGCGGCCCGCCGGCGCGGCCTCTCGGTGCCCGAACAGGTCTCCGTCGTCGGCTTCGACGACTCCGCCTTCATGAACTGCACCGAACCCCCGCTGACCACCGTGCGCCAGCCCATCGAGGCCATGGGGCGGGCCGCCGTGGACCTGCTCTGCACCCAGATCCAGGGCGGTGAGGTCCAGCCCGGTGAGCTCCTGTTCGAGCCGGAGCTGGTGGTCCGCGGCTCGACGACACAGGCCCCTCGGGGCTAGTCCGCAGAACCCGAGCGCGGTGCGGCCGACCTGGCCCACCGCGCTTCGGTTTGCGCGCACAGGCCTCCCTGAGATCAACCGTATACATCCTTCTGTCAAACATTTACGAAGGCTGCGCGAGATATTGTGGTCAGTTGTTCGTGGTGGTTGAGTGTGCGGCGCCCCACATCGCACCGGCGGTGAGGGCGCCTTCCACGTTCATGCCCGAAGGGGACCACCCATGAGAAGAGCTCGGTTCCGCCGCACGCGCCGCGCCGGCGCGGTCACCCTCGCCTCCGCGCTCACGCTGACCGCGCTCGCCGCCTGCGGTACGAGCAGCAGCGACGACGACGGCGACAACGGCTCCGGCAACAGTGCGAAAGCCGACCCCGCCGCACCGCTGGACCCGAAGACCAAGGTGTCCATCACCATCGACTGCATGCCCCCCGCGGCGAAGGCGGCCGAGCTCAAGCAGTGGAACGAGGACGTCAAGGAGTTCAACAAGAAGTACCCGGGCGTCACCATCCAGGGCCGCTCCACACCGGGCCAGTGTCTGGAACCGCCGCGCTTCACCGCGATGCTCAAGGCGAAGTCCCAACCCGACGTCTTCTACACGTACTTCACCGACCTGCCCCAGGTCCTCGACAACGACGGCGCCCAGGACATCACCGCGTACGTCAACGACAAGAGCGTCCCGCTGCTCAAGGACATCGACCCCGAGGTCCTCAGCTCGCTGAAGAAGGACGGCAAGCTCTACGGCCTGCCCACCAGCAACTACCGCATGGGCCTGCTCATCAACCGCAAGCTCTTCACCGAGGCCGGCCTCGACCCGGACAGCCCGCCGACCACCTGGGCGGAAGTCCGCACCGCGGCCAAGAAGATCGCGGACCTCGGCGGCGGTGTCGCCGGATTCGGCGAGTACAGCGCGGCCAACACCGGTGGCTGGCACTTCACCGCGCAGATGTACAGCCTCGGGGGCGACGTCGTCGACGCCAGTGGGAAGAAGGCCGCCTTCAACGACGCGACCGGCAAGCAGGTCGCCGAGAACCTCCACGCCATGCGCTGGGACGACGACTCCATGGGCAAGACCCAACTGCTGAAGTGGGGCGACCTCCAGAAGCAGATCGCCACCGACAAGCTGGGCATGTTCCTCGCCGCGCCCGACGACGTCACGTACATGGTCCAGCAACTCGGCGCCAAGTACGAGAACTTCGGCATGGGGCCGATCCCGGGCGGCGAGAACACACTCGCCGGCGGCAACAACTACATGATCAAGCAGGGGATTTCGGCCGACAAGGTCAAGGCCGCCATCGCCTGGCTGAACTTCAAGTTCACCACGGTCGGCAAGGGCCACTACGACTGGCAGCGGTCCAAGGCGGACGGTCTGCCCGTCGGGCTTCCGCAGCCGGACCTGTGGCTGAACGGTTCCAGGACCGAGGACGCCGCCGCCCGCAAGGAGTTCGCCACCATGCCGGTGGAGAACTTCAAGGCCTTCACCGACAACCCGGTCCCGGGCAAGGCCGAACCGCCGAAGGCCCAGGAGATCTACAAGGTCCTCGACAACGTCATGTCGGGCCTCCTCACCAACAAGGACGCCGACATCGACAAGCTCCTGTCCACCGCCGAGTCCCAGGTCAACAAGGTCCTCGCCACCCAGTGACCACGCGGCGGCCGGGCGGTGTCACCACCGTCCGGCCCGCCCGCGCGCCGCCGTCCACCGGCGGCGCGGGCGAGAGCCCGACCTCCCACGGCATGTGCCCCGGCCCGACCCGTCCGGCGGCACCGCAGTACGTCAAGGAGCGACCATGTCGGCCCCCATCCTCACCAAGGACCCGGTGGTCAAGGACCGCCGTCCCCGCAGGCCCCGCGCCGGTGCCCCGCACCTCCCGGGCGGCGAGTTCGGCAAGAACCTGCGCCGCAACATCACCGCCCACGGCTTCCTCATCGGCGCGGTGCTCTGCTTCGCCTTCTTCTCCTGGTATCCGATCGTCCGGGAGTTCCTCCTCGCCTTCCAGAAGACCGAGGACGGCCGCGTCAGCTGGGTGGGCTGGGACAACTTCGTCACCGTCTGGAACGACCCGGCCTTCGGCCAGGCCTGGCGCAACACCCTGTGGTTCACCGTGCTGGCGCTGCTCCTCGGCTTCGTCGTACCGTTCGTCACCGCCCTGATCATCAACGAATTCCGGCACGGCCAGGGCTACTTGAGGCTGCTGGTCTACCTGCCGGTGATGCTCCCGCCGACCGCGTCGGTCCTGCTCTTCAAGTACCTGTACGACCCCGGGTACGGCATGTTCAACGAGATACTCGGCGTCTTCGGCGTCCCCGCCCAGCAATGGCTCCAGGACCCCGACACGGCGATGCTCTCCGTGGTGGTCGCCTCGACCTGGATGAACATGGGCGGCGCGACACTGATCTACCTCGCCGCGCTCCAGAGCGTGCCCGGTGAGCTGTACGAGGCCGCCGAACTGGACGGCGCGGGACTGCTCCGCAAGGTGTGGCACGTCACCGTTCCGCAGACCAGGCTCATCCTGCTGCTGATGCTCCTCATGCAGATCATCGCCACCATGCAGGTCTTCATCGAGCCGTTCCTGCTCACCGGCGGCGCCGGACCCGAAGGGTCCACCACCACCATCGTGTACCTGATCTACCAGTACGCCTTCAACTTCAACAACTACGGCGCCGCGGCGGCGCTCGGCCTGCTCCTGCTCGTGCTGCTGGCCGGCTTCTCGGCCACGTACACCCGACTCAACCGCGCCGAGCAGGACTAGGGGACCGGGGGAGACACGGACATGTCCACTCGCACACTCATCTCACCCGCCCAACTGGCCCGCCCACGCGGCAAGGTCCTGTACTGGGTGTGCTTCGCCCTCGTCGTCGTCCTGTTCACGCTGGCCTTCCTCGGTCCGCTGTACTGGATGGTGTCCAGCGGGCTCAAGACCACCCAGGAAGCCGTCCAGACCCCGCCCACCTGGGTGCCGGGATCCGTCCACGCGGATAACTACCAGCGCGCCTGGGAGGTCATGGACCTGGCGAAACTCCTGATGAACACCCTCTACTATGCCTTCGGCGCGCTCGCCTTCCAGCTGGTGCTCGACGTCGCCGCCGCCTACTCGCTCTCCAAGCTGCGGCCCGTACTCGGCAAGGCGATCCTGGGGCTGATGCTCGCCACCCTGATGATCCCGGCGACCGTCCTCGTCGTACCGCAGTACCTCACCGTGCTGGACGTGCCGATCGTCGAACGCAATCTGCTCAACTCGCCCTGGGCGATCTGGCTTCCCTCGGTCACCAACGCCTTCAACATCTTCCTGCTCAAGCGGTTCTTCGACTCGATACCCAAGGAACTGCTCGACGCGGCGGCCATGGACGGCGCCGGCTCGCTGCGCGTCCTGTGGTCCATCGTGCTGCCGGTCTCCCGGCCCATCCTCGGTGTGGTGTCCATCTTCGCCGTCGTCGGCGTCTGGAAGGACTTCCTCTGGCCGATGCTCGTCCTGCCGGATCCGTCGAAGCAGACCCTCGCCGTCGGCATCTACTCGCTCGCCACCAGCGTGCCCGAGAACGTGCTGATCGCCTCGCTGACCATCGCGTCCCTGCCCACGCTCCTCCTCTTCCTCGCCTTCCAGCGCAACATCATGAGCGGACTGACGGCGGGCGGCCTCAAGGGCTGACCGAGCACACGCCGTACGGGCACCACCCGCAGTCACCCGCAGTCCGGGCACCGCCCGCAGCGAACACCACGCAGGTGCCCCCACCGATCCTCCGCCGCCGCCCCGTTCCCGACGCCTCGCTGTCCGGGGCGGCGGCGGAGACCACCCCTGCCCCGAAAGGACCGACACGTGGCAGCCCCTCAGCCCGGTAAGACCCCCGGCCACACCGACGACTGGTGGCGCGGCGCCGCCATCTACCAGGTGTACCCGCGCAGCTTCGCCGACGGCGACGGCGACGGCACCGGGGACCTCGCGGGCGTACGGTCGAGATTGCCCTACCTCGCCGAACTGGGCGTCGACGCGATCTGGTTCACCCCCTGGTACCTGTCCCCGCTCGCCGACGGGGGCTACGACGTCGCCGACTACCGCACCATCGACCCCGCCTTCGGCGACCTCGGCGAGGCCGAGCGGCTGATCACCGAGGCCCGCGAGCTGGGCATCCGCACCATCGTGGACATCGTGCCCAACCATGTCTCCGACCAGCACTCCTGGTTCCGGGCCGCGCTCGCCGCCGGACCGGGCAGTCCCGAGCGCAAGCTCTTCCACTTCCGGCCCGGCCGCGGCGAGCACGGCGAACTCCCGCCCAACGACTGGCCGTCGCAGTTCTCCGGCCGGACCTGGACCCGGGTCGAGGACGGCGAGTGGTACCTGCACTTGTTCACGCCGGAGCAGCCCGATCTCAACTGGGCCCACCCCGCGGTGCGGGAGGAACACGAAGAGGTGCTGCGATTCTGGTTCGAGCGCGGGGTGGCGGGCGTACGCATCGATTCCGCGGCGCTGCCCGCCAAGGACCCCGACCTGCCCGACTTCGTGGAGGGGCGTGACCCCCACCCGTACATCGACCGGGACGACCTGCACGAGATCTACCGCTCCTGGCGGCGGATCGCCGACGAGTACGACGGCGTCTTCGTCGGCGAGGTGTGGCTGCCGGACTCCGAGCGGTTCGCCCGCTATCTGCGCCCCGACGAACTGCACACCGCGTTCAACTTCTCCTTCCTGTCGTGCCCGTGGGAGGAGGCCCGGCTGCGCGCCGCCATCGACGACACCCTCGCCGAACACGCCCCGGTCGGCGCGCCGGCCACCTGGGTGCTGTGCAATCACGACGTGACCCGCACGGTCACCCGTTACGGGCGGCAGGACACCGCCTTCGACTTCGCCACCAAGACCTACAACACCCCGACCGACCTGCGGCTCGGCACCCGCCGGGCGCGTGCCGCCGCGCTGCTCACGCTCGCTCTGCCAGGCTCCGTCTACATCTACCAGGGCGAGGAACTGGGCCTGCCCGAAGCGGAGATCCCCCGGGACCGCATCCAGGACCCGATGCACTTCCGCTCCGGCGGAACCGACCCGGGCCGCGACGGCTGCCGTGTCCCGCTGCCGTGGACGGCCGACGCCCCGTACGCCGGATTCGGCTCACGCACAGAACCCTGGCTGCCGCAGCCCGACGGCTGGCCCGCCTACGCAGCCGACCGTCAGGCCGACGACCCCGAATCCATGCTCAGCCTCTACCGCGCCGCACTGGGCCTGCGCCGCGCCGACCCGGCCCTGGGCGACGGCCCGCTGCAGTGGCTGCCCGCCTCCGACGGCGTCCTCACCTTCCGCCGTGCGCCGGACCTGATCTGCGTCGCGAACCTGGCCGACACTCCGGCCGCCCTGCCGGACCATACGGAGATCCTGCTCTCCAGCGGTCCACTGGACACCGACGGCAGGCTGCCCTCCGACACGGCGGTGTGGCTGCGGAGTTGAGGGCACCCCGGCCTGCACCCGGTCAGAAGTGTGTGGTGACGCCGAAGACCCGTCGGAGCTGAGCCATGTCATGGCGGTCGTGGTCGGCCGGTTCGTACCCCTGATGGAAGTGGACCTGCTGCTCGGCCGAGAGACAGGGGACGGGGGTCCCCCGGATCGTGCCGCTGACGAAGCACGGGGCGGGATAGACGAACGGGCGGTGCGGGTCGGGGGAGGCCTGCACCGCGGACCCGTCCGCCGCGAAGACCAACGGGTGCAGATCGATCTCGCGACCGCGCGGGTCCGTGACCACGAACCGCACGGGACGCCAGTCGAGGGTCTCGACGAACCCGGCCTCCGCCAGAGCCGCCACGACGGCCTGCTCCTGGTCCTCGCGGTGCATCAGATCCAGGTCGCGGTGCCGACGCGTCTGCTCCCCGACCAGAATGTCGATGCCCCATCCGCCGCCCACCCAGACCTCGACATCCGCGGCACGCAGCAGGGCGAGAACGGACAGTACGTCAGCGGCGGTCATCACGCGGGCACGTTAGCGGTCCGGCGGCCGGGCGGGCGAGGGGATTTGCGCGGCGACGAGCGGGATCGGCCGAGTCGTACCGGGCCGTACCGGGGACGGTCAGGTCTGCTTTTCCATACCGATGGCCTTGCGGAGTTCCTCGCTCGCGGCGCCCGGCTCCTCCCGCCGGATCTCCAGCAACGCGGCGGCGATGGCGTCGAGTTTGCGCTGGATGGCGTGCTCGGCGCGCCGTTCGGAGTTCTTCAGCAGGGCCAGGAGCAGCAGTGACACGGCGGACATCGCCTCGCCCACCACCAGCAGCCACTGCGTGGGCAGCTTCAGCGCGTGCGCGGTGATCGCGCCGGCGACCAGGACGAGGCACACGCCGAAGAAGCCGGGGGAGCTGGTGAAGTTCGAGGCGTGTTCCGCCAGCCGCGTGAACCGGCCCGGTCGGTCGCCGTCACGATCGGAGGGGTGCTGAGGTGCCATGCGATCGCCGGCCTTCTTCACGAGGTCGGCCGGTCGGCGGGCGCGCCCAGGGACCGGCCGGACACATCGCCGAGCCGTCCGATCCGCCGCAGCAGCGTCTCCGGATACGCGTCGACCGCCGGAGGGGCGGCGCCTTGTTCACTCACCACAAGTCCTTTCTCGTATGTGCTCCCCGCCCGGCCACTGGTTCCGTGAGACACATGTGCCCGTTCACGTCACCAGTATGTGAGCGGCGGTGTCCTGGGCTGCCTGAAAAGCCTGCTGACCGACCACGAACGCGGCCCTCGAAGATGGGTGAACCTGGTGATGATTGCCGTCGGGGACGATGGGCACCCGGGGCGAGAAGAATTCAGGAAATAGGCGGCCGGGACGATTTATTCGGCCGTTCAGAAATAGATGAAGGAGATGTTTTTGTGAGTGCGGACATGTGGGGCTACCTGCCCACCACCGGCTACACCGCCGGCAGCAGTCTGATCGGTTACAAGGTCGAGGCGACGGACGGGAGCATCGGCAAGGTCGACAAGCACTCCGACGACGTCGGATCGTCCCACCTCGTGGTCGACACCGGGGTGTGGATCTTCGGCAAGCACGTCCTGATCCCCGCCGGTCTCGTCAGCGGCATCGACACGGCCGAAGAGAAGATCTACGTCGACCGGACCAAGGAGCAGATCAAGAACGCTCCCGAATTCGACAAGGACAAGCACACCGGGGACGCGGGCTACCACGACGAGCTCGGCGGCTACTACGGCGGCCACCGGGCGTAAGCCTGGTTCCCCGAACAGCCTTCGCGGGCTGCCGCCGGCAGAGTTCGGTCCAGTTGACCCGCAGGCGGCGCTCGGCGGAGGTGCTCCCGCGGCGTAGCGCCCGTCCGTGATCGCGGCTCTCGATCAGCCGGGGGTGGCCCACCGACACTGCTTCGGAGCCCGCACGCCTCCGATGCCTCGGCGTCAGTAGAACGTCAGTAGAACTCGACCGTGTCCACGCGGTTCAGCAGGCCCTCTCCGTCGAGAAGCCGCGTGGCGTTGGTGGCGAAGAGTTCGGCGATGAGGCGGTCCTCGGCGGGGCTGAGGGCGGCGGTGTGGGGGCTCACCAGGACGTGGTCGTGGTCCCAGAGGGGGCTGTGGGACGGGAGCGGTTCCGTCTCGAAGACGTCCAGTGCGGCGAAGCCGACTCGGCCGGAGTCGAGGGCCTCGATCAGAGCGGCCTCGTCGACGACGCTGCCGCGGCCGACGTTCACGAGGGTCGCACCGGGCCGGAGGGCGTCGAAGAACCGCTTGTCGAGCAGGTGCTCGGTCGCCGTGGTGCCGGGGAGCGTGTTCACGACGGCGTCCACCGTCGGTGCGACCTCGGCGATCCGGTCGAGGGGTACGACCTCGTGGACCCCGGGAACACCGGTGCCGCTCCTGCTCGTTCCGATGACCCTGGCGCCCAGCGCGTGCAGCTTCTGGGCGACGACCCGGCCGATGCCGCCGAGGCCGAGCAGCAGGATCGTCTGCTCGCTCACCTGCCCCATCGTCCAGCGGCCGCCCCACTCGTGATCGCGTTGCCCTCGGATCAGGCGGGGGAGGCCCTTGGCTCCGCCGAGTACGCCGAAGACGGCGAACTCCGCGAGCGGCTGCCCGTGCACTCCGGCGGAGGTGGTGAAAAGGACCCGCCCGAGCTCGTCGGCGGTGAGCCGCGCGGCCTTCACCTGGCTGCCGCCACCCGCGGCCATCGTGTGCACCCAGCGCAGCCGCCGGTTGGCGCGGACCGTTCGGGCCAGGGCGGCCGGGTCCACGTCCGGGATGCCGTAGAGCGCGTCGGCCGAGTCGAGCGACTCCTCGTAAGCCTGTTGTTGTGCCGGTGTGCGCCGCCAGGACGGGTCACCGGCGAAGTCGGCGGGCCACCGCATCGGCGGGAGCAGGGACGGGTCGACGACCAGGTCGATCCGTGGTTCCAGCGCGAGGATCCGCGCGCGGTTGTCCTCCGACAGCGGCGCGGCGACCGCGACCCGGAGCCTGCCGGGGGCTCGTTCCTCGGTTCCCATCAGGCGATTCGACTCCGCAGTTCCGCGACCTCGGCGTCGAGGTCGGCCTCGCGGGCGACGATCGCCTCGACCGCCGTCAGCGCCTCCTCGGCGCGATGGGGCGGGATGACGATGACGCCGTCGTCGTCGGCGACGACGATGTCGCCCGGATTCACCACGACACCGCCGAGAGCGACGGGTTCGCCGATCGTGCCAGGTCCGTTCTTGAAGGGGCCGGCGGGCGTGAGCCCGCGTGCGAAGACGGGCACGCCGAGCTTCTCGATGATCGCGCCGTCGCGGACATAGCCGTCGACGACCGCGCCGACGGCGCCGAACACGTCGAACCGCTGGGCGAGGTTGTCCCCGACGATGGCACGGCCGTCGTAGCCGAAGGCGTTGATGACCAGGATGTCCCCGGGGCGGATGTGGTCGAGCGCGGCGATCACCGCCTTGTTGTCGCCGGCGACGGTGAGCACGGGCAGCGCGGTGCCGACCGCCTTCGCCCCGTGCCAGACCGGCGAGATCCCGCCGTCCACGATGTTCAGCCGGTCCAGGGCGTCGCCGAGATTGGCCACGGAATGCTCACGGAACCGCTGAAGCACCTGCGGGTCCGGGCGGTCCCAGGCAGGGGCCACACGCACGTTGTCCTGGGTCATCACGGTCTCCTGCGGTTGGTGTCGGAGGGCGGGCGCCAAGGGTCCGGCCGTCCCGTCACAGCTGGGAAATGCGAAAGGTTTCGCGTTTCGCGAGTGTCAGTGTGCATCCATCCGTGCCGCGAGACAAGGGCGAACCGGAGGGGTGGCGGCCTTGTGGGGCGGGCTCGCGGGGTGCCTCGCGGGTGACTGCCGACCGGTCGGTGGGTGGTCGCCGGTCCGCCGTCTCTCCGGTGAAGTCCTGGTGGCCGAGTGTCGAACCGCGCCGGAATCGCAAGATTTACCTGGCGGCAACTTCCACCCTTGACCACCCCAGAATGCGAATCTATTCTCATTCGAGATTTGAGTCGCAACTTGGCTCGGATGTGCCCCTAAAGTCCGCTCCAGTACGTGCTCCACTGGCGCGAAAGGGGCGGGTGGGGGCGTCACCAGCCGTCCACCGACACCTCCAGACATCCTCCGACGACACCGACGCCGCTTGACCGCCGAGGTGTCATCGTCGCCTTCCCACGAGGATCCGGAACGCGGGCGGAACACCCCGGCACATGGGCGACCGCCGGCAGCGACGACGTTCAGCGTACGACTGTTCAGGACACCGTCCCCGGGGTCCACGACCTGAAGGTGAACGCATGACAACGTCAGATCGGCTCGACGCCACGGCAGATCGTCACGAGGCATCGTCGGACCCGCTCGACGCGACCACGGCCGACGCGACCACGGCCGACGAGGTCACGGCCGACGTGGTCACCGCGGACGGCAAGGTGGTCCGCAAGGCAACGGTCGCCGGAGCCGTGGGCTCCTTCGTCGAGTGGTACGACTACGGCATCTACGGCCTGCTCGTCACCTATCTCGCGATCAACATTATGGGGGAGGCGGAAGCCGGAGGGCTCTTCCTCACCAACGTCGGCTTCCTGGTCAGCTTTGTCGCGCGGCCGTTCGGCAGCGTCATATGCGGATACCTGGGAGACAGGCTCGGCCGGAAGAGGCTGCTCGCCAGTCTGCTGGTGCTCATCTCCGCAGCCACGGCGGCGATCGGTCTCATCCCCTCCCACGCCGCCATCGGCGTCGCCGCGCCCGTTCTGCTGGTCGCGCTCCGGGTGCTGCAGGGCTTCTCGGCCGGTGGCGAGGTGGCGGGCGCCATGTCGTTCGTCGGTGAGTACGCCCCGGACGCCCGCCGCAACTACATGATGAGCTTCATCGCCGTCGGTTCGTTCATCGCGCTCATGGTCGGCAGCGCCTTCTCGGCCGTCCTCATCTCCACGCTCGGCGACGACGCCATGGCCTCCTGGGCCTGGCGGATCCCCTTCCTCGTCGCCGTCCCGCTCGGCTACGTCGGCTTCTACATCCGCCGCCAGCTGGAGGAGACCCCGCACTTCAAGGCACTGCGCGAGCGCAACACCGTCGTACGCAACCCCCTGAAGGACGCGCTCACTTCCCCGCGGCACCTGAAGGCGATCGTGCTCACGATCTTCCTGCCCGCGCTCAACGGCCCCGGCTACTACCTGCTGTTCGTCTACATGCCGACCTACCTCAAGACCTCGCTCGGTGACGACAACAACTTCTCCATGCTGCGGGCGCTCACCGTCACGGCGTTCAGCCTGGTCGCCATCGCCGTCTGCATCCCCCTTATGGCCCGGCTGTCGGACCGTATCGGCCGCAAACCCGTGCTGGTGTTCTCCGCCGTCGCGATGGCCGTGGTGTCCTACCCGATGTTCCTGCTCATCACCACCGGGGAGTTCGGGCTGGCCTGCATCGGTACCACCGTGCTCGCGATCGCCTTCTCCGGCCACGCCGCCGTGGTGCACACCGTGCTCGCCGAGATGTTCCCGACCACGGTGCGCTACTCCGCCTACAGCATCGGGTTCAGCATCTCGACGATCATCTTCGGCGGCAGCGCCCCGCTGCTGATGACCGAGCTCATCGAATCGACCGGGTCCAATCTGATCCCGGCCTTCGCCGCCATCACCACCGCCCTGATCACCCTGGTCGCCATCGCGTTCGTACGTGAGACCAAGGGCCGTCCGCTGGCATCCCACTGAGCCGCCAACACCCGGGAGACACCATGGGAATCAACTCGGTAGCCGTCGTCGCCGACCTCGGCGAGAGCTTCGGCAACTACACGATCGGCGACGACGACGCCCTCCTCGGCCTCGTCACGGCGTCGAACATCGCGTGCGGCTTCCACGCCGGTGACCCGCGCGTCATGGACAAGACCGTCGCCGACTGCGTCGAGCGCGGCATCGAACTCGGCGCGCACCCCGGATACCCCGACCTCGTCGGGTTCGGCCGCCGGCTCATCGAGGCGTCGGAGGAGGAGATCCGCACCGACGTCCTCTATCAGCTGGGCGCGCTCGACGCCTTCGCGCGGGTGCACGGCGGGACGATCACCCATGTGGCACCCCACGGCCGGATGGGCTCGATCGCGCAGACCGACGCCAAGCACGCCCGCGCCATCACGGACGCGATCGCCGCGTACAACACGGACTACGTCGTGATCTGTCAACGCGGCCTGCTCGCCGAGGAGTCGCGCAGGCGCGGCCTCGAAGTCGGTTACGTGTTCCTGGCCGACCGCGGCTACGGCGACGACGGCATGCCCGTCTCGCGCTCGCACGAAGGGGGGCTCATTCACGACCCCGAGTTCATCGGCGAACGTTCCGTCCAGGTCGTACAGGAGGGCACCGTGCGCTCGGTCGACGGCAACGTCGTACCGCTCGGCCACGACGCCGACGTACTGCTCCTGCACGGGGACCACCCGACCGTCCTGCAGAACGGCATCGCGCTGCGGGCCGCGCTCGACAAGGCGGATGTCCGTGTCGCGGGTCTGCGGGACGTCCTGAAGGAGAAGGCCGAGGTCGCGCTCGCCCGTTGAGGGCAGCGCGCGGGAGTCAGCCGATGACCACTGCACCGTTCGGTACCGTCACCGTCGAGCCCTTCGGGGACTCGGCGGTGATGGTGACCATCCCCCACGCCGAACAGGCGATCCGCAGGTCCGCGATCGTCGCCTTCCGCGACCGGTTCCTCGCGCACCGCCCCCACGGCGTGCTCGATGTCGTCTCCGGTCTGGAGTCCCTGCTCGTCGAGTTCGATCCGCTGCGGACCGCGCCGGAGCACGTGGAGTACGCGGTCCGGCTGCTGGCCCGGTGGGCGCCTGGCGGCGGTTCGGGCGGCGGTCCGGAACTCCCGCGTGCGGTACGGGAGTTCGCTGTCCCGGTCGTCTTCGACGAGGAGACCGGGCCCGATCTGGCGTCCGTCGCCGAGGAAGTGGGCCTGGAGTCCGCCGAGTTGGTCGAGGCGATCGCCAAGTCCACCTTCACGATCGCTCTGTTGGGCGCGGCGATGGCCCCGATGATGGACGGGCTCGAACTGCCCGGGCCCGTACGCCGGCGCGCTGAGCCACGTACGGACGTCGTGCCCGGGTCGATCATGGTCGCCGGTGACAACGCGATCATCCAGCCGTTCCCCGGCCCGACCGGCTGGCGTGTGGTCGGTCGCACCCCGCACACCGTCGTCGACATCTCCCGCCCCGACCCCGTCTCGTTCGGCCCCGGCGACGTCATGCGCTTCGTCCCTGTCACACGGGACGAGGCGGCGGCGCTGGACGCCGGCTTCCTGCTGCCGGTGGAGGTGTCCCCATGACGGCGAAGAGGATGAAGACGACGGCGACGGCGACGAAGACCGTGGCGCTCGAATTCACCGGCACCGGATGGACCACCACCTTCCAGGACCTCGGCCGCCGCGACACGGAACGGCGTGGTGTCCCCACCGGCGGTGCCGCCGACCAGCACTCCGCGGTCGTCGCCAACCTCCTCGTGGGCAACCCCCGAGGCGCGACCCTGATCGAGAACCTCGGCGGCGAGTTGGCCCTCGTTCCCGACGCCGACGTCCTGCTCGCGGTGACCGGCGCCCCCGCCCGCGTCACCGTCGGCGGCGCCCCCGCCGAGAGCTGGTCGCCGCTGGTGGTGCCGAAGGGGCATGAGGTACGGGTCCACGCCGACGCCGGCCGGGGGACCCGCACCTATCTCGCCGTGAACGGGACGCTCGCCGCGGAGACCCTGCTGGGCAGCGCCGCCCCGGACGCCCGGATGGGGTTCACGCAGAACGTCACCCGGGGCTCGCGCGTACTGCTGGACACGGAGTTCCAGGGGTTCCGGCGCGGACTGTTCGAGCCGCCGCTGTTCCGGCTGCCCGTTCCCGTCCCGCGCTTCGACGAAGGGACCTGGGTCGTCGATGTCGTCGCGAGCCACGGAATCCACGCGATCCCCGGCATCCGCGAGGTGATCGAGGAGGCGGAGTACGTCGTCACCCCCCGCTCGAATCACGTAGGGCTGCGGCTCGAAGGGCCGGTGCTCCACCCGGACACCGACGCCGAGATCGTGTCGCACGGGGTTCCCGTCGGGGCGCTGCAGATCCCGCACGCGGACGAGCTCATCGTGCTGGGCAGATACCGAAGCCTGACGGCGGGCTATCCGATCGTCGGCGTCGCCTCACGGGCCTGTCTGCCGCTGCTCGGGCAGGCAGGTCCGGGGCGGCGGCTGCGGTTCCGCTGGACCGACCGCGAGAGTTCGCTCCGCCGGTTCGCGCGGCGCGAGGCGGAGGTGCGCGCGCTGGAACACGCGGTCGCGGAGGCGTTCGCCGCGCTCGGCTTCGAGACGTCCTTGCCCCGACAGTAGTTGAGAAGTTATTCTCATTTGAGCTGCACATCTCATATCGATCATGTCGAGCATGCTGATCATGGAGGAGGAACGGTGACGACGTCGGCCGGCAGAACCGCGCTCATCACAGGGGCCGGCAGCGGGATGGGGCTCGAAACCGCCAGGCTCCTCGCCCGGGACGGTGCCACCGTCGTGCTCGTCGGCCGCAGACAGGAGGCGCTCGACGAGGTCGCGGCCACGATCCGCGCCGAGGGCGGCACCGCCCTCGCCCTGGCTGCGGACATCACCCGCCCGGACGATGTGAAGCGGGTCCTCGACCGGGTCCACGCCGACCTCGGCCCGGTCGACATCCTGGTCAACAACGCGGGCAGCGCGTCGACGGTGCTCAACCCGCAGTGGCTCCCGCACGAGGAGTGGCGCCAGGTCCTGGACGTGAACCTCACGGCCGTCTTCCAGCTCACCCAGGCCGTGCTGCCCGACATGCTCGGCCGCGGCACCGGAACCATCGTCACCGTCTCGTCGCTCGCCGCCGTCAACCCCAACCTGCTCGGCGGCGCGGCCTACGGCGCCGCGAAGGCCGGGGTGCGCAACTTCATGACCTTCCTGCACAACACCTTCCGCAACCAGGGGCTGCGGGCCATCACCGTGCTGCCCGGCGAGGCGGACACGCCCATCCTCGACAACCGCGCGCGACCGCCGGCCGCCGAGGAACGCGCCCACATGGTGCAGCCCGAGGACGTGGCCGAGGCCGTCCGTCTGGCCGTCGCCCTGCCCCAGCGGGTCGTACTCCAGGAGATCGTCGTCGCCCCGACCCGGCAGCGGGACACCTCCGCCGACCTGGAGATCAGCCGCTGGGCGGGCGCCCCCGCCGACGCCTCACCACAGCCCTGACCGCAGACCTGACCGACCTCGTCCCCGTCCCCGGCCCCTGCTTCGAACACCCGCACCCAGCTCAGCAGCACCCGCTTCCAGCACCTCGCTTCCAGGAGGAGCGCATGCCGTCCACCGTCTCCACGTACCCGCCCCGGTTCGCCACCGCCGAGGCCGTCGCCCGGATAGCCGCCGCCTCCCGCCGGACGCAGCAGCCGCAGTCCAAGGGCGACCTCGTCTCCCTCGCCATGGGCGAGCCCGACTTCGACACACCCCGGCAGGTGACCGAGGCGGCCGACGCCTCGCTGCGCGCCGGACGCACCCACTACTCACCGCTGCTCGGCGAACCGGCCCTGCGCGAGGCGCTCGCCGAGAAGCTGCACGGCATCGCCGGAGCGCCGGTCTCCGCCGCCGACATCCTCATCACCCAGGGCGGCACCGCAGGCCTCGCCGCGTCGATCCTCTCCATCGTCGACCCCGGCGACAGGGTGGTCGTCCCGGACCCCACCTACTCCCTCTACGCCGACCTGGTCAGCATGGCCGGCGGCATCGTCGTACCCGTGCCGCTCGCCCCGGACCTGCACTGGGACCTCGACCGGCTCGCCGACGCACTCGACGGCGCGAAGCTCTTCGTCTTCTGCAACCCGGTCAACCCGACCGGCATCGTGCACAGCCGCGCCGAACTCGACGCGCTCGCCGACCTGTTGGACGGCACGTCCACAATCGTCATCTCCGACGAGGCGTACTCCGACCTCGACTACACCGGACGCCCCTTCACCTCGGCGATCTCCCTCGACGGCCTGCGCGACCGTACGGTCTACTGCCAGACCTTCTCCAAGAGCTACGCGATGACAGGCTGGCGCGTCGGCTACCTCTGGGGCCCCGCCCCGCTGATCCAGGCGGCCGCGCGCATCCACAACACGTTCAACGGCTCGGTGAACACCTTCATCCAGGACGCGGCTCTCGTCGCAGTACAGACCTGCGACGCGGACATCGCCAGGATGCGGGCCGCCTACGAGGAGCGCGGCGCGATCATGCGCGCGGGACTCGCCGAGATCCCGGGCCTCACGCTGAGCGCGTCGGAGGGGGCGTTCTACCAGTTCCCGCGCTACGACCTCGATCTGCCCGCCGTGGAGGTCGTGGCGGCACTGCGCACGCACGGTGTCGCGGTCCGGCCGGGGAGCGAGTTCGGCGCCCGGGGCGAGGGGCACCTGCGGCTGTCGTACGCTGCCAGCCCGGAATCCATCTCCGAGGGTGTTCGCCGCCTGGCATACGGCCTCTCGGCCCTTCAGTGAACGCCGTCCCACAGGCAACGGGGAGTCGACCCATGCGCAGTGACACCGAGCGCAACCGCAGGTACCTCATCAAGGCCGCCGCGCTGCTGTTCGAGAACTCGCCGACACCCGTGAGCCTGGCCGAGATCGCCAAGCAGGCCGAGGTGTCGACCGCCACGGCGTACCGGCACTTCTCCTCCGTCGAGGAGATCCTGCATGCCTTCCGGGCCCAAGTCGGCTCCGAACTGCGCGACTTCAGCGCACGGCAGACCACCCGGGGCATGGAGCGGCTGGAGACGGTGTCCCGCTACTGGGTGTCGCTCGTCCTCGAACACGGCGGGGCGATGGCACAGATGCGCTCGCACCGCGGATACCTGGAGCGGCTGCGCGAAGGCACCGGTTACCTCGCCCCGCAGGCCGAGGCGCTCGCCGAACCGCTGCGGCAGACCACCGAGGAACTCGGGCTCGGCGACCTGGGCGACGAGGCCCTGTTCCTGTGGAACCTGCTGTTCGACCCCCGCGACATCCTCGACCTCATCAAGAGCGGCCACACCGAGGACGAGGCCGCCACCCGCCTGGTGACCGCCTTGCGCGGCGCCCTCATCGGCTGGTCGGCGGCGGCGGCGGACCGGGGCCGCTGAGGGCGCTTCCCCAACAGCTCGTCACAGCCCGTCAAGTGTCGATGTGACCGGTGTTCAGCGTGTCACTGGCCGGGGATCGGGACCGCCCATCCGCTGGAGCGGATCCACGCAGGCAGGTCCCACACGGTCGGCTCGATCACCTTCACTGCTTCGATGTCGGCCTGGAAGGCAGGCGTCTCCTGCAGCCAGCGGAACATCGCCCGCAGATGGGGGTTGTCGTCGAAGGCCTGCAGCGGCAGAGCCTCGTAGCGGGCCGGCAGCCCGGCGTGTTCGCCGAAGGCGGCGGCGATCTGACTGCCGGTGCGCTGGTCGCCGGCGATCTCGATGGCGCCGCCGGGCGCTTCCGCGGCTCCAAGGAGGAAGGTGGCGCTGATCTGCCCGATGTCGCGGATCGCGATCAGCTGCAGTGGGAGGTGATCGGGCAGCGGCATGCGCAACACGACCTCGCCGTCCTCCACGCTCGGCCCCAGGGACGGCAGATGGTCCATGTAGACAACCGGTCGGACCAGCGTCGCCCGCAGGCCGGACTTCTCAAGGCGCTCTTCCAGGTGGCGCTTGGACTCGAAGATCGGTACGCCCGAGTCGCGGTCGGCACCTCCGACCGAGCTGAAGACCACGTTCGGCACGGCCGCCGCGACAGCCGCCTCGATGAGGGCGATGCCCTGGCGCGTCTCGCCGTCGACGTCGTGGGTGTCACCTTCGAGGGTGGTCATGAAGAAGAACGCGTCCACCCCTTCCAGCGAGGCCGACAGCGACGCGGCGTCACCGACCTCGACGCGGACGAGCTCGACTCCTCGGTCGGCGAGTGACCGTGCCCGGTCGGAGCCAAGGTCACGGACGAGGCCGCGTACGCGCGCTCCACGGGACAGGAGCGCGTCGATGACCGCTCCGCCCTGTACATCCAATGCGTCGAAGACAGCGATCGTGCCTGATGACTGTGTGTTCATGATTCCTCTTCTCGTCTGTACATGGACAACCGGTGCGACGGCGATCGGCAGCCGGCGGGCCCTGTGGCATCCCGGTGCCGGCTCTACGGCAAGGGCGATCCGAACCAGGTCTCCAGCGCGGTACGCAGCCCCGTGATGTCGGTGACCGGGTCGCCGGCCCAGCAGACGTAGCCGTCCGGTCGCACCAGGAAGGCGTCCGCGGGCGGGGTGTCAGAGGCGGGCACCGCCGCGGTGACGACGTCGACCCGGTCCTTCCATGCCATGGCCGCATCGCGGGCCTCGGCCGATTCGGTCAGGAGGGCCAGTACACCGTGACCGTCGCGGAAGCAGGAGCTCAGATGACGTTGCGACCGCGGGGTCACCACGGCCACGTCCGGCATCCGCCGTCCGGTCAGGGGATGCGTGCCCACGATGTCGTACCTGGTGTCCAGCGCCGCTCCGCGTTCGGCGAAGTGGCGGTTGACCTCCGGGATCCGAAGCAGTTCGTCGAGCAGGTCGCGCACATCCTGGAGGCCGGGGTCGGGGTCGAGCAGCAGCGCCTGGAGCCGCGCCTGGCGCAGCATCAGCTCGCCCGCCGGATGACGCTCGCTGTGGTAGGTGTCCAGCAGTGCGTCACCACCCCGGCCGTGGACGGCCGAACCGAGTTTCCACCCCAGGTTCATGGCGTCCTGCACCGCGGCGTTCATACCCGGGCCGCCCGCGGGGAACTGCACATGCGCGGCGTCGCCGGCGAGGAAGACACGTCCCTGCCGGTACCGTTCGGCCTGCCGGTTGCTGTCCGTCAGCCGGGTCAGCCACCTGATGTCGTGCAGCCCGAAGTCACTGCCGGCGATCTCGACGAGCGCGGCCCGCATCTCCTCCTCGGACACGAGGGCATGACGATCGGCGACGGTCCGCCCGTAGAAGAACGTGAAGATCCGGTAGATGCCCGGTTCGGGGAGCGGGACCGCCGAGAACCAGGTCCGTTCCTCCGGCCGCACGACGCCGTACGGGCGCAGGGGCCCCATGCCCTCGCCGACCGGCAGTTCGTCGCTGAACCTGCCTTCGGCCAACAGCCAGTAGAGAGTCGGTCCCTGGCCGGGGAAGGCGATGCCGGCGAGCTTGCGGGTGGTGCTGCGCCCGCCGTCGCAGCCGACCAGGTAGCGGGATCGGATCTCGTACTCGCCGTCCGGCCCGCGGATGCCGGCGGTGACCCCACCCTCGTCCTGTTCCAGCCGGACCAGCTCGTGCCCGCGCCGGAAGTCGGCACCGAGCTTTCGGGCACGCGCGGTCAGTATCTCCTCGACGTCCTCCTGCGGGCGGTACGCCGCGTGCGGATGGCGGCTGTCGAGGCCCTCGTACGTGAGTGGAGTGGGCAGGCTGGCGAAGTTGCCGTTGTGAAGCAACGGCGCACCGTCGAGGAGTTCCTCAAGCACCCCGCGGAGCTCGAACTCCTCAAGCGTACGAGTCTGCACACCCAGCCACTTGTGGTCGGACTGTTCGGTCAGCCGCTCCACGACCAACGTCCGCACACCTGCCAGCCCCAGCTCACCGGCGAGCAGCGCGCCCGCCGGACCGCCACCGACCACCACTACGTCAACGTCAACATCAACGTCCATCGATGCGTTTCCTTTCTGGACGATCGACACCTCTGAATCGGCACCTCTGAATCAGCCGCGCCGGCGGTTGTCACCGGCCCGGGAGCGTCCAGCCGGTGGAGCGCAGCCACGTGGGCAGGTCCCACGCGCTCGGTTCGATCGCCTTCACCGCGTCGATGTCGGCCTGGTAGGCAGGCGTCTCCGCGAACCAGCGGAACATCGCCCGGGTGTCCGGGTTGTCGTCGAGGACGTGCAGGGGCAGGGCTTCGTACCGCGCCGGGAGTCCGGCGTGTTCGCCGAAGGCGGCGGCGATCTGACTGCCGGTGAGCTCGTCGCCGGCGATCTCGATGGTGCCGCCGGGCGCCTCGGCGGTGCCCAGCAGGAGAGCGGCGCTTATCCGGCCGATGTCGTGGACGGCGACCAGCTGCAGCGGGATGCCGTCGGGCAGCGGAATGCGCAGCACGATCTGGCCCTGCTCGACGCTCGGTGCCAGGAACGAGAAGTTCTCCATGAAGGCGACCGGGCGGACTGTCGTCGTCCGCAGGCCGGACTGCTGGAGGTACTCCTCCACACGGCGCTTCGATTCGAAGTGCGGTATGCCCGAGTCGCGTTCCGCACCGCCCACCGAGCTGAACACGACGTGCGGCACGGCCGCCGTGACCGCCGCGTCGACGAGCGCGGTGCCCAGTTGAGTCTCGCCCTGGATGTCCGCGAGGGAGTGCCCTGCGGGGGTGGTCATGAAGAAGAAGGCGTCCGCCCCCTTGAGCGCCGCCGACAGCGACGTGGCGTCGCCGATCTGAATGCGCGCGAGCTCGGCTCCGCGGTCGGCGAGCGCCTGTGCCCGGTCGGACTCGGGGTCGCGTACGAGGGCGCGTACGTGCGCGCCGCGGGTCAGGAGCGCGTCGACGACCGATCCGCCCTGCTGGCCTGTGCCGCCGAAGACGGCGATCGTGCCGGCTGACTGTGTGCTCATGGTTGCTTCTCTCTCTGGGGCTGCCTTGGTCCGCCGGGGTCTGCTCCGGAGTTCGCAGAGAACGCGTCCGGGCGCGCCGGAGCGATGGCGTGCGCCGGGCGAGCCCACGACGGCGGACAAATAGTTCTTGCCGTGAACTAAAGTAGTTCCTGCCGTGAACTTCCGCAAGGTAGGCTGGCGTTCAGTGAAGGAAGGGTGCGCCGGTGACAGAGAACGACGGCTTCGGAAACAACCTGGTCTGGCTGTCCGTGCTGGTGCAGCGCCGGTACGCGCAGATCTGCGCCGACCACGACCTCACCCCGGTCCAGGCGACACTCCTGTGCGTGATCAAGGATCAGCCGCAGGGCATGGGCGAACTCGCGCAGCTGCTCGGCGTGGCCAAGAACGCGCTCAGTGGTCTTGTCGACCGCATCGAACGGCGCGGACTGGTGCAACGGGAAACAGTCCAGCGCGATCGGCGGGCGGTCACACTCGGCACCACCGCACTCGGCAAGGAGATCGTCGACGCGCTCTACGCCGACGTCGGCCGGCGCATGCCCGACATCGCCGGCGTACTGCCCGCCGACGAGCAGCACCAGCTCGCAGACTCCGTCGCCCGCATCACCGCCCGGCTGGTGGCATCGCCCATGCCCGACGCCACCCCCCAAGGCCGACAGCGAACAGTCGCCGGGACGGACCACGCCGGAAAGTGATCAACGAGCCCCCAAGGTGGTCCTGCGGGGCGGTTGTGTGACGTGCGCCACCGCTCAGGGATGTCACAGAGCGGCGGTGGCCGGCGTCTTGTGCGCGTGACACCTTCGACAGCGAACAGGCAGGAGCAGCCGGCGATGAGCGAGTACAGCGAGTGCGCAGAGGACACGGCCGGGCAGCCCGCCGACGGCGGACGCACGGACCCCGCCACCGAGGCGTTCGTCGCTCATCGGAACCTGCTGTTCACCGTCGCCTACGAGATGCTCGGCTCGGCCGCCGACGCGGAGGACGTCCTGCAGGAGACCTGGCTGCGATGGGCGGGCGTCGATCTAGGCACCGTGCGGGACCACCGGGCGTACCTGGTCCGGATCACCACACGCCAGGCGCTGAGCCGACTGCGTACGCTCGGCCGCCGCAAGGAGTCCTACGTCGGCTCCTGGCTGCCGGAGCCGCTGCTCACCACGCCCGACGTGGCCGAGGACGTCGAGCTGGCCGACAGCGTCTCGATGGCGATGCTGCTGGTACTGGAGACTCTGCAGCCGACCGAGCGGGCGGTGTTCGTGCTGCGCGAGGTGTTCGACCTCGGGTACGACGAGATCGCCGAGGCCGTCGACAAGAACCCGGCCGCTGTCCGCCAGATCGCGCACCGGGCACGAGCCCACGTCGCGGCGCGCAGGCCACGCGGTGTCGTTTCTCCGGCCGAGACCAGAAACGCCCTCGACGCATTCCAGCGAGCGGTCAACACGGGCGACCTGCAGAGCCTGCTCGACACCCTCGCGCCGGACGTCGTCCTCCTCGGCGACGGTGGCGGAGTCAAGCAGGCCGTGCTGCGTCCCATCGTCGGGGCCGACAAGGTGGCCCGCCTGCTGATCGCCGGGCTCGGCAGGGTCGCCGACGCGGTGTCGATGCGGCCCGTGCAGGTCAATGGCCACCCGGCGCTGATCGTCCGGCTCGACGGCGAGCTCGACACCGTCGTGGCGGTGCGCATCGACGACGGCCTCATCACCGGCCTCTACGCCGTACGCAATCCCGAGAAGCTGTCCCACATGGAGCGGGCGACCGCCCTGCGCCGCTGAGTACGGGCCCCTCGGGAACGAACCATCCCGAGCGGGCCCGGGGTTCAGGAGCGGAGGCGGGCGCCGGGTCCCGGTCGGGCGGTGACTTCCCTGGGGGTGAGCGTGGAGTGCTCCGCGGAGCACTCCACGACGACGCGGACCGGAGCGTCGCAGTCGGTGTGGCGGACGTCCAGTACCGGGCCCTCGGCGCCGAGGGCGTAGGCCTCGCCCCACTGGCTCAGCGCCATCAGGACGGGCCACAGGTCCCAGCCCTTGCGGGTCAGGCGGTACT
Source organism: Streptomyces sp. NPDC058697 (assembly GCF_042715345.1). Taxonomy (NCBI): domain Bacteria; kingdom Bacillati; phylum Actinomycetota; class Actinomycetes; order Kitasatosporales; family Streptomycetaceae; genus Streptomyces; species Streptomyces sp. NPDC058697. The sequence continues at coordinate 206,711 of NZ_JBHXSU010000011.1, forward strand.
CGTTGCGGGAGCGGCTGCCCGCCTCCTGGTACGGGACGGTCTTCAGGATCCCGGTCGAGACCAGCTTCCGGAGACGGTCGCTGAGGACGGCCTCCGACAGGCCGATGTGACGGTGGAAGTCGTCGAAGCGGCGGACGCCGTTGACGGCGTCACGCAGGATCAGCAACGTCCATTTCTCCCCGACCACGTCGAGCGTCCGCTGGACGGGGCAGTTCTCCGTGCTCGCCTCAAGCCACTCCATCCCGCCATCGTAAGGGCCTGGCTTCGTCATTGACAGTCAGGTGAGCCGGAAGCTAGCTTCGTTTGCAAAAGTCAGACGGGAAGGCGCTGGATCGTGGGACGAACGCGTACGTATGAATGGGAAGACCCCGCGATCCTGGCGGAGGCCGCCGGACGCATGGCCGGCATCGACTTCCTGCGCGAGGTGCAGGCGGGGCGACTGCCGGCGCCGCCCATCGGTGCGAGCATGGATTTCGCCCTGGACGAGGTGGAGCCCGGCAGGGCGGTCTTCTCCCTGATGCCGGGGGAGGAGCACTACAACCCGATCGGCAGCGTGCACGGCGGAATCTTCGCCACCCTGCTCGACTCGGCGGCGGGCTGCGCCGTCCAGTCCGCCCTCCCGCAGGGCATGGCGTACACCTCGCTCGACCTGACGGTGAAGTTCCTGCGGCGGATCACCGTGGACACGGGCCGGGTGCGAGCCATCGGTACGGTCGTCAACCAGGGGCGTCAAACAGCCCTCGCCCAGGCGCGGTTGGTCGACGCGAAGGACCGTCTGCTCGCCCATGCCACCAGTAGCTGCCTGCTCTTTCCGGTGCCGCCCGCCCAAGGGTGAGCCGCGGCCTCCGCGGGCGCCGGTCAATGTAACTGGGGGTGACGTCGGTGGCTGTGCGTGCGATGTCGTCGACGGTCGACGCCTGTGCCGCGGTGAGCGCGAGCTCGCCGGACCGCATGGCGTGATCGGCCGCCTCGCCTCAGAAGGCTGAGGCGAGGCGGCGCGTGCGTTTCGCGGGGTGCGCCGAGGGCGGCGACCTCGGCGCACCCGTCGGCCGATCCTCACACCCTTCGGCCGATCGTCACATGCCTCGGCGGCGGAGCCCCTGCCACCGCGGGCTGTCCTGGGTGCGTCGCACCTAGGGAAACGGCGGCCTGGTTGCCGTACGGGTGCGGATCGAGTCTTGGACCAGAAGCCACTCGGCCCAGACTCGGCGCCTCCCGCGGCGCCTGCGAAGAGCCACCCGAAAGGGGCCCGCCATGAGCACCGACGACACCACCAGCGCCGGCATTCTCGAACAACTGCGACGCCAGTCCGCCGACCCGCGTCGGCGCATCCTGTTCACCGGCGCCACCATCGTCACGATGGACCCGGAACTGGGCATCCTGCACGACAGCGACCTGCTCGTCGAGGGCGACGCCATCGCCGCGATCGGGCCGAACCTGACCTCGGGGGCCTCGGGGGCCGTGGGGGCCGCAGGGGCCGCGGAGGGCGTGGTGGGCGCGGTGGTCGTGGATGCCTCCGGCACGATCCTGGCCCCCGGTTTCGTCGACACCCACCGGCACGCCTGGGAGGCCCAGCTGCGCCGGATCATGCCCGACGTCGACGACCTCGGCGGCTATGTGATGTCCACGCTCGCCGGATACGCCACCGTCTACCGCCCGCAGGACATGTACGTCGGCACCAGACTGGCGGCGCTGACCGCGATCGACAGCGGTATCACCACCATGCTCGACTTCTCCCACAACTCCCGTACCCGCGAGCACTCCGACGCGGCGATCGAAGCACTGCGGGACACCGGTATCCGCGGGGTGCACGCCTCGATGGGGCCGCACTTCGGGGAGTGGGACCGCCAGTGGCCGGCCGACCTGACCCGCCTCAAGGACCAGTACTTCAGCAGCGACGACCAGCTGCTCACGCTCCGCATGGCGACGCTGGCCACCGACGAAATCGCGGGACCCGTCCTCGCATACGGTCCCGAACTCGCCCGTGCCGCAGCCGACTTGGGCATAGGAATCAGCGTAGACGCCGTCTTCGGTAAGTCATCCTCGGAAGCCGTGCTGTCCTGGGCCGCGCACGGCATCCTGGGCCCCGACGTCACGCTGATCCACGCCACCGGTCTGACCTCCGAGGCATGGAAGGCGATGGGGGAGTCGGGCACCACGGTCGCCCTCGCGCCCACCTCGGACGCACAGATCGGGCTGGAGACGGCCATCCCCGCCGTGGACGAGGCGCTCGCCGTAGGCATCCGCCCCGGCCTGAGCATCGACGTCGAAGTCGCCCTCGCCAGCGACATGTTCACCCAGATGCGGGCCCTGCTCGCGATCCAGCGGATGCGCGCGGTCAACGCCGCCTACGGAACGGGCGGCGATCTCTCCCGCATCACCACGCACGACGTGCTGGACTTCGCCACCCTCCAGGGCGCCCGGACCAACGGCCTCGGTGACGTCACCGGCTCCCTCACCCCCGGCAAGAAGGCCGACCTGCTGGTCGTCCAGGCCGAGGATCTCAACAACATGCCCCTCAACGACCCCATCGGCACACTGGTGTTGGGCTCCGACGCCCGCAACATCACCGGCGTCCTGGTGGGCGGCCAACCCCGCAAGTGGAACGGCCAGGTCCTCGACGTGGACCTCGCGGCGCTGCGGAGCGAGGTCAGCGCCTCCCGCACGTACGTGCTCAACACACCGGCCGGCTGACCGGAGTTCGGGGGTGTCCCCGGCTCTGCCGAGCCGGGGACACCCCCGCCGTCAGCCACGACGCGGCACTCAGCACCACCATCACCATCCAGAAACCAGCGCCACCGACGTGCGCGCACAACCGGAGCCCCCATGTCCCGCCTCACCGTCCTCCGCCGATCCCCATCGCCCACCACGGCAGACCGATCCGCGTCACCCGAAGCAGCGGACCGGCTCGCGGCAGACCCGCCCACGTCGGCCGGCAGCCGAACCGCCTCCACCGTGGCGCTGCTGACCGCCCTCGGCGTCCTCGTCGTCGGGCAGATGTACACCGTCCTTGCCATGCTGACCCCCATGGCCGGCTCCCTGGCCACCACCCCGACGCAGACGACCTGGACGGCCACCGCGTTCGGGTTCGCCTACGCGGCGGGCTTCCTGATCGCCGGACCACTGTCCGACCGCTACGGTCCCCGGACGGTGATCACGGGCGGACTGGTGGGGGCAAGCGTCACCACACTGGCAGTGAGCGCTGCTCCGAGCCTCACCTGGGCCGTCGCGCTGCGCATCCTGCAAGGGCTCACCGCGGCCACGTTCGCGCCTTCGGCCTTCTCGTACATCGCCGGCCACCTCGCGCCCCACCGCCGAGGCATCGCCCTCACCTGCGTCACCAGCGGGATGCTGGCGTCCGCTGTGCTCATGCAGATCGGCGCTCAGATCGTCGCGGCCGGACTCGGCTGGCGGATGGTCTTCGTCCTCAGTGCCGCACTCATGGCACTCAGCCTCTGGCCGGTCCGGCACATCCTGCGCCCCACGGCGGCACGGGACTCCGGCCCCAGTCTGCTCCAGGCCTTCGTCGCCGTACCTCGTCTCCTGCGCAAGCCGCGTCTCGTCGCCCTGTACCTCGCCACGGCCACTGTCATGGCATCCTTCGTGGCCGTCTACACCGCGGTCGTCGTGGCCGGACCTCCCGGCGTCGCGGGCGACAACGCCGCCCTGCTCGCCCTGCGGGCCAGCGCCCTGCCCGCCCTAGTCGCCGTACCGCTCCTGACCTCCGTCCTGCATCGCCTGGCGGCGCCGGTGCGCGTCGTACTGGCGATGTCCGTGGCGGCCGGAGCGGTCGCGGCGGGCTCCGTGCTGCGTGGCGATGTCCGCGTCCTCGCGCTGGTGTTGCTCGTGTTCGTGGCAGCGGTGGCGACGGCCGCTCCCGCCGTCGTCGAGATCGTGCACGCCATGGCGTCCCACGCCCGGGGCGCGGGCGTCGCCCTCTACGCCTGCAGCATGTTCCTCGGCGCCAGCCTGGGCCCGCAACTGGCCGGTGCCCTCTCCGGGCAGGGCTTCGGCGGCATCCTCCGCGTCGTTGCCGTACTGCTGGTCGTGGGCACGTTGCTCTCTCTGCCTGCCCTGACCGGCCGTCGGCGCGACCTGTGACACCTGGCGGAGCACCAGGGCGACGATGCTGTTGGCCTCGGTCGGCGGGAACCGGGTACTGGTGGTCGCCAAGCTCAGGCCCGGCCTCGCGCGGACCCGGGTGGGCGGGAGGTCGTCCCCGCCGGCTCCTAGCGGAAGGCTGCACAGCTGGGCCGTTGCCTCGCTCAGCTGCACAAGAAGGTTGTCAGACGGTGGCGAATGCAGACAGCAGCGTGTCGGCCCGGATCTGGAGTTCCGCTGTCTCCGCTCCGGTGACGCCGACGGACGTCACATCGCTGCCGACGGCGTGAGCGAGGCGGACCTCCAGGGTGGCGATCGTGCCGGTCAGCGGATACGAGTACCAGCCGTTGAGCATCTCGTCGTCGGTGTCCTGGACGCCGAGTGCGATGGTGTCCCAATCGGTCTGGTCGAAGGCATAGCCCGCGTAGTGGGACAGCAATTCCAGCAAGGGCCGCAGGTTACGGGCCATGATCCATCCGTCGATCGACTCGGTCACGCCTCCCCCTCGTCCCTGTGCGGCGGCCAGCATGGCAGACGCGGCCCGGCTGTCACGCGGCGCCGGCAAACGGAGACGGGAATCGGCGACGGGAATCGGCGGCGCCAAGCGGCGACGGCGAACAGGGGGCGGTCGTCTCCGATCGCGGCGAGCACTCGGCCGCCGAGCTGGACGCCGAGGTCCGGGAAGCCATGGCGGTCGGCCCGCGCTCACTTACCCTTCTCCGTGGCCTTCTTAGCTACAACCCCCAGAGCTCCCAGAGCCCCCAGGCCCGCTGCTCCGGCGAGCGCCATGCGCCCGGCCTCCGCGGCCGCGGTCTTCAACTGCCCCGGATCCCGGGCCGCGTCCAACCATCGTGTCGCCTCCAGCGGATGTCGCCCGAACTCGATTCCGAGCGGCCTGTGGAAGTCATCGACAGCGATCCCGACACGGTTGATCGAGCCCACCACAGCCCGGGACGTGGCCGAGTGCAGCAGCACCTTCGAGTTGGCCCTGCCGGCCGCATCGATGCGGGCCATCAGGTGCTCGGTCTCTCGTGAGATGCGTTCCTGCCGGTCCTGCCGGTCCTGCCGGTCCTGCCGGTCGGCGTTCAGCGCGAGGCGATGCCCGTCCAGCTCGGCCGGAGACACGTCCAGCACCCGGTCCAGTCGCAGAACGTCCATCGCATCCTGCAGTTCAAAGCAACGAGCCAGAACGGCGAGCAACTCCCGGACCTCGGACTCCGCTTCCTCGGCCATCCTCGCGAGGTCACCGATCTTGGTCTTGCTCTCCACTCTCTCTGCGAGTGCGTCGAGTTGGAGCAATGCCCACCCGAGGGCGTCTGTGATCGTATGGGTCCTGCCCTGCACCGTCGACCACGTGGTCTCGTCGACCCGACCAGCCTGCTCTCGAACGGTCATGGCGGACTTGATGTCGAGGCCGGCTCCGATCACTTTCGCCAACTCGGCGCTCTTCTGGGCGTGGAGCACGTCGTCGACCTTCATGTCGATCGTGGCGAGATAGTCCTTGATCTCGTTCATTTCATGCTGCCTTGCGAGCTGCGCCATGATCCCCGCGGCGCCAGCGAGAATCGCCGGGTTGGACAGAAGTGATCCGGGCCCCCTCACGATTTCGACGAATCCCCCGATCCGACCCCTGCTCCCCTTGATCACACCTGTACAGAGACCCGTCTTCGAACTTTCCCTCAGCCCGAATCTTCTGATGGCTTGCGCGGACTCGTCGGTCAGCTTCACCCAGCGACCCGAGTTGGCGGCGACTTCGGATCCCGCCCGTGCGATTCCAGCCCCGGCACGGAGGAAAGGCCCGAGCTTTCGCAGTCCGAGGTCCTCCGACAACGACAACAGGCCCTCGGAGAGGAGGAAGTGTTCGACATCCGTCGGGTTCCCGATGACCGCAAGTCCATCGCCGTCACTGATCAGCTGAATCTCGATGTCCATCGCCCGTTCTTGTAGTGACTCCCCGTATCCGAGGGTGATTAAGGGTAGTTGGGCCGAGTGATGCAAGAGCCCCGATCATCGGAAAACGTTGACCGCAGGGGCTGGAGCTCGCCGGCCTGCCACTGGTTTCTTCGGAGCCGATACTGACCAAGCTGGAACTGACCACAGCTGGAACTGGCCAAAGCCGGTACGGGCCAGAACCGTTACGGTCAAGGCTCGTGCCGGCTTTGGCCAGTACGGCAAAGGGTCAGCCCAGTCGCATGGCGTACCCCGCGTGGTGCAGCTCGTCGTCCTGGAACTCGCCGAAGGCCCAGAAGCCGAGGTCGTCCAGGTAGTCGATGCGGTCGCCGTCGATCCAGTACCGGCCCTGGTAGGCGTGCGGGCGGCCGCCTCGGGTCTCGTCGTAGCGGCCGTCGGCGGTGAGTTCCTGGTGCAGGAAGTCGTTCTTGTCGATCCAGACGCCGACGCGCGGGCTGCCGGTCAGGTCCTGAGCGGCCGGGATACCGGCCTCGGGCGCGGTGGGGCGGTCGGGGGCGTCGGTCCCGGCCCACAGGACGGGCTTGCCGGCCGCGACCAGGGCCTGGACCCGGTCCGGGCGGGTCAGGAGGGTGGCCTGTGCGCTCGCCACGTCGGCGGCGAACTCGTCGGGGACGACGAGCAGGTCGCCGACGTTCCCCGGCGTCAGTGTCGCGACGTACTCCGAGCGGTGGCCGCGTCCGCCGACCAGGGCGACGGTGTCCACGACGGCCGGTACGACCGTCATGCCCGTGCAGTCGACGACGATGGCGTTGTCGTCCTGTGCCGCGGTGATGATGCCGGGGCCGACGCCCACGAGCAGGGCGCCCACGAGCAGGACGTCGGCGCCGGTCATGGTCCCGATCAGCGGGTCCATCGTCAGGACCCGGGCGTTGGTGAACAGGACGGGCCGTCCCGCCTCGTTCGAGACGATCTCGTCGAAGGCCTTGCTGTTCCAGTGCACGGTGTCCATTTCCATGCCCATGTCCATGTCGGTGTCGCTCATCGCCAGCAGCTCCTCAGGTGATCGGTTCCGTCGGCCTGTGGATTGCGTCGAGCGCGTTCACGCCGGCCGAGGCGGGGTCGGCAGCTCCTTGCGGCTGCCCTACGGCCAGCCTGATCGCGCCCACGAAACGGAACCAGGCCGCCGTTTACCCAGGTGTTTGACACCCACCCAGCGCGCCGGCTCGGGGCGCGGCGGAACGTCCTGCGACGCCCCCTCCGGGCCGCGGCTCGGTCGACACGCGTTCACGCGCGCCCCGTGCCCGCCGACCAGCACGCGGCGACCGGCATCGACGACCCGAGCACCTGCTCCCACCCGGACCGAGACCCCGAGTGCTGTCAGCTGCCGGCCCCGTCGGTCAGCCCGCGGCGGCGGTGAGCGCTCCGAGGGCGTGCTTCAGAAGTCCCACCTCCTCGGCTTCCCCCAACTGCAACGGGCAGCTGCCCACACCGGGGGATGTTCCCCTGGCAGCCGGCGCTTTCTCCTGAACTTGCCATGGACCCGATTTCGGCACCGCCGAAACCGATTGAGCGTGCGATCCCGACCGTGGTACCACTTCGTGATTCGTAAGATGATCACGAGACGTACAGGGGTCGGTGAGCATGGCGCTCGGAGAACTGGTGAAACTGCGGGCGATGGGTCCCGCGGATGCCGACGCACTGTGGCGCTGGAACCATGACCCTCACGTCATGCGGTGGATGGACGACACATATGCCCAGCCGGTGGAGCGCGTCCGCAAGTGGCTGGAGGAGCGCCCCCGCAACGCCTATGGAGACTTGCTCCTTGGCATTGAGGCGCTGGCCGACGGCCAGCTCATCGGCCTGGTCATGCTGCACGACGCGGCCCCGGAGAAGGGCATCGCACAGCTTGATATCTACCTGGGTGAGAAGGCGTATTGGGGCCGCGGATACGCCACCGATGCGGTGCGGACGATCTGCCGCTACGGCTTCGAGGACATGCGCCTCCACAAAATAACGCTGACCGTGGTTACCGAGAACCATGCTGCGCGCAGGGTCTACGAGAAGGTCGGCTTCGTTGAGGAGGGCCGCCTTCGTCAGGTCTTCCGCCGTGACGGCAAGTGGTACGACATGTTCACGATGGGGCTGCTGGCGGGCGAGCTCTGCTGAGACCCGTTTCAGAAGTGGATCAAGATCTGCCGCGATCCACTCGTGGGGCGCGGAGGTTGGGCGACGAGCAGGGGCCAGACTGGAGCCGCCATTGCCGGCGGATAAGAAGCCGGGACGGCCGCCGGTTTGGTCCAAACGCCAGCCGATCAACGGCATACGGTGACGACCCGGACCGGTGCTCCCCGGCGCGGTGTGCCCGTCCGCTACGGCGAGCGGGAGACGGCCTACGGCCTGTTGTGGCGCCGGCGACGCTCCCCCTCATTCACCCAGCAGCCTCGCCCTCCCGGCCAGGCAACGAGCACTGGTCCATACCTGTCCCCGGGGCAGTGAATCGTTTTGGCGAGGCCCTGTCAATGCCTCAAAGGGGCGGCATTTTCAGGGGAGTTCAGGAGGGGCGCGATGGGTTGACAGTCCATTTCTGGGCGCCCATCATCGGTGCAACTTCGGCGAGGCGCCTCGCAGACCCACTGTTCCATCCATCCCAGGCCTTCGTGGGCGATTGATTTGAATCGATTCAGACAACAGCTCGTTTCCGAACCGATCCGGGAGGTATTCATGCGGCGCCGCCGCCGTCCCCTGTTCCGCCGAACGCCCTTTCCAGGGCGCCTGGTTGGCCTCGCCATGGTCGTGGCCTCCGCGCTGGCCATGGCTCCCGCGCCGTCAGCCGGCGCATCCGCACCCGCATCCGCACCCGCATCCGCACCCGCGTCCGCGGCGCCGTCGGAAGCCCCGACTGGCTTGCCCCGAGCTGCCGTTGACCCGCTGAACTACTCGCCGACCTCGCGCACCCTCAGCCCGACCGCCGTGCGCAAGACGTCCGGCAGTGTCGCGAACCCGCAGAACGTCCTCAGTGGGCAGTCGACGAGGATCTCCGGCTCGCAGTCGGCCATCACTCTCGACTTCGGCAAGGAAGTCGGTGGTGTGACAACGTTGTCTTTCGGTAGCACCAGCAGCGGCGGCCAACGGGTCGGCTTGGCGTACAGCGAGTCGTCCCTGTACGTGGGCAACAACAGCGACCGGAGCAGCGGTCGCGACGGCGAGGACGGGGCCCTCTACGCCACTGCTTCCGCCAACGGCACCTACACCGTGCCCACCGCGAGACAGCGGGGCGGCTTCCGCTACCTCACCGTCTTCCTCGACACCTCGGGCTGGGTGGACCTCAAGGGTGTCAGCCTCAACTTCACGGCGGCTCCCGGGAAGGCCAACCCGGCCGACTACGCCAACTACTTCCACTCCAACGACGAACTGCTCAACCGCATCTGGTACGCCGGGGCGTACACCGTGCAGCTCAACACGATCGCCTCGAACCAGGGCCGCGCCTGGCCCCCGCCCGCCTCGGAGTGGGACAACGGCGCCACCGTCGGGGTGGGTGACTCCATCCTGGTCGACGGGGCCAAGCGCGACCGTACGGTGTGGCCCGGGGACCTCGGCATCGCCGTACCCAGCCAGTACGCGTACTCGGGCGACCTCACCTCGACCCGCAACGCGCTCACCACGATGTTCGACGCGCAGTCCGCCGAAGGTGAAATCCCCTGGTCGGGACCGCCGTTCAATCTCAAGGGCTCGGACACCTACCACACCTGGACGCTGCTGGGCACGTCGACGTACTACACGTACACGGCCGACCGGGCGTGGCTGGACTCCCAATGGGCCGACTACAAGCGTGGGATGGCCTTCATCATCAACAAGATCGGCGCCAGCAACCTGCTCAATGTGACCCGCACGCAGGACTGGGCCCGGTCCGGCCAGGGCGGCGAGAACATCTCCGCCAACGCACTGCTGTACGCAGCGCTCAGGGGCGGCGCCACCCTGGCCACCGTCGAGGGCGACAGCGCGCTCGCCGCGAGCTGGAACAGCAGGGCGGCCGCCCTCAAGACCGCCGCCAACTCCCGTCTGTGGGACGCCTCGAAGGGGATGTACAAGGACAACCCGACCAGCGGCCTGTACCCGCAGGACGGCAACTCGCTCGCCGTCTGGTACGGGCTCACCGACTCCACGGCCAAGGCGAAGAGTGTCATCGCGGGGCTCGGCACCCGCTGGGGCACCTACGGTCCGACCACCCCCGAGTGGGGCGGCAACGTCTCGCCGTTCGTGGGCGGCATGGAGCTGAACGCCCGCTTCACCGCCAATGACGACCACGGCGCCCTGGACCAGATCCGTCGCACCTGGGGCCACATGCTGAACAGCGACATCGGCACCAAGAGCACCTTCTGGGAGGGCATCAAGGCGGACGGAGGCCTCGCCTACGGCGGTTCGTTCATGAGCCTGGCCCACGGCTGGTCCAGCGCGCCGACCTCCACGCTCACCTTCGACGTGCTCGGCACCGCACCGGAGTCGGCGACCGGTGCGTACCGCTTCGTCCCGCACCCCGGCGATCTGACCAGCGCCGAGGGCCGCATCACCATGCCGCAGGGCGCCGTCAACGCGTCCTGGTCCCGCGACCCCGCCGCCGGCACCTACTCCGCGCACCTGACCAGCCCGTCCGGCACCACCGGCCGTATCGGCGTCCCGAAGTTCGGCGGCGGCAACGTCACGGTGTCGGTGAACGGCAACGTCGTCTGGCGCAACGGAACCTTCACGCCCACCTCCGGCATCACCGGCGGCAGCCAGGACGACACCTACGTCCACCTCACCGGTGTCGCCCCGGGCGGCTACACCGTGACCGCCACCGGACTGGGCAATCCCGCTCCGCCCGCCGAGCCGGGTACCGGCGCCCTGCGCGCGGGCTTCACCCGGTGTGCGGACGAGGGCGGTACGTGCTCCTTCAGCGGCACCCGCTCGGTGGCCTACGGGGCCGGGACGTACAGGTACAAGACGGTGACCGACAGCACCGCGTGCACCAACACCGCCTTCGGCGGCGACCCGGCGTCGGATCTCGTCAAGTCCTGCTATGTCGCCGACGCGGGCGGCCCGCCCGGATACACCGTCTGCGCGGCCGAGGGTGCCGACTGCTCCGTGCCCGGCTACAACCGCGACGTGGCGTACGGCGCCAACGGCAACTTCGCCCACCAGGTCACCAACGGCTCCGTCGCCTGTACCAACGCCCACTTCGGCGATCCCATCGACGGCGTGGCCAAGTCCTGCTACCTGCCGCCGGCCGGGGGACCGCCAGGCGGCTGGACCAAGTGCGCGGACCAGAACGGCACTTGTCCGGCCGCCGCCGGACAGCCGGTGATGTACGGAGCCTTCGGCGCGTTCGCCACCGTCACGGCCACCGGCAACACCCCGTGCACCGACGCCACGTTCGGCGACCCGATCTCCGGGGAGTCGAAGGCCTGCTACACCGCCACCGGCGGCCCGGCCGGTTATGCCACGGCCTGCTCCGCCGAAGGCGGCACGTGCTCCTTCAGCGGACAGCGAACCGTCGCCTACGGCGCACGGGGCAGTTTCGTGTACAAGTCGTTCACCGGCGGCACCGGTTGCACGACGGCGGCATTCGGCACCGATCCGCTGCCCGGCGTGAGCAAGTCCTGCTACCTCACGTCCTGAGGGGTACGCCCCATCTCAGGTCCTGAGCGGTACGACCGACCGTACGTCCTGGGCAGTACGACGCCTCCGGCAGCCCCCGCTCCCCGCGTGTTCGGGGGCTGCCGGATCACTCCGGGTGGGCCACTGCGTCCTTCTGCAGCTGCACCGCCGCCAGCAGGCTCAGCTGTGGCTCCGCCTGACGCAGTGCCTTCACCGCCGCGACCGAGGTGATGTCTCCGGTGAAGCCGGCGTCGGCCAGCCGGGAGCGGACCCAGCGGGCGCGCAGCTGGGATTCGGTGGCGGCGGCGGTGGACTCGACGAGTGCGGCGGCGCGTTCCAGGCCCGGGCGCTCCTCCGGCGAGGCCCCGGCAAGTGCCTCGCGCAGGGCCGCCGCGACCACGTCCGCGTCCCGGATGGCCAGTACGAAGTTGTTCTTCTTGCTCAGTCCCATGATTCCTGTCATGGGATCAGCCTCGCCGTCATGATCCGTGTGTGCCAAGTGACTTGAGGAGACTCAGAGGCTGGTCTGCCCGTTACCGGCTACCGGCTACCGGCTACCGGCTACCGGCTACCGGCTGTCGGCCTGTGCGGTCAGGGCGAAGGCCAGCAGTGCCGTCGTGGTGAAGTCGAGGGCGGGTTCCACGGTCTGCCAGGCGCCCACGTCGTCCACGTACCGGGCGCCCTTGCCGTCGAAGTCGGTCCAGGCTCCTGTCGGCGGGGCGGCCGTGCACTTCTTCATGGTCGGGAAGCCGCGGCAGCGCGTTGAGCGGCGAGGGCGAAGGCCGCGGCCACGCGTCCCGCCAGGGCCCCAGCTCGGGATTGTCCTCCAAGACCAATACGCGCATGGCCCGGAGCTTGGACGGTGCGGGCGCGGGCGCCCGGTGGCCGCTCGGCGGTGTGGGCCGTCATGTCCGCCGACGCGTCATGGCGGGGGAGGAACAGCGGAGTGCTGTTCCTCCCCCGCCATGACGGGACGGACCTCAGACGACCTGGGCCGTCGGCAGGATGGTGATCTCGGTGAGGTTGACGTGGCGCGGGACGGCGGCCATGAAGGCAACGGTCTCGGCGACGTCGGCGCTCTGGAGGACGTCGATGTCGTGGATGAGGTCGGCCATCAGCTTGGACGCGTCGGGGTCGGTGACATGGTCGGGCAGCTCGGTGTCGACCATGCCGGGCTCGATGGTGGCGACGCGGACCATCTTGGGACCGAGTTCGACGCGGAGCAGCCGGGTGAGATGGCTGATGTACGCCTTGGTGCCGGAGTAGATGGAGAACTTCGCCAGGATGCGGGTGGCCGCGATGGACGAGGTGTTGATCAGGTCGGCGGACTTGCCCTGGGCGGCGGAGTCCGTCAGGTGGGGGAGGAACGCGGCGATGACGTTCATCAGGCCGCTGATGTTGAGGTCGATCTGGCGCTGCCAGTCGTCGACCTTCAACTCCTCGATGCCTGAGATGAGTTGGACGCCGGCGTTGTTGAAGACGAGGTCGGCCTTGCCGAAGCGCGCGGCGACCTGGTCGGCGGCGGTCTGGACGGCGGCGCGGTCGGTGACGTCGACGGCCAGGGCCAACGCGGTGCCGCCGGCGGCCTCGATGTTCTTGACCAGGCTGTCGAGACGCTCCTTGCGCCGGGCCAGCACGACCACGGTGGCGCCGAGTTCGGCGAGACGTTCGGCGGTGACGGCACCCATGCCGCTGGAGGCGCCGGAGACGACGGCGACACGACCGGCCAGGGGAGTGCCCGTGAGCAGAGCAGCAGACATCACAAAACCTCAATCTCTTTGATCGGAAGGTGGGGAGAGCCGAAGGTGCGGAGAGCCGAATGTGTGTGGGGGGAGAGTCGGCGATACGTCAGGCGGCGTCCTCGTGCCCGGTGGCGGCGGACTTCTCGCGCCACGGGGCCAGGTCACCTGCCGGTACTTGACGTCGAGCCGCTCAAGGGTGTCGCGACCCAGGTAGAGGTGCGTGGGCAGCTTCTCGGCGGAAGCGACCTCGACGATGAGGGCGGCGCCCTTGACCGGGTCGCCGAGCTGGGCGTGGTTGGCCCGGTCGATCCAGTCCAGCGTCACGTGCGCGGGGGTGTCGTCGTAGTCGGTGATGCGGTTCGCGGCCACGGAGAGCGAGCTGGAGTCGAGGAAGTCGGTGCGGAAGACACCCGGCTCCACGACCACCGACTGGATTCCGAACGGGGCCATCTCGGCGGAGAGCGCTTCGCTGATGCCGGCGACGGCGAACTTCGAGGCGGAGTACAGGCTGACGCCGGGCTCGCCCTCGAAGCCCGAACGGGAACCGATGTGCACGAGCTTGCCCGAGCCCTGCTTGCGCATCACGGGCAGCACGGCGCGGGTGACATTGATCAGGCCGAACACGTTGAGGTCGAACAGCGACCGGGCCTCCGCGTCGGTGATCTCCTCCAGCGCGCCGAGCAGGCCGCGGCCGGCGTTGTTCACCAGGACGTCGATGCCGCCGAAGCGCTCCACGGCGGCGTCGACCGCCTGCGGGATGCTGTCGTTGTCCGTGACGTCCAGGGCGACCGCGAAGACGTGGTCGGAATCCTTCAGATCGGCCGGCACACGCTCCGGGTTCCGTACGGCGACCACGACATTGTTTCCGTCCGCCAGGGCGGCCCGAGCGATTTCGGCACCGATTCCGCGGGAAGCGCCGGTGACAAACCACGTAGCCATGGGAAAACCCTCTTTCGTCTTTTCCCCTTTTCGGGGATTTCCTGTTGACGAATTCGAGTCTGCCCGTCGGTGATGGCGCGATGAAGGCTGCGCTTTTCCTGGGAGTCCCATACCTAGGAAGGCGAGGCGAGCATGCGGGCGAAGAACGAACCCGGCTCAGGTGCCGTGCGGGGGATTCTGCTGGTGAGGTACTTCGGGCGCGCTGATGGAACCCAGCAGGGACAGGCGGTCCGCGGAGGGAGACCCCGGCTCCGCCTGAAGGATCACCAGCTGCTGTCCCTGGGCGCTGCGGATGTTGAGGGCCTCGTGCCTCAACTCCAGGTCTCCCACGCCGGAGTGGTACATCTGCTTGACCTCGTACGGCGGGACCCGGGTGTACTCGCGTGCCCACAGGGAGCGGAACTCGCCGCTGCGCACCGACAGTTCACCGACGAGCTCCAGGATGCGGGGATCCTCGGGCGTGCTCGCGGCGGTCTGCTGAAGGTCGGCGACCGCGCGGTTCTTGGCCCGTTCCGCGTTCCGGTAGAAGGTCTTCGCCGCCGGGTCCAGGAAGAGCATGCGCAGTACGTTGTCGTGCTGGGCGAAGTCTCCGTAGAGGGCGTCGGCCAGCGCGTTGGTGGCCAGCAGGTCCTGGGCGTGGCCGATGATGAAGGCCGGTGTCCTGGTCCAGCCCTCGATCAGTTGCCGCAGGTGCGGGCGGACACGCTCGACCCGGATGGGGGACCTCGTGCGGCGGGTCGCCGGCCGGGCCAGCCGGAAGAGTTCCCGCCTGTCCTCCTCCCCGAGACGCAGCACGCGGGCCATCGCCTCCAGAACCCGCGGCGAGGGGCTGAGTTCACGGCCCTGCTCCAGCCGGCTGTAGTAGCTCAGGCTGACACCCGCCAGCGCCGCGACCTCGTCGCGCCGAAGGCCGGGCACCCTTCGCCGGCCGGCTCCGGACAGCCCGGCGTCCGCGGGGCTGAGGCGTTCCCTGCGCGAGCGGAGAAACCGACCCAGCCCTTCAACCAGGTCGGCGCGCGTGTCGTTGTCCATGCTTTCGAGGCTAGGCGGAGAACGCCCGGAAAAGGTACGTGGACGGTGGGTGCGTTACACCCAGGATTGCCGGTGCGCTTCGCCCTGTGGCTACTCTGCGTATACGTTCCTGTCGCCCGGTGTCATATTGCACAACCCGGACTTCTGGTCGGTCGGAAACCATCTAGGCTTGCCGCATGAGCAATGGGACACCTTTGGGTGATTTCCTCAGAGCCCGTCGAGAGGCCCTCAAGCCGCACGACGTCGGTCTCCCCGAATACGGGCGACGTCGGGTGCCGGGACTCCGCAGAGAGGAAGTCGCGCTACTCGCAGGAGTCAGCTCCGACTACTACATCAGGCTGGAACAGGGGCGTGAAAGCAGCCCCTCCGCGCAGGTGGTCGAGGCCGTGGCACTCGCGCTGAAACTGGACGCGGAAGCCGCCGACCACCTCAACCGCCTCTGCCTCACCGCCTCGCAGCGCCCGCGCGACTGGGGCGAGGCGGAGGTCAGCGGGCAACTGTTGCAGCTGATGGACGGATGGGAGCACACCCCGGCCTTCGTGGTCGGTCCGGCCCTCGACATCATGGCGGGCAACTCCCTCGCCACGGCCCTCCACAGCGGATTCGACCGGTTCGACAACCTCGCCCGCATGGTGTTCGTCGACCCGGCAGGGCGCGAGTTCTACCAGGAATGGGAGCGGGCCGCGCACTCCTGCGTCGCCGAGATCAGGGCGGCCTACGGCCACGATCCCGAATCGGCCCGTATCGCCGAGGTCGTCGCGGAACTGTCGGCCCAGAGCGAGGAGTTCGCCGGGCTCTGGAAGATGCACGAGGTCAAGAGCAAGTCCCAGGAAGGCAAGCACCTCAAGCATCCCGAGGTCGGTGACCTGAACATCAAGTTCGCCGCGTTCACCGTCAATGGGGCTCCGCATCAGCAACTGGTCGTCTATCAGGCCGAACCGGCCAGCCCGACGGCGACCGCCTTCGAGACGCTGAGGGCCATGGCGGTCGAGCCGAAGCCGGCCCGGGCCGCCGCGCCCGTGGCCGACCTCGCAGGCAAGGAGCAGTAGCAGCGGAGAGCGGAGAGCGGGATCATGTGATCCGGGGCGAGGCCGGTCCTGCCGCACCCAGGAACCTGGTCCTGCCACACCCAGGAAAAACGTGGCCTTCATGGCGGCGTGCCCGTCTGCCGACACTCGATGCGACAGACAGTGCGCCGGGCCCGGATGCCGGCGCCCGGACCGCACGGCGCCAGGAGCAGACATGATCACCGTCAAGGACCTTCAGCCCCACCCCCTGGACCAGGTTCACCGGCTCATCGAACCCGGCCCCGTCATCCTGGTCACCACCAGGCATCGCGGCATCCCGAACGTGATGACCAACGGGTTCAACATGATGGTGCGCCACGCCCCGCCTCTGATCGCGTGCACCATCGGCCCCTGGGACCACAGCTACCAGGCGCTGGTAGAGACCGGCGAGTGCGTCGTCTCGGTCCCGACGGCGGACATGGCCGCCACCGTGGTCGACATCGGCAACTGTTCGGGCGCCGACGTGGACAAGTTCGAGGAGTTCGACCTGACCGCCGTGACCGGTGAGCAGGTCCAGGCCCCGCTGGTGGCCGAGTGCTTCGCCAACATCGAGTGCAGGGTCGCCGACACCAGCCTCGTGGCCGCGTACAGCCTCTTCCTCCTCGAACCCGTCAGGGCGTGGACCGACCCCTCGCAGCCGCACCCGCAGCTGTTCCATCACCGCGGAGACGGAACCTTCACTCTGGACGGGCCGACCGTCGACCTGAAGGACCGCATGACCAAGTGGCAGTACCTCATGTAGTGCCGGTGGTCCGGTGGGGCTCCAGCTCCTTGAGCTGTGCGTTGGTGCGCCGGTTCCGTCGGAGGCGTTCCGGGAGCGGTGTGCGGGAGTCCGGGAGCAGGCGCTGGGCGCGGAACGCGGACTTGAGGAAGACGCGGACGAGACGCTCACGGCGGGGGCTGATCCAGCCGATGCGATGGACCCGGCAGACCCGCTCGCCCGCGAGGTAGCGGGTCAGATCGCTGCCGAACGACCGTAAGGGGGCGGGGAACCAGCGCTCCGCGAAGAAGTTCATCATCGCGCTCGCCACGCGATGGCCGGACTCCGTCGGCTCGTACGGCCTGGACTCGAACTCGACGGCGAACGCGATCATCGCGTCCCAGTCCTCGGGAAACGCCTCGTCGGACAGCGGGCCGGACTCGCGTTCCAGGAGGCGGAAGAGCGCCTGCGCCCATCGGTGCCAGGCGGTCTTCATGGGTTCGCTGGTGCCCGGCAGGCCAAGCGAGGTCTGGAGACGGTCGCCGAACGTGGCCAGCAGCACCAGCGGATAGACGAAGTCGTCGGTGTCGTCGAAGTTGCCGGGTAAGTGCGGGGTTCCGCGGGCGACGGCCAGGTGGATACGGTTCAGCCGTACGGCGGCCCCGCGGCCCGCCGTACTGGACAGGCCGTCCACCATCCAGGCCATCAGGAAGTCGTTGCCGTCCTGGAAACGCCGGTGGGGCCTCTTCTCCAGCTTCGAGGTGTGGGCCAGCGTGGCGGACCCGAAACTCGGCTGCATCATGCGCATGGTGCCCGGATAGACCATCATCGCCAGGGCGAACTCCGGGACGCGGTGGCCGACATAGAGCGAGACCATCCGCTCCCAGTCGGTCTCCGGATCCATCCCGGACAGTTCACGGTCCACCCACTTGTATCCGCGGCGCAACGTCGGTTCCCCCTGTCTCCGACCATGCGCTGTGGCGTCCTTGCCGTACGTCCGTCGGCTTCGCCCGCAGGACGGCGCATGATCCCCGTGGGGGAGAGGACGCTCCTGCTCCTCCCCTCGATACCGCGGCCCGTTGTGACTTGCGCCATACCACCCGCACCCTGCGAAGCAACCGTTCCAGGTGCCCGGGCGTCCTTCCCGGCGTCGTGTTCGGAGGATCAGGAGCAGCCTCTGTCCACTCGTACCGGCAGCCGACCGAAGGGCGCAGTCCATGGAGCTCGATCCCGACCTCTGCCTCGATGTCCCGGAGGATTTCGACGACTCCGATGCCGAGAGCCAGGTGCATCCCATAGCCAGAAAACTGTTCCCCGCCACCACCGCCGCGGAAGCCTTCGGGAAGGCCCAGGAGTGGGTGGGGGAGAACCAGGTCTTCCTGCTGGATGTCTCATGGGACTACGCGTACGACGAGGACGAGCCCTACACGCTGAGCATCTACTTCACGTTCGAGCTGGAACCCGAAGACGCCTGACGACAGCCGGCCCGGGAGGCCCACGGCAGACGTGCACACATCTTTCGCTGTGCCGCAGATGCTAGGTGAAAACCCGACTTCGCTTGGCATTCATCGAGGCAGCCATCCGTAGGGGTGGCATGTGCGTTTGTGTGAGGTGGGTGTCCGGGTACGGTCATGCGGGAGGTGGTAGCCCGTGAGCCAGTTCCTCGCAGCTGCCCGTACAGCCGCCGGTCCCCTGGCGGAACTGGTGCTCGCCGGTGATCTGGACCGCCCGGCCCGGCTGACGGTGGCCGACCTGCTCGCCTGGCCGCAGCACGAGGCCGCGGTCAGCTTCGAGTGCGCCACCAGCGGTATCCGGCATCACCGCTTCACCGGCCCGCTCCTGTACGACGTGCTGACGGCCGCCGGCCCTGCCTTCGATCCCGCCCGCCGCAAGGACCGGCTGCGCTTCCTCATCGCCGTGTCCAGCCGGGACGGCCACCATGCGCTGCTGTCCTGGGCCGAGATCGACCCCGACTTCGGCCGCGCGCCGGTCCTGCTCGCGGTCGGCATCGACGGCACCCCGCTCGACCGCGAGGGCCCCCAACTCGTCCTGCCCCAGGACCGCTGCGGCGCCCGGCACATCAGCGGCATCGACACGATCCGCGTGGACGGCGGCTACACACCGTGGACGTGACACGGGCCCGTATGTGACACGTACGTGGACACGAGCCCGTACGCGACACCGGCCGGTACGTGACAGCAACCGACGCGGTCGGCCTCCCCGGAGGCGCACGGCCCGGCCCATGCTGTACGTCGGCACACCGGCACCCCGGGCACGCAGCCCCCTCCCGCGGAGGTCACGCATGCAACTGCGTCAGCTGGAGTACCTGGTCGCCCTCGCCCGCGAACGCCACTTCGCCCGCGCGGCGGCCGCCTGCTATGTCTCCCAGCCGTCGCTGTCCGCCGCGATCCGCCGCCTCGAACACGAACTGCACGTCCCGATCGTGCGGCGGGGGAGACGGTACGAGGGCCTCACCCCGGAGGGCGAGGTGGTGCTGGCCTGGGCGCACCGCATGCTCGCCGAACGCGACGCACTCCGCCAGGAGTTGTCCGCCCTGGGCGACGGACTGACGGGCACGCTCCGCCTCGGAGTGGTCCCGACAGCCCTGCCGGCCGCCTCCCTGCTGACGACCCCCTTCTGCGACCGCCACCCGCGCGCCCGCGTCAGCATCGAGTCCCTGTCCTCGGCCGACATCACCCACGGACTCGCCGAGTTCGAGCTGGACGCGGCGATGACGTACCTCGACGACGACTCGCTGCGCCGACTGCCGCTGTACGAGGAGCGGTACGTCCTGCTCACCCCCACCGACGGCCCGCTCGCCACCGCCTCCACGGCCCGCTGGGCCCAGGCCGCCGCCCTCCCGCTGTGTCTGCTCGGCCCGCGCATGCGCAACCGCCGCATCATCGACGAGTGCTTCGCGGCCGACGGCGCGAAGGCCGCCCCCGCGATCGAGTCGGACAGCGTGGCGGGGCTGTACGCGCACCTCCCGGGCGGCCGCTGGTCCAGCGTGATCTCGCACGCGTGGCTGCACATGTTCGGCGTACCGGAGGGGATGAGGGTGATACCGCTGGAGGGGCCCGGCCATGGACCGAGGGTGGGGCTGGTGACCGGCCCGGACGACCCTCCCTCCGTACTGGCCGCTGCGCTGGTGGCGGTGGCGCGGGAGGCGGGCGTACGGGAGGCGCTGGACGAGCGGCTGCGGACGTATCTGGAAACCGCGGATCCGGGTTGATAGCCGTCGGCGTTGATAGCCGTCGGCTATACGGGCATAGCGAAGTTCGCTTTGACCAGCGCGTTCGACCCGGAGGATCGTGAATTCCACCTTCCCGCACGGGAGTTGAGCCGAACTCCCGGACCCCGGAGTCGAGGAGCTGCGACATGGCCAAGGTGCTCTGCGTCCTGTACGACGACCCCACCGACGGATACCCGACCTCGTACGCCCGTGACGACCTCCCCGCGATCGACCACTACCCCGGCGGCCAGAGTGCCCCGACCCCCTCCGAGGTCGACTTCACACCGGGCCACCTTCTCGGCAGCGTGTCCGGTGAACTCGGCCTGCGCCGCTTCCTGGAGGCCGCCGGGCACACCCTGGTCGTCACCTCCGACAAGGAGGGCGACGGCTCGGTCTTCGACCGTGAGCTGCCCGACGCCGACGTGGTGATCTCCCAGCCGTTCTGGCCGGCGTATCTGACCCCGGAACGCGTCGCCGCCGCGAAGAACCTCAAGCTCGCGATCACCGCCGGCATCGGCTCCGACCACGTCGACCTCGACGCGGCCATCGCTCACGGAGTGACGGTCGCGGAGGTGACGTACTGCAACAGCATCAGCGTCGCCGAACACGTGGTGATGATGACCCTGTCCCTCGTCCGCAACTACCTGCCCTCCCACCAGGTGGTGCTGGACGGCGGCTGGAACATCGCCGACTGCGTGGCCCGTTCGTACGACCTGGAGGGCATGCACGTCGGTACGGTGGCCGCCGGGCGCATCGGCCTCGCGGTGCTGCGCCGCCTCGCGCCCTTCGACGTGAAGCTGCACTACACCGACCGGCACCGCCTGCCCGAGGACGTCGAGCGGGAACTGGGCCTGACCTTCCACGAGTCGGCCGCCGACATGGTGCCGCACTGCGACGTCGTCACGATCAACGCGCCGCTGCACCCGGAGACGGAAGGGCTGTTCGGCGACAAGCTGCTGGGTGAGATGAAGCGCGGCGCGTACCTCATCAACACCGCGCGGGCGAAGATCGCCGACCGGGACGCCGTCGACCGGGCGCTGCGCAGCGGCCAGTTGGCGGGCTACGCGGGCGACGTCTGGTACCCGCAGCCGGCCCCGCCCGACCATCCCTGGCGGACCATGCCGCACCACGGCATGACCCCGCACATCTCCGGCTCCTCCCTCTCCGCGCAGGCCCGCTACGCGGCGGGCACCCGCGAAATCCTGGAGTCGTGGCTGGCGGGCCGCCCGATCCGCGACGAGTACCTGATCGTGGACGGCGGCGCCCTGGCGGGAACGGGCGCGCACTCGTACTCGGTCACGAAGTGACCGCGCGCTGGTACTCGGTCGCCAACTGACCGTGCACCGGTCTTCGGCCACCAAGTGACCGGCCCGGCCGGGATGTGACCGGCGGAGGCCACCCCCGTTCCCCTCAGGCGCGGTCGATGTGCACGTTCGTCGACTTCACCCGGGCGGTGGCCTCCACCCCGACCTCAAGACCCAGCTCCTCCACGGCCTCCCGGGTCAGCAGCGACACCAGCCGGTGCGGACCGGCCTGGATCTCCACCTGGGCCGCGACATCGCCGAGCTTCACGGCGGTGACGATGCCGGGAAAGGCGTTGCGGACGGAGGTGTACGACACGTCCTCCTCGCCGCCGCTCTTCGCCAGCTCGACGGAGAAGGCGGCCAGGTCCCGCCCGTCGACGAGGCGCCGACCGCCCTCGTCCCGGTGCGTGGCCACCCGGCCCGCGTCCGCCCACCGCCGAGCGGTGTCCGGACTGACTCCGAGCAGCCTCGCTGCCTGGCCGATCGTGTAGGACTGCATAGGCGTCAAGATAGGCGATCAGGCACCGACGTACGCCGCCAGGTGCTCGCCGGTGAGGGTGGAACGGTCGGCGACGAGGTCCGCGGGAGTGCCCTCGAAGACGATCTTTCCGCCGTCGTGGCCGGCGCCGGGACCGAGGTCGATGATCCAGTCCGCGTGTGCCATGACCGCCTGGTGGTGCTCGATGACGATGACCGACTTGCCGGAGTCGACGAGCCGGTCGAGCAGGCCGAGGAGCTGCTCGACGTCGGCGAGGTGGAGGCCGGTGGTCGGCTCGTCCAGGACGTAGACACCGCCCTTGTCTCCCATGTGGGTGGCCAGCTTGAGCCGCTGCCGCTCGCCGCCGGACAGTGTGGTGAGCGGCTGGCCGATGGTGAGATAGCCGAGCCCGACGTCGGCGAGCCGCTGGAGGATCCGGTGCGCGGCGGGCGTGGCCGCCTCGCCGGAGCCGAAGAACTCCTCGGCCTCGGTCACCGGCATCGCGAGCACCTCGCTGATGTCGCGCCCGCCGAGGCGGTACTCGAGCACCGACGCGTCGAACCGCTTGCCGCCGCAGTCCTCGCAGGTGGTGGAGGTGCCGGCCATGATGCCGAGGTCGCTGTAGATGACCCCGGCGCCGTTGCAGGTGGGGCAGGCGCCCTCGGAGTTGGCGCTGAACAGCGCGGGCTTCACGTCGTTGGCCTTGGCGAACGCCTTGCGGATCGGTTCGAGCAGCCCGGTGTACGTCGCCGGGTTGCTGCGCCGCGATCCGCGGATCGGGCTCTGGTCGATCGACACCACACCCTCGTCGGTGGGGACCGACCCGTGCACGAGCGAGCTCTTGCCGGAGCCCGCGACGCCGGTGATGACGCTGAGCACCCCGAGCGGGATGTCGACGTCGACGTCCCGCAGGTTGTTCGCCGTCGCGCCGCGGATCTCCAGCGCACCGGTGGACTTGCGGACCTCCTCCTTGAGGGAGGCCCGGTCGTCGAGGTGGCGGCCGGTGATGGTGTCACCGGCCTTCAGCCCTTCGACGGTGCCCTCGAAGCAGACGGTGCCGCCCGCCGTGCCGGCGCCGGGGCCCAGGTCGACGACATGGTCGGCGATCGCGATCACTTCCGGCTTGTGCTCGACGACGAGCACGGTGTTGCCCTTGTCCCGCAGCTGCAGCAGCAGGTTGTTCATCCGCTGGATGTCATGCGGGTGCAGGCCCGCGGTGGGCTCGTCGAAGACGTACGTGACATCGGTGAGCGAGGAGCCGAGGTGGCGGATCATCTTGACGCGCTGCGCCTCACCGCCGGACAGCGTGCCCGACGCCCGGTCGAGCGAGAGGTAGCCGAGACCGATCTGCACGAAGGAGTCGAGGGTCTGCTGGAGCGCGGTGAGCAGCGGCGCAACCGACGGCTCCTTGACGCCGCGGACCCACTCGGCCAGGTCCCTGATCTCCATCGCGCAGGCGTCGGCGATGCTCTTCCGGTTGATCTTCGACGAGCGGGCGCCCTCGGTCAGCCGCGTGCCGTCGCACTCGGGACAGGTGGCGAAGGTGACCGCCCGTTCCACGAACGCCCGGATGTGCGGCTGCATCGCTTCCTTGTCCTTGGACAGGAACGACTTCTGGATCTTGGGGATCAGCCCCTCGTAGGTGAGGTTGACGCCGTTGACCTTCACCTTGGTCGGCTCGCCGTAGAGGAAGGCGTGCATCTCCTTCTTGGTGAACCTGCGGATCGGCTTGTTCGGGTCGAGGAAGCCCGACTGGGCGTAGAGCCCCACGGTCCACTGGCTGTCCGACTTCCAGCCGGGGATGGTGAACGCGCCCTCGGCAAGCGACTTGGAGTCGTCGTAGAGCTGGGTGAGGTCGATGTCGGAGACCTTGCCCCGGCCCTCGCAGCGGGTGCACATACCGCCGGTGCGGTTGAAGGTCGCCTTCACGGTCTTGGTCTTGTCGGCACCACGCTCGACGGTGATGCCGCCGCTCGCCCGGACCGAGGCGGTGTTGAAGGAGTACGCGCTGGGCGGGCCGATGTGGGGCTTGCCGAGCCGGCTGAAGAGGATGCGCAGCATCGCGTTGGCGTCGGTGGCGGTACCGACCGTGGAGCGCGGGTCCCCGCCCATCCGCTGCTGATCGACGGTGATCGCCGTCGTCAGCCCGTCGAGTACGTCCACCTCCGGCCGCGCCATTGTCGGCATGAAGCCCTGCAAGAAGGCGCTGTACGTCTCATTGATCAGCCGTTTCGACTCCGCGGCGATCGTGTCGAACACCAGGGAGCTCTTGCCCGAGCCGGAGACACCGGTGAACACCGTCAGCCGCCGCTTGGGGATCTCGATGCTGACGTCCTTGAGATTGTTCTCGCGCGCGCCGTGCACGCGGATCATGTCGTGGCTGTCGGCATCGTGCGTCGCAGGCGACTGCGCGTCCGTCCTCGTGGCCTTGCTCATCGTGTCTCCCTCCGTGGGACGGGACCGCTCTCACGGTGTTCCGTCGGCGTCGCCTGGCTCGATCGATCCGACCGGCTTCGAGCAGCATGTCTGGTTCTACTTCGTCGGCGCCGGTCGCGGCAACGGGACGCCGTCATTCCTGATCGGCGGTGTCGGCCGGGCCGACCCGAAGCCCGTCCGGCCGAGTTGTCAGACCGTCCAGCGGCCGTCGCGCATCAGCTCGCGGTCGTCCAGCTCGTTCACTTCGCGCCAGGCCTGGATGCGGCGAGGAGAGATACGGAACCAGCGGTACGGCGTCGTCAGCGTCCGCGGATCGAATTCGGTGTGCGCGGCGAACCGGTCGCCCCTCTCCTTCGGCAGCTCGTCGATCTCCAGGACCTCGACCTCGCCGTCGATCATGACCACGTCCCGGGTCGGACCAAGGCCCAGCCGTACGGTCCGGGTGGCGGCCAGGTTCCTGCCGGTGGGGCTGTTCGTCGGCGTGGCCACCAGCAGCGTCTCGCCGTCCCAGTCGAAGGACAGCGGTACGAGGTAGGGCGTACCGTCCGCCGAAGCACTCGCCACCCACAGATCGACGTCGTGGGCGAGCCGGTGCTCGGTGTCGCGACGACGCTGTGCGCGGGAGCGGGGGGCCGCGCTCATCGGCGCCGGCTCCTTCGCGGTGGCTCCGGTGGCTCCGGTCATGGTCACTCCTGAGGCGTCCGAAGACGCGTCCGTGTTGTCGCGCGGGGGGAAGCCCGGTTGGCTGGTGAAGCACATGTCCGTCACGCTAGCCGCGGCTCGCGGGCGACGCTTCTCGATTCCTGACCGATGCGTTCACGCACTTCACCAGGCATGACCGGCTCGGCTGCTTCACAAGGTACGACCGACACGGCCTCTCAGCCACGTACGACCGGCTGGATGCCGTCCGGTGGTGCCCCCGTGGTGCCGCGGGTCACGAGATGCGGGGCGATGACGGTCTCCGTGCCGGACCGCTCCTCGCCCTCCAGCCGCGCGACGGCCCGGCCGACGGCGAGTTCGGCGAGGCGGGAGACGTCCTGGCCGACGGTGGTGAGGTCGATATGGGCGAGGCGGGCGAGACGGCTGTTGTCGAAGCCGACCACGGAGATCTCGTCGGGGACGGACACCCGGGCACGGAGGAACGCGTCGAGGACGCCCGTGGCGCAGCGGTCGTTGAAGGCGAGGACGGCGGTGGGCCGCGGCCGGGCGTCGAGGAGCGCGCGGGCGGCCGTGGCCCCGTCCTCCTCGGTCAGCCCGCCGGGCAGAACGCGCGCACGGTCGGCGAGACCGTGGCGGTTCATGGCGGTGCGGTAGCCGCGCCGCCGGTCGGCGGCGCCGGGTGCCTTTCCGCCGTCGATGTGGGCGATGTCGCGATGCCCGAGGGCCACCAGATGGTCGACGGCCTGGCGCGCGCCCTCGTCGTCGGCGGTGCGCACGACGTCCACACCGGCGGCGTGCGGTCGCAGCCGCCGCGCCACGGAGACCACCGGCAGGTGCGCCGACAGCTCCGCCAGCCGTGCGGCGGGGGCCTGCGGGCCGAGCAGGATCAGGGCCTCGCAGCGGTCGCCGAGCAGCGTCTCCACCGCCTGCCGCTCACCGCGGCTGGGGGCGACGGCGCTGAGGGCGACCTGGTAGCCGACGGACTCGGCCGCCGCGTAGATGCCCTCCACAAGGTCGGTGTGGAAGGGATGCTGGAGACCGAACTGCACCCCGAGCAGACGCGAGCGGTTGCTGCGCAGCAACCGCGCCCGGGAGTCGGGCCGGTAGCCGATCTCCCGCGCCGCCTCCAGCACCCGCTCGCGGGTGGCCGCGCTCGCGCCCTTGGCCTCGCGCATCACGATGGAGACCAGCGCCGTGGACACACCGGCCCGGGCCGCCACGTCGGCGAGGGTCGGCCGCTTTCCGTCCGGGACCACGGGGGTCGCTGGCACCGCAGGCCTCCCTGGTCGAGGTGTGTGACTCGGCCGAGGGGTATGCCCCGCCGAGGTGTCCGCTTCCGCCGACGATCGTAGACCAAGGGTGAACGCGCTGGTCGGGGAGAACTGCAACGTTCTAGCTCCGGGCCGTCCCGGAGCTTGACACGGTGCCCCGGCGGCTGGCGTACTGCTGCTCCCGGCCGACTCTAGAACGTTCTAGTCGGATGGGTCCCGTGGCGAATCGAGAGAGGGCGAGCAGCGATGTTCACGTTGGCGGTCTGTGCCGAGATGGTCTTCCGGGACCTGCCGATACCCGAGCGGGCCCGGCGCGTTCACGATGCCGGATTCCAGGTCGAGATCTGGGACTGGACCCGGCACGACCTGGACGCCCTGGCCCGGACCCCGGCCGAGTTCTCCTCGATGACCGGCTACATCCGCGGCAGCCTCACCGACGAGGACGGGGCCGCCGAACTCCTGCGTACCGCCGAGGAGTCGGTCCGCGCGGCCGAGCAGCTCAGCTGCCCCCGGCTGAACCTCCACGGCACCGGCCTGGACGGCGAGGGCCTGCCCGTGGTGCCGGTGGCCGGCGAGCCCACCGGGGAGATGTGGATCGCCGCCCACCGCACGCTCACCCGCCTCGCCGAGCTGGGCGAGAGCGCCGGGGTCACCTTCACCCTGGAGAACCTCAACACCGCCGTGGACCACCCCGGGGTGCCGTTCGCCAGGGCCGCCGACACCCTGGCCCTGGTCGCCGCCGTGGACCGTCCCGGGCTGCGGATGAACCTCGACCTCTACCACGCGCAGATCGGCGAGGGGAACCTCGTCGAACTGGTCCGCCGGGCCCACGGCCTGGGCCTGATCGGCGAGATCCAGGTCGCCGACGTACCCGGCCGCTGCGAACCGGGGACGGGCGAGATCAACTACCCGGCCGTCGCGCGCGCCCTCGCCGACCTCGGCTATGAGGGCACCGTCGCCATGGAGGCATGGGCCTCCACCGACAGCGACCTCGCCCTGGAGCGGTTCCGCACGGCCTTCACGCCCTGACGGGGCCGCAGTTCCCCACGGCGCCGCAGTTCCACACGGCGCGCATTCCACAGGGCCCCGCCTTCCAGGTGCGCCTCTTCCCGCCAACTCCAGCCCGCAGACGTACGGAGAACCCGGATGACCACACACCAGCCCCTCGCCGTCGGCCTCGTCGGTGCCGGACGGATGGGCTCCTTCCACGCCGAGACGCTCGCCCGCCGCCTCCCCGGTGTCCGCCTCGCCGCGGTCGCCGACCCGGCGCCGGGCGCCGCGGACCAGCTGGCGGACCGGCTCGCGGACCACCTCGGCTCTCCCACGGCGTACACCGAGATCGGCGAGCTCCTCGCCGACCCGGGGATCGAGGCGGTGGTGATCTCCACCCCGGCCCGCACCCACGCCGACCTGGTCGTGGCTGCGGCCAGGGCGGGCAAGGCGGTCTACTGCGAGAAGCCCATGGCTGTCACCCTCGCGGAGGCCGACCGGGCCGTCGCCGCGGCCCGTGACGCGGGCGTGCCGCTCCAGGTGGGCTTCAACCGCCGCTACGACGCCGGCTTCCGGGCCGCCCACGACAAGATCGCCGCCGGTGACATCGGCACACCCCAACTGCTGCGCTCACTCACCCGGGACCCCAAACTCAACGACCCGTCCCGCATCCCGCCGTGGACGATCTTCCTCGAAACCCTCATCCACGACTTCGACACCCTGCGCTTCCTCAACCCCGGCGCCGAACCGGTCGAGGTCTTCGCCTGGGCCGACGCCCTGGTCCGCCCCGACTTCAAGGACCGCGGCCTGCTCGACACCGCCGTGGTCACGATCCGCTTCGACAACGGCGCCCTCGCCACCGCCGAGGCCAACTTCCAGGCCGTGTACGGCTACGACGTGCGCGGCGAGGTCCTCGGCTCCGCCGGAATGCTCACCATGGGCGACATCCGCCGCACCCATCTCACCTCGTACGGCCCGGACGGCGCCGCCGCCGACTGCGTCACGTACGACCAGGACCTGTTCCACGACGCGTACGTGGCCGAACTCGCCGACTTCGCAGACAGCGTCCGTACCGGGCGAACCCCCTCGGCCACCGGTGAGGACGCCCGGGCCGCACTGTCCATCGCGCTCGCGGCCGTCCGGTCGGTCACCACGGGCGTCCCGGTCGGCATCGCCGAACTCAAGGGTGAGCAGGGCCGAGTGAGGGTCTGATGATCCGTCAGTTGAGGTCCTTCAGACCCGTCGCCCGGCCTTCCTCGTCCCACTGGATCTCCAGGACGCGTTCGACGGCGTCGCGGTCGAGGGGGCCGAACACGTGGGGGAACAGGACGCCTTCGTCGACCCCCGGCGGCGGGGTGGGATCCGCCGCTTCCCATACGCACCTCGCGGCGAGCCGGCCCTCGTCGAGGAGCAGCGCCAGCAGGGGCCTCGGCGCGTCCCGGTAGAAGGCGTTGACGACGGCCAGCGTGGTCGTCTCGTCGGGGGAGCAGTGGACGAAACCTTCCTCCGTGAGGGAGGCGGGGGCGTACGGCTGGTCGGGACGGGCGGTCCAGTCACCGAGTGTCACGGCGTGGTAGATCATGGGCCGGTTATACAACGGCGGGCGGGTGTACGGGCATGTCGGAGGCCCCTCCCGACCCGGTTCCGCCGCGTGCGCCCCGGGAGGCGTCGGGGGTTCGGCTCCGGGATGTGGCAGCGTGGGTGTGTGCCCTGTTGGCGCCGGGCCGGACGCACGGAGCCAGATGTGTGGGGCCGCTCGGTGCCGTACAGAACGTGAAGCCATGACGCAGAGGAGAGTCCGTGTCGAAGCCGCCGCTTCCCGAGGCCGTGGTCGCCATGCTGAGGAAGCCCAACCCCGCCGTCATCGCCACCCTCAGGTCCGACGGACAGCCGGTGTCCGCGGCCACCTGGTACCTCTGGGACGACGGGCGTGTGCTGGTCAACATGGACGAGGGCCGCAAGCGCCTCGACCACATCCGCAACGACCCGCGGGTCACCCTGACGGTGCTCGACGAGTCCGGCTGGTACACCCACGTGACCCTCATCGGCCGTGTCGCCGAACTGCGTGACGACGAGGGCCTGGCCGACATCGACCGGCTGTCCACGCAATACCTGGGCCACGCGTACACGAGCCGGAAACGCGGGCGGGTCAGCGCGTGGATCGAGATCGACCGCTGGCACGGCTGGGGCAGCCACCGGGACAGCAACCAGGCGATGGGCTAGCCAGGGGCCGCCCCCTACGCGACGGGGTTCGATGTCTGGTACCACCGACGCATGGGGATGGAGCGGTTCATCGGCATCGACCTCGCCTGGTCGCACGGCGGAGCGAGGGTCAAGCCCAACGAGACCGGCGTGGCCGCCATCGACGGTCACGGCACGGTGATCGACTGCGGCTGGACGCGCGGCGTCGAGGAGACGATGGCGTGGCTCGCGAGGACGGCCGTCGACGGATCGACCCTGGTCTTTGTCGACGCGCCGCTGGTCGTCGACAATCCGGCCGGCCAGCGACCGTGCGAGCGTGACGTCGGCCGACGGTACGGGCGTTGGAAGGTGAGCGCGAACAGCACCAACCAGGGCTCTCCCCGCCAGGCCGGCGTCCTGCTGCGGACCAAACTGCAGGAGACCGGCTGGGCCTACGACGACGGCAGGGCCGGGCCCCCGACCGACGGCCTGGTCATGTCCGAGTGCTATCCGTACACGACCCTGGTCGGCACCGCGGAGCTGGGCTACGACCAGGAACGCCCCAGGTACAAGCGGCCGGGACGGAGACCACCGCAGGGGTGGCGTGCGACACGGGCGGACACGTGCGACGAACTGATCGCGCGTCTTGCGGCCCTCGCCGAGGCCGATCCGCCGCTGCTCCTCGATTCCCACCCGGTCTCCCGCCACCTCACGACCGAGCCATCACCGGAGCGGGACGCCCTCTACAAGCACCGCGAAGACCTCATCGACGCACTCCTCTGCGCCTGGACGGCCGCACTGTGGTCCCGACACGGCCTGACACGCTGCCAGGTACTGGGAACGGACAGCCTCGCCCCGCCCGGCCAGGCCCCGACCATCATCGCGCCCGCCCGCCCGGAACAGCGGCGGGGCGACGAGGCGAACCGAACCCCCGAAAAACCCGATGCCCCGCCCCACCCCGTTCCCTAGACTCACCCCACAACGCGCGCCGCACACCACCGCGGTGCGCCCCGTGACCAA
Source organism: Streptomyces sp. NPDC058697 (assembly GCF_042715345.1). NCBI lineage: Bacteria > Bacillati > Actinomycetota > Actinomycetes > Kitasatosporales > Streptomycetaceae > Streptomyces > Streptomyces sp. NPDC058697. The sequence goes on from NZ_JBHXSU010000011.1 coordinate 237,409, forward strand.
TTGAGGGGAGCCCGGCCATGCGTTACCGCACCGCTGTTGTTGTTCCCCCGTCGCGGTACGAGGTGATCCTCGTGTCTTCGGGTGTCCGGTGTCGGCTGCGCGGCCGGGACCGGATGGCCCTGACGAACGCCTGATCTCCGCACGCCCTGTGCCCATAGATCATGGCCCGTTCGTCAGGGAATTGCGCCGACCCCTTCTGGAGCATCCTGAAAGGCCATGGGCCGTGCGTACCGAACCCCACCGAAATCCCGTCAACCCGCTGACCACCGTCCGCAATCTGGGCATCCTCGCCCACGTGGACGCCGGGAAGACCACCGTCACCGAGCGGATCCTGTATGTCACCGGGACCACGCACAAGCGGGGCGAGGTCCACGACGGCACGACCGTCACCGACTTCGACTCCCAGGAGCGGGACCGTGGGATCACCATCTTTGCCGCGGCCGTGAGTTGTGGCTGGGACGGGCATCGGATCAACCTCATCGACACTCCGGGGCACGTCGACTTCTCCGACGAGGTCGCGCGTTCGCTGCGGGTGCTCGACGGGGCGATCGCGGTGTTCGACGCCGTCGCGGGAGTCGAGCCGCAGAGCGAGTCCGTGTGGCGGCAGGCCGACCGGTACGGGGTTCCGCGCATCGCCTTCGTCAACAAGCTGGACCGGGCCGGCGCGGACCTCGACGCGGCGGTCGAGTCGATCCGGCAGCGGCTGCACCCGGCCCCGCTGGTCGTGCAGTTGCCGATCGGCGCCGAGGACGGGTTCGGCGGGGTCGTCGATCTGCTGCGTATGCGGGCGCTGGTCTGGGCCGACGGCCGTGACTCGGTCGAGGAGAGGCCCGTACCCGATGCGCTGGTGGACGAAGCCCGCAGGCGGCGCCGGGTGCTGGAAGAGGCGGTTGCAGAACTCCATCCCGGAGCGCTGGAGGAGTTCTGCACGGAGTCGGCCGTCTCCGCGCGGACCCTCGAAGGCGCGCTGCGCGACCTGACCCGTACCGGTGACGGAGTGGTCGTGCTGTGCGGCTCGGCATATCGCAACCGGGGGATCGAACCGCTGCTGGACGCCGTGGTGGCGTACCTGCCCTCGCCGTTGGACGTACCCGCCGTGCGCGGTGTCCGGGACGGGGACGGGAACGGGGGAGAGGAGGAGCGGGCCGCCGACCCCGCGGCTCCGTTCGCGGCGCTGGCGTTCAAGGTGAACGCCACAGCCACCGGGCGGCTGACCTGTCTGCGGGTGTACTCGGGAACGATCCGGAAGGGAGAGGCTGTGACCGTACGGGACGCCGGCGCGCCGCGCACCGAACGGATCGGGCGGATCCTGCGCGTCCAGGCCGACCGGCACGCCCAGTTGGACCGGGCGGTGGCCGGGGACATCGTCGCGGTGGTCGGGCTGAAGACCGCCCGCGCCGGTGCGACCGTGTGCGCGCCCGGGGCTCCGCTGCTCCTCGAACCGCCGACCACGGCCGAACCGGTCGTCTCCGTGGCGGTCGAGGCCCGTGCCCGTACGGACACGGACCGTCTGGTGTCGGCGTTGGCGCGGCTGGTCGAGGAGGACCCCTCGCTGGTCGTCCGGACCGACCCCGAGACCGGGCAGACGCTGCTGTCCGGCATGGGCGAACTGCATCTGGAGGTGGCGGTGGAGAAGATCCGGCGCGCCCACGGGCTGGACGTCCGGGTCGGCCGGCCGAAGGTGGCCTACCGGGAGACGGTCGTACGCGGGGTCACCGGACATGTCCACCGGCACGTCAAACAGGACGGTGGCGCGGGGCAGTTCGCGCATGTCGTCCTCGACGTGGAACCGCTGCCGTCCTCCTCGGACGCGGCCGGTGACAGTGCGACGGGCTTCGAGTTCCGGTCGGTCGTCGTCGGCGGACGCGTACCGCAGGAATACGTGCGGGCCGTGGAGGCCGGTTGCCGGGACGCGCTGGGTGAAGGGCCGCTCGGTGGTCATCCGGTGACCGGGCTGCGGGTGGTCCTGACGGATGGCGCGACCCATTCGAAGGACTCTTCGGAGATGGCGTTCCGGACGGCCGGACGGCAGGCGCTCCGGGAGGCACTGCGCGCCTGCGCGATGGTCCTCCTGGAACCGGTGGTCGAGGTCACGGTCACCGTGCCCGAGGACTCAGTGGGCGGGGTGCTCGGCGACCTGGCTGCGCGGCGCGGACGGGTCACCGACTCGACCACGCGCGGGGGAGCGGGGACGGGTGCGGGCACGGCGGTGCTCACCGCCACCGTGCCCCTGGCCGAGCTGTTCGGCTACGCGACCCGGCTGCGCAGCCGGACGCAGGGCCGGGGAGTCTTCACCACCCGGCCCACCGGGTACGCCCCGTCTCCGGCCTCGGCATCCAGCCTGGCGTCCGGCGGGACACCTGCCCGGTAGCCGGAGCTGAGGTCCCGCCCGCGGTGACGGTCCCGCCTGTACGCGGGCGGGGCCGTCACTCTGTCGGACTCGTCGGACCCGTCGGGCGTACCGGCGTCCGCGTTCCGTCAGCGCAACGTGTCGCGCAGCAACCGCGCGTTCTTCACCGCCTGGCTCGATCCCTTGCGGTCGGCCAGTGCGGTGACCTCGGCGATCTCTCCCTTGGCCCCGCAGCGCGAGGCGCACTCGACGGCGAGGGCGAGCATGGCTGCCGCGCCCCGGACGGGGGTGTCGCCCAGCAGACCGGGCAGGGCGGCTTGGAGCACGGACCACACGGTGGCGTACGCACCTGTCTCGGCGGCGGCCCGCAGCGAGGCGCTCGCCTTGTCCGCGAAGGCCCATCCGTGGTTCAGCAGTGCTTCCAGTTGCCGTCCGAGCAGGTCCGTGTCCAGCTGCTTCCGTGCGGCGAGTACCAGCACGGCGTCCACCACCGCGTCGGTTTCCGTCTGCCAGATCAGTCCGAACGCGAGCGCGAGATGCACCGAGTAGCCCGCGGGACCGCCGGACTCCGCGACGAACGGCAGGTTGCGGGGCCACCCTCGCTGGGACATGCGCGACTCGAAGTAGTCGCGTGCCATCAACTCCTCGCGGTGATGAGGCAGTTGGGCCACCCAGAAGGGAGCCATCGGGTCGGCCAGGCCCGAGTTGCCGACGTACGGCCCGATCAGGGACGAGGCGACCTGCGGGAGCGGGGGATCCATGACGACCCCCGGGCGTTCGGGTGTCCACCACCCCTGCGACGCGGGCTTCGGCGGCTTGCGATGGGGCCACCCCTTCGGCTCCGAGTCCTGGTGTGCCGGGCCGCCTTCGCGCAGCCAGCGCGCCAGCCGCCGTCCGGCGTCGGAACCGAGCTTCTCCACCGCGCGCAGCACCTGTTGGTCCGATGTCGGGGTGACCCGCAGCAGAGCCTGCGCCAGGTCCACGGGCGCGGGGGTGACACCGAGTTCGTCGAGCGCCGAGACCCGCTCCACCAGTACGGCGGCGTCCAGCGCGCCGGTGGCGAGGGTCGGCACGGCCAGCAGGAACGGCTGGGTGCCGGACTCGATGACGTCCATCGCCTCGGCCAGACGTGACGCGAGCATCGAGCCGGCCAGGGAGCAACTGCCGCTCGGGGTGGTCCGGTTGATGTGGACGGCCCGGTGCATCAGGCGGGCCCGTCCCCTCGGCTCGTCGCCGCGCACGGCGCGCGCCACGTCGTAGAGGTCGGACTGCACCCAGTCGACATTGCTCTTCGGTTCCCTGCGCATGACCGGTTTCAGCGCCTCGGCGAGCGCGGTCCGGTCGAGGTGGGCGTGCCGTACCAGTCCGTCCAGTGCGCGCTCGAACGCCACCACGTCCTGGTCGTTCGCGACGACCGCCGCGACCTCCTGTGCCACCTCGGTGGCTGTCGCGATGGGGCCCGGTACCGGGCGGGGCTCGGGCACGGCGGGCAGTACGTCGGCGTACGGCTGCTCGGTGACGGCGTCCTGCGGTGTGCCGGGCGGTTGGGCCGTGCCGAGCAGTTCGGCGGCTCGTGCCGACAGTCCGGGGCTGAGCTGTTCGGCGGCCGTCCGCAGCTCCCGCAGCACCGGGTCGTCGGTGGCCTTGAGGTGTTTCGCGACCAGCTTGAGCGCCTGCTCCTGCAGTGTCATCTCGCGGTGGCCGAACGTCGTCGCCGCGTCGGCCAGGGCCCGGCCCGCCCGCGCCGGATCCCGCCGCGCCACCCGGTCGAGCCAGCCGAGCTGGGCGCGCACCAGCTTCTTCTCCGGGCGGAGCAGGATCCGTTCGCACGCCTCGGTGAGCGACTCGGGCTCCAGCAGCCCCGCCTCGTCCAGTCCGGTCAGGACCTCCTGGGCGTAGGTGGCGACCGGCAACGACCGGTCGAGCAGGGCCAGGTGGTCCCGCACCACGAGCGCCTTCTCGGCCGGTGTGGGGGCCAGGGCCCGCAGGAACTCCAGGAAGGGCGCGATCTCCATGCGCGTACCGTCTTCGAGGAGCCGCCCGAGGAGATGGTCGACCAGCGCGGCGCGTTCGCGGGACACCCCGGCGTGTTCGGCGGGGGTGAGCGCGAGTGCCTCCAGCGTGACCATCACCTGCGCCCCGTGCGGCGGGTCGCCGACCATGTCCGTGAAGAGGTTGTGGATCAGTTCGTCACGGTCCACGACGCCTTCGGCGGCGAAGCCGACGAGCGCTTCCAGCGGCCGTTCCGATGTGTGCCAGGCGAAGACGAGGCGCCCCGGCCGGGCCACGGCCAGGGGGAGGAGCTTCGGGGTGAAGTCGTCCGCGCGCAGCCGCTCCAGGAAGTCGGCACCCTTTGCTCCGCCCAGCACCCCCAGCTGCCGCTCCGGGCTGTCGGCTCGGTCGTACAGCCACGCCAGGACGAACTCGTGCGAGGTCGGCAGCGGACAGCCGGTGTCGCGGACGAGGTGCTCGGTGACCGCGAACACCGCGCCTGCGGTCGTCGCCCGTTCGCCGAGGTGCGCGACCAACTCGGTCCGCCATGCGACGGGGTACAGGTTCAGGAGGTCCACCGTCCAGGTGTCCATCGTGAAGTACGCGTGCGACCGGATCCAGGCCGCCGTGGCCTCGGGGGTGACCTGACACCCCAGTCGGGCGGCGAACAGGGCGATCCTCTGCTCCTGCGTGTTCTCACGCCGGGCGATGACCTCGAAGAGGGTCGTCAACTCGGCGGCGCACGCCCCTCGCTGATCGGGCGTCAGCGCGCCCAGCTCCCGTACCACTCCGGCGACGTCGCCGGCTTCCACGAGCTCTGTCAGCTTCATCGTGCCGCCTTCGTCATCGTGTCCCTGACCATGCTCACCGCGAGCGCGTGCTTGCACGGGCCGCGTCCTCCCCGGTACTTCGCCCACCACAGACAGGTGCAGCTCAGTCGTCCCGTGTCGTCGGCGCGCACAACGTGGGTGTGGTCGCCCTTGCCGACCGACGCGAGTGTGCCGTCCAGCCGTACGGCCCCGTCCGCGACCAGCGCCCTGGCCCCGCGCAGCCTGGGATTGCGTGCCTCCGCGCCGCCCGCCGAGAACGGCAGGTGCCGGTGGAAGTGGGCCTCCTCCGCGAGGTCGTAGCCGATCTGTCCGGAGGTCCCCAGCACCGTCAGCGCGGCGCGCACCCGCTCCGCGGGCAGGCCGGCCTGCCGGGACAGCTCGGCCACGTCGATCCTCGGCTCCCAGGCGAGCAGCGCCGAGACCAGGTCCGCGTCGTCCGCCGCCGCACCCGTGGCGAGATCGTGCAGTACGCCGCCCTCGCCGGAGAATCCCCGCGAGGCGTTCTGGGAGAGCATCAACGTCAGCCGCATTCCGGGCAGTTGCACCTCCCAGACGACAGCGGCCGCATCGGACTCCGCACCAGGCTCCGCACCGGACTCCGCGCGAACCGGGGCGTACACCCGCACGGTCGTCGCGTGCCGCAGCACCTGCTGGAGCGCCAGCAGCCGTTCGGGGCCCGGCAGGCACACGGCATCCCGTGACGGTCTGCTGGTGGGGCGCAGGGTGCGGCCGCCCACGGGCACCACCCAGCGCGTCGTACGGGCACCGGACCGGAGGGTGGGGCGTGGCAGCGTCCGCAGGAAGGCGGAGGCCTCCGCGGCCGGGATCTCCGCGCGCGGGGTGAAGCCCGCCGCGAGTACCTGGGCCTCGGCGAAGCCCCGCAACCAGCGCTCGGGCAGCGGGACTTGCTTCTCCACGAACCGCCCGTCGAGCGTCGCGACCTCCAACTCGCCGGGTCCGACGGTCAGTTGCAGGGGGTCGAGTCCGCCGATCCTGGCGAGGGCCCTGCGCAGCGGGGAGTTGATGTCGACGTTGGTGGTGCCGTGGCCGACGTCGTCACCGTCGAGGCCGGGCGCCAGCACGTCGAGGCGCGCGTACACACCGCAGCAGCCGGAGAAGGACTCCATCCGCAGGCGGTCTCCGTCGGCCGTCACCACCGGGTCCAGCGAGGCGGACGCGGCCGGCTGGTAGTAGCGGGTCGCCGCCACGTCGGCGACCGCCAGCAACGCCGCCGCGGCGGCGGCCGGTGCGGTCAGGAACCCGTGGAAGAACCGCGGGTTGGCGACCTCGCCGGCCGGGGTCGCGCCGCCCGAGGTCTCCAGCGCGAAGCTGCGTCCGGCCGTGGACTCGCTCACGGCCGAGGGTTGTAAGTAGGTGTACGAATGTATGAGTGATGTCACGCGGCCACGCTAAGGCCGGCCACTGACAAGAGCGGTCCTCGCCCCGCCGCCTCCCGAAAACGCTTGCCCCGCTTGGCTCTTGACGAGGACCGGGTGCCGCGCACTCACGGCCGTGACAGGATTCGCCGCTTTTCTGTGAGGCTCGCTGTTGCGGCCGTGCAGTCGCAAAGCTGTGACTAGACTCGCGCCCCATGCGTAGCGCCAGCCCCATCCGGCAGTGGAAGACGACCTCCCCTCGCGCATCGCGCGCCGAAGTTCACGGCTGGAGAAGAACTACCCGGCACACGGACCCCCGAGGCGGCCGGACGCGTCTCGACCCGCCCGGGGCACACGCCGAACATGGAGAACACGCCACGCGCGAGCCCCGCCGCACAGCCGCCGAGAGGGGAGACGACGGCCCGTGAAGGCTCGGCACAAGCAGTCCCGCGACCCGCGCGCACACTGGCTGTTACTGATACTCGTCCTGCCCGCCATGTTCGCGGCCCTGCTCTTCGAGGGCTGGACCAACCACGAGGTGGACGCCGCGACCACGCGGTCCGCCTGCACCTCGCCCGCACCCGACGCCGTGGCCGGCGGCGGCCCCGTGGTGGGAATCAACGACAACGGGATACAGACCGGCTCGATGCCCGCCCGCACGGTCGCTCTCACCTTCGACGGCGGCCCCGACCCGGTGTGGACCCCGCGCCTGCTCGACCTGCTGAAACAGCACCGGGCGCGCGCCACCTTCTTCCTCTTCGGCTCCCAGGCGGCCCGCCATCCGGACCTCGTGCGGCGGATCCGCGCAGAGGGGCACGAGATCGGCTCGAACACCTACACCGGGGGCGCCCTCGGTGAGGCGTCGTCCGTCCGCTTCTCCGCCGAACTGGACCTGACCCAGGCCGCGTTGGCGGGCACCACCGGCATCCGCACCAATCTGCTGCGGATGCCGAAGACCACCTCGCCCGACACCCTCTGTGGCCGCGAGTGGACCGCCGCGCGGCGCGCCGCCGCCCAGGGATACGTGCTCGTCGCCGCCGACAAGGGATCCCGGAAACCCGCTCAGGGCCTGGTCCGGCAACTCAGTCAGACGGCGACCGCGTACCGGGAGACGGAGAAGCTGCTCAAGAACCCGGGCGTCGACCGCTTCACCACCGTCTCGGCCGGCCTCCGCCTGACCCCGTACGAGCCGGTCTCGGCCGTCGAGCGATGGCGCGGCACCGCCTTCGTATGGGTCACCACTCTCGGGCGCGCGTTCTCGAACGCGATGACCTGGATACTCGGTATCGCGGGGGCTCTCGGGGTGCTGCGCCTTGTGCTGCTCGTCTTCTTCGCCCGGGCGCACGTCCGCAGGCTCGAACGCTCCCGGCCCGGCGCGCCCTGGCTGCGGGAGGTCACCGAACCGGTGTCGGTGCTGGTGCCCGCCTACAACGAAGAGGCCGGCATCGAGTCCACCGTCCGTTCGCTGCTCGCCTCCGACTACCCCGAACTGCAGATCGTCGTCATCGACGACGGCTCGACGGACCGTACGGCCGAACTCGCCGAAGGCATCGAGGATCCGCGCGTGCTGGTGGTCCGCAAGCCCAACGGAGGCAAGGCGGCGGCCCTCAACACCGGTCTGGGACACGCGAGTCACGACATCCTGGTCATGGTCGACGCCGACACCGTCTTCGAACCGGACGCCATCCACCACCTGGTCCAGCCGCTCGCGCACCCCGCCGTGGGCGCGGTCAGCGGCAACACCAAGGTCGGCAACCGGCGGGGACTGCTCGCCAAGTGGCAGCACCTGGAGTACTGCTTCGGCTTCAACCTCGACCGCCGGATGTTCGAGGTGCTGGAGTGCATGACCACCGTCCCCGGCGCCATCGGGGCGTTCCGCCGGGACGCGGTCATCGGCGTCGGCGGGGTCAGCGACGACACCCTCGCCGAGGACACCGACCTCACGATGGCCCTGTGGCGGGCGGGCTGGCGGGTGCTCTACGAGGAGTCCGCCGTCGCCTGGACCGAAGTACCCACCTCGCTGCGGCAGTTGTGGCGTCAGCGCTACCGCTGGTGCTTCGGCACCATCCAGTCGATGTGGAAGCACCGCGGTGCCGTCCTGGAGATGGGCGTCGCGGGACGCTTCGGCCGGCGCGGACTCACCTACCTCGCGCTCTTCCAGGTCGCCCTGCCGCTGCTCGCGCCGGTCATCGACGTATTCGCCCTGTACGGCGTGCTGTTCCTCGACCCGCTCACGTCGGCCGGGGTGTGGTTCGGCTTCATGGGCATCCAACTGGTCTGCGCCGGTTACGCGTTGAAGCTCGACGGGGAGCGCGTACGGACCCTGTGGTGGATGCCGTTCCAACTCGTCGTCTACCGGCAGCTGATGTACCTGGTCGTCATCCAGTCCGTGGTCGCCGTGCTCCTCGGCAGCCGCCTGAAGTGGCAGCGCATGAAGCGTTCGGGCACGGCCGCTGAACAGATCGAGGGTCCGACGCCGTATAAGAGCGTGCCGACGAGATGACCCCATGCGATGAGGGACTGGACAGGCCGATGAGCGAAGGGACCGACCTGCCGGTGGGCCATGACCGGAGCGGCGGTGCGGCTCAACCGCCGAGTGGCGTCACGGGCCGGGTGGCACGCGGGAACGCGTCCCCGCCCTCGACGCGTACGGCACCGCTGCCGGGCATGCCCTCACCCGCCACCCCGGGCCGCACCGGGCACGGACGGCGGCCACCGGGGGACGCGGGAAGCGGCAGGTCCCCCAAGCCGCCCCCCAGCCGGCGCCGCAAGGTCACGCGCCTCGCGGTCCTCCTGGCCGTCGCGCTGGTCGCGTCCGCCGCCGGGACGTACGTCTGGGCCGACACCAAGCTCGACCAGGAGGTCGACCTCGGCGCGCTGCCGGACCGCCCGCAGGAGGGACAGGGCACCAACTACCTGATCGTGGGCTCCGACAGCCGCGCCGGGCTGTCCGAACAGGCCAGGAAGAGCCTGCGCACCGGCTCGGCCGAGGGCCGCCGCACCGACTCGATGATCCTGCTGCACACCGGCTCGAACGGCACCACCATGATGAGCCTGCCGCGCGACTCCTGGGTGACGGTCCCGCCGTACGTACGCCCCGACACCGGCAAGAGCTTCTCCGCCGAGCCGAACAAGCTGAACGCCGCGTTCTCGCTGGGCGGCCCCGACCTGCTCGTACGGGCCGTGGAACGCAACACCGGGCTGCACATCGACCACTACGCGGAGATCGGCTTCGCGGGCTTCGTCGGGGTGGTGGACGCGGTCGGCGGCGTGGACATGTGCCTGGAGCGCGCCGTGAAGGACGAGAAGTCCGGCGCGGACCTGCGCCAGGGCTGCCAGACCCTCGACGGCGCCGAGGCGCTGGCGTTCGTCCGGCAGCGCAAGCAGGAGGCCGAGGGCGACCTGGGCCGCACCCGCAACCAGCAGAAGTTCCTGACCGCGCTCGCCGAGAAGGCGGTCACCCCGGGCACGCTCCTCAACCCGGCCAGGTCCTTCCCCACGCTCGGCGCGGGCCTCGACACACTCGTGGTCGACAAGGACACGGGCCTGCGGGACCTCATGTCGCTGTTCCAGGCGATGCAGAGCGTCTCGGCGGGCAACGGCAGGCAGATCAACGTGCCCGTCTCCGACCCGGGCTTCGCCACCTCCAAGGGCAGCGCCGTGAAGTGGGACGACCGCCGGGCACAGCAGCTCTTCGCGGAACTGCGGGACGACCGGCCGGTGACGGTCCCGACCGGGAAGTGACCTGCCCGGTTCGGGGAGCGTCGGTCCGGCCGACCGGAGTGTGTGCCGGGCCGGACGGCCGGAGGTGGGTCAGACCGGCTGGGCGGAGGAGTCCAGCGCCGGGGCGAGGACCGGGTCCGGCATCTCGCGGGTGTGGGGGAACTCCGCTGCCCGGTGCTGGAAGGAGAGGATCTTCGGATTCAGGACGACGCCGTCCCGGATCTCGATGGCGTTGCTGATCGTGGCGTCCGCCTCCCATTCCGCGGGGCCGCTCATGACCTTGCGCAGATAGGGGAGGAGCGCCTCACTGATCTCCCACGTGGCCGAGTTCCACAGATGGGACGGGCTGTGGTCCACGCCGTAGTAGTGGCAGCCGGGACCGACCATGGGCATCGGATCGCCGAAGGTGGTCGGGCGGGCCCAGGTGAAGCCCATGCCCTCGTCGCAGGCGACGTCGACGAAGAAGGTCCCCGGCTTGAACAGGGCGAGCTCCTCGTCGGTGACGAACGTCAGCGGCGCGTCGGTGTCCTGCCGGATGCAGTTGACGATGATGTCGAAGCCGGACAGGTACTCCGCGAGCGGTACGGGGCCGAGCCCGGTGAGGGCCTGCAGACGCGTGGGGTCGTCCGGCCGCTCCTCGAAGTGGCCCATCACGACGGACGGCATCGGCGAGGCCACCGCCGCCGCGGCGCGCTGGGTGAGCACCGTGACGTCGGAAACGCCCATGGCGCCCAGACCCGTGACCGCTCCGCGTGCCGTGGCGCCGAAGCTGATGACCACCGCGCGCATCCGCCGCCCGTAGCTGCCGGTCAGCCCGCCGAGCTGCAGGGCGTGCAGCACCGAGCAGTAGCCCGCGAGCTCGTTGTTCTTGTGGAAGACATGGACACTGAAGGCGCCCGTGGACGTCCAGTGGTTCATGGCCTCCCAAGCGATGAGGGTCAGCTGGCGGTCGATGCCGAGCTGGGTCATCTTCTCGTCCTGCACGCAGTGCGGCCATCCCCACAGGACCTGGCCCTGGCGCAGCGCGGCGACGTCTTCGTGCATCGGCTTCGGCAGCAGCAGGACGTCACACTCGTCGAGGAGCTGCTCGCGGGGGAGCAGGCCCGCCACCTGGGGCCGCAGCGCATCGTCCGCGACGCCGAACCGTTCGCCGTAGCCCTGTTCGAGGAAGATCTTCTCGCGTACGTCGGGTGCGATCCGGCCGAGGTGGGCCGGGTGCAACGGCAGGCGGAACTCGTTTTCCTTGTGGGAGGAGGCGGTTACTCCGAGACTCAGCAGGCTCATGCGCTTCCTCATCATCATTCAGTTCGTGTCATGGCGTTCGCGCCATGTCGTTCTCGTCGTGCTGTGTGCGGCTGTGGGGTCTCCGGTCAGGAGCCGCCGGGCCGGTGCCCGCGGACGCGCTCGGTCAGCGGGAGCGGTGTCTCGTCCAGACCGTTCACCGACCCGCACGCCATGCGTGCGCACGTCCCGTGGCAGGCGAGCAGCTGCTTGCCGTCGCGGTGGGAGACCACCACCGCCTCCGGGTCGGGCGCGTTGCGGTAGTCGGTACCGCAGATGAGACAGGCCAGCCCGGAGAGCATCTCGGCGGTCGGTTCGGGACGGCCGCGGCGGTGGCCGGAGATCGAGTCCTGTGAATACATGTATCCGCATCCTCTTGATCGGTTCGAAGCCGTACGAAGGACGCCGGAATGCCTCGGAGGCAACCCGGTGGGCGGGAAATTCGCTACCGCGCTGCGCGGGAACGGATACGGAAGGTGACGAGACGGTACGAGCCAGAAGGCATGTGCGGCCCATTTCCGGCCGGATCCGAGGTGCGCCGGCCTGTGCCGTTCCCCGAGGGCGACGCCGAAACGGATGACGGCATGCGAGGTGCGCTCGGTCCTGCCACCGTACTCCCCTCCGGACCCGCCACGTGCCGCATCCCACACCCCGGGAACGCTGCCGGCGTCCCGGACGTTGTGAGGAGTGGTTGTAGTTGAAGTTTGCGAACGTGGAAGCGCCCGCGGAGTTCCGACAGCGGGCGTTTTGTCGTTTCGGGGGTTTTCTTCGACGGCTGACGACCAACAGCCCGGGATCGCGCGAGCGCGCGGCTTTCCGACCGGCTCGTCATCTCGAAGGAGACATCACATGGCTCAGGGCACCGTGAAGTGGTTCAACGCGGAGAAGGGTTTCGGCTTCATCACCCCTGATGAGACCGGCGCCGACGTCTTCGTGCACCACTCGGCGATCGACACCGAGGGTTTCCGCTCCCTGGCGGAGAACCAGCGGGTGGAGTTCACCGCAAGCCAGGGCCCCAAGGGCATGCAGGCCGACCAGGTCCGCGCCCTCTGAGGACATCTCGCCAGGACAGGCCCGCACCGCGGGCCTGTCCTGTGCTGCATCCGTGTGCATCGGTCTCCACCTGTCCGCACCGTTCCGCATCCATCAGCTTCCGTACGGGCTTCCGCGTTCGGCGCCCAGCCCCCGCGTCGGCGCCATCGGCCCGCGCAACCCGAAAGGAAAGCCGTGAGCACTGATTTCATCAGCCGGGGCACCGATCCGGCGGCCCAGCACGCCGAGACGACGAAACCCCCGCCCGGCGCCCGGGGCAGCGACTACGCAGCGCTGTCCCGTGAGGTGAAGCAGCACGGGCTGCTCAAGCGACGCCCCGGCTACTACAGCGTCAAGGTCGGCGCGAACCTGCTTCTGCTGGCCGCCGGCTGGACCGCGTTCGCCCTGATCGGGCCCTCGTGGTGGCAGCTGCTGACCGCCGCCTTCCTCGCGGTGATGTTCACCCAGACCGGGTTCATCGGGCACGACGCCGGACACCACCAGATCTCCTCCTCCAAGCGCGTCAACACGCTGCTCGGCCGCGTCCACGCCGATCTGCTGATCGGCCTCAGCTACGGCTGGTGGATCGCCAAGCACAACAGGCACCACTCCCACCCCAACCACGTCGACCGCGACCCCGACATCGCCGACGGCGCGATCGCCTTCACCAAGGATCAGGCCCGCGTCCGCAGCGGAGCCTACGCATGGCTGGCCCGTCACCAGGCCTGGCTGTTCTTCCCGATGCTGCTCCTGGAGGGTTTCGCCCTGCACGTGGCCGGCGTAAGGGCGCTTTTCGACCGCACCGGCGACGCGAACCCGCGGCGGAGCAGGCTTGCCGGGGCGGGCCTGCTGGCGGCGCACATCGGCGGCTATCTCGGGGCCCTGTTCCTGGTCCTCACCCCGCTCCAGGCCGTGGTCTTCCTCCTTGTGCACCAGGGGCTGTTCGGGCTCTACATGGGGTGCTCGTTCGCCCCGAACCACAAGGGCATGCCCATGTTCGCCAAGGACGACAAAATTGACTTCCTGCGCCGGCAGGTGCTGACCTCACGGAACATCCGTGGCCACCGGTTCACCGACTTCGCGCTCGGCGGGCTCAACTACCAGATCGAGCACCACCTGTTCCCCTCCATGCCGCGGCCCAGCCTGCGCCACGCCCAGGAACTCGTGCGCGCGTACTGCGCCCGCCACGGCATCGCGTACCACGAGACCGGGCTCCTCGACTCCTACGGCCAGGTGCTGCGCCACCTCCACGACGTCGCCGGGCCGCTGCGGCTGCGCCCCGAGCTGGAGTACTGACCCCGGTCAGCGGGACGCGCGTACGCCGTCCAGTGCGACAGCCAGGATCCGGTCGCGCTGGGCGTCGTCGTCGAAGGCCGTCGCGGTGATGCCCGCGACCATGCGCAGCAGGTCCACGAAGTCCATGTCCGTGCGTGCCGCGCCGGACTGCTGCGCCCGTTCGAACAGCGGGCCGCCGGCCGCGTACATCGACTCGCGGCAGGCGGTGAAGATCTCCGACTCGTCGTTGAGCGCCTCCCGGACGGCCCGCTTGGTCACCATGTAGTCGGCGAAGCGGTCGAGCCATGTCGTCAGCGCCTCCCACGGCTCCAGCTCGGCGACCTCCTCCGCGACCCGGCACAGGGCGTTGACCTCGTCCGCGTAGACGCTCTCGAAGAGATGCCTGCGGGTGGGGAAGTTCCGGTACAGCGTGCCGATGCCGACGCCCGCGCGACGGGCGACGTCCTCCAGTGAGGCCTCCGCGCCGTGCTCCGTGAAGGCCTCGCGGGCGGCCGTGAGCAGGGCGTCGTAGTTGCGCGCCGCGTCCTTCCGGTGCGGCCGCCGGGACGCGACGATCTCGCTGACGGGGAACGACTGGGCGGTCACTGCTGCCTCCCGGGGCGGGACGAGGTTGAAGCGGAGGGGTGCCTCCGCTACAATGGAGGGGTACCTCCACTTTAACAGTGCGGGGTGCGTACGGCGTGGACGCGTGCGGCCGCACGCATCGACGACGCGACGCCACCCCGCACACGGGCGGGCCCCGGCCCGTACCCGTGCGGGTCCTGCGCCCGAGCGCATCGCCCGTCCCCTGACACTTTCCGCGACCCCCTCCCGGCGCCCGGCCGCGCCCGAAGCCGGGAGGGCCGCCACCCCGTGACCGTCGCCGTGCCCTGTGCTGCCCCCGGGCAGTCGCCGGGCCCGTACGGCCGCGGTGCGAGGCTCTCGGCCGCAACCAGTTCGGAGAGGCTCTCCATGCCCCGCAAGTCCACCCGCCTCACGTTCGCGGTCCTCGCGACCGGTGCGGGCGTGTTCTCCATGCTCCAGTCGCTGATCGCACCGGCCCTGCCGACCGTTCAGCACGCACTGGACACCTCCCAGTCCACCGCGACCTGGGTGATGACGGCGTACCTGCTGTCCGCCTCGGTCTTCACACCGATCCTCGGCCGGGTCGGCGACCTGATCGGCAAGAAACGCACCCTCGTGGCCGTCCTGGTGGCCGTGCTGCTCGGGTGTCTGCTGGCCGCGCTCGCCCCGACCATCGGCGTACTGATCGTCGCCCGGGTCGTCCAGGGCATCGGCGGCGCGCTGTTCCCGCTGTCCTTCGGCATCATCCGGGACGAGTTCGCCGCGCACCGGGTGAGCCCCAGCATCAGCAACCTGTCCGCCGTGATCGCCGCCGGCGGCGGTGTCGGCATGGTCGCGGCCGGTCCCGTCGTGAGCGCACTCGGCTACCGCTGGCTCTTCTGGCTCCCCGTCGGCATCGTCGCCGTCACCACGCTGATCGCCCTCCGGTACGTCCCGGAGTCGCCCAGCCGCGCCGAGGGCCGCGTCAACTGGCTCGGCGCCGTCCTGCTGTCGGCATGGTTGGTGGCGCTCCTGCTGCCGCTCAGCCAGGCGGGCCAGTGGGGCTGGGGCTCCGCCCGGGTGATCGGGCTGTTCGCCGCCGCCGTGGTGCTCTTCGCGCTGTGGCTGCTGGCCGAGTCGCGTTCCCGCTCCCCGCTGATAGACCTGCGTGTCATGCGGCTGCCCGCCGTGTGGACCACCAACACCGCCGCGCTGCTGTTCGGCGCCGGCATGTACTCGATCTGGTCCTTCCTGCCCGGCTTCGTCCAGACGCCCAGCTCCGCCGGGTACGGATTCGGCGCGAGCGTCACCGCGTCCGGACTGCTCATGCTGCCGATGCTGATCGCGATGTTCGTCTCGGGCATCCTGAGCGGCCGACTGGAGCCGGTGCTCGGAGCGAAGAAGCTGCTCACCACCGGTGCCGCGCTCGGTGCGGTCGCCTGCGGCTTCCTCGCCCTCTGGCACGACGAGCAGTGGCAGATCGCCTTCGTGTCGGGCGTCTTCGGCCTCGGCATCGGTCTCGCCTTCGCCTCCATGGCCAACCTGATCGTGGGCAGCGTCCCGGCCGAGCAGACCGGCGCCGCGACCGGCATGAACGCCAACATCCGCACCATCGGCGGATCCATCGGCGCCGCCGTGACCAGCGTCCTGGTGACCGGCCACCTGCAGCCCTCGGGCCTGCCGTACGCCTCCGGCTACACCCACGGATTCACGCTGCTCGCCCTGCTCTGCCTCGCCGCGGCGCTGGCCGCGCTCCTCGTCCCGGTCCAGCGGGCGAACCGTATGTCCCGCCTGCCCCGGGCCACCGCCGACGACCACGAGGTGTCACGTACGGATCAGGAGACCGTCACACCCGGCGTGCGCGGCTGACACGACCGGGGACCGACGGACCGGCCGTCGCCCGGACCCTCACCAGAGGTCCGCGCGACGGCCGTCACTGCTCGTCGACGGCCTGGTGCTCTTCGGAGCCGGCCAGGTTCCGGCTCTCGCCGGTGGGCGCTGTCAAACTCCCCAGTATGGCGAGCAGTTCGGCGTCGCGGCTGCCCGGTTCGGCGTGGAAGACCTTGAGGATCAGGCCGTCCGTGCCG
This sequence comes from Streptomyces sp. NPDC058697, assembly GCF_042715345.1. Taxonomy (NCBI): domain Bacteria; kingdom Bacillati; phylum Actinomycetota; class Actinomycetes; order Kitasatosporales; family Streptomycetaceae; genus Streptomyces; species Streptomyces sp. NPDC058697. Next base: position 253,919 of record NZ_JBHXSU010000011.1, read on the forward strand.
TTGATGACCAGCTTGTTGGACTGCAGTTCGAGGTCGCCGACCTTCGGATGGCGCAGCCGCATGACGCGCGCAAGCTTGGGCCGCACGTCGTGGCGGCCCCACAGACGGCGGAAACGCTCACTGCGTACGGACAGTTCGCCCACGAGTTCCACCAGGCGGGGATCGTCGACGTCGGGTCCGACGTTGGCCCGCAGGGCGGCGACCCCCGCCTCGGTCAGTTCCTCCCAGTCCCGGCGCAGTTCCCGTTCGTTCTCGTCGAGAAGGATGGCCTTCAGGATGTTGACGCCGGGGGAGTGGGTCGGGGACAGGGCCCTCGCCAGTGCGTTGGCCGCGAGCACGTCGGTGAACCTGTTCTCGACGTACGCGGGATTGCTCGGCCAACCGTCGATGAGCTGGAGGATGCCTGGCGGCACGGGCTCGGGCTTCTGCGCGGCGCGTCCACGGTCGCCGGAGCGGTCCGGTCGACGGGTCTGGGACGGGCGTGCCTGGGTCAGACCGATCAGGTGCGCGGTGGCGGGGGCGTCCAGGTCCAGGACGTCGGCCAGGGCTTCGAGGACCTGGAGCGACGGGTTGCGGTCGCGGCCCTGCTCCAGACGCAGGTAGTAGTCGGCGCTGATCCCGGCCAGCATCGCGACCTCCTCGCGCCGCAGTCCCGGTACGCGCCGCAGACCGCCGCCGCGACGGATCCCGGCGTCCTCGGGCCGTATCAGCGCCCGGCGGGCCCGCAGGAACTCTCCGAGGGCGTTCGTTGCGTCCATGACTCAACCGTAGGTCCGTCCCGGCGCCGGTGACTGTCCCTGTCACTACCAGGAACAGCGGGGTACTGCCGACCACCGCCGATCGGGCGAAGAGTCGGCATCGGCGAAGGACGAACCCGTCCACGCACAGACAGACGCAGAACAGCCATGGACACACAGCGAAAGGCACACCATGACGGACGCAACCGGCACGGTCTCCGGCGGAACCCTCACCCTGGAGGACGATCTGACGATCACCCGCATGGGATACGGAGCCATGCAGCTGGCGGGCCCCAACGTCTTCGGGCCGCCCAAGGACCGGGACGAGGCCGTCGCGGTCCTGCGGGAGGCCGTCGAGCGGGGCATCACCCACATCGACACCAGCGACTTCTACGGGCCCGTCGTCGTCAACGAGATCATCAAGGAGGCCCTCCACCCCTACCCCGCCGACCTGCGCATCGTCACCAAGGTCGGTGCCCGCCGCGGCGACGACGGCAGCTGGATCCTGTCGCGGGACCCTGAGGACCTCAAGGCCCAGGTCCGCGAGAACCTCCAGCACCTCGGCGTGGACGCCCTCGACGTGGTGAACCTGCGCGTCGGCTCCAACGACGGAGGAACGGACGAGGAGCCGCTGAGCGACCAGTTCGGCGCACTCGCCGAGCTGCGGAAGGAAGGCCTGATACGCCACCTCGGTGTCAGCGCCGTCTCCGACGCCCAGCTGACCGAGGCGCAGGCCATCGCCCCGGTCGTCACCGTGCAGAACCTCTACAACCTGGCCAACCGCCAGGACGATGCCCTAGTCGAGCGGTGCGCGGCGGAGAACATCGCGTTCGCCGCGTTCTTTCCTCTCGGCGGCTTCAGTCCGCTCCAGTCGCAGACGCTGACCGACGTGGCCGCCCGCCTGGACGCCTCGCCCCAGCAGGTGGCCCTGGCCTGGCTGCTCCAGCGCTCCGCGACCACGGTTCTGATCCCTGGCACGTCTTCGCGGGCCCACTTGCGGGACAACATCGCGGCGGCGGATGTGGTCCTGCCGGCCCACGAGATCACGGAACTGGACAGGATCGGCCGCTGATTCAAGCACGGGGCAACCCCCGTCGCATTTAGGGGCGCGGGGAACTGCGCGACCAGCCACACACAACCCGCAGTCGACGTACTTCCTCGGCTGCGGGTTGTGGGGGCTGAGCGCGCAGTTCCCCGCGCCCCTAAAGGCAACCGCCCCTTACGGGGCGCCCACACCCGCGGTCTCCCGGTGGAGGAGCTCCACCTCGACCGCCGCCACCCCCCGCTCGGCAGAGCCCCGCGTGCGCCACAGCCACGCGATGTCCCGGCCGAACGACCAGGTCAGCAGGGTGAGGGCGAGGGCGACGACGCCGAACGTCGGGGCGTACGGGAGGATGCCCGAGCCCGCGAGCAGGAGCAGGACGCCCTGGAGGGCGGCCACCGTCTTGCGGCCCGTGCTCGGCGGGAGGGTGTTGTTCAGCCAGGGCAGGAACCTGGCGGCCGCCACGAAGGCGTAGCGCATGCCGCCGATCAGCAGGGCCCAGGGGCCCACGGTCGTGGCGACGTACACGCTGAGCACCAGGATGAGGAACGCGTCGACCTCCATGTCGAACCGCGCGCCCAGCGCGGAGGAGGAACCCGTCCGGCGGGCGACCTTGCCGTCGACCGCGTCGAGGATCAGCGCGACCGCGGTGAGGGCGACGAGGACCGTCACGGGCGGCGGGCTCTGGAAGGAGTCCGCGACGAGCGCGGTCACTCCGCCGACAAGGGTGGCCCGGCCCAGGGTCACGCGGTTCGCGGGTCCGAAGGAACGGGGCCGCGTGCGATGCAGGGCGCGTGAGAGCACCGCCCACGTCGCGAGCGCGAACGCCAGTCCCGTCAGCCAGCCCGCGGGCCCCATGCCGAGCGCCGTGCCGAGCACGGTGAGCAACAGAAGCTGCACACCCGCTCCCACGGCCGTCTCCTGCTGCAAGAGCCTCGCGTCGTACGTGTTGTTCAGGGCCACCGCACATCCTCCGGCCAGGTGACAGAGTCGATCATTGCCGCGTACCTTGTGCGCGGCTTCGCAAAGGTCGGTACGTGGCTCGCCGCCCGATCGTTCAGCTCATTTGCTCAGCCCATACACATGGATTACTCAGGAGGATGCCGAATGGACCGTTCCGCCCGCGCCTTCTGGCTCCGCTCTCCCGGCCTCGGTGAGATCCGGGACGCCCAACTGCCCGAACCCGCCGAGGGCGAGGTCGTGGTGCGAACACTCTTCTCAGGGGTGAGCCGCGGAACCGAGACGCTCGTCTTCCGGGGAGGCGTGCCGGAGAGCCAGCACGCGGCCATGCGGGCGCCCTTCCAGGAGGGCGACTTCCCCGGCCCGGTCAAGTACGGATACCTGAACGTGGGCGTGGTGGAGGCGGGGCCGACCGATCTCCTCGGGCGGACCGTCTTCTGTCTCTATCCGCACCAGACCCGGTTCGTCGTCCCGGCGAGCGCCGTCACTCCCGTGCCCGAGACCGTGCCCGCCTCGCGCGCCGTACTCGCCGGAACCGTGGAGACCGCCGTCAACGCCCTGTGGGACGCGGCACCCCTGATCGGCGACCGGATCACCGTGGTCGGCGCCGGCATGGTCGGCGCGAGTGTCGCCGCGCTCCTGGCGCGGTTCCCCGCGGCCAGGGTCCAACTCGTCGACGCCAACCCGGCACGCGCCGAGATCGCACAGGCCCTGGGCGTCGACTTCGCGCTCCCGGCGGACGCGGCCGGGGACCGAGACCTGGTCGTCCACGCCAGCGCCACCGAGGCAGGGCTAGCCCGCTCCCTCGAACTCCTCGCCCCGGAGGGCACCGTCCTCGAACTGAGCTGGTACGGCGACCGCAAGGTCAGCCTGCCGCTCGGCGAGGCGTTCCACTCCCGCCGCCTGGTGATACGCAGCAGCCAGGTCGGAACCGTCTCCCCGGCCAGGAGCGCCCGCCGCACTTACGCCGACCGCCTCGCCATCGCCCTCGACCTGCTCGCAGACCCGGCCTTCGACGCCCTGATCACCGGCGAGTCCTCCTTCGATGAGCTACCGGAGACGATGACCGGGCTCGCTGCGGCAGACTCGACGGAGATGTGCCATCTCGTCCGCTACGACGCAACCGCGCCCCTCAGGGGCGCGGGGAACGGCGCGACAAGCCCCCACTGACCCGCAGTCACCAACTCACCCCCACCCACACCGAACCCAACCGCCCCACCCAGCGGAGCGCGTCGTCCGAAACTCCGAGCCGAACCCCCTGAACACGGAGAACGGACCGGCCGTACTACACGGCACGCCCCGGCAAGAGGGGTCAGACGCGCCGCACCTGGAGGGTCGTCCGTTGTTCAGCATCACCGTCCGCGATCACCTGATGATCGCCCACAGCTTCCGCGGAGAGGTCTTCGGACCCGCGCAGCGCCTGCACGGGGCGACGTTCCTCGTGGACGCCACGTTCCGCCGCGCCGAGCTGGACGACGACAACATCGTCGTCGACATCGGACTGGCCACCAGGGAACTCGGGGAGGTGGTGGCCGAGATGAACTACCGGAACCTCGACAACGAGCCGGTGTTCGCCGACACCAACACCTCGACGGAGTTCCTGGCCAAGGTCGTCGCCGACCGCCTCGCCGAGCGCGTGGAGAAGGGTCTGCTGGGCGAGGGAGCCCGCGGCCTGGCCGGCATCACCGTCACCCTTCACGAGTCGCACATCGCCTGGGCGAGTTACGAGCGTGCCCTGTGAACCACAACGCCGACATCATCCCCATGTCCCTGCGCGCCATGCACTTCGTGATGCCCGGCGGAGTGGACGACCCGACCATGCCCAGCGGCGGCAACGTCTACGACGCCCGGGTCAGCCTCGACCTCCCCGGCTTCGGCTGGCAGGTCCACAAGCACGCCATCGACGGCAGCTGGCCCCAGCCCGAGGCCCCGGCCCGCGCCGAACTGGCCCGCACCCTCGCGGACCTGGCCGACGACACGGTCGTACTCCTCGACGGTCTCGTCGCCTGCGCGGTCCCCGAGATCGTCATCCCGGAGGCCGAACGGCTGCGCCTGGTCGTCCTCGTGCACCTGCCGCTCGGCGACGAGACGGGACTCACGCCCGCGCTGGCCGCCGACCTGGACGCCCGGGAGCGCCGCACGCTGCGCTCCGTGCCCGCAGTCGTCGCCACCAGCGAGTGGGCGGCCCGCAGGCTCGTCGCCCACCACGGCCTCGCGCCCGACCGGGTCCATGTCGCCTCGCCCGGCGCCGACATCGCACCCCTGGCCTCCGGCACCGACGGCGTCTCACGGCTCCTGTGCGTCGCCTCGGTCACCCCGCGCAAGGGACAGCACCGACTGGTCGAGGCCCTCGCCGCGGTCACCGACCTGCCCTGGACCTGCGTCCTCGTCGGCGGCCTCGACCACGACCCCGAGTACGTGGCCGGGCTGCGGGCCCTGATCGCGCAGCACGGCCTCGGCGACCGGCTGCACCTGGCCGGCCCCCAGTCCGGCGCCGCGCTCGACGCGAGCTACGCCTCCGCCGACCTCATGGTCCTCACCTCGTACGCCGAGACGTACGGCATGGCCGTCACCGAGGCGCTCGCCCGCGGTATCCCCGTGCTGGCCACGGACGTCGGCGGGCTCCCCGAGGCCGTCGGGCGCGCGCCCGACGGCGGGGTGCCCGGGCTCCTCGTGCCGCCGGAGAACCCCGCGGCCCTCGCGGCCGAACTGCGCGGCTGGTTCGGCGAGGCCGACGTACGCCGTCGCCTGAAGGCCGCCGCGCGCGCCCGCCGGGCCTCCCTCGGAGGCTGGGCCGCCACGGCCCGGAGTCTGTCGGGTGTCCTGGGGCGACTGAAGAGCGAGGCAAGGATCGGGGCGGCATGAGCGGTACGAGCACGACGCCGCCCGGGATTCCGGGGCACGGCACGACGACGGCCGAACCGGGCCTCGACGAGGAGACGACCACCGCCTCGCTGGGACGTGGTGAGGGAACGCACACGGCAGGGCGGGGACACGACGAGATGACGACGACCGAGACCGAGCCCGCGGTGCCGAGCCAGGGGCGGGCCGGCCAGGGACGGGACACAGGAACGATTCGGCTCGGTGACCGCACTCGCGGCGAGGCCACCGACGACACGACCCGCTACGCCCCCGAGTGGCTGGAGCTGCGTGAGCCCGTCGACGCGGCCGCCCGCGCGGCCGAGCTCCTCGACCCGCTGCGGATCCGGCTCGCGAACCTGCCGGGGCGTGGCGGGCTCGTCATCCACGACCTCGGCTGCGGCACCGGCTCCATGGGCCGCTGGCTGGCGCCCAGGCTCGACGGACCCCAGCACTGGGTGCTCCACGACCGTGACCCGTATCTGTTGCACTTCGCGGCGGTCGGGTCGCCCCGGTCGGCCGCCGACGGCAGCCGCGTCACCGTGGAGACACAGCGCGGCGACGTCGCCCGGCTGACCGCGGACGCCCTGGCCGGCGCCTCCCTGGTGACGGCCTCAGCACTCCTTGACGTCCTCACGCCGGACGAGATCGAGGCCCTGGCCGCGGCCTGCGCCGGAGCCGGCTGCCCCGCGCTCCTGACGCTCTCCGTGGTCGGACGCGTCGAACTCACCCCGGCCCACCCGCTGGACGACGAGATCGTCGACGCGTTCAACGACCATCAGCGGCGCGGCGATCTGCTCGGCCCCGAATCGATCAACGCGGCCTGCGACGCCTTCGCCCGGCACGGCGCGACGGTCCGGGTGCACCCGAGCGCGTGGCGTCTGGGCCCGGACGAGTCCGCGCTGACCGCGGAGTGGCTGCGCGGCTGGGTCGGCGCGGCCGTCGAGCAGCGCCCGGAACTGGCCGCGCGCGCCGACGCCTACCTCAAGGAACGCCTCGCGGCCTGCGAGGCGGGCGAGTTGAACGTGGTGGTGCACCACAGTGACCTGCTCGCGCTGGCCCGCCCGACAGGGGGAGCCTGATGAGCACGCCGGCGATGGCGGACGAGGCACAGTCACTGGCCGTCCTGGACGACGAACTGTCGTCGGCGGTCCGTGACGGCGGTGCGCGGCAGGAGACCGGACGAGCACGCCTCGACGGTGATGACGGAGAGCACGGCGAGACCGGGTCGGTTCCCGCCGACGCGACGGCGGGCACGCCCACCGCGGGTCCGCGCAGGGTCCTGGCCCGCGTCACGGGTCCCGTCCGGGCCCGGCTCAACTCCCGCGTCCTGCGCACCCACTTCGGCACCATCGCCGGCGTCGTCATTCTCACCGTGCTCACCTGGCGGCTCGGCACCGGGGTCTTCCTGGACGGCCTGCGCCGGATCGACGGCCCGACGCTCCTCGTGGCGCTCGGCATCGGCCTGCTGACCACCGTGTTCAGCGCCTGGCGCTGGTGCGTGGTGGCCCGCGGGATGAAGCTCAGGCTGCCGCTGGGCCCGGCGATCGCGGACTACTACCGCGCGCTGTTCCTCAACGCGGCCCTGCCGGGCGGTGTGCTCGGTGACGTGCACCGCGCGGTACGGCACGGACAGAGCGCCGGTGACGTCGGCCGCGGAGTGCGCGCGGTCGTCCTGGAACGGGTCGCGGGACAGGCGGTCCTGGCCGTTGTCGGCGTGACCGTGCTGCTCACCCTGCCCTCGCCGGTACTGACCGAGACCCGGCACCTCGCCGTGCTGCTGGCCGCCGTCTCGCTGTGCGGGGTCGTCACCGTGGGCGCGGTCCGCAGCAGGGGCAGGGCGCCGCGCGCGTCGCGCCGCTACCGGGCCGTGCGCGGCGCCCTCACCGAGGCGCGCGGGGCGCTGCTGGCCCGCGGGAGCTGGCCGGGCGTCCTGATCTCGTCCGTCGTGGTGCTCGCGGGACACGTCCTGATGTTCCTGCTCGCGGCCCGGGCGGCAGGCTCGACCGCGTCCGCCGCCGTGCTGGTGCCGCTGGCGCTGCTCGCCCTGATCGCCATGGGGCTGCCGCTGAACGTCGGCGGCTGGGGACCCAGGGAAGGCGCCACCGCCTGGGCGTTCGGCGCGGCGGGCCTGGGCGCGACCCAGGGCCTGACCGTGGCCGTGGTCTACGGCGTGCTCAGCTTCGCCGCGAGCCTGCCCGGTGTCGCCGTACTGGTGGCGCGTTGGTACGCGGGGCTGCGGCGCCCGCAGGAGAGCACGGCCGCCGAGCCGGGCCCGGACTCGCACCTGGAGTCACCGGCGCCCCGGATCTCGGCCCGCGCGGAGGGAAACGGGGACACTCAGTGCCGATCGACGACCGCAGGAAGCCCGGTCTCCGATGTCAGCAGGGAGAAGTACGCTCCGAAGGAGTCGGCCAGCGAGGCGAGGAGTTCCTTCCCCTTCTCGGCGGACGCCCTCGAAGGGCGCCCGATGACACCGGACTTGGTATAGGCCGACATGCCCAGCGTGAGCAGTTGCCGGCGGTCGTCGGCCTCGAAGTCGGAGGTCTCGTAACCCGGCCTTACCAATTCGGGGTGCCTGTGCAGCAGAATGGAGGTCTCTATTTCCCCCGCGTGCATATCGGTGAGCAACGAGGTCTGTATCCCGGCCTGTTCGCGCGCAGCCTCCCAGTCCTCCGCGGCCGGGAAAAGAGCCATCCGGGCACCGGCGGCCGTGGATTCCTGCACGACATTGCCCAATACGTAATTGCCGCCATGTCCATTGACCACGACGAGGGTGTCCACACCGGACCGACGCAGCGAGTCGGCGATGTCACGCACCATCGCATGGAGCGTCACGGAGGAAATGCTCACCGTTCCCGGCCAGGCCGCGTGTTCGTGCGAGCAGGAGATCGTCACCGGAGGAAGGAGGTGAACGGGGAATGCGGCAGCGACCTCTTGGGCTATCGCGCACGCGACGAGCGTGTCCGTCGACAGCGGAAGATACGCACCGTGCTGCTCGAAGCTGCCCACGGGAAGCACGGCGACCTGCCGGGCGGCACCGGCACCTCGTGCGCGTACGTCTTCCGTGGTGTCTGTCGGCAACTGCCCTGACACTGTGAGCCGTATTTCCGAACCGCCCGAATTGCCCATTTTCTCGCGACCTTTCGTCTCTGCTTAGGAACCAGAATCATGACAGAAATAGATGGCGTACTCGCCGGGAAAGCCCACTCCGCCGGTGTCGAGCGGGTCGTGAATGCCCCGCTGCCCACGGTGTACGGCGATTTCCAGGCCGTCGGCTACCTGGACCGTACCCGCGGAGACGAACAAGTGGCTCTGGTCTTCGGTGACATCCAGAAAGACGGAATGCTCACCCGGCTGCACTCCGAGTGCCTCACCGGTGACGCTTTCGGGTCCCGGCACTGCGAGTGCGGTCCTCAACTGTCCACCGCACTGCGGGAGATCGTGGCCGAGGGTCGCGGCATCCTCATCTATCTGCGGGGCCACGAGGGCCGCGGTATCGGCCTGCTCGCCAAGCTCCAGGCGATGAAGCTCCAGTCGGAGGGCCTCGACACCGTCGAGGCGAACCTCGCGCTCGGGCTGCCCGTGGACGCCCGCGACTACGGCGTGGCCGCGGAGATCCTGCACGACCTCGACGTCCGCTCCGTGAGACTGCTGTCCAACAACCCGCGCAAGCGCGAGGCGTTGCTCCGCAACGGCATCAAGGTCGACGCGCAGGTCCCGCTGCTGATCCCGCCCTGCGAGGACAACATCACCTATCTGCGCACCAAGCGGGAGCGCCTGGACCACGACCTGCCGCACCTGGACGCAGTCGTGGGTCACCGCGTCTGATCCGCCTGAATGACCTGGCCGTCCCGCGCGCCACGCGTCCCCAGTGGCGCGCGGGGCCGGGCAGCGGTGTGATCAGGAGGAGCGTCACCCGGACGCCCCGGCCGCGGTGACATCCGCGCGGACAGGGGAAGGGAAGAGGGATGACCGACGACGTCCTCCACCTCTCCCGCGACCAGGTGGCCGCCCTGCTCGACACCGACACGGCGATCCGGTCCCAGCGGGCCGCCTTCACGGCGCTGGGCGACGGCACCGCCGAGCTGCCCGGCAAGATCATGCATCCGAGCGGGTTCGACGACAGTGTCGTGTTCGCCTACCTCGCGCGGCTGTCCGCCGACACCGGGGCCGTCGCCAAGATCGGCAGCGTCAACCCGGGCAACGCGGCCGCCGGACTGCCGACGATCCACGCCGTGATCAACGCGCTCCACCCGGTCACCGGGCAGCTCGTCGCCGTCATGGACGGCACGACGGTGACGACCCTGCGCACGGCCGCGGCCAGTGCCGTGGCCTTCGACGCACTCGCCACGCCCGACGCCGCCGAACTGGGCCTGATCGGCTCCGGCACCCAGGCCCTCGCGCACGCGCGCTCCGTCGCCCGGGTCAGGGACCTGAGAGCCGTACGGATCTGGAGCCCGTCCCCGGACCGCAGAGCACGGGCGGCCCGGCTCCTCGCGGCCGAACTCGGCATCCCCGTCAAGGCCGTCGACTCGGCCGAGGAAGCCGTGGCCGGGCTGCCCATGGTCGCAGCCTGCACGCTCAGCAGCACGCCCGTCGTCCGGGGCGAGTGGCTCGCGCCGGGCTGCACGGTCGTCAGCGTCGGATCCTTCGAACCCGGCCGCAGCGAGGTCGACACCGAGGTCGTACGACGGTCCGCCGCCGTCGTCGTCGACGACCCCGAGACCGCGGCCGAACACGCCGGACCGGTAGTGGACGCACTGCGCGCCGGAACGCTCGGCCGCCAGGACCTGATCCCGCTCGGCGAGGTACTCACCGGCCGCCGCGAGGGACGTACGACCGAGCGGGACATCGTCTACTACAACAGCGTCGGCATCGGCATCCAGGACGCCGCCGCGGCCTGGGCCGTCATCGACGCCGCCCGCGACCAGGGGGTGCGCTCATGACCGGTGTTCCCGGACGCGCGGGGGTCGTCGTCATCGGCGGCGGGGTGATGGGCACGAGCATCGCGTACCACCTGGCACGGGCCGGAGTGCCGGACGTGGTGCTCGTCGAGCGGGACGAACTCGCGTCCGGGTCCACCTCGCGAGCCGCGGGCGGAGTGCGCGCACAGTTCTCCGACGAGCTCAACATCCAGCTGGGCGCGCGCAGCCTGGAGGCGTTCGCCCGCTTCGGCGAAGAGACGGGCCACGACATCGGACTGCACCGCGTCGGCTACCTCTTCCTGCTGTCCACACCGGAGGAGGTCGAGGCGTTCGAGGCCGGGGTGCGGCTGCAGAACGGACTCGGTGTGCCCAGCCGCATGCTGGACCCGGCCGAGGCGCGCCGCCTCTCGCCGCTGATCACCACCGACGGACTGCTGGCCGCCGCCTTCTCCCCGGACGACGGCCACTGCACACCCGAGGCCGTGGTGCACGGATACGCGGCCGCCGCCCGCCGCCACGGCGTCGAGGTCGTACGCCACTGCGAGGTCACCGGCATCGAGACGCGCGGCGACGACATCACGGCCGTCGTCACCGCGCTGGGCCGGATCGACACGCCGGCCGTCGTCTGCGCTGCGGGCGCCTGGTCCCGGGCCGTCGGCGCGATGGCCGGCGTGGACCTCCCGGTGGAGCCGCTGCGCCGCCAGATCGCCGTCACGGAACCGGTCCCGGACCTCCCGCCCGGCCTGCCCATGACCATCGACTTCACCAGCAGCCTGTACTTCCACACCGAGGGCCCGGGCCTCCTCGTCGGCATGTCCGACCCGGACGAGACCACGGGCTTCGCCACCGAGACCCACGACCGCTGGATCCCCCGCCTCTGCGAGGCCATGGAGCACCGCGCACCCACCCTCCTCGACCTGCGCAGGACGGGCGGCTGGGCGGGCCTGTACGAGATCACCCCCGACCACAACGCGCTGATCGGCGAGGCGAGTTCGGTCTCCCGCTTCCTGTACGCGACCGGGTTCTCGGGGCACGGCTTCCTTCAGGGGCCCGCCGTGGGCGAGGTCGTCCGTGATCTCTTCCTGGGGCATGATCCCTTCGTCGACATCACCCCGCTGCGTGCCGAACGGTTCGCCGCCGATGCCCTGAGACCGGAGGTCAACTGCGTATGACCGAGCTCCACTTGTGGCTGCGCCACGAGACCCGTACGACCGAGCGGCGCACCCCGATCGTGCCGTCCGACGCCCGACGGCTCGTCGAGAACGGCGTGACGCTCACCGTCGAGGACTCCCCGCAGCGGGTCTACCCGACCGGGGCGTACGAGGAGGCGGGCGGCCGTGTCGTCGAGGCGGGCTCCTGGGTCGGCGCCCCGGCGGACGCGGTGATCGTCGGACTCAAGGAACTCCCGGACGGGCCAGACGAGTTGAGGCACCGCCATGTCTTCTTCGGGCACGCGTACAAGGCGCAGCCCGGAGCGGAGGCGCTGCTGCGCCGGTTCGTCGCCGGGGGAGGGGCGCTGTTCGACCTGGAGTACCTGGTGGACGACAACGGCCGCAGGCTCGCCGCCTTCGGCTACTGGGCGGGTTATGTGGGCGCGGCCCTCGCGGTACTGCACCACCGGGGCAGGCTGAGCGCTCCTCTGCGGCCGACCTCCAAGGAGGAACTGGACGCCGAACTCCAACCGGCCCTGGGTGACTCCGATTTCGCCTCGCTGGTGATCGGCGCGCTCGGCCGCTCCGGACGCGGTGCGCGCGTGGCGCTCGCCGAGGCAGGGCTCGACCCCACCTGCTGGGACCTCGCCGAGACCCGCGACCTGGACCGAGGGGCCCTGCTGGAGCACGAGTTGATGGTGAACACCGTGCTCACCACCGGGCCGAGCACCCCCTTCCTCACGGACAAGGACCTGGAAGAGCCGGGCCGCCGGCTGCGCACGGTGTGCGACGTGACCTGTGACGTCGGCTCCCCCTACAACGTCCTGCCGGTCTACGACACGGTCACGGACTGGACCGACCCCGTGCGGCGCCTGCACGAGCGGCCCGCCCTCGACCTCATCGCCATCGACAACCTGCCGTCCCTGCTGCCCAAGGAGGCGAGCGCGGACTTCTCTGCGGCGCTGACGCCACAGCTCCTGGAGTTCGGGGTGGCCGGGGCGTGGGGACGCGACCTGGACCGGTTCCACGAGACCTGCCGTGAACTCGGCCTGACACAAGGGGAGTTCCGCGATGCCTGACACCGCCGCCCAACCTGCCGGCGTCCCCGCCTCCGGTACCGTCCACTGGATCGGCGCGGGCCTGTCCACCGGCAGCGGGCTCGCCGCGCTGTGTGACGCGGCCGACCGCGTACGTCTGTGGCACCGCACGGAGGAGAGGGCCGCCCAGAGCCTGGAGACGCTCGGCCTCACCGGCCGCGCCGAGCCCCGCGCGTACACGCTCCCGGCCCTGACGGCGGAACTCGCGCCCGGCGACGTCGTGGTCTCGATGCTGCCGGCCCCCGAACACGCGGGGCTGCTCGCCGCGTGTGTGAGCCGCGAGGCCCACTTCGCCTGCTCCAGCTATGTCTCGGAAGCGGTCCTGGACCAGGTCCCCGCCGCCAGGGCCGCCGGTGTCGTCGTCCTCACCGAGGCGGGCCTCGACCCGGGCATCGACCACCTCTTCGCCCACAGCCTCATCGCCCGGGCCCGCGCGGAGATCGGCGCCGACACGGTCGCCGAAGTGAGCCTCACCTCGTACTGCGGCGGCATCCCGGCCGTCCCGAACGATTTCAGGTACCGCTTCAGCTGGGCCCCGGCGGGCGTCCTCAACGCCCTGCGCTCGCCCGCCCGTTACATCGAGGCAGGCGCCGAGACCACGGCCCCGCGTCCCTGGGAGGTCACGCGCCCCCATGTGGTGGACGGCGAACCGTTCGAGGTCTACCCCAACCGCGACAGCCTCCCCTTTGTCGACCAGTACGGACTGCCCCCGGCCTGGAAGCCCCAGACCTTCGTCCGAGGCACCCTCCGCCTCGACGGCTGGCTCGACGCCTGGCAGCCGGTCTTCGCGGAACTCCGCCAGGGCGACGACCGTCGAATCGCCGCCCTCGCCCAGGAGTTGGCGGCCCGTTACCCGACCACGGACGCCGACCGTGACCGCGTGGTCCTCGCCGTGTCCCTGGACGTACGCGACGGTTCGGACCGCACCTGGTCGGGCCGCTACCTGCTGGACCTGGAGGGAGACGCGGAGGAGAGCGCGATGGCGCGGTGCGTGTCGCGGACACTGGCGCTCGGGGTGCGCCGGATCCTCGGCGACGACCTGCCGCCCGGCCTCAACCGGGCGGCGGAGACGGCCGAAGGGTCCGAGGACTGGCTCGCCGAACTGGCCAGCGACGGCGTCGACTTCACGCTGCGGACGGGGGAGCCCTCCTGACGTCCGGGCGGGCACTCCGGACGCGACCTGCCGCTACGGTTGATCCTTCAGGGCGTCGGGAACGGGGAGTGCGGGATGCTGGAGCCCATGTCGGTGGCCGCCGTGGCGGGTGTGCTCGGGGCTGTGGGCTCCGGGATGGCCAACGAGGCCGGGAAGTGGGCCTGGGAGTCGGCCGGCGGGCTCGTACGGAGGATCGCCGGGCGTGAGGTGGCCGCGCCCGCGAACCCCGCCGAGGTCGAGGCCGTGGCACGGGTCGTGCACGAGGGGGTGCTCGGTGATCCCCGACTCGCCCGCGCCTGGGCCGAGTTCGCGGGCGGAGTACGGCCGCCCGGCGGCACGGTCGGGCGGCCCTGTCTGCCCCCGTCCATACGGTCCTTCACCGACCGGCGGGACGCGCTGAAGCGGCTCGACGAGGAGGCCCGGCGCAAGGCCGACGGCCGGCCCCGGCTCGCCCTGCTGTACGGGCCGGAGGGCATGGGTGTCACCACACTCGCCACCCACTGGGGCGTACGGGCGGCCGAGCGGTTCCCGGACGGCCAGATCCATGTGGACCTGAGCGGCGGCGGCACCGGCACGCCCCTCGACGCGGCGCGCGTGCTCGCCGAGGTCCTGCGGCAACTCGGCCTGCCGGACGAGGAGTTGCCGCCGGGCTTCGCCGAGCGGCAGGAGCTCTTCCGCCGGTACGCGGCCGACCGGCGACTGCTGGTCATCCTCGACCACGCGCGGTCCGCCGCCCAGGTGGAGCCGGTGACCGGCTCGGCGCCCGAGGTGTTCACGATCGTCGGCGCCCGGCATCGTCTGACGGGTCTCGACGCCCTGTCGATTCCGGTGGGGCCCCTCACCGAGCGGGACTCGGAGCGGCTGCTGGCCGCCCTCGTGGACAAGTCCGCCCTCGCGGCCGCCCGCGCCACGGTGCCGTCCCTGCTGGCCCGGTGCGCCGGTTCGCCGTACGCCATCAAGGCCGCAGTGCCCCGTCTCTCCGCAACCGCGCCGGAGGCCCCTGCCGTGTCCCCCGAGACCGATCCCGTACGCGCCGCCGCCGAGGACTCGTACCGGCTGCTGGGACCCGGTGCGGCACGGCTCTACCGGCTGGCCGCGCTGTGCGATCTGCCCGCGCTCGACGCGACGGGAGCCGCACGGGCCGCCGGCCTCCAACCGGCCGAGGCGGAGGGGTGGTTGGCGGAACTCGCCGAAGTCATGCTCCTGGAGCGGGTCGGCGACGGACGCTACCGCTACCGCGAGGGCGTACGTGCACACGCCGAGGCCGCCGCGGCGCGCGAGGACGGGATCGTCGCCTGCTCGGCCGCGATGAACCGGACCATCGAGGGCTACCTGCTCTCGGCCGTGAGCGCGGCACGGGCGGTACTGCCGGAGAGCTGGCGGATTCCGGAGCTGCCCGCCGGGGCGGATGCCGTGCCGTACGCCGACCGGGGCGCGGCACTCGACTCGCTCGCCGACGAGACGGGCAACCTGGTGCGCGTGATGGGCCTCGCCGACGAGTTCGGGGACGCGGACACCGTCGTACGGCTCGGCAGGGCGCTCTGGCCGCTCCAGCTCAAGGCCGGTCATCACGACGTCCTGCTGCCCGCGCTGCGCATCGCCGTACGGGCGGCCGACGAGCGGTTCCCCGGCACCCGCGAGGCAGGGGCGCTGCATGCCCAACTCGCCCACGCCCTCACCGAGTTGCGTCTCTGGGACGAGGCGGAGCGGGAGGCCTTCGCCGCGGCCCGGGACGAGCGGTCCGCAGGGCATCCGCGCGGACACGCCTCCGCCGTCGAGTTCCTGGGGCTGCTCCGGCTGAGGCAATGGCGGTTCCAGGAGGCGTACGACTGCTTCGAGGAGTCGTACGGGATCTACGGAGGGATCGGTCCCGAGGACGAGGGCGCCCGTGATCTGCCGCGTGCCCTGGCCCTGTTGGAACGGCACCGGGGGCGGGCGCTGCGCGGGCTTCAGCGACGGGCCGAGGCGCGCGAGAGGCTGGAGCGGGCGCTGGCGTTCTTCCGGGAGAGCGGCGAGGCCTACAACAGGGCGCGCACCCTCACCGACCTCGCCGAAACCCGCCTGGACGGCGAGGAGTTCGCGGCCGCGCTGCCCCTCGTCGACGAGGCGATCGCCGCGCTCGCTGCAGAGAAGGCCGAGTATCACCTCGCGTATCTGCGGGCGCTGCGGGAGCGGTGCGTCGCCGCCGTCAGGCCGGAGTGACTCATACAGGAGTGACTCATTCAGAAGTGACCCGTACGGAGGTGACCCGTACGGGGTGGACGGCCGCGCCGGTCCGGACGGTCAGGCCTTCGGAGATCAGCTCCTCCACCGCCTTGCCCGCCGCGAGCCAGGCGTGCAGAGCGGAGGCGTATACGGCGGGGTCGGCGGCCGATTCGCCTGTGAGGCGGAGGAGTTGGCCGTCGCGGGTGCGCACCGTGCATGCGGTGGGTGAGGTCACGAACGCCGCCAGGGCGCTGTGCGGGTGACGTAGAAGGGTCTCGGCCGTCCACCGGTCCGGGGAGCCGAAACGGGGATCGGTGGCGGAGCCCTCGCGGAACACCACGTCGGCGATGGCGAGTTGGGCCGGGTCCCGGGTGTCCTCGTGCACGGCCAGGTGGACCTCGCCGTCGCCGGGCAGCCCCGATCGTGGGTCGGCGTACCGCTCCACCGCGACCTCGCCCGAGCCCCGCAGCCATGTCAGTACCCTCAACGGGGCGGTACGGGACGGGGGTTCGTACGGTGGCAGGGGGAGTGGTTCGAGGAGGGCGAGTCCGTCCGGCTCGGGCAGGCCCAGCTGTCCGTAGAGGAGACGGCGCAGCCGGGCCGCCGATTCGCCGGGGTGCGAGGTGGTGAACTCCGCCGGGCCCGGGAGGGGTTGGTGCTCGGACATCAGCGTGTCCAGTTGCGGGCGCAGGGGAGCCGTGGGGTCGAGCCGGGGCGCGTCCCGTACGAAGTCCAAGATCGGTGCGTCGGGGTCGAGCGCGGCCAGGGGCGCCGCGCCCAGGAGTACGGGGGTGCCGAGCGCGGCGGCGTAGTAGGTCACCGAGCCGTGGTCGCCGATCACCGCGTCGGCGGCGAGCAGCGCCTGCCGCCAGCCGTCGATGGGGTCGACCAGGGTGAGGCCGGCCCGGCGGGCGCGGTCCAGCCAGATACGGATCTGGCCGGGGCCGTGCCCGTACCAGATGTTGGGGTGGAGGACGGCCGCGACGCGGTACTCGTCGGCGGGGAGGTCGGAGGTCAGCCGGGGGAGGAGCGCGGGCAGGAGGTCGTCACGGCCGTCACCGAACAACGACTCCGTGTGCCAGGTGGAGCTGAGGAGCACCAGCCGCTGGCCGGGGTGTGCGCCGAGGGCCCGCCGGTACCGCTCGCGATGCCCGCGCGCCGCCAGGACGCGGTCGAAGCAGGGGTCTCCGGCGAGGACCGCCGTGTGCACCGCCTCGGGACAGGCCGCCCGCAGCCGCTCCAGCTGCTCGGGGTGGGACAGCACCAGCGCGTCCACGACAGGCGCCCCGTCCTCGTCGAGCAGCCACTCCCGGGACAGCCCGAACACAGGCACGCTCCCGGCTCCCGGCTCCCGGCTCCCGGCTCCCGGCTCCCGGCTCCCGGCTCCCGGCTCCCGGCTCCCGGCTCCCGGCTCCCGGCTCCCGGCTCCCGGTGTCGCCAGTTTCTTAGTGTAGCCAACCCCATGGGACAATATGGTCAATTGGCATGAAAGCACGGCCAGGTGGCCGCCGAAGCTGGCCGATATCGCCAGCTTCACCGGCAGGCGAACCGCCTGTTCCCACGGCACCACGGGCACATCGACCTTGGCGAACAGCTCCGCGAGACCCGCGCGGAACGCGGACGATCCGGGAGTCGTCGCGAGGAGCTGCACCCGCAGGTCGTCGTGGAACAGCGGCAGGACGTCCAGGAGCCGCGTCGCCGCGGTGACGTTGTGCACGACGAGCAGCACGGGCCTGCTGTCGGCCCGCGTCGCCCAGCGAGCCGCGTCGTCCCCGACCGGCACCCGTATCCAGCCGTCCCGCCCCGCGTCCATCTGGCGCCCTCCCGAAGTCCCAGGCCCCTGGGCCGTGTGGTCGGGCAACGATAGTCAATGACCCGCCGGGCTCTCCTCAGCCGCCGAGCGCCTCGTTCACGAACCCCTTCAGTTCGTGGAAGGAGAGCATCCCCGCAGGCCGCACCTGTGTCATGAGCTGCACGGTGAGATCGTTGCGCGGGTCGACCCAGAAGGTCGTACCGCCCGCCCCGCTCCAGCCGTAGGACCCCTCGCTCTCCGGGGACTCCGTGCGGTCCGCGTCCATCACGACCGAGACGCCGAGGCCGAAGCCGAGGCCCGCGTTGCCCGGCTGGCCGTGGATCGGCTTGCTGCCGAAGGCGTGGAGGTCGGTGGGGAGGTGGTTGGCGGTCATGTCGTCCACGGTCGCGGGGGACAGCAGCCGCACGCCGTCGAGTTCGCCGCGCCGGCGGAGGAACTCCATGAAGCGGTGGTAGTCGCGGGCCGTCCCCACCAGCCCGCTGACGCAGGAGAGCAGCCGCGGGCGCTCGTGCACCGGCGGGCCCGGGATCGGCGCGATCCCGCCGTCCTCGTTCTCCTGGTAGAGGACGGCCAGCCGGTCCGCCCGCTCGCCGGAGGCCCAGAAGCCGGTGTCCGTCATCCCGAGCGGAGCGAAGAGCCGTTCGGAGAGGAACGCGTCGAGCGGCCGGCCCGTCACCACCTCGATGAGCCGCCCGACCACATCGGTCGCGAGCGAGTAGTTCCACTCGGTCCCCGGCTCGAACTGGAGCGGCAGACCCGCGTACACCTCGCAGGCCTCGGCGAGGTCCGCGTCCTTCGGCGCCGTGGTCTCGATGCCGGCCGCCAGGTAGAGGGCGTCCACGGGGTGCGTGCGGTACGCGCCGATGGTCATGCCGGCGGTATGGGTCAGGAGGTGCCGGACCAGGACGGGACCCTCGGCCGGGCGGGTCCTGATGTCGTCGCCCGTGCCGCTCTCGTAGACCTGCGGGTCCGCGAAGGCCGGCAGATGGCGGGAGACGGGATCGTCGAGGTCGAGCAGGCCTTCCTCGTGGAGCATCAGCGCGGCGACGGACGCCACCGGCTTGGTCATCGAGTAGAGCCGCCACACGGTGTCCGCGGTGACCGGAACGCCGGCCTCCCGGTCGCGCAGACCGTACGACGTGAGATGTGCGACACGGCCGTGACGAGCCACGGAAACGAGGTACCCGGGAAGCAGGCCGTCGTCCACGCGACGGGCGTAGAACCGGTCGAGACGGTCCAGCGCCATCGGATCGAGACCGACCTCGACCGGATCCACTTCTTGCTGCAACTGATCCATGGTCTGCCTCCGGTTGACAGTCGGAAAGGGCGGAAACGGGTTGGAAGGGGACTGCGGCAAGAGGTCGGCAACAGGGCGGGGAGATCGGAAAGCGCTACGAGAGTAGCCGTGAGGGGGGTGTCCTCCGAATGGATTTCATGGCCACGGCCGGACATGTTCGACGACCCGTGGTCCGGCGCGCCCAGGCGCCGCCGGACCCGGGGCACCTCAAGGGCGCGCGAGGCGTTCGAAGGGTGAAGGTGTGCGCCAGTGCGCTGAACTGCGGCTCGACCCCGGATCCGTAACCCCCGGACGTGCGTCATAAGAGGCGAATGGCTGCCCCATGCACGCAGGATCGGCCCGGTCGGATCACGTCACGGACCGTACTGGTCCGATGACTACGCTGCGTGAGGCAACCATTCGCCTGTTCGATTCGTATATCTCCGTGGAAGCCCTGCAAACCTGTCAGGCGACGTGACGCCGGAGCGTCACGATCCGCTTCACCGGGTTCGCACCGAGCAAGGAGAACCGATGCGACCGTTCGCGCTCAACTACGCCCGTCCGGCCCAGCAGTTGGAGGTCAGCGTTCCGTATGCCTATGACTCCAGACTGCAGTTGAACGTGCTCCCGGACGGGCGGCTCGCCGCTCATGACTACGCCGTGTTGCGTGAGTTGGGGGCCACCACCTCCACGGCAGGCTCGAAGACCCACTTCGACGACTGAAGCCGGACCCGTAACGATGACGGTTCTGATCCTGACGTGCGAACAGGATGTGACCGCGGACATGGTGGTGGCCGAACTCGACGGGACGGGGGTGCCTGTCGTCCGCCTCGACCCCGCGGACCTGCCGGGCGCCGTGGCCCTGTCGGGGGAGTACGTGCACGGCGTCTTCCGCGGGCATCTGTCCGTCGGCGGCCGGCTGGTGAGCATGAACGGGTTGCGGTCCGTCTGGGTCCGCAGGCCCGGTGTGCCCGCGAGCCGGGTCGCCGAGCCCTCCGACTGGCTGACGGAGGAGTCCGCCCAGGCGCTCTACGGCATGCTGCGCTCCACCGACGCGCGCTGGATGAACCACCCCGACGCGGCCCGGCGGGCCCGGCACAAGCCCTGGCAGCTCCACCTGGCCCAGCTCAGCCGTCTTCCCGTACCCGCCACGCTGATCACCACGTTCCCGCAGGCGGCCCGTGACTTCGCGGACCGCTTCCCGGATCTGGTGGTCAAGCCCGTCTCGGGAGCGCACCCGCAGGAACCGCCCCGGGCGGTCCCGACCAGCAGGGTCGCGCCCGACGCGGACTTCGCGGCCGTCGCCTACGGCCCGACCCTGCTCCAACGGCGGGTGGCCAAGCGGGCCGACATCAGGCTGACCTGTGTCGGCGACCGGATCCACGCCGCCCGAAAGGCGGTCGACCCGGACGCCGACCCCGACGAGGTGGACGTACGGTTCGCCACCTCCGACGCTCCCTGGCGCCCCGTCGATGTGCCGTCACGCATCGCCGCCTCCGTGGTGACCTATCTCAGGGACGCCCAACTGGCCTACGGCGCCTTCGACTTCGCCGAGGACGCCGAGGGCATGTGGTGGTTCCTGGAGTGCAACCAGTCCGGCCAGTTCGGATTCATACAGATCGACTCCGGCCAGCCCATCGCCCGCACGGTCGCCGACTGGCTCTCAGCCCCCGCCCCACCCACACCCCCGACCAACGGCAGCAGAGCCTGGCTCCTGGAGGGCCACTGACACACCGGGGCCGGGGGCGCGCCCCTTCAGGGGCGCGGGGAACTGCGCGACAAGCCCCCACCGGCCCGCAGATGAATCACCACGTCCCAGCGTAGCGCTCTGGCAGAGCGCTCCGCCAAAAGCGACTACGGAACCCGCACAGACAACCCACGCCCCGTGAACACCTGCTCGGCCCGGACCCCGTCCACAGTCACGCTCTCGAACCGCCCCTGCAGCACCCGGCTCTCGACCACAGGAAGAACGGCCCCCCGCCGCGGCCGATAGGAGCCGTCCAGCCGAACAACAAGCCGACTGCCCCGGTCGAGCAGCACACGCCGACTCACTTTCAGAGCCGCCGAGCGATCCCCGTCGAGCGTCACGTCGAGAACAGCGCCGGACGCCTGGGCGTACACCCCCCGCACGTGAAGCGGCGAAGTCGCCCGCAGCGCCCCGCCCTTGACCCGCACGTCACCACAGCCGAGCGCGTCCGCCGAACCGGTCGCGAGGACACCCTCCTCCACCGTGCTGCCGCCGGAGTACTCGTTGTCGCCGGTGAGCGTCAGCGTGCCGCTGCCGCGCTTGACGAGCGCCCCCCGGCCGCCGATGTCGTTGCGCCAGGTGTCGGCGGCACCGAAACCACCGGCGGCGGCGTCCAGCGTGACGCGCACGTCCGTGTCGAAGGCCCCGTACCCGTCGGCGGCTGCGAAGAGGTTGAGCCGCCCCCACTTCTCGAAGCCGTCCAGCAGGACGTAACCGGCGGGCAGCGCGGTCGTCCGCAGCACCTCGCGCCGCTGGGCGGCCGTGAGGTACGGCAGACGCGTCTCCAGCAGGACCTCGGCGCCCTTCGGCACGGTCATGCGGTCGTGCGAGTGCCGCTTGGGCAGCACGTACGTCAACCGGGGCTCCACCGCTGCCCAGTTGGCCGACCGGTCCGCGTACGGGTCGGTGTCCCGGCCCGCCGAGTGCGCGTACGCGTACAGCGTGTCCGCGGTCGTGTCCGTCTTCGCCCGGAAGTACGCGGAGGCCTGGGCGCGTGCCGCCGCCTTGAGGCCGGCGTTCTTCGGGTCGGTGAGGGCCGCCGCCGCGAGGGCCGTGGCGAGGACCCGGCCGCCGATAACGTCCACGGTGTTGTGCATGCCCGCCACGATGCGGGTGTGGGCGAGCTCGGAGGCGCGGGCCACCAGCTCCTGGAACCGCTCGGGGACCGCGTACCCCATGGCCAGCGCCGCCAGATAGAAGGCGTTCGTGTGGCCGCTGGAGAAGCCGCCGTCGTCGGCCGGGTCGGAGCCGCGCTGCCTCAGCAGCTGCGGGACGACCACGACGTCGGACTCGTAGACGGGGAAGCCCTGTTCGTCGGTCTGCCCGGTGGGGACGACCTCGCTGTCCTCGTTCATGCGCCACGGACGCGGGTACTGGTAGGCGACCTTGGAGGGGTTGCTCGACGCGAACGGGCCGCGCACGGTGTCGACCAGCTCGGCGACCTTGCCCAGGTCCGAGGTGTAGGAACCGGCGCCCAGCGCGGAGCCCGCGGGCGCGTCGGCCGGGAGGGTGTCGTTGATCTTGCCCGCCGGGATGCCGTCCGGCGCCGAGGTGATCCCGGTGACGGCCTTCGCCCCGCTCCTGTAGAGGCCGGCGAGCGGGCCCAGGCCGGCGATCACCGCGTAACTCTGGTGCTGGCGGTCCTGGATGAAGGCCGTCCGGGCCTCCGCGTCCGTGCGGCGCCGGGTGACGCGCGCGCAGTACCGCATGTTGGCGCGCAGGACCTCGGGCATCAGCGGCGTGCCGGTGTTCCAGGCCGCACCCGTCTTCCAGATGCGCGCGAAGCCGTCGAGGATGTGCACGGCCGCGTTGGTCTCGGACGTGAGGTTGCCGATGACGTTCGTGGTGTACGAGTCCACGAACGCAGCGGACGCGTTCGTGGCGGCCGAGGCCGTGGCGGCGGGCCAGGCCACCACGGCGGGGCCCGCGACCAGTCCGGCCGAGACGCCCACGGAGGTCCGCAGGAACATGCGTCTGTCGATACCGGATCTGCCACGAGGGGGACGGGGGTGCGCACCGGGCATGGAGGTGCCTCTCCTTCTGGAGTCACAACGGGAGGAACGAGCTCGAAGTGATGAACTCGAAAGCGATGAACCTGAATGCGATGAACCTGAATGCGACGAACTCGCACTGATCACGTGAGCTGAACCCGGGTCTCTGAACGAGAGTTGAACGCGTGGGTGCACCTTGGAGCGGTCAACTCAACGGTCTGGGAAAGAGATCGGCCCGCGTCGGCTCACTGGAGGGACCTGGCCAAGGCCACGGCGCCCTCCACCGGCGGTACGCGCAACGGCCGGGGCCGCGCCGACGGCAGCGCTTCGGCGAGCGCGTCGGTGAACGCCTCGTACAGCGCCGGCTGGACGAGCACCGTGCTGCCCCCCACCACCACGTCGTCCACGGGAACCCCGCGCCCGGCGAGCCGTATGACGAGCGACGCCAGCGCGCGGCCGCCCTCGGCGATCACCCGACGGGCGAGCGGCGAACCGTCCTCGGCCGCCGCGAACACACTGGGCGCGTGCCGTCCCCACTCGGCGGACGGCTGGGTCGCGCTCTCCAGCGCCGCGCCCAGCGCGGGGACTTCGGGAACGTCGAAGGCGGCGGTCAGCCGGGCCGCGAGGGCATCCGGCGGATCGCCGCGGTCGTGCGCCGCCCAGAGGGCCCGCGCGGCCTCGCGTACGAGACCGGCCGAGCCGCCCTCGTCGCCGAGCACCGCGCCCCAGCCGCCGACCTGGACGCTGTCGCCGCCGGGCAGTCGTCCCACCGCGACCGAACCGGTGCCGGCGACGAGGCCGACCCCCTTGTCCAGACCGGCGGCGGGCACGAGGAGTTCGGCATCTCCCACGACGAGGCAGGGGACACCGAGAAGAGTGTGGAGTGCGGAGCGGATCTCCTCGCACTGGCGAGGCGTCTCGCAGGCGTGCCCGCCGACGGCCACCGCGCTCGGGCGCGCGCCCTGGGGCAGCGCCTCGTCGATCAGTGCGGCCAGCCACGCGGCGGCGGACACGGAATCGTGCGGCCGCCAGCCCCTGCTCGTACGCACGTGATCGGCGACGCTCATACGCAGGTGATCGGCGACCGCACTCTGCCCGGGGCCGGGGTTTCCCCCGGCCTCCGCACGGAGATGCGTCTTCGTGCCGCCCACGTCGATGCCGACGGCGATGGGCGTGGAGTCCTGCACGGAGCCTCTTTCGTCGTTGCGCGATACCGCGCATGCGGAGCGAACGGCGGGCGAACCGTGTCTTGGCACGAGCGATCGTGTCTTCGGACGAGTTCTCGGGAAGCCCCGGGACGGGCTTCTGATGAGCGCGGCAGGCGTGTACCGCTTGAGTTCGTTAGGAAGTTAACTAACGAAGTAGGGTGCGTCAAGGGGTACGGAATCCCGGTGCCGTACAACCATTGCGACCGGATCGCCGCGGCATGACCTGAGGGAGCCCATGAACCTGAGTGAGAGTGCCCGCGCGGTGTTCGCCGTGCTGGCCGAGTCGGGCACCGCCACCCGCCCCCAGCTGGCGGCGGGCGCACGCCTGTCCAAGCCGACCGTCTCCTCGGCCGTGGCGGAGCTGGAGACCGCCGACCTCGCCACCCACTCCGGCACGGTCTCCGGCGGCACCGGCCGTTCCGCCGCGGTCTACGGGCTCGGGCCTGCCGCCGGCACCGTGCTGGCCGTCGACCTCGGCCCCGCCCAGACCCGGGTGCGGGGCTGCGCCCTGGACGGCACGCTGCTGGCCGAGGGCACCGGCACCCGGCCGGAGGCCGCCGACACCGTGCGCAAGGTCCTCGACACGCTGCCGGCCGGAGTGCCCTTGCGCGCCATCGTCGTCGCCGTCGGCGATGTCACCGCACAGGACCGGGAGGGCGCCGGGATGCGCCCCGCGACCGAGAAGGCGGGCCCGGTCTTCGACGCCGTGGCCGTCGCGCTGCCGCCGGGTGTTCCCGTGCACCTGGAGAACAACGTCAACTGCGCCGCGCTCGCCGAACTGCACGAGGGCGCCGCCCGGGGCCGCGACACCTTCGGCTATCTGCGGATCGGCGTGGGCATCGGCCTGGGCGTCGTCATCGGCGGCCAGGTGCTGCGCGGGGCGAACGGCGCCGCCGGTGAGGTGGCCCGGCTGCCCTACCCCTGGGACGACGGCCGCGAACCGCGCCACGAGGCCCTGGAGGAGCGCATAGGTTCGCCGTCCCTCCTGCGCCGGGCCGCGGAGGCCTGGCAGAGCGCCGACGGCCCGTGTCCCGCTACCGCCGAACGCCTCTTCGCGCTGGCCGAGGAGGGCCATGCGACGGCCCGCACCGTGGTCGCTCTGCATGCCGCCGAGGTGGGCCGGCTCGCCGCCGCCGTGGCCGCCGTACTGGACCCGGGACTGATCGTGCTGGGTGGCGGCACCGGCGCGTTTCCGCAGCTCCTGCCAGGTGTACGGGCCGAACTGGGCCGGCTGAGCTGGCCCACGGAGGTGGTCAGCAGCACGGTCGGCGACAGCGGCACGGTGGTGGGCGCGAGCCGACTCGCCGTGGCCCGTGGACGTCAAACCGTGACCGGTGGTACGGGGGCGAAGCATTGACGGCTTACGTGTAGGTCTGCCAATGTCCGGACAAGCGCTTTCCATGGCCGGTGGGACCCGGCTCTGGATGAGGCGTCCCGCTGTACGTGACGTACGGCAGCCGTACGAGGGCGCGCTCGTACGACTGCGGCCCTCAGTGGCCGGGGACCCCCATCCGTCAGTGCGCAGCGGCCGGGCGAGGCCGAGCGCAGGAACGCGTACTCCAGGGAAAAGACCCGAGCCGCTCGTTCGGCCAGGGGATCCGTAACGCACATCCAGGAGGACCCGGTGGGTCACCAGATCTCGCGCAGAACTCTGCTCCGGACCACGAGCGGTATCGCCGTCGCAGGCGCGCTTGGCAGCGCGCTCAGCGCCTGCAGCGGAGGAACCGGAGCCGGCAGCACCAGCAGCGACCTGACCATGATTTGGTGGGGCAGCGACGACCGGCACGCGGCCTACAAGAAGGCGCTGGCCGCCTTCCAGAAGAAGAACTCGAAGATCAAGATCCGGGAGACCTACTCCGGGTACGACGGGTACTTCGACAAGTTCAACACCAACATCGCCGGCGGCAGTGCCCCGGACCTGTTGCAGATGGACACCGCCCTGGTCGCGCAGTACGCCCGCAAGGGAGTCCTCGCTCCGATCGACTCCTACGTCGGCAAGAGCCTTGACCTCACCGGCTTCTCCAAGACGCTCCTCGCCGCCGGCACCGTCGACGGCAAGCTCTACGGCGTCCCGTCCGGCATCGGCGTCAACCAGCTCACGGTCAACCGCACCGGCCTGGAGAAGCTCGGCCTGAAGCTGCCCGACCGCGAGTGGACCTGGGCCGACCTGAAGAAGATCTCCCAGGACGTCTACAAGAAGAGCGGCGGCAAGATCTACGGCGTCGACGACGGCGGCGGCTCCACCCTCCAGTGCTTCGAGGTCTTCGCCCGCGAGAAGGGCGAGACGTTCTTCTCCGACGACGGCAAGAAGCTCGGCTTCACCCCCGCCACGCTCCAGGAGTGGTGGGAGTTCTGGGCCGACATGCGCAAGGCCAACGCCTCCCCGCCGCCGGCCATCACCTCGGCCGCGCACAACGACCTCACCAAGAACGCGGTCGTCATCGGCAAGGCGCTGTTCAGCTTCGACTCCGGCATCTACGGCGCGGGCGGCTCCATCACCGACGCGCAGCTGGACTTCCTGCCCACCCCGCAGGGCGACTGGTCCGGCGCCCGCGAAGGCAACTTCGTCAACGGCGGTGTCCTGCTGAGCGCCACCAAGGCCAGCAAGAAGGTCGCCGACTCCGTCAAGATCATGTCGTTCTTCGCGCAGGACGAGACGGCGATCAAGGACATGCAGCTGCTGCGCGGCATCCCGCCGACGGAGAAGGCCCGCAATCTGATCGCCTCGGGCCTGACCCCGACGGACAAGCTGAACATGGAGAACGCCGACTACATCTCCCAGCGTGTCGGGAAGGCGACCAACGCGCTGCCCGCGCCGGTGCCGCCGCCGCAGGGGGCCGACCAGATCTGGGACCTGCTGTTCCAGTCGAACCTCGCGGTGGCCTTCGGCAAGAAGTCGATCAAGGCGCAGCTCGGTGAGTTCTTCGATCAGGCGTCGGGGATTCTGGGCGGGTAGCTCCGCTGAGGCCGGCGTGTCGTCGGGATCTGCGGGCCGGCTGTGGCTGGTCGCGCAGTTCCCCGCGCCCCTGACGGGGCGCCGCACCACTGCAAGACCGGGAGAGGGCCAGGGAGATGAGTATGACCACCGCGAAGACAGACGAGGTCGTGAAGGAGCAGCCTGCTCCCGCGACCCCGTCCGACCAGCGGGAGCGCGACCGTATGCGCCGCCGCCTCGCCAGACGGCGGGGCGGGGGCTGGTGGCCGTACGCCTTCCTGGCCCCCTGGTTCATCGGCCTCTTCGGCCTGACGATCTACCCGATGCTGGACTCGCTGTATCTGTCCTTCACCGACTTCGACCTGCTGACTCCGGCGCAGTGGGTCGGGGCGGACAACTACAGCAAGATGTTCACCGACGACCCGGTCTTCTGGGACTCGGTGCACGCCACGCTGCTGTACGTGGTCGTGTCGGTGCCGCTGAAGCTGGCGCTCGCGCTCGGCGTGGCGATGCTGCTCAACCGCGACCTGAAGGGCATCGGCCTGTACCGGGCCGCCTTCTATCTGCCGTCGCTGCTCGGCGGGGCGGTCGCGATCGCCATCGTGTGGCGGCAGGTCTTCGGCGGCGACGGTCTGTTCAACGACTTCCTCGGCTGGTTCGGCATCAAGGGCCAGGACTGGATCTCCAGCCCGGACACCGCGCTCTACACGCTGATCCTGCTGGCCGTCTGGCAGTTCGGCACCCCGATGGTCATCTTCCTCGCCGGTCTGAAGCAGCTGCCGAAGGACGT
Organism: Streptomyces sp. NPDC058697; assembly: GCF_042715345.1. Taxonomy (NCBI): domain Bacteria; kingdom Bacillati; phylum Actinomycetota; class Actinomycetes; order Kitasatosporales; family Streptomycetaceae; genus Streptomyces; species Streptomyces sp. NPDC058697. The sequence continues at coordinate 281,811 of NZ_JBHXSU010000011.1, forward strand.
GTACGAGGCCGCCGCGATCGACGGCGCCTCGCCCGTCACCCGGTTCTTCAGGATCACCCTGCCGCTGCTGACCCCGATCGTCTTCTTCAACGTGGTCCTGCAGATCATCGACGCGTTCAAGACGTTCACCCCCGCCTTCGTCATCAGCAACGGCTCCGGCGGACCGCTCAACTCGACCATGCTGTACTCCCTCTACCTGTACAAGAAGGGCTTCACCGACCTCGAAATGGGATACGCCTCGGCTCTCGCCTGGGTGCTGTTCCTGGTCATCGCAGGCTTCACGGCGGTCAACTTCATCGCCAGCCGCTACTGGGTCCACTACGACGACTGACGTCTGAGCGAGGAGTCCTTCAGCCATGTCCGCCATCACCTCGGCCCACGCGCCGAAGTCGCCGTTGCAGAAACTGCGTTCGGCCACCGGATCGCGCCGCATCTTCATCCACACCGTGCTCATCGGCGTGGCGATCGTCATGCTCTACCCGCTGCTGTGGATGCTGAGCAGTTCGTTCAAGCCCGACACCCAGATCTTCACCCAGCCGGGGCTCATCCCCAGCTCGGTGCGCCCGGAGAACTACTCCGAGGGCTGGAGCGGCTCGGGCAACTCCTTCTCCCTCTACATCACCAACTCGCTGATCGTCACGATCGGTGCGGTGATCGGGAACGTGATCTCCTGCTCGCTGGCCGCCTACGCCTTCGCGCGCTTCGAGTTCCGCGGCAAGAAGATCTGGTTCGGCCTGATGCTCGGCACGCTGATGCTGCCCACGCAGGCCGTGCTGATCCCGCAGTACACGATCTTCTACAACCTGACCTGGATCAACACCTATCTGCCGCTGATCGTGCCGAAGTTCCTCGCGGTGGACGCCTTCTTCATCTTCCTGATGGTCCAGTTCATCCGCTCCATCCCGCGCGAGCTGGACCACGCGGCCATGATGGACGGCGCCAACCCCTTCCAGATCTACTGGAAGATCATCCTGCCGCTGATGAAGCCGGCCCTGATCACCACCACGATCTTCACCTTCATCTGGACGTACGACGACTTCCTCCACCAGCTCGTCTACCTCCAGCAGAACGACAAGTTCACCGTCCCCCTCGGCCTGACCCTGTTCATGGACCAGACGAGCGGCTCCTCCTACGGTGCGATGTTCGCCATGTCGACTCTTGCCCTCCTGCCCACGCTCATCTGCTTCCTCATCTTCCAGAAGAGGCTGGTAGAAGGCTTGGCGACCTCGGGCATGAAGGGCTGAATCCCGTGCATCTTCCCCACCAGCGCGGCCAGTTGCACCACCTCCCCGATGACCCGGCCGCGTACGACGCGGTGCTGGCCGCCGTCGCCGAGACGGCCCTGGCCCGTCTCACCCCCGAGGGCAGCCTCGAGAACCCGGCCGCCGTCGACGACATCGGCGACACCTCGCTCGGCATCACGTCCCTGCTCGCGCTGGCCTGGCACCGCACCAAGGACCCGCGGCTGCCCGAGGCGGTCCGCCGCAGCCTCGCCTTCCATCTGGGCTCGCGCGTCTACACCGAGGACAACCCCGGCTACCCGAACCTGACGGCACGCAACTCCGGTCTGCCGTACGCCCGTTACACGCTGGAGGCGGGCGCCCACCCCATCGGCGACTGGCCGAGCACGGTGTGGGCGCTGCTCCAGGCCGTCAACGTCCTCGACGCGGCGGACGGCCTCGTCGAGGAGGAGCAGTACCGCGAACTCCTGGGCGTCGCGGGCGGATACTGGCGCTGGCTCACCGAGGCCACGTTCTTCAACCCGCAGGACGCGGGGAACCAGGCCATCGGCTGCGTGGTCGGCGGCCTGATGCTCGCCCGCCATCTCCCGCCCGAGGAGGGCGAGTCGGTCCGGCAGCGGGCCCTGCGGCTGTACGCGGACGAGATCCGCGCCCGGCGTGTACGGGACCGTGGCGCGCCCCTGCCTCCCGAGCACGGCGGCGCCTACGACAACAACTACGGCCCGATCTCCCTCTCTTTCCTCGCCCAGGCCCACCGGGTCAGCGGCGAGGAGGTCTTCGCGGAGGACGGCGACACGCTCGCCAGGTACATCGACGCGCGGGTCTGCGCGAGCGGCTTCGACATCGGCGGGCCGCGCTACAGCGAGCAGCACTCCGCCTTCGAATCCGTCCTCGGGCTGCGGTACTTCGGCCATCGCATCGGCGCCGACATCGGCCGCTACGCCGGTGACACACGCTGGGCCCGGCACGCGGTCGGGGCCGACGGAGGCGTGGACGGGCACTTCGCGTACATGCTCGTCTGGCAGATCCAGGACACCACGAGCTGGCACCGCACCCCGAGCACGGAGCCCGCCCGCCATCAACTGCGGTCCGGCACGGTCACGGTGTCGTTCGACGACCGGATGACTCCGTCGGTGATCGAGGTGGGCGGCACGGCGCTCGTGGCCGCCGCCGTCAACCGGCAGCACGGATTCGGGCCCGTCACGGACGACTTCCTGCTGTGCCGTCCGATGGGGGCGGTGCGGGTCGCGGACGTGCGCGCCGGCGGACTCGCGGCCAAGCTCGTGAGCAAGCCCGTCGTCGGACGTGACCATGTCCTGCGGCATCTTCAGTCGCTGTACGTCACGGACGGCACGCGGCTGTGGACCACCGTGGTCGTCGAACGGCTCGACGGGGAGCGGTACTTGCTCGCCGGGATGCCGTATGTCGCCGCGGACGGCGACCGGTTCAGGCGGGTCGGCGACTTCCCGCTCGTCGCGGCCGCCGGTGAGCTGCGCCTGACGCACCCCGCGGAGGGCAGCCCGGACTCCTTCGACGCCCGCGCCGAAGTCACCCAGCAGCAGGCCGCGTTCGCGTTGGCCGCGGATCCGCGTGGGTACGGGGACCCTGACGCCGGGTGGCGGCACGTGCGGACGACGACCGCGCTGGAGGTCGGGCCCGCGCCGGACGCGCCGGAGGGGCTCGACGTGTTCGCGGTGCGCTACGGTGCCGCGGCCGCCGAGCCGCTCGACCTGGTCTGTGAGCGGGCGGAGGAGGGGCTGGTGTTGCGTACGGGCTCCTTCACCGCGGTGCTCGGCGAAGCCGATGAGCACGGCGAGCCGCGGCTCTCTTTGACTCCCGCGGCGACCTGACCTCCTCGGCGGATGTGCCCGGGGAGGGTTTTCGCCCCCGCCGCCCCTACCCATTCCCGTCCCTGTCTCAGCCCGGGTCCACCAGCTTGATTCCCGGTTGATCGTTTCGGGGTCGTGCAGGCCGTGTTGGGGCTGAGTTGCGGACTCGGGCATGGGGTGGCCGCTGGTCTGCCAATCTCTTCCACTCTGTCCACAGGTCTCGGGCCCTTTCGGGCAGGTCGGTCAGGGAGCGTCAGAGGGCCGGCGGTGCATGCACCGTGCTGAACAGCTGGGTGAAGTCCACATCAGTTTCGCCGCAGGGAAGGCGCCGGTGCCGTCCTTCGAGGCGGGCAGCCGGACGTGCTCGCCGGCCAGCTTGGGCAGACCGCACCGCTCGGCCGGCCGCACCACCGGCTCCAGCCCGCCGTACGCGATCAGGTTCGGGTCATCGAACGCGGATGAGACCGCCGCCGCGGCACGGGAAGATTGCATCTCGGAAGTGCCTTGTCGATCGTGCCTGATGTGGTCCTAGAAAAACCCCATCATCGCAGTTCGCAAGGCACTTCTTCGTTTCTGGGTGAACCATCCACCGGCATCAAGCCGGGGTGATCCGGACTCAGCGCACCAGGGAAGGGGGGTTCTGACAGTACCTGTATCACCAGGGTCTCCCCGACGTCCAAAACGCCTGTCAACCTGGCGTGAGTCGAAAGCGCCGACAGCACTCCATGGACACGCACTGCAGCTTTACCTCCATCAGCTCAATTCAGCTGCTGCCCCGAATGCGTGACCGCGTCGGCACATTCCGACACGACAGAAGGGACGGATACCAATGACGGACAACCAATTCACCACTCACACAGAACTTTTCGATCTGAGTGGGAAGTACGCACTTGTCACTGGCGGCACCAAGGGCATTGGGATGATGATTGCGCGCGGCCTTCTCCAGGCGGGCGCCCGCGTCGTCATCAGCTCACGCAATGCGGATACGTGCGCGGAGGCACAGCAGCTGCTATCCGAATTCGGCGACGTCCAAGCAATGCCCGCCGACCTGTCCAGGCACGACGAGTGCCGGCGCCTCGCTGATCTTGTCATGGCCGACTCGGAACGCCTGGACATCCTCGTCAACAACGCGGGAGCGATGCGTAGCGAGCCGCTGGAGACGTTCCCGGACGAGGCCTGGGATGCAGTGCTCGACCTCAACCTCAAGTCGCCGTTCTGGCTGGTGCAGGCACTGCTTCCCGCACTTCGCAGGGCGGGAACCGCCGATGATCCGGCACGGATCATCAACATCGGCAGTATCGCCGCCATCCACGTCGCCCAGGCGCCCACCTACTCGTACTCCAGCAGCAAAGCGGCTCTCCATCAGCTCACCAGAGTGCTTGCCCGGGAGCTGGGCCCACAGCACGTCACGGTGAACGCGGTAGCACCGGGAGTCTTCCCGTCGCAGATGATGGGGGCCACGCTCGATGCCATCGGCGACAAGATCGCGGCGGCGGCCCCACTGCGCCGGCTCGGCCGCGACGACGACATGGCGGGTGCCACCGTGTTTCTCGCCAGCCGGGCTGGGTCCTACCTCACGGGCGCCATCATCCCGGTAGATGGCGGCACCGCGACGACTGCAACGGGTACCCCCCCTGTCATGGGCCACTGACCAGTACGGCTGAACGGGCCTAGGGTAGGGGGATGGTCACGATGGATCCACGCACCGAGATCCGGGAGTTTCTCAGCTCGCGTCGTGCCCGCATCGCACCCGAGCAGGCGGGCCTGCCCGCTTACGGCGGCAACCACCGCCGGGTCAAAGGTCTGCGCCGCGAGGAGGTCGCGCTACTCGCGGGGGTATCGGTCGACTACTACGTGCGCATGGAGCGCGGCAGCCTCGCCGGTGCCTCCGACGGAGTGCTCGACGCGTTGGCCTCTGCCTTGCAACTCGACGAGGCCGAGCGCGACCACCTGTTCCACCTCGCGCGCCAATCGAGGGCGCCCCGCAGCCCACGCCGGCGCAGGCCTGCCGTCGCGGTGCGTTCGACGCTGCAGCAGGTGCTCGACGCGATCTCCGATGCGCCGGCCTGGATCGGTAACGGCCGTTATGACGTGCTCGCCATGAATCAACTCGCTCGCGCGCTGTATTCACCGGTGCTGGCCGATTCGCGACGGCCCGCGAACACAGCGCGGTTCGTCTATCTGAAGCCCGAGGCGGCCAGAGATTTCTTTGTCGATTACGACCAAGTCGCCGGTGCCGTGGCTGCGAAGCTGCGCATGGCAGCCGGCCGCAATCCGCACGACGAGGAGCTGATCGCCCTGGTCGGCGAACTGTCAACGTGCAGTGAGCTATTTCGGCAGCGGTGGGCATCTCAGGACGTGCGGCTGCACCGGTCCGGCCGTAAGCGTATGCACCATCCGATCGTGGGCCAGCTCGACTTGGACGTCGAGTCCATGGAACTGCCCGCCGAACCCGGCCTGCACCTCAACGTCTACACCGCACCCGCGGGCACACCGACCGCCGACAATTTGGCGCTCCTGGCGTCGTGGGCGGCCACCCAACAGACGCTGGCGACCGAGCTCGAAGCACACAACGGATAGTCCAACCCCTTCAGCCGTACCAGGGTCCGTCTCCCCGACCAGCGTGGGCAGACCGCACCGCTCGGCCGGCCGCACCACCGGCTCCAGCCCGCCGTACGCGATCAGGTTCGGATCATCGAACGCAGATGAGACCGTCGCCGCGGCATGGGAAGCCGGTGGATCCGGGCTGAGGGGACCGGCCCTCCGGTACCCGGGGCCTACGGCCCGTGACGGCCGGCAGAGGTCAGGACCCGTCGGGGCAGGACCATCTCAAGATTCTCATGGTGCGGAGATCGAAATCGACCTCGATCGATTCCGGTGCGCTGTTGCTCGTCACGCGTGCACGGACGGTGTTGGCCCCGTCGCTACGGGGCTCGCCGACGGTGAAGGTGGTGGTGGCCTCCACATCCCCACACGTGGCCGCCAGGTCGCCGGCTCCGCGGCCTTCGAGAACAACTTCTCGCTTCAGCGCCGTGTCCGTGAAATACGCGGTCATCAGCTTCTGCAGCTTCGACGTCGAATGCCGGGTGGCGAAGGCATCGGGCAGAACCGAGTAGTAAGCCCGCATTTTCTCATGGGCCGCCGATATTTTGGAAATCTCACCGAGGCGGGCGGGATCTTCCGCCGATCGGTCCGCGCCCACGGAATTCCAGTAGACGCCCGCACCGAGTGCCGCCACGACAATCGCCGCAAGGGCGGCAGAACGGGTACGGCGTTGACGGCGTCGGATGCTTCGGCGACGCAACTCCTGTGCGGACACCGGCCGGTCCACCCGAACACTCTCCAACTGGGCGACGCTCTCGGTAAGCCAGACAGGACGCTCGTACTCACCGGACATGGTCCACCTCCTGGTCCGGCAGGGCGGAAAGGTGGCGGGCGAGTGACAGGCGCCCGCGGACCAGCCAGACCCTGATGCTGCCGGCCGGCCAGCCCGTCTCGGCACTTATCTGCTCGACGCTGAGGTCGCACAGGTGGTGGAGGACGACGGCAATTCTCTGCTTTTTCGGAAGAGTGCGAAGTGCCTCGACGAGAGCGATGCGCTCGGCGGATGGGCCTTCGATGTGGCGCTGGTCGTGATGGCGCTGAATGAGCTGCACACCGCGCCGCAGACGCCGGAAGCGCGATACGGCGAGCCGCCAGGCCGTGGTGCGGATCCACGCCTCCTGGGAACCGTCGCTCGTGAATATCCCACGCCGGCTCCAGGCCCTTATGAACGCCTCCTGGACGACATCCTGGGCCTCCGGCAGATCGCCGGTCATCGCGTAAAGCTGCCGAACGAGCCTGGGGTAGGCCAGTGCATAAAATTCATCGAACTCCTCTTCCGCCGTGCCTCTCGCCACTCTTCCGCCATTCATATCCGTCCACAGAACGGCCAGGGGGTCCTCTGTAGGGGAAGTACGCACGAGCGCTGATCCCCCGCTACAGCGGTTCTCTGTGATCTGTATCACCGCATCCGAGTGTCGCGTCCGGGGCCCCGCGCTGCGTAGTCCAGCTGTCCAAGTCGAACCGACAGCAGAGGAACTCCCATGCGCCATGCAGCCCCCCGTAAGCCGAGCAGGATGGGAACGACGTTCAGGACCGCCGCGGTCAGCGCTTTGGCGCTCGGCAGTCTTACGGTGGCGGCGGGGTCGCAGGTCCACGCGGCCACGGCGACCTCGCACTCCGCGACGGACGACGACTCCTCGCGCGTACAGAAGCAGAAGGCCGATGTGATCGCCGCCGCGGCCAAGGAGAAGGGTTCTCGCACCACGCCGAGCCCCGAAGCCGAGAAGGTCCTGAAGGCGAAGAAGGCCGCCGCGGCCAAGGGGCAGACTTCCCGGCCCGTGACCGACCCCGCGGCGGTGCGCACCCTGAAGATGAAGGTGATCGCGATGGCTCACGCGCCGAACGGCTGATCGACCTCGTATCTTTCATGGGTGTGCTCGCCCAGTCCTTGATCAAATAAGCGGAGAGTGCTTCTGACCTGCAACGATGGGGCCTGTCTAGGGTCCTGTTGGCTGCACGGAAGGAAGCACTCTCCAGGTGAGCAAACGTATCGGGGTGTACCCACGTGTCCGCCTCGAGGGCGGTGGCAGCGGGGTGGTCTCGCAGGCCGGGGCAGTGCTGCTGGTCGAGACGGTTCGCAAGGTGGGCCTGGACACCGCGATATCGGCGGCAATGGCGCCGTGGCGCAAGCCGCGGACGGTGCACGACCCGGGCAAGGTCCTGCTGGATGTCGCGCTGGCGACGGCTCTGGGCGGGGACTGCCTCGCCGATGTCGCCATGCCACCGGGTCGAGCCCGACATGTTCGGCCCGGTGGCATCGGACCCCACGGTCTCCCGGCTCATCGACACCCTCGCCTCAGCCGGACCGAAGGCGCTCACCGCGATCCGCACGGCACGGGCCGAAGTACGCACGCGGGTATGGGAGTTGGCCGGCGCGGACAGTCCGGCCGTTGACGGCCAGGTGATCGTGGACATCGACGGGGTGCTGGTCCTTGCGCACTCCGAGAAGCAGGACGCCACCCCAACGTGGAAGAAGACCTTCGGCCACCATCCGCTCGTCGCGTTCGCCGACCACGGCCCAGCCGGGTCCGGAGAGCCGGTGGCCGCGCTGCTGCGGCCCGGCAACGCCGGCTCCAACACCGCCGCCGACCACATCGAACCCGCCCAACTCGCCCTGGCCCAACTGCCGAAACACGTGCGGCGGGGACCCCAGACGCTGATCCGCACCGACTCCGCCGACGGCACCCATACCTTCCTCGACAACCTGACCCAGCCCCGAAAAGGCCCCACCGCACAGACACAAAGTCCCCATCAGCAAGCTGACGGGGACTCATGAACGATCGAGGCCAACTGTGCTAGCAAGGCGCGCAGTTGGGGGGCACTTTGAGTCTGCGCGGTTCAATGGGCGCAGAGAACCATGCGAGAGGGGACGTCGACGCAATGCGGGAATGGATGTACGCGGTGGACCCGAGGAAGGCGGACAGGGACGGGGTGCCGCCCACGCGGGACCGCTACCTGATGCAGGCTGAGGCAGGGGAAGCGTCGTTCTGGGGACTGAAGATGAAGCGCCACGTCGAACCCGGTGACCGTCTCTGGGTTTACCTCAAACTTCCCGATGGCATCGTCACTGCCATGCACGAAGTGAAGGGCAAACCGGACGAGATCCGCGATGACCCTGACGGGTACCTGTGGGAGTTCGCCGCTGTGCCGAACCTCAACGCGACGCGTGCTTTGTACCGCAACCCCGTGCGGCTCGCAGACCTCAGCAACAAACACCCCCAAGGGGTCACTGGAGTACGTGACGCGGACCTGGTGACCCTTCTCAGGCATGCGGGCATGTGACTGCCGTAAGGGGCCAACCAAGGAGAGGCCATTTACCCTGGTCACGGCGCCGCAACAGTCACGGACGCTCAAGCGGCCCTCAAAGACCTCGTTTTCGCAGGTCAGGGGCTACCCGCATTTAAGAAGTGAATCGCCCCCGAACCCCCGCTCCTCAAACGCCGGAGAGGCGCGCCCCTTAAAGGGGCGCGGGGAACTGCGCAATCTTCTGGGGGTTCGGGGGCTGCCCCCCCGGAAAGGGACGGGAATGGGTAGGGGCGGCGGGGGCGAAAACCGTCACGCGCGGTGTTTCGGGTTGTTGTGCCAGCGGGTGAGCTGCTTTTCCGGATCGCCCGTGTAGGACCACGGCGTCCGCGTGGCACGGCGCCCGATGAGCCGGAACAGCGAGGCGGTGATGTCCGGCACCCCGGCGTGACACGCGGCATGCGTGAGGTGGTTGAGCTGGTGTATTTCGCCCGGCTCGACGGGAGCATCGGGGCGCCCCGTGATCCACCGCTGCCAGGTGCGCCGCACATCACTGATGGCCCCGTCATGGTTCCAGTGCTGACTGACCCCGGTCAGAGACCCCTGCTGCCCCTTCGCCCCCTCCAGGATGTACCGGTACTCCTCCACCCGTGCGAACTGCACGAGAACCGGCAGCGCACACCCCGGCGGAGCCACACCGGCCGCGTCCCGGGCGAAGTCGTACATCACGCCGTGCGTACCGTGCCAGCGCGCCGAGTAGTAGTGCAGCACCTGGAGATGCCCCTCCACGCTGTACGGGTCGCGCGCGTGCAACTCGTCCCACCAGCGCCCCAGCTCCTGGCGGCGCACCCCGGTGGGATAGAGCCGCGCGACGGCGATGAGGGAGATCCACGGAGTGGGGTCGTCGCCGGACGCCTCGGCGGCCTGGAGGCAGGCCATGACCGCGCCGTCGACGCGGTTGAGGTCGATGGGGACACCCCGGCCCGCGGCGATGGCCAGGTTGAAGGCCCGTGCCGTCTCGGTCGCGGCCCGCAGCACCAGCGCGTCACCGCTGTGGGGCTCGGCGGCCAGCCAGGACTCGGCCGTCGAGGTGCTCGCGCAGGCCTGCGCGAGCAGCCGCATCCGGTGGCCCCTCGCAAGCCACGCGGGGCCGGTGGTCCGCAGCAGCTCCCGCAGGCCCTGCCAGCGGCCGATGACGATGTCCTGTTTCGCGGAGGTGAGGGGCGCGTCCCCGCAGTCGGGGTCGAACTCGGGCTTGAAACGGTCTCTCGCCATCGGGGCCCCTCTCAGAAGTCGGTGGGGAGACCCTCGTGGACGCGGGAACGTTCCGCCTCCGCGGCGGTGTAGCCGTCGGGGATGTAGTCCGTCTCGACCACGTCGCTGGCGTCCAGGTCCGCCGGCCGGTAGTAGTCGCTGCCCTGGCGCCAGTACCAGAACATGGGGACGAGTCCGACGGCCAGACCGCCGATGCCGATGGCGATCGAGGCGTTGCTCAGATTGCTCAGCGACTCGATGAAGATCCAGAACATGAACAGGGCGCCGAGGAAGGGCCACAGCCCGCCGAAGAGGAAGTTGGACGGCGACTTCAGCAGCATCTTGCGGTACGCGACGACGACCGCGAGACCCGCGAGTCCGTAGTAGACGGCGATCTGGAGGCCGATCGCGGCGATGGCGTTCTCCAGGATGTCGCCGACGCTGCCGAGGGCGTTGGAGGCCACGAGCATCAGCAGTGCCACCGTGCCGACCACGATGATGGCGACGTACGGGGTGTTCCAGGTGCGGTGCACCTTGCCCAGGGCGCTGGGCATCGTGTGGTCGCGGCCCATCGCGAACAGCGAGCGCGTGACCTGGATGAGCGTGGTCTCCAGGGTGGCGATGGTGGACAGCATCACGGAGACGATCAGCAGCTTGCCGCCCCAGCCCGGCCAGATCTCCTCGCCGAGCACCGCGAGGACGTTGGCGTCGTTCTCCTGGATCTGCTGCGAGGACAGGATGACGTTCACCGCGATGGTGAAGGCCTCGAAGAGGAGGAAGACGATGCCCACGCCGATCAGGCCCGCGAGGCCCGTGGTGCGGCGGCTGTCCTTGGTCTCCTCGCTGAGGTTGGAGGTGACGTCCCAGCCCCAGTAGTAGAAGGCGGCGATGAGGGCGCCGGACGCGAAGCCGCTCACCCCGTCGAAGTGGCTGAAGCCGAGCCAGGACCAGTCGAAGGGCCGGGCATTGTCGGTGTGGAGCACGGCTCCGACGGCGAAGAGAGCCAGGATGGCGAGCTCGACACCGGACATGATCAGCTGGGCGCGGACGGTGAGCCGGGCGCCGCCCAGCACGACGAGCAGCATGGCGACGAACCAGGCCGCGCCGACCAGGGTGGCCAGGGCCGTGTTGTCCGCGAGCCCCTCGTCGAAGAGGGACAGCGTCATCGAACCGGCGGGCAGCGAACCGGCGACCATGAAGATGGTGGCCGAGACGACCAGCGCCCAGCCGCTGATGAAGCCGAGGAAGGGGTGGAGCGTGCGGCCGACCCAGGAGTAGCTGGCGCCCGCGTTGGTGTCGATCCGGCTGAGATAGCTGAAGGCCAGGGCTATGCCCAGCATGGGTATCGCGCAGTACAGCAGCGCCGCGGGGCTGGCCAGGCCCACCGCGCCGACGAGGACCGCGGTGGTCGCGGCGAGCGAGTACGCCGGGGCACTGCCGGCGACCGCCATCACAACCGTGTCGAACGTGCCGAGGACATTGGCCTGGAGCCCTCTGCCCCTGTTGTTGCCCATGGATGCGCTGCTTTCCGTCCTGCACGAAGTGCGGTCGGGCATGCCCGACCGCGCCAGGTGTAAGTGGGAGATGCGGCCGATTCCGTGCAGCCGTGGTGGTGGTCGGCGGACGGTCGCTCCGTAGTGGAGTGATGATAGCGGCGACTCTTGATGTTTCAATGTCAACTCGTGGGTAATGTCCGCCTCCTTGCATACTGCCGATGGTCGGTGCTAGCGCATGCCGCAGGCCGGACCCGTGCAATCGGGCCCGGCCTGGCGGAGGTTGAGAATCCGGTGAGAGAACGCTCCCCGGTGTGGAGTCAGCGCACCGGCCGCCGTACGTGCTGGGCGGCCAGCCGTACCGGGGCGTTCTGCGCGCCATAGCCGCGGTGGCCCGCGTCGCGCTGGACCAGCTCGAAGAAGACGCGGCCGATCGTCTCCGTGTAGCAGTGCCGGAAGGCGCCGTCCGCGTCCCGGTCGTAGAGGATGCCGAGTTCGCGGTACGCCTCCAGCTCGCGGTCGGCAAGCTCGTACTTGGCCTCAAGGTCGTCGTAGTAGTTCGCGGGGATCGGCAGCAGGCGGCCGCCCGCGTCCCGGAACCGGCGGGCCGCGGTGACGATGTCGTCGGTCGCGAGGGCGATGTGCTGGGCGCGGCCGCCCTCGTCGGCGCTCGGGGCCGCGCCGACACCGAGGGCGATCCGCACATTGCCGTCGGCGTTGGTGACGGCGCGGCTGCGCAGCAGTCCGTACGGGTCGGCGACGTCCACGCTCTCCTGCGCGCCGAGCCCGAGGACGCTGTGATGGAAGAGGGCCGCCTCGTCGAACTGGTGCCAGGGCTGGGTGAGGGCCAGGTGGTCGATGCGGTGCACGCCCCCGGCGACGGGCGACTTGTGCGCGACGGGCTCGAAGTCGCCGGTCCAGCTGGGAAGTTCGGGACGGTCCGTGGCGCAGAAGAAGAGTTCCGTGCCGTCGGGTGCGGCGACCGCGTCCAGCGGGGCGTCCTCGGGGGCGCGCCGGCGCGGCAGCACAGGAGCGAGCAGGGCCTCGGCCCGCCGGGCGGCGCCCGCCGGATCCGGGGACTCCAGACCGACGGCGGCCAGCTGCGTACCGTCCCGTCGTGCGGCCGGGCCGGTGTTGAGCAGCAGCCGGGCCTCGCCCTGCTGCCACAGGTCGACCGGCTTGCTGCGGTGCCGGGCCGTGCGGGCGAAGCCGAGCGCTTCGAGGATCTCCGACAGCGGTTCGACATCGGGGGTGACCAGTTCGGCGAAGGCGATGCCGGTTGGTACGACGGGGGCGGGCAGCTCGCTGAGCCCGACGCTCTCCTGGAGCACGAGCAGTGAACGCAACGCGTCGACGGCGGTGGGCCCGGCCTCCGCCTGCCGGAACACGTCGTTGAACACCTCCAGCGAGAGCGGTCCTTCGTATCCGGCACGCATCACATGGCCGACGAGCCCGGCGACGTCGAAGCCGCCCTGCCCGGGGAAACAGCGGTAGTGGCGGCTCCACTGCAGCACGTCCATCGCCATCAGCGGCGCGTCGGCCAGCTGCAGGAAGAAGATCTTCTCCCCGGGGATGTCCTCGATTCCCTTGGGGTCGGACCCGCGGGCCAGGATGTGAAAACTGTCCAGGCACGTCCCGAGCGCGGGATGATCGGCGGCCTCGACGATGCGCCAGGCATGGTCGTACGTACTGACGTGCCGGCCCCACGCCAACGCCTCGTACGCGACACGGATGCCGAACCCCTCGGCCAGTTCGGCGAGCCGCCGCAGCTGGAACGCGGCCAGCGCGTCGTCGTCCTCGGCGAGCGGCGACACGCTGGAGCACACGAGCACGGTGTCGGCCCCGAGCCGCTCCATCAGCCGGAACTTGTGCTCGGCCCGCCGCAGATTCCGCGCGAACTCCTCCGACGGCACCGCCTCGATGTCACGCATCGGCTGGTAGAGATCGATACTCAGCCCGAGATCGGCACAGCGGGCCCGCACTTCCTCGGGCGTGAGGGGACTGGCGAGCAGGTCGTTCTCGAAGATCTCGACCCCGTCGAACCCCGCCCGCGCCGCGGCCGTGAGCTTCTCGGTAAGGGCCCCACTGAGAGAGACGGTGGCAATGGACGTACGCATGACGACCTCCTTCGGTGCTGAACCTCTATGAACGAGTCGAGGACAGGCGCCCCTTCAGGGGCGCGGGGAACTGCGCGATCAGCCCACGACGACCCGCACCCGCCCAACACGCCAAGCCCCCCACCCCCAAGGCGCCCTCAACCCCGCGCCCCCGCGGCACCCGCGGCACCCGCGGCCCCGGCCACCCCGGCCAACTCCGCAATATCCGCCAACATCCGCGAAGCGCCCGGCTCCCGCCCCGTGAACAGCCGAAACGCGTCCGCGGCCTGAAACGCAGCCATCCCCCCGCCATCGAGCACCACACACCCCACCCCCCGGGCGGCACGCAGCAACTCGGTCTCCAACGGCCGGTACACCACCTCGGCCACCCACAACCCGGGATGCAACAACCCACCGGGAAGCGGCAGCCCGGGATGCGCGGCCATCCCCGTCGGCGTGGCGTGCACGATCCCGTCCGCACCGCCGAGCAGCGCCGCCAACCGCTCCGGGCCCGCCGCGGCGGCCCGCCCCGCACCGAAGTGCCGGTTCAGCGAGGCGGCAAGGTCGGCCGACCGGTCCGGCAGGGCGTCCACGACGGTGACGTGTCCGGCCCCGAGCGTGAGCATGGCGTGCGCGACGGCCGCCCCCGCCCCGCCCGCACCCAACTGCACGACCCGCTCCAGCGGAGCGTCCGGCAGCCCACGGGCGAACGAGGCGGCGAACCCCGTGACATCGGTGTTGTGCCCGACCGCCCGCCCACCCTCGAACACGACGGTGTTCACCGCACCGAGCGCCTCGGCCTGCGGCGCGAGCGCGTCCAGATGCTCGATGACGAGCTGCTTGCAGGGATGCGTGATGTTCAGCCCGTCGAAGCCCAGGTCACGGGCGGCGCGCACCAGATCCCCGACCGCCTCCGGCCCGACACCGAGCGCGTCGATGTCGATCAGCCGGTACAGATAGCGCAGGCCCTGCCGGTCGGCCTCCCGCTCGTGCAGTGCCGGGCTGAGCGACGGGCCGATCCCGGCGCCGATCAGTCCGACGAGATACGAGTCCTTGACCAGGGCGACCACGGCGGACCTCCAGAGCGGCTCACTAATGTACGAACTAGTACGTTAGCTATACCAGCATCCGCGGGCCACGGGAAGGCCCGGCCGACAACCCGGAACCCCCTACCGGCGCCTGCTTCTAGAATCTCGGGCACACGCCCCTCGCCCGAAGGAAGCCCGATGACCAGCGTCGAAGAACCGGCACGACCGAACGGGCGCATCCGTGACGCCGCCCGCACCCAGGCCGAGATCCTCGACGTCGCCACGCACGAGTTCGCCCGGGCCGGCTACGACGGGGCCCGGGTCGACGAGATCGCCGCCCGCACCCGGACCACGAAGCGGATGATCTACTACTACTTCGGCGGCAAGGACCAGCTGTTCACCGCCGTATTGGAACGCGCGTACACCGTCATCCGCCAGGCCGAGCAGGGGCTCGACGTGGAGCACCTGGACCCGGTCGCGGCGATCCGGCGGCTGGCCGAGCTGACCTTCGACCACCACGAGGCGCACCCCGACTTCATCCGCCTGGTCAGCATCGAGAACATCCATGGGGCCGAGCACATCGCCGCCTCCGAGAAGCTCGGCAAGATCGGCTCGCCCGCCCTGGACGTGATCCGCCGCATCCTGGAGTCGGGGCAGGAGTCGGGCCTCTTCACGGCCGACGTGGACGCCGTCGACCTGCACGCGATGATCAGTTCGTTCTGCTTCTTCCGGGTCGCCAACCGGCACACCTTCGGGGCCCTGTTCGGCCGCGACCTGGTCGACCCCGCCCAGCGCGAGCACTACCGGAACATGCTGGGCGACATGGTCATCGCCTATCTGACGGCGGACCGCTCGACGGACTGAGAGCCCGGCGCGGTGCGGGCGGGACGCGGACAGGGCACCGCAAGATCCTTCGGTACGACCTCTTGACACCCGGGAAACGTGAGCGCAACATCCGTAGCCAACCGCTACTAACTATCCAGTGGGTTAATTAGCCGGGTAGCCCCCGGCGCGGCCGTCCCGTCACCCCAGGGATCCGGCACTTCTCCCCCTCCGCTCACTCCGCCTACGTTGGAGTTCCCCCGAAGGAGCAAGCCGTGTCCGTCCCCGCAGCGCCCCTCGACGCGCCACCCGGCCAGCCAAAGAAGGCTGCGACGGCCGCCTGGATCGGCAGCGCGCTGGAGTACTACGACTTCTTCATCTACGGCAGCGCGGCTGCGCTGATCTTCCCCGAGGTCTTCTTCGACGAGTCGGACCCGGCCACCGCGACCCTGCTGTCGCTGGCCACGTTCGGCGTCGCGTACGCGGCCAGGCCGGTCGGCGCGCTGTTCCTCGGCCACTTCGGCGACAAGGTCGGCCGCAAGAAGATCATGGTCTTCACGCTGATCCTGATGGGGTTCTCGACGTTCCTCATCGGCTGTCTGCCGACGCGCGACCAGGTCGGCACGCTGGCCCCGGTGCTCCTGGTGATCTGCCGTGTCCTGCAGGGCATCTCGGCCGCCGGCGAGCAGGCCAGCGCGAACTCCATGTCACTGGAGCACGCGCCACCGGACAAACGCGGCTTCTTCACCAGCTTCACGCTCAGCGGCACGCAGGGCGGCCAGCTCCTCGCCACGCTGGTGTTCATCCCGGTCGCCGCGCTCCCCGAGGACCAGCTGCTCTCCTGGGGCTGGCGGGTCCCGTTCTGGATGAGCATCGCGGTCGCCGTCGTCGGCTACGTCATCCGCCGCACCCTCGAAGAGACACCGACCTTCACCCAGCAGGCCGCCACCGAGGGTGTCGCGAAGATGCCGCTCGCCGTGCTGCTGCGGGACCACTGGGCGGACGTCCTCAGGGTGGTCGCCGCCGCGCTCGTCGCCTCGGTCAGCACGATCTTCACGGTGTGGGCACTGTCGTACGCGACCAGCGACTCGGTCGGCATGGACCGGACGTCGATGCTGTGGGTGGGCGCACTCGCCAACCTGGTCGCCCTGGTCGCCATCCCCCTCTGGGCCACCCTGTCCGACCGCATCGGCCGCCGTCCCGTCTTCCTGATCGGCGCCGCGGGCAGTGGCGTGCTGATGGTCGCCTATCTGTGGGCGATCTCCACGGGCTCGTACCCGCTGATCATGGTCCTCGGCATTGTCACCTTCGGTGTCGTCTACAGCGCCGCGAACGGCGTCTGGCCGTCCTTCTACGGCGAGATGTTCTCCACCCGGGTCCGCCTCTCCGGCATGGCCATCGGCACACAGATCGGCTTCGCGATCGCCGGTTTCGCGGTGACCTTCGCCGCGCAGATCGCCGGCCCGGACGGTGACGACTGGGCGTCGGTGGCGTTGTTCACCGCCGCGCTGTGCGTCCCGCCGGTGATCGCGGCACTCACGGCCCGCGAAACGCACCGGGTGCCGACGGAACGCCTCGGCGAGCGGCTCCCCCAGGAGTCACCGGGCCGCGAACCGGTGTCGGCCTGACCCACTCACTCGCCCCCGCCGCCCCTACCCGATCCCGTCCTTCTGGGGCTCCGCCCCAGACCCCGTCCGTAGCGATTTCGGGTGCGGGCCCGGTGGGGGCTGGTCGCGCAGTTCCCCGCGCCCCTGGGTACCCA
>NZ_JBHXSU010000012.1:0-284370 GCF_042715345.1 Streptomyces sp. NPDC058697
GCCCCCGAACCCCCGCTCCTCAAACGCCGGAGGGGCTGGATTTTCGCGGCGGGGCCGGCACTTTCAGCCCGTCCGGCGTTTGAGGACGAGCGCGTCAGCGCGATACGGGGGTCTGGGGGCGGAGCCCCCAGGGACGGGACGGGTAGGGGCGGCGGGGGCGAGAACCCATCGGCGGCCCCCACCGGCGGTCACTTCACCGACCCCGCCATAACCCCCTGCACGAAGTGCTTCTGGAAGGCGAAGAAGACCACCACCGGCACCACCAACGACAGGAACGCCCCGGGCGCGAGCACATCGATGTTGCTCCCGAACTGCCGGATCTGCGACTGCAGTTCAACCGTCAACGGCTGCGAAGAACTGTCGGCGAACAACAGCGCGACCAGCATGTCGTTCCAGACCCAAAGGAACTGGAAGATGGCGAGAGAGGCGATGGCGGGCCGCCCGACCGGCAGCACGAGCCGCGTGAAGATCCGCCACTCCCCACCCCCGTCCATCCGAGCCGCCTCCAGCATCTCCTTGGGCATCTCGGCGAAGTAGTTCCGCAACAGGAAGATCGCGAACGGCAGCCCGTACGAGACGTGGAACAGCACGACTCCGGGAATCGTGCCGAACAGCCCCATCTGCCCGAAGAGTTTGGCCACCGGCAGCAGCCCGATCTGCACGGGCACCACCAACAGCGCTACCACCAAGAGGAAAAGGGGGTCGCGGCCGGGGAAGTCCAGCCAGGCGAAGGCATATCCGGCGAGCGCGGCGATGACGACGACGAGGAATGTGGTCGGCACCGAGATCAGCACCGTGTTCCAGAACGCCTGCGTCATCCCCGAATTGCCCAGCAGCGCCGAGTAGTTGTCGAAGGACAGCTGCCCGGGCGAGGCCAGCGCGGTCCACCAGCCACCCGTCGCGGTCTCCTGGGCGGACCGCAGCGAGGACAGGAACAGCCCGGCGAGCGGAGTGAGCCAGACCAGACCGACCAGCACCAGGAACGCCTGCACGAGGCTGCTCGCGAGCCCCCGCCTGATCGCGTTCATCGCTGACTCCCTCGGAAACGGCGGACGTTGAAGACCATGGCGGGGATGACGAGGAGGAGGAGCAGCACGCCGAGCGCACTGCCCAGGCCCTGGTTGTTGCCGCCGCCGAAGGACACCAGCCACATCTGGGTGGCGAGCACGGTGGCGTCCTCCTGCACCGGACCCGGCGCGATGATGTAGACGAGGTCGAAGACCTTCATCACGTTGATCACCAGGGTCACGAAGACCACGGTGAGGACGGGCGCGAGCAGCGGCACGGTGATCCGGCGGAAGATCTGCCACTCGTTGGCGCCGTCCATCCGGGCCGCCTCCAGCGCGTCGCGCGGCAGGGCGGCGAGCCCGGCCCCGATCAGCACCATGGCGAACCCGGTCCAGATCCACAGGTACGCGCCGATGATGGCGGGCGTGACGAGTGCGGGGCCGAGCCAGGAGACGCCGTCGTACGGCGCGGCGAAGTTCGAGGCGGGCAGCCGCACGGTGTACGAGCCCGGATCGAGGCCCTGGAAGCGGAAGGAGCCGTCGGCCGCGGTGGTGCCGCTCGCCACGGTCTTCCCCTCGCGCACCGCCTCGACCTTCATCTCCGGCAGCCCGCTCTCGGTCCTGTCGACCTTGCCCTGCTCCCCTCCCCCGCCGCGCGTGAAGTCCAGGTAGACGACACCGCGCAGCTCGTCGGCCGATGGCTTCCCGGTCGACGCCGGGTACGCGGGTCGCGCGCTCCCCGGCAGGTCCTCGGCGCGTACGCCCACCAGTCCGAGTCCGACGGTGTCGCCGGGGGACGCGGTGGCCGTCGTACCGTACGAACCGTCGGCGGCCTTGGTCAGGCCCTGGCCGTCGCGGGCCCGGGCGTTGGGGTACGACGACGCGTCCTTGAAGGCGTCGTGCACGGAGACGGCGGCGGCGTTCAGGACGCCCTTCTCGGGGTCCTCGTCGTACGCGAGCCGGAAGATGATGCCCGCGGCGAGGAAGGAGACGGCCATCGGCATGAACAGCAGGAGTTTGAACGCAGTCGCCCAGCGAATCTTCTCCACGAGGACGGCGAGGACGAGACCGAGACCGGTGAGCAGCGTCGGCGCGACGACGACCCAGATGGCCGTGTTCCGGACGGCCTTGAGCGTGGCCGGGTCGCGGAACATCTCGGTGTAGTTGTCGCCGCCCACGAACCGGTTGCCGGAGGCGTCGAAGAAGCTGCGGCCCACGGAGAACAGCACGGGGTAGACGACGAGCGCGCCGAGCAGGAGCAGGGCGGGGAACACGAACGCGAGGGCGATGATCCGGGCCCGGCGCCGGGCGCGACGCCTGCGGTCGCGGTCGGCCGGGGCGGTGGGCGGCGGGCTCGCCTCTTTCAGGAGCGTGGCGGCGGTCACGGCGATCAGCCCTTGTACGCCTTGGCCGCCGCCTGCTCCAGTGCGGCAGCGGTCTTCTTCGGGTCGGACGGGTCGCGCAGGAAGTCCTGGAGGAGCTTCCACTCGCCGGCGCCCTTGGTGCCGCCGAACGCGGCCGGGGCCTGGTCCGACATGTCGAAGCGGACCGAATCCCCGGCGTTCACCAGGGACTTGGCGGTCTCGCGGGTGATGTCGTCGCCGTAGGAGGCGAGGTCGAGCTTCTTGTTCGGGGAAAGGAAGCCGCCGACCTCGGCCCACACGGCGGAGGCCTCGGGGGTCGCGAGGTACTCAAGGAACTCCATGGCGGCCTTCTGGCTCTTGCCGTCCTTGAGGACGACGGCCGCGTCGCCGCCGCTGACCACGGGTGCCTTGCCGGTGCCGACCGCGGGGAACGGGAAGAAGTCCGCGTCCTCGCCGATCTTCTTGCCGAACTGGTCCTTGGCGACACCGGCCACGAAGTCGCCCTCGTAGACCATGCCCGCCGTGGGCTCGGGTCCGAAGACCTTCTCGACGGAGCCGGGGAAGTCGGTGTTCAGCGCGCCCTTCTGGCCGCCGGCCATCAGCTCCTTGTCCTTGAAGAGCTTGCCGAGGGTGGTGAGGGCCGCGACGACGGTCGGGTCGGTCCACTTGATCTTGTGGGCGGCCAGGGCGTCGTACTTCTCGGGTCCTGCCTGCGAGAGGTAGACGTTCTCGAACCAGTCGGTGAGCGTCCAGCCGTCCTGTCCGGCGACGGAGAAGGCCGCGAGGCCCGACTCCGAGACGGTCCGCCCGGCCTCCAGCATCGCGTCGTAGGTCGTCGGCGTCTTGACGCCCGCCTCGTCGAGGGCGTCGGGGCTGTACCAGACGGTCGACTTGTGGGCGGCCTTGAAGTAGAGGCCGTACAGGGTACCATCGACGCTGCCGTAGTTCTTCCACACGCTCGCGTAGTTGCCGTCGACGGACTTCTGGGCCGTCTTGGAGAGCGGCTTGAGCCAGCCCTCCTTCGCGAACTGCTGGAGCACGCCGACCTGCGGGACCATCACCACGTCGGGGGCGTTGCCGCCCTCGATCTTGCTGCCGACGACCGTGGAGACGTTGTCTCCGGTGGACGTGAACTGGGTCTTGGCGCCGGTCTTCTCGGTGAACGCGTCCAGGACCTTCTGGAAGTTCTTCTGCTCGCTGCCGGACCAGACACCGGCCACGTTGATCGTCTGGCCGCTGAGCGGCTTGTCGCCGCCGCCTGCAGAGACGGGACCGCCTCCGCAGGCGGTGGCACCGAGGGACAGGGCGAGGGCTATGCAGCCCGTGAGCAGGGTCGTACGTCGTCGCATCA
This sequence comes from Streptomyces sp. NPDC058697, assembly GCF_042715345.1. Classification (NCBI taxonomy): domain Bacteria; kingdom Bacillati; phylum Actinomycetota; class Actinomycetes; order Kitasatosporales; family Streptomycetaceae; genus Streptomyces; species Streptomyces sp. NPDC058697. Next base: position 3,723 of record NZ_JBHXSU010000012.1, read on the forward strand.
TCATTGATGTCCTTCGAGGGCAGGGGAGTTGACGGATGATCAGCTGGAGCGGGTGGTCACGGAGCCGGCGGCTCAGGGGTTGGTGCAGTCGCTGATCCACCAGGCGGCCGTCGAGCCGGGCAGGACGCCGGGCGCGCAGGGGCCGCTGGACAACAGAGGGGTGCCGGAGACCGGCGCGGGCGTCGGCGCCGTACCGAAGTTGACGGCGCACACCAGGCCGTCGCCGCGGACGAAGGCGAGGACGCCGGGCTGGGTGTCCAGCCAGCGCAGCGCGCCCTCGCCCAACTGGGGCAGACCGGCCCGCAGTTGGAGTCCGTCTCGGTAGAGGTGCCAGAAGGAGTGGGTGTCGGCGAGGGCGCGGTCGGTGGCGTACTCGGCGAAGTAGGCGGGCTGCGGCAGCCACGGCTTGGCGCTCTCGGCGCCGGAGGTGAAGCCGAACGGCGAGGCGTGTCCGGACCACGGCAGCGGCACGCGGCAGCCGTCGCGGATCCGGGCGCGGCTGCCGGTGCGACGGAAGATCGGGTCGGTGAGCACGTCGTCGGGCAGATCGACGACCTCGGGCAGCCCGAGCTCCTCGCCCTGGTAGATGTACGCGGCTCCGGGCAGCGCCAGCATCAGCAGTGCGGCGGCGCGGGCGCGGGCGGCGCCCAGTCCGCTGCCCTCGGTGCCCAGTTCGCCGTAGCGGGTGACCGTACGGACCTGGTCGTGGTTGTTGAGGACCCAGGTGACCGTCGAGCCGGTGCCCGCGATGTCCTGCATGGCGTGGGAGATGACCTTGCGGAAGGCGTCCGCGTTCCAGGGCGCGCTCAGCAGGTCGAAGAAGAAGGCCTGGTGCAGCTCGTCGTGGCGTACGTACAGGGCGTGTTCGCGGGCGGTCGGCACGGAGACCTCGCCGACGAGCAGCCGCTCCTCGCCGTCGCGGGCGGTGTACTCCTCGCACACCGACCGCCAGTGCCGCCAGACGTCGTGCACCTCGGGCTGGTTCCAGGCGAGCGGGTTGACCGAGTCGCGGGTGCGGGCGTCGGCCTCCGGGTCGGGCGAGTCCGGCAGCTCGGGGTGCTTGTAGAGGCCGGCGGCGACGTCGATGCGGAAGCCGTCGACGCCCCGGTCGAGCCAGAAGCGCAGGGCGTGGTCGAAGTGGGCGCCGACCTCGGGGTTGCGCCAGTTCAGGTCGGGCTGCTCGGGCGTGAACATGTGCAGGTACCACTGGCCGGGGGTGCCATCCTGCTCGGTGACCCGGCTCCAGGCGGGGCCGCCGAACATGGAGTGCCAGTTGTTGGGCGGCTCGGAGCCGTCCGGGCCGCGGCCGTCGGCGAAGTGGAAGCGGGCCCGAGTCTCGCTGCCCGGCGCCGCGACCAGCGCCTCCTGGAACCACGGGTGCTCCTCGGAGCAGTGGTTCGGGACGATGTCCAGGAGCACCTTGATGCCGAGCCGCCGGGCGTCCGTCATCAGCAGGTCGAACTCGCTGAGGTCGCCGAAGACCGGGTCGACGTCGCAGTAGTCGGCCACGTCGTAGCCGTGGTCGTGCTGCGGCGAGGGGTAGAAGGGGCTCAGCCAGACGCCGTCGACGCCCAGCTTCTTCAGATACGGCAGTCCGGCCCTGACCCCGGCGAGATCGCCGATGCCGTCCCCTGTGCTGTCCAGAAAGCTCCGGACGTAGACCTGGTAGATCACTGCGTCGCGCCACCAGCGGTGCATGTCGATCGTCACCCGTTGACCTGTCTGTGCGTGCCTCCGGTTATGCATGCATGTTAAGTAGCCGTGTCGCGCAGGTGTCAACGAGTAGGCGGAGAGTCCCGAGAAGTTGGGATTTTATATGAGGATATTTCTATCCACTGAGACCGAAGGTGAGACGCGCGCGTTACCTAACAAGTAACTAGGATCCGTCGGGCACGACGGCAGAGGGCTCAGCCCCGGCGGGAGATGTCCGCCAGCTCGCGCGCGAGACGTCGCACCGCGGCCTCGGGCGTCTGGCGCCCGGTCATCGCGTCCTGCACCACGGCCTGCACGGCCAGACTGACCTGGTCGTAGCGCGGGCTCTTGGGACGCGGCGCCGCCGCCGCGACACTCGCGCGGAGCGTCGGCAGGTACGGGAACCGCCGGATCAGCTCCGGGTCCCGGTAGAGCGCGGCCCGCACGGGCGGCAGCGCGCCCTTGGTGAGGACCAGACGCTGCACCCGCTCGCTCGTCAGGTACGCGATGAGACGCGCGGCGGAGTCGGGGTGGCGGGCATGCGCGCTGACCGCGAGGTTGGAGCCGCCGAGCACACTCGCGCCCGGCCCGTCGGGCCCCGGCAGCGGCACCGCGCCGATCTTCCCGGCGACCGCCGAGCCCTTGGCGGAGGCGCCGACATAGGCGTACGGCCAGTTGCGCAGGAAGAGGAGCCGGCCGTCCTGGAAGGCCTGCTTGGACTCCTCCTCCTTGTACGTCAGCGCCTTCCTGGGGATCCAGCCGTCCCGCACGCCGCGGGCGAGGAAACCGATGCCCTCGCGGGCCGCCGCCGAGTCGACGGTGACGCGCTCGCCCTCGTCGCCGAGGATCGTGCCGCCCGCCGAGTAGACCGCCTCGGCCGCGTTCACCGTGAGCCCCTCGTAGGGCAGGAACTGGCCCGCGTAGCCGTCGAGTCCGTACTTCGGCGCGATGGCCTTCGCCTGTTTCTCCAGCTCGGCCCAGGTGCGCGGGGGCGCGACGCCCTCCTTGTCGAGGATGTCCTTGCGGTAGAGGAGCAGTCCCGCGTTGGTGACGTACGGGACCGCGTACAGCCGTCCGTCGTACGTCGCCGTGTCCTCGACCTGCGGCAGGAAGCCGTCGAGCGGGAAGCGGTCCCGGGACAGCGGGGAGATCCAGCCGGCGGCGGCGAACTCCGAGGTCCAGGCGACGTCGATGTTCAGGACGTCGAAGCGGCTCCGGTCGCTGCCGCGCAGGTCGGTGGTCATCTGCGCCCGGGTCTCGTCGGCGGAGTCCGGGAGCTCGACGAGGGTCACCTTCTCGCCGGGATGGGTACGGTTCCAGCCGTCCAGCAGCGGTCCCAGATAGCTGGTGAGATCCCCCGCGGTGGCCAGCGTGAGCGGACCCCGGCCGCCGCCGCGCGCTCCGTCGGCCTGTGCGCCCGAGGCGACGTAACCGGTCAGAACCACCGCCGCGACCAGGAGTCCCCTACCCGCGGCACGTATCCACCGCATAGGTTCCTCCTTGGTACACCGGCTGCCGGGCACCTTCGCCCGGAGTCAGAGGCCATGTATACCTGTTAGGTATGGGCGATACTAGGGCCTGCGGCACATCGGCCCCTCAACACCGGCTGGAGCGCCCCGAAGGCGAACCGAGAGAAAAGGCGGAGGAGAGCACTGGTGCGGCTGCCCCTCCTGGCCCTGCTGGCGCGCGGCCCGGCCCACGGATACGAGCTCAAGCAGGACCTTGAGCAACTGCTGGGGTCCGCGTACCCTCAGCCGAACGTCGGCCAGATCTATGTGACGCTCGGCCGCCTCGAGAAGTCGGGACTGATCGAGGGCGAGGAAGTCGAGCAGTCGAGCCGGCCCAACAAGAAGATCTACCACCTCACCGACGCCGGGCGTGAGGCGCTGCGCGCCTGGTACGAGGAGACGGCGGACGAGCCGCGGGTGCGGGACGAGTTCTTCATGAAGCTCGCGCTCGCGCCGCAGACCGGACTCGCCGACCAGATCACCCTGATCAACAGACAGCGGCGCGAGTACCTGAACACCATGCGCAGCCTGTCGAAACTCGCCGCCACCGAGAGCCGGGACAACCGCATCTCCCAGCTGCTCATAGAGGGCGCCATGCTGCATCTGCAGGCCGACCTCGACTGGCTGGAACGCTGCCAGGAGGAATTGGAGGAGCTGGAGTGAGCCGCACCGCTCCTTCGCCGCGCGCCGAGGGCACCCCCCTGCTGCGTGCCGAGGGCCTGGTCAAGACCCACCACGGCGAGGGCGCCCCGGCGCATGCCGTGCGGGGCGTGGATCTGGCCGTACGGCAGGGTGAGTTTGTCGCCGTCACGGGCCCCTCGGGCGCCGGGAAGTCGACGCTGCTGCATCTGCTGGGCGGGCTCCAGCGACCGGACTCCGGCAGCGTCTGGCTGGACGGGGTGTGCACGGACGCGTACAGCGAGGCCCGCTGGGCGGTCGAGCGCCGGCGTCGTATCGGCATCGTCTTCCAGTTCTTCAACCTGGTCTCGAACCTGTCGGTCGCCGACAACGTCGAGCTGCCCGCCCTGCTCGCCGGCCTCTCCCCCAGGCAGGCCCGCGCCGAGCGCGAGGGGCTCCTGGCCGAGCTGGGCCTGGAGGGCAAGGAGCGCAGCATGCCGGGCGAGCTGTCCGGCGGCGAGCAGCAGCGGGTCGCGCTGGCCCGTGCCCTGGTCAACCATCCGCCCCTGCTGCTGGCCGACGAGCCCGCGGGCAGCCTCGACAGCAAGGGCACCCGCGAGGTGACCCGGCTGCTGTCCCGCTTCCACGAGCGCGGCCAGACCATCGTGCTGGTCACCCATGACGCACGGCTGGCGAGCGCCGCGGACCGGGTGATCAGCTTCTTCGACGGCCTTATCGCCGACGACGCGGAGCTCGGCACCGCGCCCGCGCGCGGCACGGGGATATCCGGCGTGCTGGAACTGAGGGACTGAGCAGCATGCGTGAGCCTCTGTCGAAGGCCGTCCGCCAGGACCTCCCCGCCGTGCACGGGCCGCGGAACCGGTCCCTCGCGCGCGGGCCGCGGAACCGGCCCTTCGTGCGCGAGCCGAGGGGCTGAGCCGCCGTGCGGGCCACCCTGCGCTGGGCGCACGCCGATCTGCGCACACATCGCGGCGAGGCGCTGTTCATCGTGCTCGCCACCGCCGGGATCGTCGCCTCGCTCCTGCTGGCCACGGCACTCTTCGGGTACGCGACCAACCCCTGGCAGCGGGTCTTCACCCAGTCGCAGGGCGCGCACGTGTGGATCCACACCGGCCCGTCGGCCGACGCGCGCGAACTCACCGAGGTGGACGGCGTCACGTCCGTCGCGGGCCCGTACCCCACCGCCGCCGCCACCGTCGAGTCGCGCGGCACCCGGGCCTCCGTCGAGCTGCGCGGCATCGTCGGCCGGCCCTCGACCGGTCGTCCGCTGCTCGCCTCCGGCCGTTGGCTCGACCCCGCCGCGCCGGACGGTGTGGTGCTGGAGAGCAGCCTCGCCCGGGCGCTGTGGGCCGAGCCCGGGGACACGCTCACCGTGCCCGGCACCGCCCGGACCCTGACCGTCCTCGGGGTCGCCGACAGCGCCGAACCCCGCTACAGCCCCGGGGAGCGGTCCGGCCTCGTATGGGCCCTCCCCTCCGCCGTACGGCAGACCGACGGGCGCGGCGGCCAGGTGACCGGCCTGCGGCTGACCGACCCCGGTGACACGGACTACGCCGTCCAGCGGGCCGTCACCCTGCTCGGCGCCGGAGCGGTCACCGACGTCTCGCACTGGCAGCAGGCGCGGTCGGAGGCGCAGGGCGGCAACCGGCTGCTCGGCCAGGTCCTCGGCCTGTTCGGTCTCGGCGCCCTGGTCGCCGCCGCGCTCGCCGTGCACGGGGCGATCGGCACCCGGATCCGCGGCCATCTGCGGGACATCTCGGTCCTGAAGGCGATCGGCTTCACCCCGGGCCAGGTGGTGCGGATCTTCCTGCTCCAGCATGTGGCGTTCGCGCTCCTGGGCGCCGTGCTCGCCACCGTCGTCATCCAGGCCCTGGGCAGCCGGGTCCCGGGCCGTCTCGGGGACGCGGTCGGTGTGTGGCAGGGGCTGCCGGGGCACACCGCGGCGCTGCTCGCCGTGCCCGTGGCCGCGGTGCTGTTCATCGCCGCGACGACCGGGCTCGCGGCCTGGCGTGCCGGGCAGGTCCCTCCGGTGCCGGGGCTGCGGGCCGCGGCCCCGCTCGGCGGCCGGCTCTCGGGCCTGGCGCGCGGGGCACTCGGGCTGCGGCTGCCGTCCGCGCTGGTCCTGGGCTGGCACAAGGCGTTCTCGCGCCGGCCCCGCTCGCTGGCAACCCTTGCCCGGCTGGCGCTGCCGCTGCTGCTGATCGTCGTGGCCATGAGCGCCTGGAGCACCATCGACCGCTTCCAGAGCAGACCCGACGAGATCGGTCTCGCGGCCGCCCTCACCGTGCGGGCGGACGAGACCCTGACCGATCCGGACGTACGCGCCCTGCTGGCCCGGAACCCGCAGGTCGACGCCGTCCACCCGGGCGTCGAGGTGGCCGCCCTGGTCCCCGGCCAGACGGGCACGATCGCCCTCCGCGGGCTCGGTACGCACGAGGATCCGTACCCCTTCTCGCTGGCGGAGGGACGCCCCGCGCGCGGCCCCGACGAGGCGGTGGCCGGTCAGGGCCTGCTCGACCTGCTGGACGTGCGCGTCGGGGCGTGGGTGCGGATCACGGTGGGCGCGGAGCCGCAGATCCTGCACATCGTCGGGCGCAGCATCGAGCCCGAGAACGGCGGCCGGGTCATCTCCACCTCGCTCGACACCCTCCGGGAGAACCACCCGGGGCTCGGTCCTGCCCTCTACCAGCTCCAGCTGCGCCCCGGCGCCGACCCGCAGCGGGTGGCCGCGGAGCTGACCGAGGCCGCGCACGGAGACATCAGCGTGCACGCCGTGCCGAACCCGGCCGACGGGCTCTCACCGCTGCGCGGAGTCGTCGTGGGACTGATCGCCGTGCTGGCCCTGATCGGCCTCATCGAGCTGCTCACGGCGATCGGCGGCACGGTCCGCGAGGGCGAGCGGGATCTGCTGGCGCTCAAGGCGATCGGGCTGACCCCGCGGCAGATCACCGCGATCACGGTGACGGCCACGGGGTGCACGGCGCTGGGCGCGGTCCTCGTCGCCGCGGCGCTGGGGGTACCGCTCGCCCACTGGCTGATCGACGCACAGGGCAGGTCGAGCGGAATCGGCGCCGGAATCGCCCGGGGGCCCTCCCCCGGACTCCTGCTGCTCCTCGGCACGGCCGCCGTGCTCGGCGCCGCCGCGCTGGCCGCCCTGCCCGCGGCCCGGTCGGCCCGCAGACGGCTCGCGGACACACTGAGCGCGGTGGCCTGAGCCGCCGGGACGGGCCTGGTCGGTCAGGCCTGGCCTGGTCAGGTCAGGTCAGGTCAGGACCGGTACGGCGACTGCGGCGGCTGGGGCGGTCCGTACGGGTTGCCCTGGACGTACGGCGGGTGCGGAACGCCGTTGCCCGGCGGGTACGGCTGGCCCGGCGTAGGTCCGTACGGCTGCCCCGGCGGCATGTACGGCTGACCGGGAGGCGCGTACGGCTGCCCCGGCGGCGGGTACATGTTCCCCTGGGGCGGCACGAACCCGTTGTTCGGGGCGTACGGCCGCGGCGGCGGGAGCGTCGCCGGATGCGCGGACAGCCGGATGCCGTGGTGGCGTCGGAGCCGGTGCAGCTCCAAGGCGGCGATGCCCGTGACCGCCAGCGGGGCGCCCAGGATGAAGACGATCCCCAGCTTGAAGCTGAGCCCGTGCAGATCACCGGTGACCAGGTCCGGAAGGGCCATCAGCCACGTCGTCACGGTGGCGAGCAGCGCGGGCAGGGCGCGGTGCACGGCGGCGGAACCGAAGAAGTTCCCGGACAGCTGCACGGCCCCGTACATCAGCATGCCGGTGATCCACATCGCCGGAAGGCCGAGCACCACCGTCCAGATGGTGCCGAGCTGGATCGACAACTGCCACAGCAGCACCGTCCCGACGACCATGACGATGAAGAGGAGCAGCAGCTTGAGCGAGTTGAACAGGGACCCCCGCAACTCGCGGATCCTGCCGGTCCGCCGCCAGACGAAGAGCATCACACCCACGGTCAGCGGGGTGATGAACAGCAGCACGAGGGCCGCCACCACGATGTTCTCGAGTACCTCGTTGAAGTCGAACCTGCCCTCGACGAACGTGTACACGCCGAACGCCGCCACAGCTCCGGCAATGACACGTACACGCTTGAGGCGCTCCACCGACGGATCGACCGCCGGCGGGATCCACGCCGGGTGGAACACCGCCTGGGCCACGGCCTTGGGCTGCAGAATCGACGCCACCGACAGATTGCGGCTGAGCCATCTTCCGCGCGAACCAGCCATGTTCAGCTCCCCCGAGCCCTCGACGTCATGATCGCCCGAAATTCTAAGGGAGGCGGACGGCCGTTCCGCCCTCCGCCTCCCGACCCACACGACTACTCCACGACTACTTCCGGCCCCTCAGTTCCCGGTACTTGGCCACGAGCGCGGTGGTGGACTCGTCGAGCCCCGGCACGTCCGCACCCTCCGTCAGCGCGGGCTCCACACGCTTGGCGAGGACCTTGCCGAGCTCGACGCCCCACTGGTCGAAGGAGTCGATGTTCCAGATCGCGCCCTGCACGAACACCTTGTGCTCGTAGAGGGCGATCAGCTGGCCGAGCACCGACGGGGTGAGCTCGCGCGCGAGGATGGTGGTCGTCGGGTGGTTGCCCTTGAACGTCTTGTGCGGCACCAGTTCCTCGGGCACGCCCTCCGCCCGCACCTCGTCCGGCGTCTTGCCGAAGGCCAGCGCCTGCGTCTGCGCGAAGAAGTTGGCCATCAGCAGGTCGTGCTGGGCGACGAGACCCGGCAGCAGATCGGCGACCGGCTCGGCGAAGCCGATGAAGTCCGCCGGGATCAGCTTCGTGCCCTGGTGGATGAGCTGGTAGTACGCGTGCTGTCCGTTGGTGCCGGGCGTGCCCCACACCACGGGGCCCGTCTCCCACTCCACGGGACGCCCGTCGCGGTCCACGGACTTGCCGTTGGACTCCATGTCGAGCTGCTGGAGGTACGCGGTGAACTTGGACAGGTAGTGCGAGTAAGGCAGCACCACGTGCGACTGGGCGTCGTGGAAGTTGCCGTACCAGACACCCAACAGGCCAAGCAGCAGCGGCACGTTGGACTCGGCGGGCGCGGTCCTGAAGTGCTCGTCGACGAGGTGGAAGCCGTCGAGCATCTCCCGGAAGCGGTCCGGGCCGATCGCGATCATCAGCGACAGGCCGATCGCCGAGTCGAACGAGTAGCGGCCGCCGACCCAGTCCCAGAACTCGAACATGTTGGCCGTGTCGATACCGAAGTCCGCGACCTTCTCGGCGTTCGTCGACAGGGCCACGAAGTGCTTGGCGACGGCTTCCTGACCGGCCTTCAGCTCGGTGAGCAGCCAGTTCCGGGCGGAGGTCGCGTTGGTGATCGTCTCGATGGTGGTGAAGGTCTTCGAGGCGATGACGAACAGCGTCTCGGCCGGGTCCAGGTCCCGTACGGCCTCGTGGAGGTCGGCCCCGTCCACGTTCGACACGAAGCGGACGGTCAGGCCGCGGTCGGTGAAGGACCGCAGTACCTCGTACGCCATCGCCGGGCCGAGGTCGGAGCCGCCGATGCCGATGTTCACGACGTTCTTGATGCGCTTGCCGGTGTGCCCGGTCCACTCGCCCGAACGGACGCGCTCGGCGAAGCCGGCCATCTTGTCGAGGACGGCGTGCACGGCCGGTACGACGTTCTCGCCGTCGACGTCGATCACCGCGTCGCGCGGGGCGCGCAGCGCGGTGTGCAGGACCGCGCGGTCCTCGGTCGTGTTGATCTTCTCGCCGCGGAACATGGCGTCCCGCAGTCCGAACACGTCCGTGGCGGCGGCCAGCGCGCGCAGCAGCCGCAGTGTCTCGTCGGTGACGAGGTGCTTGGAGTAGTCGACGTGCAGATCGCCGACCTGAAGCGTGTATCCGGTGCCGCGTCCGGGGTTCCGGGCGAACAGCTCACGGAGCTGCGCCTCGCCTAGTTCCTCCCGGTGCCCGGCCAGAGCGGTCCACTCGGGTGTCTGGTCGAGCCTGGTACGGCTGTCTGCGTTCATGTGGGACTTCCGCCTCTTTCCTGCCTGTGCTGCGTACCTTGCCCCGCTGCCGGTCCCAACCTAATTGATCAGGGCGGAACGTGAGCTGTCGTCCCGCCGTCGTCCGGCTCAACAACAGATACGTCCGGCTGGAGCACGCGTATCAGCGCTGCAGAGGAGAAGGCACGGGCGCGGTCCCGTGCGCGTCCCAAACGTGTCCGGCCGGACACCCGTGGGTGCCCGGCCGGATCTCAACTCCTAGATCTCGCCCCGCAGTTTGGCGAGCGCCTCGGCGAGGATGGCCTCGCCGTCCGCGTCGCTGCGCCGTTCCCGTACGTACGCGAGGTGCGTTTTGTACGGTTCGGTGCGCGGCGGGTCCGGCGGGTTGTCCCGGTCCTGTCCGGCGGGGAAGCCGCAGCGCGGACAGTCCCACGTATCGGGGACCTGCGCGTCGCTGGCGAAGCTGGGCTGCGTCTCGTGCCCGTTCGAGCACCAGAAGGAGATGCGCAGCCGCGGCGCGGACTCGCCACGCTCGGCCTCGCCCATCGGCCCCGCCCCGACCCGGCTTCCTCGGATCGCGTTGCCACTTGCCACGGTCGTAACTCCCTGCGTAATGGTGCCGCAAAGCGAGTCGGCGTTTCGCTTCGCTGCGAGCGCCTCAGTCTACGTAAGGCCCAACGCGCGTCTAGTAGATGGAGTTACACCCCGCCGCAAGACGCAAGCCCCATGATAGGCCGCGCTTGCGGGCGCGTACCGTACATGGGGCCTTACGTGCGGAATGTGCTTGCGTAATGTGCGTTTGTGCTGGTGCAGCGGTGTCGGGCGGTGATCAGTTGTTGACCTTCATCAGAAGACCCAGCACCACAATGGACGCGAACCACAGCAAACCGACCACCACGGTGATGCGGTCGAGGTTGCGCTCGGCGACCGAGGAGCCGCCGACGGAGGACTGCATGCCGCCACCGAACATGTCGGACAGGCCGCCGCCCTTCCCCTTGTGCATCAGCACCAGCATCATCAGCAACAGGCTGAAGACGATCAGGGCGATCGAGAACCCCATAACCACGGCTGGACCAACTTCCTCGGACTTGGAACGGACGACGGGGGCCGGTGCTTCGGGTACGAAGCCGCCCGGCCCCCGCAAGGGTACGACGTAACGCCGCTACGGCCTACTCGCAGGTCGTCGGTTCGTTACGGAACGCGGCTCACTGGTCGCGGAAGCGGACGATCTTGACGAACTCCTCGGAGTCCAGGGACGCGCCGCCGACCAGGGCACCGTCGATGTCCGGCTTCGCCATGATCTCCGCGACGTTGCCGGCCTTGACGGAGCCGCCGTACTGAATTCGGACGGCGTCGGCCAGTTCCTGCGTGTACAGCTCGGCGAGCTTGCCGCGGATCGCCGCGCAGACCTCCTGGGCGTCGTCGGAGCCGCAGACCTTGCCGGTGCCGATGGCCCAGACGGGCTCGTACGCGATCACGATGGTCTCGGCCTGCTCGGCCGGCAGATCCTTGAGACCGCTCTCGACCTGCGCGAGCGTGTGCGTGACGTGGTTGCCCGCCTCGCGGACGTCCAGCTCCTCGCCGACGCACAGGATCGGGGTGAGGCCATGCTTGTAGGCGGCCTTGACCTTGGTGTTCACGACCTCGTCGGTCTCGTTGTGGTACTGGCGGCGCTCGGAGTGGCCGATCGCCACGTAGGTGCACTTGAGCTTGGCCAGCATCGCGCCGGAGATCTCGCCGGTGTAGGCACCGGAGTCGTGCGCCGAGATGTCCTGGGCGCCGTACTTGATCTTGAGCTTGTCCCCGTCGACCAGGGTCTGCACCGAGCGCAGGTCGGTGAAGGGCGGCAGGACCGCGACCTCACAGGCCTCGTAGTCCTTGTCGGCCAGGGCGAAGGCGAGCTTCTGGACATGGGCGATGGCCTCGAGGTGGTTGAGGTTCATCTTCCAGTTGCCCGCCATCAGCGGCGTACGAGTGGTCATACGGGGTCAGTCCTCCAGTGCGGCGAGGCCGGGGAGCGTCTTGCCCTCGAGGTATTCGAGGGAGGCGCCGCCGCCGGTCGAGATGTGGCCGAATGCCGTCTCGTCGAAGCCCAGGATGCGGACGGCCGCGGCGGAGTCACCACCGCCGACGACCGTGAAGGCCGGGGAGTCGAGAAGGGCCTGGGCGACCGCCTTGGTGCCCTCGGCGTAGTCGGGGTGCTCGAAGACGCCCATCGGGCCGTTCCAGAAGACCGTGGCGGCGTCGGTGAGCTTCGATGCGTACAGCTTGCGGGACTCCGGACCGATGTCCAGGCCCATCTGGTCGGCCGGGACGGCGTCCGCGGCGACGGTGGTGGGGTCGGCCGGAGCCTTGGTCTTCAGGTCCGGGAACTCGGGGGCGACCAGCACGTCCACGGGGAGGACCAGCTCGACGCCGTTCTTCTCGGCCCGCTCGATGTACTCCTGGACCGCCGGGATCTGGTCCTCCTGAAGGAGGGACTTGCCGATCTCGTGGCCCTTGGCCTTGAGGAAGGTGTACGCCATGCCGCCGCCGATCAGCAGGCGGTCGGCCTTGCCGAGCAGCTGGTCGATCACGGCGAGCTTGTCGGACACCTTGGCGCCGCCGAGCGCGACCACGTAGGGGCGCTTGACGTCCTCGGTGAGCTTCTTCAGGACACCGACCTCGGTGGCGATGAGGTACCCCGCGTAGTGCGGCAGCCGCGCCGGAAGGTCGAAGACCGAGGCGTGCTTGCGGTGCACGGCACCGAAACCGTCGCCCACGTAGACATCGGCCAGGGCGGCGAGCCGGTCGGCGAACTCGCCGCGCTCGGTGTCGTCCTTGGACGTCTCACCGGCGTTGAAGCGAAGGTTCTCGATGACCGCGACCTGGCCGGGCTGCAGCCCGTTCACTGCGTCGTGCGCGGCGGGGCCGACCGTGTCCTGGGCGAAGGCCACGGGCGCGTCCAGCAGCTCGCCGAGGCGCTCGGCGGCGGCGAGCAGCGAGAAGGCGGGGTCCGGAGCGCCCTTGGGGCGGCCCAGGTGCGAGGCGACGACCACCTTGGCGCCCGCCTCGGCGAGGGCCTTGACAGTGGGCAGGACGGCGCGGATGCGGCCGTCGTCGGTGATGAGGCCTTCGGCCAGCGGCACGTTCAGGTCGGCGCGGACGAAGACCCGCTTGCCGTCCACGCCTTCGGCGAGAAGTTCGTCGATCGTCTTCATGAGGGGGCTCCTAAAGAGGGCTCAAGTGGTCCGAGAGGGCTGGTCGATCAGCACGTGGCACAGGGCTCGGGCAGCGCGGCGGTGCGCTGCCCGAGCCCTGTGCTCACATCGAGAGGCCTTGCTCTGGGACTTAGAGCTGGCCGCCGACGAAGACCGTGAGGTCCACGAGGCGGTTGGAGTAGCCCCACTCGTTGTCGTACCAGCCGAGGATCTTCACCGTGTTGCCCTCCTGGACCATGGTCAGGGAGGAGTCGAAGGTGCAGGAGGCCGGGTCGCTGACGATGTCCGAGGAGACGATCGGGTCCTCGGTGTAGGCCAGGTAGCCCTTGAGGTCGCCGTCGTCGGAGGCCTTCTTGAACGCGGCGTTGACCTCGTCCTTGGTGACCTCGCGCTGCAGCGTCACGACCAGGTCGGTGGCCGAGCCGGTCGGGACCGGGACGCGCATCGCAATGCCGTCCAGCTTGCCCTTGAGCTGCGGGAGGACCAGCGCGGTGGCCTTCGCGGCACCCGTGGTGGTCGGGATGATGTTCTCGGCGGCGGCGCGGGCGCGGCGCAGGTCCGAGTGCGGGAAGTCCAGGATGCGCTGGTCGTTCGTGTACGCGTGGACCGTCGTCATCAGGCCCTTGACGATGCCGAAGTTCTCGTCGAGAACCTTGGCCATCGGCGCCACACAGTTGGTGGTGCAGGAGGCGTTCGAGATGACGTGGTGGTTCGCCGGGTCGTACTTGTCCTGGTTGACGCCCATCACGATGGTGATGTCCTCGTCCTTGGCCGGAGCCGAGATGAGGACCTTCTTGGCGCCACCGGTGATGTGCTTCTCGGCGTCGGCCTTCTTGGTGAAGATGCCGGTCGACTCGATGACGATGTCGACGCCCAGCTCGCCCCACGGGATGTCGGCGGGGTTGCGCTCGGAGAGCACCTTGATCGTCTTGCCGTCGACGGTGATCGTGTCGGCGGTGTGCGACACCTCGGCCTTGAGGCGGCCCAGGATGGTGTCGTACTTCAGCAGGTGAGCGGTGGTCGCGGTGTCACCCAGGTCGTTGACAGCCACGATCTCGATGTCTGCACCCTGCTCCAGCAGCGCGCGGAAGTAGTTACGACCGATGCGGCCAAAGCCGTTGATGCCTACGCGGATCGTCACGAACCGATCTCCTCGTTAGGAACGCCGGCTTTGGACGCCGGCGAGTTTGTATGGGATGTCCCCGACCGCCTACGACCCTACCTCCCTGACGCTCCCGGAGTGACATCGAGTGCCCCATACACGGCAGGGCGGCCCGTACCCACCAGTAGGGGTACGGACCGCCCGGGCTTGACGCCCTCGTTCGCCCTTGTCAGCTGCGCAGAGCCGCCAGGGCCTTGCCGAGCAGGGCCGTCCGGTCGGCGGCCGCGGTGACATGCTCCAGGCCGAAGCCGAGGAGCACGGTGTCACGCGTGGTGACCGCTCCGTACGTCTTGAAGAGTTCGCCGGACAGGCCCCAGTCGTTCACGACCGCGGGGCTGCCCGCGGGCGGACCGGGGACGCTCCAGGCGCCGAGTGACGTCTCGAAGCCGTCGGTCTGGCCGGCCGTGCCGCCGAGGACGACGGAGGCGTTGTCGGCGAGCACACCGTGGCCGCCCGATCCCGGGTCGGTGATGTAGCTCAGTGACACCTCCACCGTCTTTCCGGCGTACGCGGAGAGATCGAAGTTGACTTGCTGCCAGCCGTCGGAGGCCCCGGTGAAGCTGTTCCAGGAGCCGCTCGTGCCGGTCGCGGTGCAGCCGGCGGAGCCCGGGGTCAGATAGCGCCTGAGGGCGGGGTGCGCCTGGATGAAGTACCCGGCCTCGCACTCCGCGGGAACCGCGGTGCTGGTGGCGCCGCCCTTCTCGGGGAGAGTCGTCCAGTCGTCGGCCCCGGCCGTGTGCGCTTCGAGCGCCGCGTGGTCGTAGCCGGCCTCGGTGTCCCACAGGAGCTGCGTACGCAGGGTGGGCGCGTCGGCCGCGGTGACCCCGGTGAGGTCGATGGTGCGGGTGAGACGGTTCCAGGCGTAGTCGGAGTGCGTGACCGCCGCCATGGAGGCGCCCTCGAAGGGACCGTAGGGGTTGACGGTCCCCGGGTACGCTCCCGCTCCCGCGCTCGCGAACTGCGGGAACGTCTCGACGGGCAGCGTGTCCGAGGTGACGCTGTACGCGCCCGCCGCGTTCAGCGGGTTGCCGGGGGCGCCGCCGAGCGGTCCGGTGGCTCCGGCGAGCTTGCCCGAACCGGTGAAGGACGTGACGCCCGGCGTCGTCGTACGGGAGTAGGCGCCGAGGTAGTACTGGCTGAAGTCGTTCGTCAGGGCGCCCGGCAGTGCGACGCTGCCGCCCGCCTGTTCGCCCGCCTCGATCAGCTTGCCACCCTCGTTGAGGTAGGCGCGCAACTGCAGCTGGGTGGCGTAGCCGGGGCGGTCGGCGCCCGTGTAGTGGACGACGTTCTTGAAGTGGCCGAGGACGCCGAGCGCGTCCGGCACGCCCTGGGTGGCGACGTCCCAGACGAGGGGCTTGCGGCCGTTGGCCTTCAGGGCGTCGACGTAGGTCTGTGCCTGTGTCGCGGCGGCGGCACCCTCCTCGGCGACCACCAGCGTGTCGGCGCGCGGCCGCTCGGCCACGGTGTAGGTGAAGCGCTCACTGGAGGTGGGCTTCCCGCTCCTCGTCTCGCCGGTGAACCAGACCTCGACCTTGTCGCCCGGGTCGCCGTCCGCCACGAAGGCGCGGTACTCGTCGAAGTAGAGGTTGTCCTCGCCTCCGAAGGTCTCACCGCCCTTCCATGCCTTGAGCGCCATGTCCTCCGTACGGCCGCCGTTGACGCGGTACCTGAGCTCCTTGTCGCGTACGGACTTGCGGGCGACGACCGTGATCTCCTGGTCGGCGCCGCGGGAGTACGACGTGGTGAAGGGGGCCGGGGTGAAGTCGGGGGCGTCGATGCCGACCGAGGACTTCGGCTGGTCGGGCTTGGCGGCGGCCTCGGCGACGGAGAGCGCGAACGGGACGTTCTTGGCGAACTCCTGCTGGATCAGCTTCTCGTCGTCCGGGAAGGTGAAGATCGACTCGCAGTCCACCGCGTTCCAGGCGTCGTTCGGGTCGAGGTTCGACGCGGTCTGGCAGGTCGACATCTCGGGGGTGAACATCGCCGTGCCGTTGACGTTGGACGCGTGTCCGTCGGCCTCGCCGTTGGTCGTGTAGAGCTCGGAGGAGACCTGCGGGCGGTAGCCGGGGATCGCCGGGTTCTCGGGGGTTCCGGCGAGCGACTTGTAGAGCACGTCGTCCGGGCTCGGCGTCGCCACCTGCCAGCCGACTCCGTAGAGGATCAGTTCGGCGGCGGAGTGGTAGTTGATGCCGTAGTCGAAGCCGATGCGCCTCTCGAAGGCGTCCAGCGCCTTGGTCTCGGGCTCGGAGCCGGGGCTCGCGCCGCGGTAGGTCTGGCTGGTCGGGTACGGGGACGAACCCTCGTCGTCGTAGCCCCACTTGTAGGAGAAGTTGCGGTTGAGGTCGACGCCGTCGCCGGTGGTCCAGGCGCCGTCGCCGTTGATGTCGCGCATGTTCTTGCGCCACTGGCGGTCGCCCTCGGCCTTGAACGTCCAGTCGTAGCCGTCCGGGTTGGCGGACAGGACGAACCACAGCTCGGTGGAGTTCACGAGCTTGGTGACCCGCTGGTCCTTGCCGTAGTTGTCCAGGTAGTAGTGCATCAGACGCCGGGTCATCTCCGGCGTGATCCACTCACGGGCGTGCTGGTTGGACATGTACAGCATGGAGGGCTTGGCGCCGTCCTTGGTCTGCTTGGCGCCCTTGGTGAGCTTGAGGGCCAGGATGTCCTGCCCCTGGAGGGTCTTGCCGATGGAGACGACCTTCGTCAGGCCCGGGTTCTGCTGCCCGGTCCTGAGGATCTCCTCCTGGAGGTTGCCCTTGCCGCTGTAGGGCCGGTAGACGCCGTCCCCCGCGGCGGCCACGCGCGCGCGTGCCTTGGCCGAGAGCTTGTGCTCGGCGAGGTCGACGCCCTTCTTCTCCAGCCCGTCGGCCTGCTTGTCGGTGAGGTAGACCTCGACCGTGGCCGTGCCCTTGTCCGGGACCTGTTCGCCCAGTTCGTGACTGTCCTGGCCGGCCGCGAGGAGCAGGGGTACCTGTTCCTTCGTGACGTCCGCGCGGAAGACCTTGACCTCGTCCGCGCCCGGGGCCTTCGCGGCGCCGGGTTCTGCCTGTGCCATGGGTGCGATGGCCACTCCGCCGAGCAGGAGCGCGCCGGCAGCGAGGATCGATCTCGCTCTTCGTCTCATGAGCCCCCCTTGCAGTTGTCCGCCACAGCAGCGAACAGATGCCAGGCTCATGACACTTCATGGTCAAGTCAAGAGCGCGTCGAGGACAGCAAAACGCCGGTGCGGTTACCCCAAATGGGCGCACGCACCGGCGTGTTGAGAATCTCGGACCTACGGCCCCGGTCTCGGTGAAGCACCACGGACGGGTCCGCAGACCGGCCTGGGGAGCTGCGGCGGGCCAGGGCCGCGGCGATTTCCTTGGCTCGGCCCGCGACGGTCTGCGTGGCTCAGCCCGCCGCGGTCTGCATGGCTCAGCCTCGGCGATCTCCGTGGCTCAACCTCTGCGGTTGGCATGGCTCAACCCTCGGCGGTCTCCCGCGGCTCGGCCCGCCGCGCTCTGTATGGCTCAAACCTCGGTGGTCTCCGTGGCTCAACCCTCGGCGGTCTGCACGGTTCAGCCCTCGGCGGTCTCCGTGGCTCGGCCCACCGCGCTCTGCATGGCTCAACCCGCAGCGATCCCCGTGACTCAACCCTCGGCGGTCTGCACGGTTCAGCCCTCGGCGGTCTCCCGCGGCTCGGCCCGCCGCGCTCTGCGTGGTTCAACCCTCGGTGGTCTCCGTGGCTCAACCCTCGGCGGTCTGCATGGTTCAGCCTCGGCGATCTCCGTGGCTCAACCCTCGGCGGTCTGCACGGTTCAGCCCTCGGCGGTCTCCCGTGGCTCAACCCGCCGCGGTCTCCGTGGTTCAGCCCGCGAGGTTGTCGGCCATTTCCTCGGTGAGCGTGGACTCCGTGCCCGGGATGCCGAGGTCCTGGGCCCGCTTGTCGGCCATGGCGAGCAGTCGGCGGATCCGGCCCGCGACGGCGTCCTTGGTCAGCGGCGGGTCGGCGAGCGCGCCCAGCTCCTCCAGGGAGGCCTGCTTGTGCTCCATGCGCAGCCGTCCGGCGGCCGCGAGGTGCTCCGGGACCTCCTCGCCGAGGATCTCCAGGGCGCGCCCGACGCGGGCCCCGGCGGCGACGGCCGCGCGGGCCGAGCGCCGCAGGTTGGCGTCGTCGAAGTTGGCGAGCCGGTTGGCGGTGGCGCGGACCTCGCGGCGCATCCGCCGCTCCTCCCAGGCCAGCACGGACTCGTGGGCGCCGAGGCGGGTGAGGAGCGCGCCGATGGCGTCCCCGTCCCGGACGACGACCCGGTCCACGCCCCGTACCTCGCGGGCCTTCGCGGCGATCGAGAGGCGGCGGGCGGCGCCGACCAGCGCGAGCGCGGCCTCCGGGCCCGGGCAGGTCACCTCCAGGGAGGACGAGCGGCCGGGCTCGGTGAGCGAGCCGTGCGCCAGGAAGGCCCCGCGCCAGGCGGCCTCGGCGTCGCAGGTGGCCCCCGAGACCACCTGCGGCGGCAGACC
Organism: Streptomyces sp. NPDC058697; assembly: GCF_042715345.1. Classification (NCBI taxonomy): domain Bacteria; kingdom Bacillati; phylum Actinomycetota; class Actinomycetes; order Kitasatosporales; family Streptomycetaceae; genus Streptomyces; species Streptomyces sp. NPDC058697. The sequence continues at coordinate 22,404 of NZ_JBHXSU010000012.1, forward strand.
CCTGATCGGGCGTCCACGGCCGTCCACGAGCCCCGTCTGGCGGGCCAGCTGATCACCGCCCGCGACCACCCGTACGACGTAACGGGAGCCGCGGCGCAGACCGCCCGGAGCCATCACGATCAGCTCGGAGCTGTGGCCGAAGATCTCCAGGATGTCCCGCTTCAGCCGGCGCGCCGCCATCGCCGTGTCCAGCTCCGCCTCGATCACGATGCGGCCGCTCACCAGGTGAAGGCCGCCCGCGAACCGCAGGATGGCGGAGACCTCCGCCTTTCTGCAGCAGGTCCGGGTGACGGGAAGCCGGGAGATCTCGTCCTTCACCGCTGCCGTCATCGCCATGGGCCGATCCTTCCATGCATCCGAAAAATACGGTCGTACGCGGCGGCCAACAGCTCCGGATCGTGCCTCGGAGACCCATCGGTCCGGGCCACGGGCGCCAGCTCGACCGCGGCGCCGAACCGCTTGGCGGCATCGGTCAGTAAATCGCGGTCGGGCACGGCGGCCTCGTCGGCCAGCACCACGTCCAGGGCGAGTTTAGGGGCGTGTCGTCCCAAAACCTCCAAATGACGCTGCGGGGAGAAGCCATCGGTTTCTCCGGGCTGCGGAGCGAGATTCAGGGAGAGGACCCGGCGGGCCTTCGTCTCGGTGAGCGCGTCGAGCAGTTCCGGCACGAGCAGGTGCGGGATCACCGAGGAGAACCAGGAGCCGGGGCCGAGGACCACCCAGTCCGCGTCGAGGACCGCCGCGACGGCCTCGGGGACGGCGGGCGGGTCGTGCGGCACGACGTGCACGGACTGCACCTCGCCCGGCGTGAGCGCCACGGTCGCCTGGCCTCGGACGGTGTCGATGTCCTCGGGCCGTTCCGGGTCATGGCCCTTGACCAGCGCCTGGAGCTCCAGGGGCACGGCGGACATGGGCAGCACCCTGCCGTGCGCGCCCAGCAGCCTGCCGACCAGGTCGAGGGCCTGGACATGGTCGCCGAGCTGCTCCCAGAGGGCGACGATCAGCAGATTGCCGACCGCGTGCTCGTGCAGCTCGCCCTTGGACTGGAAGCGGTGCTGGATGACGCGCGCCCAGGTCTGGCCCCAGTCGTCGTCACCGCACAGCGCGGCCAGGGCCTTGCGCAGGTCGCCGGGCGGGAGCACGCCCAGCTCGTCGCGCAGACGGCCGCTGGAGCCGCCGTCGTCGGCGACCGTGACGACCGCGGTGAGGTCGCCGGTGATGCGGCGCAGCGCGGCGAGCGAGGCGGACAGCCCCATGCCGCCGCCGAGCGCGACGACCTTGGGCTGGGCACCGCGGCGGCGCGGCTTGGCGCCACGGCCCTCGACGGGCTTGCCCCCGCGTGCCTCGGGGGCCATCCGCCGCAGTCTGCTCAGCCGCGGACTACGTCCTGTCATTCGCGGCCCATGTCCCGGTGGACGACGACCGTCTCCACTCCCTCGGACACCAGACGGGCGGCGAGCTTCTCCGACATGGCGACGGAGCGGTGCTTGCCGCCGGTGCAGCCGACCGCGATGGTCACATAGCGCTTGCCCTCGCGGCGGTAGCCGGTCTGGATGAGGCGCAGCAGCTCGGCGTACCGGTCGAGGAACTCCTTGGCGCCGGGCTGGTTGAAGACATACGCGGCCACCTCCTCGTTGAGGCCGGTGTACTGGCGCAGCTCCGGGACCCAGTGCGGGTTGGGCAGGAACCGCATGTCCACGACCAGGTCGGCGTCGACCGGCAGGCCGTACTTGAAGCCGAAGGACATGACGGTGGCCCGCAGCTCGGGCTCCTCCTCGCCCGCGAACTGGGCGTCCATCTTGGCGCGCAGCTCGTGCACGTTCAGGCTGGAGGTGTCGATCACCAGGTCGGCGTCGCCGCGCAGCTCGCGCAGCAGTTCGCGCTCGGCGGCGATGCCGTCGACGATGCGGCCGTCGCCCTGGAGGGGGTGCGGTCGGCGCACTCCCTCGAAGCGGCGCACCAGGGCGTCGTCCGAGGACTCCAGGAACACGATCCGCCGGGTGACGTGCTTGGTCTCCAGGTCCGCGAGGGACTCGCGCAGGTTGTCGAAGAATCGACGTCCGCGGACGTCGACGACGACCGCGATCCGCGCCACGTTCCCCTGCGAGCGGGCGCCGAGCTCCACCATGGTGGGGATCAGCGCGGGCGGCAGGTTGTCGACGACGAACCAGCCGAGGTCCTCCAGACATTTGGCGGCGGTGGACCGGCCGGCGCCCGACATCCCGGAGATGATCACCAGCTCCGGAATGGCCGCCTCGGGGGCGCCTGCCGAATCGATGGTCGTGCCCGTGTTCACTTCCGCTCCGTCTTTCTGTGCCGCTTCGTCGGCTTCCTGGCCGGCTTCCTCGCCGGCCGCCTCTCGTTGCGTTCGATCCTCGCGTGCTTCGCTGTGCGATGCCTCTGTTTCGGCCGTGTGCGGTTCCCCGGTTCCGGCCGCGGGCGGTTCGGTCTCCGCCGTGCGCCCTGCCGAGGGTTCTTCCTGCTCGTGCTCGGTCATCTCTCCTGCCCCCGTCGTTCGTCCGAGGAGCCTGCGGACACGGGCTCCCCCGCGGAACCCGTCGTCGTTTCGGATTCCGCGTCTGTCGCGTCTGTCTCGTCTTCCATGATCTCTCCAGTCGCGGTGTTCACGGCGGGTGCCGCCGGGACCGCCTGGGCGAGGGCCACGGCGATCGACTCGGCCGTCTTGCGCCCTATGCCGGGAACCTCGCAGATCTGGTCGATTGTCGCGGACCGCAGCTTCTTCACCGAGCCGAAATGCTTGATCAGCGCCTGTTTGCGTGTCTCGCCGAGGCCCGGCACGTCGTCCAGCGGGCTCGCCCTGAACCGCCGGGCCCGCTTGGCGCGCTGGTAGGTGATCGCGAAGCGGTGCGCCTCGTCGCGCACACGCTGAAGAAGATAGAGCCCTTCACTGGTACGTGGCAGCACCACCGGGTCGTCCTCGCCCGGCACCCAGACCTCTTCGAGACGTTTGGCCAGGCCACACACGGCGATGTCGTCGATGCCGAGCTCGTCAAGCGCGCGCCGGGCGGCGGCGACCTGCGGCTGCCCGCCGTCGACGACGACCAGCTGCGGGGGGTACGCGAACCGCTTGGGCCGGCCGTCCTCCTCGGTGAACCCGGTCTCGTCGTCGGCCCACTCGCCGGTCCGCTCCTTCTCGGCGAGGTACCGCCTGAAGCGGCGGGTGATCACCTCGTGCATGGACCGGACGTCGTCCTGGCCCTCGAAGCCCTTGATCTGGAAGCGGCGGTACTCGCTCTTGCGCGCCAGCCCGTCCTCGAAGACGACCATCGACGCCACGACGTCGTCGCCCTGGAGGTGCGAGATGTCGTAGCACTCGATCCGCAGCGGCGCGCTGTCCAGGTCGAGGGCCTCGGCGATCTCCTCCAGGGCCCTGGACCGGGTGGTGAGGTCGGAGGCCCGCTTGGTCTTGTGCAGGCCGAGCGCCTGGAACGCGTTGCGCTGGACCGTCTCCATGAGGGCCTTCTTGTCGCCGCGCTGCGGGATGCGCAGCGACACGTTCGACCCGCGGCGCTCGGCGAGCCAGTCCTGGACGGGCTCCACGAGCTCGGGCAGCGCCGGGACGAGCACCTCCTTCGGTACGGAGTCGCCGGTCTCCTCGCCGTAGAGCTGCTGGAGCGCGTGCTCGACCAGGTCACCCGTGGTGACGGCCTCGACCTTGTCGGTGACCCAGCCGCGCTGGCCGCGGACCCGGCCGCCGCGGACGTGGAAGATCTGCACGGCCGCTTCCAGCTCGTCCTCGGCGAGCGCGATCAGGTCGGCGTCCGTCGCGTCGGCGAGCACGACGGCGCTCTTCTCCATGGCCTTCTTGAGGGCCTCGATGTCGTCGCGCAGGCGGGCGGCCCGCTCGTACTCCATGTCCTCCGCCGCGTCCGTCATCCTCCGCTCCAGGCGGCGGATGTACGTCCCCGTGCGGCCGGCCATGAAGTCGCAGAACTCCTCGGCGAGTTCGCGGTGCTCCTCCGGAGAGACGCGCTCGACGCAGGGGGCGGAGCACTTGCCGATGTAGCCGAGCAGACAGGGGCGGCCGGTGCGCGCGGCGTTCTTGAACACGCCCGCGGAGCAGGTCCGTACGGGGAAGACGCGCAGGAGGAGGTCCACGGTGTCGCGGATCGCCCACGCGTGTCCGTAGGGACCGAAGTAGCGCACGCCCTTCTTCTTCTGGCCGCGCATCACCTGCACGCGCGGGAACTGTTCGTTCATGGTGACCGCGAGATACGGATAGCTCTTGTCGTCGCGGTACTTGACGTTGAACCGGGGGTCGAACTCCTTGATCCAGGAGTACTCCAGCTGCAGCGCCTCGACCTCCGTGGACACCACCGTCCACTCCACGGACGCGGCCGTGGTGACCATCGTGCGGGTGCGCGGGTGGAGACCGGCGAGGTCCTGGAAGTAACTCGCCAGGCGCTGGCGCAGGCTCTTCGCCTTCCCGACGTAGATCACCCGGCGGTGCTCGTCGCGGAATTTGTAGACCCCCGGCGAGTCGGGGATCTGTCCCGGCTTGGGGCGGTAGCTGGAGGGGTCGGCCATGTCTCACACCCTACTGGCGGGGTGTGACACCGCGGCGCCCCGTCAAGGGGCGCGGGGAACTGCGCGACAAGCCACGGCCGGCCCGCAGACTGCACACGACCTTCGTGCGCCCCTTCCAGCGGAGCGCCTAGCGTGACTCCAGGAACGTAAGAACCGCCAACACCCGCCGGTGGTCATCCGCGGCCTCCGGCAGCCGGAGCTTGCCGAGAATGCTGCGGACGTGCTTCTCGACGGTGCCCTCGGTCACCCACAGACGCCGCCCGATGCCGGCGTTGGAGCGGCCCTCGGCCATGAGCTCCAGGACCTCCCGCTCCCGGGTGCTGAGGAAGGACAGCGGGTCGTCTCGGCGCTGCGCCGAGACCAGCTCCCGCACCAGGGAGGGGTCGACGACCGAGCCGCCCTTGCGGATACGGTCCAGCGCCTCGATGAACTCCTCCACGACCGTGACCCGGCTCTTCAGCAGATAGCCGATCCGCCGCCCGCTCGCGAGCAGCTCCAGGGCGTCCTCGACCTCCACGAAGGCGGACAGGACGAGGATGCCGAGGTCGGGATACCGCTCGCGGATGCCGCGGGCCGCCTTCAGCCCCTCCGTGGAGTGGGTGGGCGGCATCCTGATGTCGACGATCACCAGGTCCGGCACGTGCTCGGCAACCAGTTCCAGGAGCCCGTTCGCGTCGCCGGCCTGGCCCGCCACCTCGTAGCCGAGGCGCTCGCAGAGACTGGCCAGACCCTCTCTGAGCAGGACGTCGTCGTCGGCCAGGACGACCCTCCCGCGCGCGGGCGGCTGTGCTGCGTCCATGGTGCTCCCCGTCCGCTCGGCCGACCTGTGCGGTGCGCGTCTGCGGTACGCCTCCAACAGCCTGCCGGACATGGCCGGTTACGGCTAGCCGCAGGTGGGCAATGGTGGAGAACCGGAAGCCGTTTCGGGGGCTGGCCGTGACGACACGAAGACAGTTCGAGGGAATGCTCGTAGCAGTGCAGATGCAGGTGGGCCGCCGCCCCGGGCGAGGGGCGGCGGGCCGATGACCGAAAGGCTGCGAAAGATGCGACAGACACGGATCGAGAAGCGCCGGCGGTCGGTCCGTGTGCGGCCGCACGAGGACGGGTTCTCCCCGTACGGGGACGAGGAGCGGTACACCGAGGGCCTGCGCTCCGGCCTCGACCCCCGCGACCCCGACATCGTGCGCGCCAAGCGCCTGCGGTCGGCACCGAACGGCGGGACGTCCCGCCCCTGAAGCCGGACGGCCGCCTCACCGTCCGTGCAGGCCGCCCGGAGCGCACGCGCGCCACCGAGTCCAGGACTCCCCCTCGCTGGACCTCCGAAGCCGCGTACGTTCCGGGCAGTCACGTGTCCGGGGACGGCCGCGGGTCGGTCGCGGGTCGGTCGCGGGTCGGTCGGGCCTGAGACGGCCACCGGTCGGGCCGGAGACGGCTGTCGATCAGACCGGAGACGCCCGCAGGTCGGTCCGGGGACCGCCGCCGGTCACTCCGCGGCGGACCGCGGCAGGGGCAGCCGTGCGATCAGCGTGGTCCCTCTGCCCGGCGGGCTTCTGACGGTCAGCCTGCCGCCCGCCGCCTCGACCCGGTCGGTGAGCCCGATCAGCCCGGAGCCGCCGCCCGGATCGGCTCCCCCGACCCCGTCGTCGCCGATGACGACCTCCAGGACGTCCTCGTACACCCTGGCCCGGACCTCGACCACCGTCGCGCGCGCGTGCTTGGCGGCGTTGGTGAGGCACTCGGAGGTCACGTAGTAGACAGCCACCTCGGTCTGTTCCGGGAGGCGGGCCCCCGGCAGCTCCAGGTCCAGCTCCACGGGTACGGCGGAACGCCTGGCCAGGGCGCGCAGGGCGGGGCCGAGGCCGCCCTTGGAGAGGATCGCCGGATGGATGCCCCGGGAGATCTGCAGCAGGTCCTCGAAGGCGTCGTCCAGGCCCTTGCCGATGTGCGCCAGCTGCTCGACGAGCTCGGCCGGCTGGTCCGCCGTCATGGACTCGGCCATGCGCAGGTCCAGCTGGAGCGAGACGAGACGCTGCTGGACGCCGTCGTGCAGATCGCGTTCGATGCGCCGCCGGGACGCGTCACCGGCGGCCACCACGCGCGCGCGTGAGGCGGCCAGTTGGGCGCGGCTGTCCGCGTTGGCGATGGCGGTGGCGATGAGTTCCGTGAAGTCGGCGAGCCGCGACTCGGTTCCCCTGGGCAGCGGTTCGGGGCGCGAGGCGGCCACGACGACGGCGCCCCACAGGCGGTCGTCGACGACGATCGGCGCCCCGACGGAACGGCCGACGCGGGCCGCGCGCCCGGTGGCGGCCACCGCCCGCGCCGCTTCCTGGCCCTCCGTCGCGGCCGTACGGGCGGAGCCGAGGACGGTGGCGGCGCCGTCGGCCTCGTACCGCAGGACGGCCGCGGAACTCGTGCTCAGCAGCAGTCCCACCTCGTGCGCGACGGCCGTGAACACCTCGTGGGGCGGGACGCCGCGGGCCACCAGGGTGGCGACGCTGCGCAGCGCGGCCTGTTCGCGGGCGGCGCTGCGGCTCTCGGTGACGTCGCGCGCGGCGGCGTAGATGAGGCCCTCCTCGATGACGGGACGGCAGCTCCACTGGAGCCAGCACTCGCTGCCGTCGCCGCGTACGTAGCGGTTCTCGAACTCGACGACCTCGGCGCCGGTCGCCAGCCGGTCGAGGATGGCCTGGACGCGGTCCCGGTCCTCCTCGTGCACGAAGTCGATGTACGGCCGGGACAGCAGGGTGCTGCCGGGGTAGCCGAGTGTTCTCTCGAAGGCCGGGTTCACGCGCTTGAAGTAGCCGTCGAGACCGCTGATGCACAGCAGGTCCAGGGAGAGGTTGAAGATGCTCTCCAGCTCCTGTTCGGCCTTGTCGCGCCGTCCGTGGGCGGCGGCGAACGACGCCATGGTGGCGTTCATGCCGCGCAGCAGCTGCGCCCAGGTCCCGCCGAAGGCCGCGACGTCGGCCCGGTGGCCGAGCCGGTTGTCGTCGATCGCCGTGTTCATGGTGCGGATCTCGGCGGCGAACCGCTCGCTGGTCACGTGGAGTTCGCGAAAGGTGTCGGCCACGTCGCCGATCTCGTCGCGTCCCGTGTAGCGGATGTCGTACGACAGGTCGCCGTCGGCGAGTGCCTTGGCGCCCTCGGACACCTCGGTGAGGGGGCGGTTGATCGAGCGGCGCAGGGCCAGCGCGAGGACGGTGACGGCGAGAAGGACCACTACGGAGAGGCCCAGTTCGCGTTCGCCGCGCTCCTTCACGGCCCGCAGATCACGGTCGGCGGCGGTCGCCAGCTCGTCCTCGGCGGCGTCCGCGATCGCGCGCAGGGCGGTGAGGCGGCCGGTGGAGGCGGCCAGCCAGCGGTCCAGGGAGGGCAGTTTCGCGGTGTCGCCCGCGGCGAGGGCCTCGCGTGTGGCCCGGACGGTACGGCCCGCGGGCTGGAGCAGCACGCCCGACAGCCGCACCTTGAGCCGTCCCGAGACGTTCTGCCGGAAGGTGTCGAGCTGGGCGGCCTCCAGGGCCTGCCAGGGGTCGCTCAGTGCCTGCGAGGGGTCGCCCGTGGCTCCGGAGGCGTTCCCGGGGCCTGTCGCGAACAGGACGGCCAGGTCGGCGCGTTCGCGCTCGGCGGCCTCGATGGCCTCCAGTGCGGCCAGATAGCCGTCCGCGGCACGGCCGGAGGCCCGTGAGGGGCGGCCCGAGTCGAGATGGTGGACGGTGTTGAGCAGGTCGTTGGTGAGGCTCGCGTACGTCTGCTCGGTCTCCATCGGGGTGAACGAGCCGCTGCCCGCCTCCAGTCGGGTCGCGAAGAGCTGCCTGCCCTTGGCGTCGAGCTGTCCGAGGACGTCCGGCTGCCCGGTGCCGCCCTCGGCGCCTTCCCGCGCGGCGGTCAGCGCCCGGTCCGTGGCGCGCCGGGCCGCGTCCCGTTCGGCCGTCACGCCCTGCCGGTCCGGGTCCACCGCCACGAGGACCTCGGCGAGGCGCTCACGCGCCAGGGCCTCGGTGAGCGCGGTCAGGGCGAAGGAGACGCGCGTGGCGGTCCTGAAGTCCCGCAGGGTGCGCGCCTCGCGCCAGTCGGTCACGGCCGAGAAGACCGTGAAGGCGAGCAGCCCGGAGACCGGCAGCAGCACCAGCAGCATGAGCTTGGTGCCGACGCGCAGGCGGGCGAGCAGCGGGGTTCCGGTGCGGGTGCGGCCGGTTCGTCCGGGCCGGCCGATTCGTCCGGACCGTCCAGGCGGTCCGGACCGACCAGGAAGTCCGGGCCGACCAGGAAGTCCGGGCCGTCCGCCCCGGCCGGGCCTCCGCAGGCGGACAGCGCCGAGTGCGCCGGCCGATCTCCGTACGATGCCCGGCTGCCTTCGTTCCGCGTCCTCGGGCCCGCGTATCCCGCCCGGGGTACGTCGTCCGCCGGGTCTCATGGCCCGGCCGACGGGTAACCCTGGTGATCGGCCAGGTCCTTGTCGATCCGGCGGACCGCCTTGTCCAGGGCGGCCTGCACCGGTGCACGGTCGAGCATGATCTCCGCGAAGGCCCGCGAGAAGGCACCGCTGACCGCCGGATAGGCCGGGGTCTGCGACCGCGGCCGCGCGACTCCGCTCTTCAGCTGCTCGATGAACAGGCGCTCGGCACCGCCCTCGGCGAACTTCGGCGAGAGCTCGACCGCACTGTCCGTCGCCGGGATCGCCCCGTTGGCCCGGCTCATCCGCAGTACCTCCCGGGGCTTCAGGAGGTGGGCGAGGAACCGCCAGACCGCGTCCCCGTCGGCGGCGCCCGCGGTGACACCCCACTGCCAGGAGCCCATCCCGGTGACGGTTCCCCTGCCGAAGTCGGGCAGCGGAACGATCTTCACGTCGTCCGGGAACGCCTTGCTGAACTCGGGGTAGGTCCAGTGCCCCACCCAGGAGACGGGGCTGCGCCCGCCGGTGAAGGCCTTGTCGTCCTTGTTCGGGTCGACAAGACCCTCCTTGACCCAGTTCTGGAGGGTGGTCATCGCCCCGACCGCCTCGGGCCCGTTGAGGAAACCTTCCGCCGTCCGCAGGTCCTTGGGGTCGATGAGGTCGCCGCCGGCCGACCAGACGGCGGGCGCGAACCCGTAGGTGTTCCACTCCTGGCCAGAGCGCGCGTAGTTGAGGCGCAGGTCGAGAGGCTTTTCGTAGCCCTCCTTGCGCAGCTTCCGCAGGATGCCGGTCAGTTCGGCGGCCGTCCAGGCGTCGTCCGGGCCGCTCGGGACACGGATGCCGGCCCTCTTCAGGACGGAGGGCCGTACGTAGAGGCCGAGCCCGGAGTCGAAGGTTCCGACGCCCCACAACCGGCCCTCATAGGTGCCCTGTTTGCGGATCGAGGGCAGGAGATCGGCCTTCACCGACTCGGGCACACAGGAGTCGATCGGCTTGAGCTTGCCCGACCAGGCGTAGTTGTAGAGGTTCGGGCCGTCGAAGTCGAGCAGGTCGGGCAGTTCGCCGCTGGCGGCCGCGGAGACGACCAGTTCGTCGTACGGGCGCTCCTCGGGAAGCGTGATCAGCTCGACCCGTACGTCCTTCTGTTCGGCGTTGAAGTCCTTGACCTGGCGGCGAAGGGTGTCGAGCTCTCCGCTCGGTCCCGCGTGGAACCACACGGTGATGTCGGTGGTGCCTTCGAGCCTGCCGTCGCACGTGGTGTCGCCGCCGCGCTTCGCGGAGCGCTCGTCCCCGCCTCCAGGCTCGTCCCCGCCCCCGTCGCAGCCGGCGACGACCAGCGCTGCGGACAGCGCTCCCGCGAGGACCACGCGGCGCGTCCGGTGCGTCCCGGCTTTGCTGTTGGGCTTCCTCATCGCGCACCCCCACCAGACCGGCAGAACACGGTCACCCCAGGGCAGCGACATGCTACCGCGCGTCACCCGCCACTGCGCTCCGTGAGCTCGAACGAAGTTTTCCGGCATGGGACTTCAGCACTTACCGGCTAGCCGGAAAGCCAACCCGGCAGCCGGTTGGGAAGCTGTCCGCATGTCCATGCGCTGTCTCATCGTCGATGACAGCGCCCGGTTCCTGGAGGCCGCGCGCGCCCTGCTGGAGCGTGGCGGGGTCCGGGTCGTCGGCGTCGCCTCGACGGGCGCGGAGGCGCTCACGCGCGCGCGTGAACTCACCCCGGACGTCGCCCTCGTCGATCTCGACCTGGACGGCGAGAACGGCCTCGACGTGGCGGAACTGCTCGCGGACGCCGTGCCCGCCGTGATCCTCATCTCGACGCACTCCCTGGAGGACTTCGAGGAGTTGGTGGCGGACAGCCCCGCCCGCGGCTTCCTGCCCAAGTCGGCGCTCTCGGCACGGACGATCCGGGACCTGCTGGAGCCATGAGGCGCACGCCCCGACCGGGGTGTTGGGGAACGCGTACGGACAGCGAGGTTGCGCACCAGGTGTTGTCCGGGCCTGATCAACACGCTTCAATGCGGGGTGACTTGGGGCGGGCACCACCGCACAGGGACGTGAACGTCCCCCGCACGCCGGCCGTGTGGCCCCTCCGACCAGCCCGAACGGCCCGACCAGCCGTTGCGGGCACTCACAGAAAGGCCCCTGGATGCGGGACGGCACACAACACGCGGACGCCGCCACGGCGGAGCTGGAGACGGCCCTGCGGGGCGGCCCCTTCCATGTCGCCCTGCGCGTCGCGATCGCCACCCGTGGACTGCCGCTGCAGCGCGTGCAGCACCATCTGACGCGGTACGGGGTCAAGGTCGGCGTGACGAGCCTGAGTTACTGGCAGCAGGGCGCCCGGCGCCCACAGCGCCCCGAGTCGCTGCGGGCCGTGCGTGCCCTGGAGGAGATACTCCAGCTGCCGGACGAGTCGCTGATCCGGCTGCTCGCGAAGGCCGACGAGCGCCCCGAGGCGGAACGCGCCGCGGCCCGCTCGTACCGCGCCCTCGTGGAGGCCTCCGGCGCCCTGGAGAAGCTGCTGGCCGAGCTGGACTCACCGCTCGACGGCGGCCTGCACACCATCGGCCACCACGAGCGCGTACGGATCGGCGCCCGGCGCGAACTGCTGGGACGCGACTCCCAGCACATCGTGCGCGCCCACAAGGAGGGCATCGACCGCTTCGTCGCCATCCACCACGGCGACCCGGGATGCACCCCGGAGAACATGGAGGTGCACGCCCTGGAGAACTGCCGCACGGGACGCGTCCTGTGGCACCACGACACCGGAGTCCTCGTCGCCGAGCTGCTCTTCGACACACGGCTGCGTGCGGGCGACACCTTCCTGTTCCGCTACGGCGTCGAGGACGGCACGGCCGGCGCGTGCGGTGAGTACGTCCGCGGGTTCGGCTTCTCCGGCGGGCAGTACGCCCTCCAGGTGCGCTTCGCCGAGGACACGCTGCCCGTGCGCTGCCACCGGTTCACCCAGCACTCGGCCGCGGCACCACGGAGCGGCCGCCAAGAGCTGGCGCTGAGCGACCGCCATCGGTCGGTCCACGTGGTGGAGCAGCGGGTGCGGTCGGGGATCGTGGGGATCGGGTGGGACTGGGAGTGAGGGGCCTCCCTCAGAGCTCTTGACGTAAACGTTTACGTAAGCGTTTACGTCTCCCGCGGCTTCGGGTACGGTCCGATCCGGGACGGCGTCCGACGTGGGCGTCGGCGAGGGCGAGGGAGGGGCTCACCCATGGCGACCATGGTCGACGTGGCCCGGAGTGCGGGCGTGTCCGTCGCGACGGTCTCGCACGTGCTCAACGACACCCGCCCGGTGCGGCCGGCCACCCGCCAGGCCGTGCTCGACGCCATCGACGAACTCGGCTACACGCCCAACACCCTGGCCAGATCCCTCGTCACCTCGCGCACCCGGTCGATCGGGCTCGCGGTGTCGGCGATCAGCAACCCGTACTTCACGGAGATCCTGCAGGGTGTGGAGGCCGGTGCCCTGGAGCGCGGCTACAGCCTGCTGATCGCGGACCCGCACGACGATCCGGTGCATGAGCGCAAGGTGGTCCAGCTGCTGCACGAGCGGCGGGTGGACGGCATGCTCGTCGCGCCGTCCGCGCATCCGGAGGAGCTGCTCGGCTATCTCGGGCGGCACGACGTACCGACGGTGTTCCTGGACCGGCTGGTCGCCGGCGACCGGACGCCACCCGGTTTCGTGTTCGACCAGGTCTGCGCGGAGAGCACCGAACCCGTCACGCTCCTGGTCAGGCATCTCGCCGGACTGGGTCACAAGAGGATCGGCCTGGTCGCGGGCCTGCCGGGGCTCAGCACGACGAGTGAGCGGATCACCGGTTACCGGCACGGCCTGGCGTACGCGGGGCTCCCGTACGACGAGCGGCTCGTGGTCCACGGCAACTCCGAGGCGGCGGGTGCCGAGCGCGCGACCGGCGCCCTGCTGTCCCTCCCGGCGCCGCCGACGGCACTGGTCACCGCCAACAACGCGATGACCATCGGCGCGCTGCGGGCCGTGCGCGAGCGGGGCCTGTCCGTGCCTCGTGACCTGGCCCTGTGCTGCTTCGACGACTTCTCCTGGGCGGACCTCTTCTCGCCCCGGCTCACCGCGATCTCCCAGCCCAGCAGGGAGATCGGCGCCCAGGCCGTAGGGCTGCTGCTCGACCGGCTGGACTCCCCCGGCCGCGAGGCCCGTACGGTCCGGCTGCCCTCCGCCTTCGTGCACCGCACCTCGTGCGGCTGCCCCGAGAAAGGATCCGACTCGTGATCGTCGTCGCCGGTGAGGCCCTGATCGATCTGGTGCCGCGTGAGGCGGGCGCGCTCGCGGGGCTCGACCCGCGGCGCGGCGGCGGCCCCTACAACACGGCGGTGGCGCTGGGCCGGCTCGGCTCCCCCGCGGCCTTCTGCTCGCGGATCTCCGAGGACGCCTTCGGCGAGGCCCTGGTCGGCGGACTGCGCGAGGCGGGCGTCGACGTGTCGTCCGTGCAGCGGGGCACCGAGCCGACCACCCTCGCCGTCGCGTCGATCGGCTCGGGCGGTTCGGCCCGGTACTCGTTCTACGTCGAGGGCACCGCGGACCGGCTGTTCTCCACGCCCTCCCAACTCCCGGACGGGACACGGGCGGTGTCGTTCGGCACCTGTTCGCTCGTACTGGAGCCGGGCGCGACCGCGTACGAGGAGCTGATGCGGATCGCGTCCGCGCAGGGTGTGTTCACCGCGCTCGACCCCAACATCCGCTCGGTGCTGATCCCGGACGCGGACGCCTACCGGGCGCGGTTCAAGAGCTGGCTGCCGTCGGTGTCGCTGCTCAAGCTGTCCGAGGAGGACGCGGAGTGGCTCGGCGGCACTCCGCGCGAGTGGCTGGCCTCGGGCCCCTCCGCCGTGGTCGTCACTCGGGGCGGCGACGGACTGACCGCCTTCACGCGTGACGGCGCGGAGTACTCCGTGCCGGGCGAACCCGTCGACGTGGTGGACACGATCGGCGCGGGCGACACGGTGAACGCGGCGCTGCTGCACGGCCTCGCCGCCCGCGACGCGCTCTCCGGGCCGGCGCTCGCGGGTCTGGGTGCCGACGGCTGGAGCGGGTTGCTGCGGTTCGCCGCACGGGCCGCGGCGATCACCTGCTCGCGGGCGGGCGCGGAACCGCCGTACGCGCATGAGGTGGGCGTTTTCTAGAGAGCGGCAACGCGCCACGCCCCGGGGTGAGTTCCCGTGGAGCGCGGCGCGTTGTACGTGGGCCGCGGAGCCGCCTCAGGCCTTGCGGACCCTCGTCGTCTTCTTCGCCGGGGTCGCCTTCTTCGTGACCGCGGCCGCCTTCTTGGTGGCCGTGTTGTTGGCGGCCTTTTCGGTGGTGGTTTTGGTGGTGGTCGCCTTGGTCGTGGTCGCCTTGGCGGTGGTGGTCTTGGCCGTCGCTGTCTTCTTCGTCGTCGACCTGGCGGCCACCGCCTTCTTGGCGGCCGTCTTGGCAGCCGTCTTGCGCGGGGCCTTCACCTCAGAGGCGTCGCTGACGCGCTCGGCGCCCAGGACCTCCCGCAGGAACTTGCCCGTGTGGCTGGCCGGAACCCCGGCGACCTCCTCGGGTGTGCCCTCCGCGATGACGAGGCCACCGCCGCCACCACCCTCGGGGCCCATGTCGACGACCCAGTCGGCGGTCTTGATGACATCGAGGTTGTGCTCGATGACGATGACCGTGTTGCCCTTGTCGACCAGGCCGGACAGCACGGTGAGCAGCTTGCTGATGTCCTCGAAGTGCAGACCGGTGGTCGGCTCGTCCAGGACGTACACCGTGCGTCCGGTGGAGCGCTTCTGGAGCTCGCTGGCGAGCTTCACGCGCTGGGCCTCGCCGCCGGACAGGGTGGTCGCGGACTGGCCGAGCCGGACATAGCCGAGGCCGACGTCGTTCAGCGTCTTGAGGTGGCGGGAGATCGCCGGGACCGCCTCGAAGAAGTGCATGCCTTCCTCGATCGGCATGTTCAGGATGTCGGCGATGGACTTGCCCTTGTAGTGGACGTCCAGGGTCTCCCGGTTGTAGCGGGCTCCGTGGCAGACCTCGCACGGGACGTACACGTCCGGGAGGAAGTTCATCTCGATCTTGATCGTGCCGTCGCCCGCGCAGTTCTCGCAGCGGCCGCCCTTGACGTTGAAGGAGAAGCGGCCTGGCAGGTAGCCGCGGACCTTCGCCTCGGTCGTCTCGGCGAACAGCTTGCGGACGTGGTCGAAGACTCCGGTGTACGTCGCCGGGTTCGACCGGGGGGTGCGGCCGATGGGCGACTGGTCGACGTGCACGACCTTGTCGACGAGGTCGTCGCCGTCCACGCGCGTGTGGCGCCCGGGAACGCTCCTGGCGCCGTTCAGCTCGCGGGCCAGGTGCGTGTACAGGATGTCGTTGACCAGCGTGGACTTGCCGGAGCCCGAGACTCCCGTGACGGCCGTGAGGACGCCCAGCGGGAACGACACGTCGATGTCCTGCAGGTTGTTCTCACGGGCGCCGTGCACCGTGAGCTGCCGGGACGGGTCGTGGGGGCGCCGGATGTCGGGCAGCGGGATGGCCTTCTTGCCGGACAGGTACTGACCGGTCATCGACTCGTCGTTGGCGAGGAGCTCCTTCAGGGAACCGCTGTGCACGACCTTGCCGCCGTGCTCGCCCGCGCCGGGGCCGATGTCGACGATCCAGTCGGCGACCTTGATGGTGTCCTCGTCGTGCTCGACGACGATGAGCGTGTTGCCCATGTCGCGCAGCCGGACCAGGGTCTCGATGAGCCGGTGGTTGTCGCGCTGGTGCAGGCCGATGGAGGGCTCGTCCAGCACGTACAGCACGCCGACGAGACCCGAGCCGATCTGGGTCGCCAGGCGGATGCGCTGGGCCTCGCCGCCGGAGAGGGTGCCGGCCGCGCGGTTGAGCGAGAGGTAGTCCAGGCCGACGTCGACCAGGAACCGCAGTCGTTCGTTGACCTCCTTCAGGACGCGCTCGGCGATCTTCTTGTCGCGGGCGTCGAGCCTCAGCTCGCCCAGGAAGTCCGCGCAGTCGCTGATGGACATCGCGGAGACCTCGGCGATCGACTTCTCCATGACCGTGACCGCGAGGACGACCGGCTTGAGGCGCGTGCCCTGACAGGTGGGGCAGGGCACCTCGCGCATGTAGCCCTCGAAGCGCTCGCGGCTCGCGTCGCTCTCGGCCTCGCTGTGCCGCCGCTTCACGAAGGGGACGGCACCTTCGAAGGGCGTGGTGTAGACACGCTCTCTGCCGTACCGGTTGCGGTAGCGGACCTCGATCTGCGTCTTGTGTCCGTGGATCAGTGCCTTCTTGGCGCGCTGCGGAAGACCGGCGAAGGGGATGTCGGTCCGGAATCCCAACGCGTCCGCGAGGGCTCCGATGAGGCGTCCGAAGTAGTCCTTGGTGTGGCCGTGCGACCAGGGGTGGATGGCACCCTCGTCGAGGGACTTGTCCTCGTCCGGGACGATCAGCTCGGGGTCGACCTCCATGCGCGTGCCGATGCCCGTGCAGTCGGGGCAGGCGCCGAAGGGCGAGTTGAACGAGAAGGAGCGGGGCTCCAGCTCCTCGAAGGACAGATCGTCGTACGCGCAGTACAGGTGCTCCGAGTACATGCGCTCGCGCTCGGGGTCGTCGGCCGGGAGGTCGACGAAGTCGAGCACCACCATGCCGCCGGAGAGACCGAGGGCGGTCTCCACGGAGTCGGTCAGACGGCGCTTGGCGCCCTCCTTGACCGTGAGGCGGTCGATGACCACCTCGATGGTGTGCTTCTCCTGCTTCTTCAGCGTGGGCGGCTCGGTGAGCTGGATCGTCTCGCCGTCGACCCGGGCGCGGCTGTATCCCTTGGTCTGGAGATCGGAGAAGAGGTCGACGAACTCGCCCTTGCGCTCGCGCACCAGCGGCGACAGCACCTGGAAGCGGCTTCCCTCAGGCAGCTCCAGGACTCTGTCGACGATGGCCTGCGGCGACTGGCGCGTGATGGGGCGGCCGCACTCGGGGCAGTGGGGCTTGCCGATGCGCGCGAAGAGCAGACGCAGATAGTCGTAGACCTCGGTGATGGTGCCGACCGTCGAGCGCGGGTTGCGCGAGGTCGACTTCTGGTCGATGGAGACCGCCGGGGAGAGGCCTTCGATGAAGTCGACATCCGGCTTGTCCATCTGGCCGAGGAACTGCCGGGCGTACGAGGAGAGCGACTCCACGTAGCGCCGCTGGCCCTCGGCGAAGATCGTGTCGAAGGCCAGCGAGGACTTGCCCGACCCCGACAGGCCCGTGAAGACGATGAGCGAGTCGCGCGGGAGGTCGAGCGAGACATTCTTCAGATTGTGCTCGCGCGCTCCACGGACGATGAGACGGTCGGCCACGCCGGTCCGCACCTTTCTTGAGAAGAAGTGACAGGGGCGAGGCCCCCGGCTTTTCAGACGACGGGGCCCCCGTCTTTTTCAGACTAGAGGGAGCCACTGACAGCGCCGGTCTGGTTTCCCTGCTTCACAACAATCCCGGGCCCTCCAGCATGCCCGACGCCACACCCGACCATATAGCACGTGCATTCGATTAACGGCGGCCGCCCGCAACCTTCACCCAAACGTGTGGCGGGACTATCGTCGGGCCCATGAACGATCATGTGCGCGACCTGGCGTCTGTACGTGACGCGACCGAGCGGCTCCTCACCGCAGTCGGCAAACTGGACAACGCCTCCGTGGCCGAGCCGTCACGGCTGCCCGGCTGGAGCCGCGGCCACGTCCTGGCCCACCTGGCCCGCAACGCGGACGCCCTGGTGAACGTCCTCGAAGGCCGGCCGATGTACGTCTCCGGGGAGGCCCGGGACGCCGACATCGGGCGGGACGCCCCACGGCCCCTGGAGACACAGCTCACCGACCTCCGCGAGAGCGCGGCCCGCTTCCAGGAGGCCGGGGCCGCACCCGCGGACTGGTCCCGCACGGTGGAGCTGCGCAACGGTGTCACCGACTCGGCGTCCGGGGTGCCGTTCCGGCGGTGGACCGAGGTCGAGCTGCACCACGTCGATCTGGGGATCGGATACGACCTGGAGGACCTCCCGGAGGAGTTCGTGGAGCGGGAGATCGTCTTCCTCACGGACCGTTTCGCCGGGCACCCCGAGGTGCCGCACACGCGCGTCACCGACGGCACGCGCGCGTGGAACACGGGACACGTCTCCGGAGACGGCGACCCGGAGCGATCGGTGGGCACCGAGGGCGGTGCGGAGGTGACCGTGACCGGCCCCGCGCCCGCGCTCCTCGGCTGGCTCGCGGGCCGCCGCGACGGGTCCGCGCTGAGCGTCGAAGGCAGTCCGCTGCCCGCCCTCCCCCCGCTATAGGCTGGGCGTCATGACGTACAGCGGAGCGGTGACGGTCGGCGGCCCTGCGGATGTGCACGAGTTGCGGGACCTGATGATCTCCAAGGTCGCGGTCGGCCCGATGAACAACAACGCCTATCTGCTGCGCTGCCGGGCCACGGACGAGCAGTTGCTGATCGACGCGGCCAACGACGCCGGGACGCTGCTCACGCTGATCGGTGACGACGGCATCGCGTCCGTCGTCACCACGCATCAGCACGGCGACCACTGGCAGGCACTCGCGGAGGTCGTGACGGCCACGGGCGCGCGCACGTACGCGGGACGGGACGACGCCGACGGCATCCCCGTACCGACGGACGTGCCCGTCCAGGACGGCGACGCCATCCGGGTGGGTCACGTGGAACTGACCGCACGCCACCTGGTGGGCCACACACCCGGCTCGATCGCCCTGGTCTACGACGACCCGCACGGACACCCGCATGTGTTCACAGGGGACTGTCTCTTCCCGGGTGGTGTGGGCAACACACGTAAGGACGCGAAGGCGTTCGCCAGTCTGATCCACGACGTCGAGACGAAGATCTTCGACGCGCTGCCGGACGAGACCTGGGTCTACCCGGGACACGGCGACGACACCACGCTGGGCGCCGAGCGTCCGCATCTGCCGGAGTGGCACGCGCGAGGTTGGTGAACCACGCCCGCCCGGAGGCGAATCGCCCATCGCCGGGCGGGCGTTGGCGAGCCATCCGATGTCGGGTGTGCGGTCCCCTGCCGTGCGCGCCGGTGCGCGCCCCGTGTGAACGGAGCGCACACTCCGGTGCCCCGCACGCGCTCCCGGCGCACGGGGCGCGCGCGGTCCACTGGTAGCTGGTCCCGCACAGGATGACGGCTCCTGCGCGGACGGGTCGCCGGCCTGTCGATCCCCGCCCTCGGCCGGCGGCCCCGCCCTGGCAGCGGTGGCCGACGTCCGGCGGCCACCGCCCAGGACGTCGTGACGCCCTGGCGCCCCACGAGTTCACAGCATTGCAACACCAGTTCCCATGATTCGGACAGTTGCCCCTGTGACCTCGACAGACGGGCCTGCCCACTGTCACTCTCCCGCCATGAATCTCGCCCAACGCGCCCTGCGCCGCGCCGCGTCCACCGCCACCGTCGCTCTGCTCGCCGTCGCCGTCGGCTGCGCCCCGCAGCCCGAGGAGAAGGCCTCCGACAAGCCCACCGGTTCCGGCGCCGAGCCGTGCGCCAAGGGCAAGCTGGGCACCGAGGTCTCCGGGAAGCTGACCATCGCGACCGACGAACCCGCGTACGAGCCGTGGTTCAAGGACGACAAGCCGGCCAACGGCGAAGGCTTCGAGTCGGCCGTGGCGTACGCCGTGGCGAAGCAGCTCGGCTACGACAAGGGTGACGTCGTCTGGCAGAGCGTGCCCTTCAACAAGGCCTTCGCGCCCGGCGAGAAGACCTTCGACTTCGACATCAACCAGGTGTCGATCAGCGACGAACGCAAGAAGGCCGTCGACTTCTCGTCCGGCTACTACGACGTGCGCCAGGCCGTCATCGCGCTGAAGGACTCCAAGGCCGCGAAGGCGAAGAACATCGCCGACCTCAAGGGCGTGAAGCTGGGCGCCCAGGTCGGCACCACCAGCCTGAACTACATCAACGACGTGGTGAAGCCGACCGAGGAGCCGGCCGCGTACGCGAAGAACGACCAGGCCAAGTCCGCGCTGAAGAACGGCCAGGTGGACGCCATCGTGGTCGACCTGCCGACCGCGTTCTACATCACCGCGGCCGAGGTGACGGACGCGAGGATCGTCGGACAGTTCGAGAACCAGGGCGGTGCGCCCGAGCAGTTCGGGCTCGTGCTGGACAAGGGCAGCGCGCTCACCTCGTGCGTGACGGACGCCGTGGACGCCCTGCGCGAGGACGGCACCCTCGCCGCCGTCGAGAAGCAGTGGCTGTCCGACGCCGTCGACGCGCCGGTCCTCAAGTGACGGTCGTGAAGGAGGAGTCGGCCGGGGAGCCGGAAGGAGACTCCGGCGAGGGAGAGGCGCGCGAGGCGTACGTCCCGTCGCGGCGGCGGATCGAGCGGGAGCGGTACAAGCGCTCCCGTGCCCGCCGCGCGACGGCGATCGCCGCGCTGTCCACCCTCGTGACCGGCATCGTCCTCTACCTCGTCGTCGTCAACGCGCCCGGCTGGCCGCGCACCAAGGAGACGTTCTTCAGCGCGCAGTACGCGCGCGAGGCGTTCCCCAAGGTCCTGGAAGGGCTGTGGCTGAACGTCCGGCTCCTGCTGGTGTGCGGCGCGGCGGTCCTCGTCCTCGGCATGCTGATCGCCGTCGCCCGCACCCTGCGCGGGCCGGTGTTCTTCCCGCTGAGGGCGCTGGCCGCCGCGTACACCGACTTCTTCCGCGGGCTGCCGCTGATCATCAACCTGATGATCGTGGTCCTGGGCGTGCCGGCGCTGCGGCTGCAGGGCATCACGGTCGACCCGGTGCTGCTCGGCGGGACGGCGCTCACCCTGACGTACTCGGCGTACGTCGCCGAGGTGTTCCGCGCCGGCATCGAGTCGGTCCACCCCTCGCAGCGCGCCGCGGCCCGCTCACTGGGGCTGAACAACCGTCAGGCGCTGCGGTACGTGGTGCTCCCCCAGGCCGTACGCCGTCAGGTGCCGCCGCTGCTCAACGACCTGGTGTCGCTCCAGAAGGACACCGGGCTCGTCTCGATCGGCGGCGCGGTCGACGCCGTACGCGCCGCGGACATCATCGTGGGCCGCAGCCTCAACTACACGCCGTACATCGTCGCGGGACTGGTCTTCGTCGCGCTGACCATCCCCATGACCCGCTTCACCGACTGGGTCACGGCACGGATGGACCGGCGGCAGGCGCAGGGAGGGAGCATATGAGCGAGACACCCAGGGACTCCGGCGTGCCCGTGCTGCGGATGGAGGCCGTCCGCAAGACCTTCGGCGACTCGGTGGTCCTGCGGGACGTCGATCTGGAAGTCGCCCCGCACACGGTGACGGCGCTGATCGGGGCCTCCGGCTCGGGCAAGTCGACGCTGCTGCGCTGCGCGAACCTCCTGGAGGAGATCGACGACGGCGCCATCTGGCTGGACGACGAGGAGATCACCGACCCCCGGGCCGACCAGGACGCGGTGCGCCGCCGGATCGGCGTGGTCTTCCAGGCGTACAACCTCTTTCCGCACATGACCGTCCTGCAGAACATCACGCTGGCCCCGCGCCGTGTGCACGGCGTGGACCGCGCGGAGGCGGAGGCGCACGCCCGTGAGCTGCTCGACCGGCTCGGGCTCGGCGCCAAGGCGGGCGAGTACCCGGACCGGCTGAGCGGCGGCCAGCAGCAGCGGGCCGCCATCGTCCGCGCCCTGGCCGTACGCCCCAGGCTGCTGCTCCTCGACGAGATCACCGCGGCCCTCGACCCGGAGCTGGTGGGTGAAGTCCTCGCTGTCGTGCGGGACTTGAAGGAGGACGGCATGACCATGGTGCTGGCCACGCACGAGATGGGCTTCGCCCGCGACGTCGCGGACCAGGTCTGCTTCCTCGACGGCGGCGTCGTACTGGAACGCGGCACGGCCGAGGAGGTGTTCGGCGACCCGCGGGAGGAACGCACGCGGCGGTTTCTGCGCCGGATCGTGGAGGCGGGACGGCTGTAGCCGACGGCCTGGCGCGGGGCGGGGCGGGATTCGCGGCCCGGGGCGGACGTGGACGGCGTGCGGAGATCCTGGATCGAGGTCATGCGTCGATGGTGGCACCCGCCACTGACAATCGGCCGCCGTCCGCCCGGCACCGCCCCTCAGGCGTCCGTCCGCCCCGCTCCCGCCAGTGCCGCGACCCGCTCCACGCCGAACACGTAACCCTGCACTCCGCAGCCCGCGATCACGCCGTCGGCGCGGAGCGAGACGTACGAGTGGTGGCGGAACTCCTCGCGCTTGTGGATGTTGGAGATGTGGACCTCCAGCACGGGCAGCCCGTCGCAGGTGTTGAGGGCGTCCAGGATCGCGACGGAGGTGTGTGAGTAGGCGCCGGGGTTGATCACGATTCCGGAGTGGCCGAGGCGTGCCTCGTGGATCCAGTCGACCAGCTCGCCCTCGTGGTTGGACTGGCGGAAGTCCACCGTGCCGCCGTGCGCTGCCGCCGCCTTGGCGCACATCGCCTCGACGTCGGCGAGGGTGTCGGAGCCGTAGATCTCCGGCTGACGCTGCCCGAGGAGGTTCAGGTTGGGGCCGTTGAGAATCATGATCGGGGCGTTGGCGAGGGTGCGGGGCACGGTTCCTCCGGTCCGGTCGGATGGCTCGGCCCGTTCGGGACCGCTGCTCGGACCCGGTTTATCACGGTGCGCCGACACCGGGACGGCCCCTACCCTCCCTCGCATGACGACTCCCGCGTACCCGCCCAAACCCGTGCCCGGCGACCGGGTGGCCGTGATCTCCCCGTCCGCCGGGCTGCCGGGGATCCTTCCGCTCCCGTACGAGTTGGGCCTGGAGCGGCTGCGCGAGGAGTACGGCCTGGAGCCGGTCGAGTATCCGGCGACCCGGAGGATGGGTTCGACGCCCCGGGAGCGGGCCGACGACATCCACGCGGCGTTCGCCGACCCGGACGTCAGGGCGGTCATGGCGTCGATCGGCGGTGACGACCAGATCACCGTGCTGCCGCTGCTGGACCGGGAGTTGATCCGCGCCGACCCGAAGCCGTTCTTCGGGTACAGCGACAACACGAATCTGCTCGCCCACCTGTGGAACACGGGGATCGTCGGCTACCACGGCGCGAGTGTGATGTGCGAGCTGGGCCGGCCCGGCGCCATGGACCCGCTGACCGCCGAATCCGTGCGGGCGGCGCTCTTCACCTCGGGCGAGTACGAACTGCGTCCGGCCGAGCGGTGGCGCGACGTCGACCGCGACTGGGCGGACCCGGCGACCTTCGCGTCGGAACCGGAGACCCGGCCCGGCGCCGGATGGACCTGGGTCAACGCCGACCGGGTGGTGGAGGGCCGCAGTTGGGGCGGCTGTCTGGAGATCCTGGCCTGGCTGCTGATGGCCGACCGGGAGATCCCGCGCGACCTCTCCGTCCATGACGGCGGCGTGCTCTTCCTGGAGACCTCGGAGGAACTGCCGAGCGGCGAGGAGGTCTTCCGCGTCCTGCGGAACATGGGCGAGCGCGGACTGCTCCGGCGTTTCTCCGCGCTGCTGATGGGCCGGGCGAAGACGTGGTCCTTCGAAAGCCCCAACAGCCCTGAGGAGGGCGCCCGTTACGCGGCGGAACAGCGCGAGGCCGTGCTGCGCGCCATGGGGGCGTACGCCCCCGACACCACGATCGTCTTCGATGTGGACCTCGGCCACACCGACCCGCAGATCGTCATCCCCTACGGGGGAGTGATCCGCGTGGACGGTCCCGCCCGGCGCATCACAGTGACCTACTGAGGCCACCGGGCCCCCACGCGCCCCCGTAACCCTTGGTGACCGTGGGTAGTTGACGCGACATGCACCGTGCACGCACAGTAAAGCCCCCTTCCATGCCTCGGCTCGCGGCGGCCTCCCTCGCCGGGACGGCCATCGAGTTCTACGACTTCTTCGTCTACGGGACGGCGGCCGCGCTCGTCCTGGGCCCGCTGTTCTTCCCCACGTTCTCTCCGGTGGCGGGGACGCTGGCGGCCTTCGGGACGTTCGGGGTCGGGTTCGTGGCGCGGCCGTTGGGCTCGGTCCTGTTCGGGCACATCGGGGACCGGCACGGACGACGGCCCGTTCTCGTCATCTCCTTGTTGCTGACGGGCGCCGCGACCGTCGCGGTCGGCTGCGTACCGACGTACGACTCCATCGGTACGGCCGCTCCCGTGCTGCTCCTTGTGCTGCGTTTTCTGCAGGGGCTGGGGCTCGGCGGGGAGTGGGGCGGGGCGGTGCTGCTGACCGCTGAACACGCTCCGCCCGACCGGCGCGGGCTGTGGTCGAGCTTCCCGCAGATCGGGCCCGCGGTGGGGTTCGTCCTCGCCAACGGGGTGATGCTGGTCCTGTCGGCGACGCTCTCCGAGGCGCAGTTCGCGAGCTGGGGGTGGCGGGTGCCGTTCTGGGCGGCGGGCGTGCTCGCGGCGGCCGGGCTGTGGCTGCGCTCCTCCCTGACGGAGAGCCCCCAGTTCCTCGAACTGCGCGAGCACGCGCGCGTGCCGCTCGTCGAGGTCGTACGCGAGCACTGGCGGCTCGTCCTGCTGACGGCGGGGGCGCTCGCGATCGGATACGCCGTGTTCTACGCGGTGACGACCTGGTCCCTCGCCTACGCGACCGAGCGGCTCGGGGTAAGCCGTACGGTCATGCTGGCCTGCATCATGGCGGCCGTCGTGGTGAAGGGGGCGCTGACTCCTTTGGTGGCGATTCTCGGCGACCGCCACGGGCGGCGGCCGCTGTGCCTTGCGGGCTGCGCGGCCAGCGCCCTGTGGATGTTCCCGATGATCGCGCTGCTGTCGACCGGCGAGCCGCTGCTGATGTTCCTCGGTTTCCTGGTCGCGCTGATCGCGTTCGTGACGATGTTCGGCGTGATCGCCGCGTATCTGCCGGAGCTGTACGAGCCGCGGGTGCGGTGCACCGGTGCGGCCGTGGGCTACAACCTGGGCGGCGTGCTCGGCGGTGCGCTCACGCCGATCGTGGCCACGGCGGTCGCCGAGCAGAGCGGGCGGGTTCCCTGGGGTGTGGCCGCCTATCTGACGGGCATCGCGCTGCTCAGTCTGGGGTGCTTCGCGTTGCTGCCGGAGACTCGGCCGGTGGCTGTTGTGGCGCCGGAGCCGGCCACGGGGTGAACCCTCGCTGGGTTCACTGATACGCCCAAGAGCTCGAAGAACAGGTTGAGTGGCGACTGCGGGCCGTCTGTAGCTGATCGCGCAGTTCCCCGCGCCCCTTCGGGGCCCTGGCCCGGCGCCTTCGGAAATGCTGCCTACGGGTTGATCGCGAGTTCCAAGTACGCCGCGAACAGGACCAGGTGGACGCCGCCCTGGAGTGGGGTGGCTCGGCCGGGGACCACGGTGAGGGAGCTGACCACCACGGTCAGGGCGAGCAGGACCATGTGGGTGGCGCCAAGGCCGAGGACGAGCGGGCCGGAGAGCCAGATGGAGGCGACGGCCACGGCGGGGATGGTGAGGCCGATGCTGGCCATCGCCGAGCCGAGGGCGAGGTTCAGGCTGGTCTGCACCCGGTCGCGGCGGGCGGAACGCAGTGCGGCGATCGTCTCGGGGAGCAGGACGAGCAGGGCGATGATCACGCCGACCACGGAGTGCGGCATCCCGGCCGCCTCCACTCCGGACTCGATGGTGGGCGACACGCCCTTCGCCAGACCGACCACGCCGACGAGGGCCAGTCCCAGGAATCCCAGGCTGATGCCCGCGCTTCTGGAGGACGGGGCGTCGGCGTGGTCGTCCGCGTCGATCACCTCGCCCTGCCGGGTGATGGGCAGGAAGTAGTCGCGGTGCCGCACGGTCTGGGTCGCCACGAACAGGCCGTAGAGGACGAGCGAGGAGAGGGCGGCGAAGGTGAGCTGGGCCGAGGAGAACTCGGGGCCCGGCTTGCTGGTGGTGAAGGTCGGCAGCACCAGGCTGAGCGTGGACAGCGTCGCAACGGTCGCGAGGGCGGCGCCGGTGCCCTCCGCGTTGAAGACGGCGAGCCCGTGCCGCAATGAGGCGACGAGCAGGCTCAGGCCGACGATGCCGTTGCACGTGATCATCACGGCCGCGAAGACGGTGTCGCGGGCGAGCGTGGAGCTCTTGTCGCCGCCGTCCGCCATCAGGGTGACGATCAGCGCGACCTCGATGATCGTGACGGCGACCGCGAGGACCAGTGAGCCGAAGGGCTCGCCGACCCGGTGCGCGACCACCTCGGCGTGGTGGACGGCGGCCAGCACGGCCCCGGCCAGTACCAGCGTCACCACGGCGACGACGGCGCCGGGCAGATCGCGGCCCCAGGTGAAGGCCAGCAGAACGACCGCCAGCGCGGGCACGACGGCCGTCCACTGCGTCACGAGTGACCGGAGCCGAGCGATCATGCAGCGATCGTCGCAGAGGTGAACGGGCCCCGCACTCCGGTCGCGCGGGCCCCGTTCACGGTCCGCATGGGCTACTTGAGCGGGCCCATTTCCCGCACGTCGCAGTTGGTGTAGACGCGCTCGCCGACGCACAGCGCGCCCAGTTGCTCCGCCAGCTTGGCCGTCTCGGGGGCGTCGCTGTTGCTCATGGCCTCCTCGTACGAGTCGAACTCGATCAGGGCCAGATAGCGACGGGGGTTGTCACGGTCCTGCAGGAGCACGCGGTACGTGGGCCCACCCGGCTTGCCCGCGTTGCGCTCCCCGGCTTCCTGGAGCAGCTGCTGCATCTCTTCCAGGCGCTCGGTCTCGAAGTCGATGATCTGCACGAACTTCATCGGTGTCTCCATCCGGCCACGGCGTCCCCGGGCCGGGAAACGCGCTCATGAAACAAGCAAGCACCGGGAGCGGTGGTCGGCAATTCGCCGCGGGCCGCTCCCGGTGCTGGTTGTTTCTACGTCCGACGTGGTCAGGCCTCGATGCTGTCCTTCGGAGCGCCTTCGTCGTCCTTCTGCGCCGCCTCGGCCGCCGCCTGCTTCTTGGAGGCCATGAGGCTGGTGATCGTGGTGACCACCAGGACCGCGCAGATCACGCCCAGCGAGACCGGGATGGAGATCTCCGGGACATGGACGCCGGACTCGTGCAGCGCGTGCAGCACGAGCTTGACGCCGATGAACCCGAGGATGACCGACAGGCCGTAGCTGAGGTGGACCAGCTTCTTGAGCAGTCCGCCGATCAGGAAGTACAGCTGCCGCAGACCCATCAGCGCGAACGCGTTGGCCGTGAAGACGATGTACGGGTCCTGCGTCAGGCCGAAGATCGCCGGGATCGAGTCGAGCGCGAAGAGCACGTCGGTGGTGCCGATCGCCAGCATGACGACCAGCATCGGTGTCATGACCCGCTTGCCGTTCTGCTGGATCCACAGCTTGGTGCCGTGGTAGCGGTCGGCGACTCCGAAGCGCTTCTCGGCGGCCTTGAGCAGCCGGTTCTCCTCGAACTCCTCGTCCTCGTCGTCGGCGCGGGCCTCCTGGATCAGCTTCCAGGCGGTGTAGATGAGGAACGCGCCGAAGATGTAGAACACCCACGCGAAGCTCGCGAGGATCGCGGCACCAGCGGCGATGAATATCGCGCGCAGGACGAGCGCTATGAGCACACCGACCAGCAGCACCCGCTGCTGGTACTGCGTGGGCACGGAGAACTTCGCCATGATCAGGACGAAGACGAAGAGGTTGTCGACGCTCAGCGACTTCTCGGTGATGAAGCCGGCGAAGAACTCTCCGGAGGGCTGCCCCCCGGAGAAGACGAGCAGTCCGAGCCCGAACAGCGCGGCCAGGACGATCCAGACGACCGTCCAGATTCCGGCTTCCTTGATCGACACGTCGTGCGGCTTGCGGCCGATGAAGAAATCGACCGCGATGAGGGCGGCAAGGCCCACGATCGTCAGGACCCAAAGGGTCACGGAAACATCCACTGCGCCTCCGGCAGTACGTAACGGCAAGTGTCAGCGTCGTCGCTGCCGGAGGTCTCTTCCACCCGATGCAGGTGGGGCGCGCGATGCGCCCGGTGCACTCGGGCCGGCGCCCCGGGATCTGAACCAGATCCGTATTGACGGGTACGCCGCAGTAGGTAGGGAGTACTCCCCTCCGCACGGACGACAGTACCCCAATCACCAAGGAAAGGTAAAGAGATTAGTAAAAGAAGAACCAAAAGTGCTGGTCAGGCGACTTGAAGAACTCTTGGTAAAGGGTGCGCGGAGCCTCAGCGGTTCCAGGAACGGCGGGCCGCCGCGACCTGGGTGAGGACGTGCTGGAGCACCTGGCTGCCCGGGGGGACGCGCGAGGGATCGTAGGTCCACGCATGCCCGACCCACGGGTCGGCGAGGTGGTCGTCGGGCGTGGGCGTGAGCCGCAGCAGCGAGCGCCACAGCGGGTCGAGCA
The DNA here is from genome assembly GCF_042715345.1 of Streptomyces sp. NPDC058697. NCBI lineage: Bacteria > Bacillati > Actinomycetota > Actinomycetes > Kitasatosporales > Streptomycetaceae > Streptomyces > Streptomyces sp. NPDC058697. The sequence continues at coordinate 50,646 of NZ_JBHXSU010000012.1, forward strand.
GCGGTCCGTAGGCGGTGGCGTCCTCCCGGTCGGCGACCAGCATGAGGTGGACGCCGACGGCCGGGCCCTCGTCCGCGAGATAGCGCAGCTGGGTCACGGCACGGTCGTCGAAGCCGTGCGGGAAGTCGTTGACGATCAGCAGTTGCTCGGCCGTGTCGAGGCCCGGCGGCAGGGAGTCCGCCGCACCGCCGCGAATCGCCATCTGTACGAGGTCGACGCGCTGCGTGAGCCGGGCCAGGACGTCGGTCACCCCGGCGGCTCCTGCGGCGGGCGGGCCGTCGAGCACGCCGGTCTGCACGAGAGGCGCGAGGGACGAGGTGCCGGAGCCCGCCGGGTCGATGACATGCAGTGTGTACTCGCCCGCCGGGTAGACGGCGAGGAGCCGGGCCGCGATCGCCACCGCCGTGTCCATGCCGAGGCGGCGCAGGTCGTCGGAGTCGGCGATCGAACCGTCGAAGGATCCGGCGCGTCCGCTGTCTATCCACAGACCGCGCTCCAGCGGCAGCCGCACCAGCATCGGAATGCTCAGGCCCGCGCTCTCGGGCAGGTGGAGGTCGCCCAGGCGCAGGGCCATGGGAATCTCCATCGGGACCCGGTAGCCCTGCCAGACGGGGTTGTCCCAGCGGGCGAAGGCGGGAGGCAGCGCGGGCTCGACGACCTCTGCCTCGGCGGTGAGCTGGGCGAGGTCGCGGTCGAGGGCCTCCCTGGCCCGGTCGATCAACTGGGAGTGCTTGGCGCGGGCGGCCTCACGCGCCGCGTCACCCTGTCCGCCGATGCGGCTGCGCGGGTCGGACAGGACCTTGTCCAGCTCCTGCTCCATGCGCGACTCGGCGAAGTCGACCGCGCTGCGGTACGCGGCCGTGGCGCGGGCCAGGTCCTCGAACATGCCCCACACCTGGTTGTACAGGCGCTCCTCCATGGACCAGCCGGTCGCGTCGCCCGCGACGGGCTGCGCGGGCTGTCCCGGCCGGGCCGGGGGCGCTGTCGGCGGGGGCGGCGGAGGCGCGGCGGCCTGCCGTCCCGGGTGGCTGTAGTTGACGGGTCCGCCGGCTCCGGGACCGGCGGGCTGGGTGACGGCGGACGGGTCCGGCTGTCCGGGCCCCACGGGGTGGCCGCCCTGCGGCGTCGCGTGGCCAGCAGCTCCGGACGCCGTGTGTCCCTGCGCGCCCGGGTGTCCGTGCTGCGGTGGTACGTGGCCGGGGGCGCCCTGGGGCGTGGCTCCGCCCTGGTTCTGGCCGCCGAGCGCCGGGGTCGCGGCGTGCCGCGAGCGGTCGCCCTCCGATGTGCGCGGCGGGGGCGCGGCCACCGAACGGGCGAGGCCCTGGGCGACCGCTTCGTTGATGCTGCCCGCGAGCTGGTGGGCCTGGGGCAGACCTTGGTCGGCGAGGAGTTCGGCGAGGCCGCCCGCGTATCCCTGGCCCACGGCGCGGACCTTCCAGGCGCCCTGCCTGCGATAGAGCTCGAGTGCGACGACGGCCGACTCCGCGTCAAGCCCCGTGATCGTGTAGCTGGCGACCTCGGAGCCGTCGAGTCCGGTGACCGCGATGAAGGGCGCGGCGACGGAGCCGAACCTGACCGGCCCGCTGCCTCCGGACGGCAGCGCGAGCAGCACGCTGACCCGGTGCACGGACTCGGGCAGGGCGTCCAGGTCGCACGCGAGGCGGTGGTCCGCCGCCGCCTGCTTGGAGACCTCCAGGCCGGGCAGAGTGGGTGAGCCCGGGTGGGCCACCCACTCGACGCCGTGCACCGTGCCCTGTTCGTCGCTGAGCGTGGCCCCGGCCACGATCGGTTTTCCGGCCGACACCCGGATCTCAAGTCGGGCCTGGGGCAGCGGGTGGTTCTGCCCCCGGACCAGCTCAGCCGTCATCGCCTTCGTTCCCCCTATGTACTCGTACGCCGGGTGCCGGGTTGCCTACAGGTGCGGCAGGATCGCCGGCATCAGGTCCTGGAAGGTGCGGCCGTTGGCCGGCGTGCCGAGAGCGGTCATCTGCCAGCCCGTGCCCGCGCGGTGGACCTTCGCCAAGATCTGCGCCGTGTACTGGCCGCCGCCGGCCAGGGTGTAGCGGGCCAGCTCCTGGCCGTTGGTCTCGTCGACCAGGCGGCAGAACGCGTCCTGCACCTCCTGGAAGGTCTGGCCCGTGAACGAGTTCACGGTGAAGACGATCTGGTCGATGTGGACCGGGATGCGCGCGAGGTCGACGAGGATCGCCTCGTCGTCGCCGCCCTGGCCCACGCCGCCGACGAGGTTGTCACCGGTGTGGCGCACGGAGCCGTCGTCGCTGACGAGGTGGCGGAAGAACACCACGTCGACCGGCTGCTTGTCCGCGAACAGCACGGCGGACGCGTCGAGGTCGATCTCACGGGTGCGAGAGCCGAACAGGCCACGTCGCGGGGCGGCCTGCCAGCCGAGCCCCATGCGGACCGCGGTCAGCGTGCCTCCGTCGTTCTTCTGCAGACTGATGGCCTGACCCTTGGTCATGTTGACCGTCACGCGCTGTTCCCCTCTCGAACTGTCCCCTGTTGCCGCAGAGTCCTGCGGTTGACCAGCAACCCTACGCAGAGCCACTGACAGCGCCGAACCCTGGTGCACACTTTGTGTCGGTCTTGCAACACAGCGCGCCACTCCGGGTGTCAGGCGATGCCGGCTTCCTTCATCTGTCGCAGCTCCTTCTTCATCTCCGAGACCTCGTCACGCAGCCTCGCGGCGATCTCGAACTGCAGGTTCGCGGCGGCCGCGCGCATCCGCTGCGTCATCTCCTCGATCTGCTCGGCGAGTTCCGCCGCGGGCCGGTCGGTCGGGACGGTCTCCTTGGCCTTGCCCTTGGCGGACTTGGCTCCCTTGGCGGCCTTCCCGCCGAGCGCGGGCACGGGTGCCTTGGCGCCCTTGCCGTCCGACGACTTGCGGTAGCCCGAGCCGAGCAGCTGTTCCGTGTCGACGTCCTCGCGGGCGATCTGCGCCACGATGTCGTTGATCTTCTTGCGGAGGGGCTGCGGGTCGATGCCCCTCTCCGTGTTGTACGCGACCTGCTTCTCCCGGCGGCGGTTGGTCTCCTCGATGGCCTTCTCCATCGCCGGGGTGATCTTGTCGGCGTACATGTGGACCTGACCGGACACGTTGCGCGCGGCACGGCCGATGGTCTGGATCAGGGACGTGCCGGAGCGCAGGAAGCCCTCCTTGTCGGCGTCGAGGATCGACACCAGGGAGACCTCGGGCAGGTCGAGGCCCTCCCTGAGGAGGTTGATGCCGACGAGGACGTCGAACTCGCCGGCCCGCAGCTCGCGCAGCAGTTCGACGCGCCGAAGGGTGTCGACGTCGCTGTGCAGATAGCGGACCTGGATGCCCAGTTCGAGGAAGTAGTCGGTGAGGTCCTCGGCCATCTTCTTGGTGAGGGTGGTGACCAGGACGCGCTCGTCCTTCTCGGTGCGCTTGCGGATCTCGTGCACCAGGTCGTCGATCTGCCCCTCGGTGGGCTTGACGACGACCTCGGGGTCGATGAGGCCGGTGGGGCGGATGATCTGCTCGACGAAGCCGTCGCCTCGCGAGAGCTCGTACTTGCCCGGTGTCGCCGACAGGTAGACGGCCTGGCCGATGCGCTCCTGGAACTCCTCCCACTTCAGGGGGCGGTTGTCCAGGGCGGACGGCAGCCGGAAGCCGTGGTCGACGAGGGTGCGCTTGCGGGAGGCGTCGCCCTCGTACATCGCGCCGATCTGCGGGACCGTGACGTGCGACTCGTCGATGACGAGCAGGAAGTCGTCAGGGAAGTAGTCGATCAGCGTGTTCGGCGGGGAGCCGGGATCGCGGCCGTCGAAGTGCATCGAGTAGTTCTCGACGCCCGAGCAGGAGCCGATCTGGCGGAGCATTTCGAGGTCGTACGTCGTGCGCATCCGCAGCCGCTGGGCCTCCAGGAGCTTGCCCTGCTTCTCCAGCTCCGAGAGACGCTCGCCCAGTTCCTTCTCGATGTCGTTGGCGGCGCGCTCCAGGCGCTCGGGCCCCGCGACGTAGTGGGAGGCCGGGAAGACGTACAGCTGCTGGTCGTCGCTGATGATCTCGCCGGTGAGCGGGTGCAGCGTGGAGAGGGCCTCGATCTCGTCGCCGAACATCTCGATGCGGACGGCCAGCTCTTCGTAGACCGGGAAGATCTCGATGGTGTCGCCGCGGACGCGGAACGTGCCGCGGGTGAAGGCCAGGTCGTTGCGCGTGTACTGGATGTCGACGAAGCGGCGCAGGAGGTCGTCCCGGTCGATCTCGTCGCCGATCTTGAGGTTGACCATGCGGTCCACGTACTCCTGCGGCGTGCCCAGGCCGTAGATGCAGGAGACCGAGGCGACCACGACGACGTCCCGGCGGGTGAGCAGCGAGTTGGTCGCGGAGTGGCGCAGGCGCTCCACCTCCTCGTTGACCGAGGAGTCCTTCTCGATGTAGGTGTCCGACTGCGGGACGTACGCCTCGGGCTGGTAGTAGTCGTAGTACGAGACGAAGTACTCGACGGCGTTGTTCGGCAGCAGCTCGCGGAACTCGTTGGCCAGCTGGGCGGCCAGCGTCTTGTTCGGCGCCATCACGAGGGTGGGGCGCTGGAGCTTCTCGATCATCCACGCGGTGGTGGCGGACTTGCCGGTGCCGGTCGCGCCGAGAAGGACCACGTCCTTCTCACCTGCGCGGATACGCCGCTCGAGGTCGGCGATGGCAGCGGGCTGGTCGCCGCTGGGCTGGTAGGGGCTGACGACCTCGAAGGGCGCCACCGTGCGTTCGATCTTTGTTACGGGCCGCATGGGTTCCACCGTACGACCCCGCACTGACAACGGGGTCGCGTCACCAGTTCTGCGGGGTGCGGGAACCGGGGCGCCTGGAGCTCCGGCGCTGGCCGGGTATGGCCCGGCGGCCGGTGTGGCGGACGGTGTGGGCCGGGATGCCGGGCTTCTGCTCGGCGGGGCTCCAGTCGGGCTTGCCCATGACCATCAGCGGGTCGAACATCACGACGACGCCGGCCAGCAGCAGGAAGGCCAGCGGGCCGATCATCAAGGGGGCCAGCAGGGTCGCGGGCGAGTCCCCCGCCGGGGTGCTGGCGGAGCCGTGCAGATGGACGTTGAGGGCGGCCATGCCGGTGTAGTGCATGCCGCTGACGGCGAGACCCATGACGAGGCTCGCGCCCACGCTCCACATGAAGCCGCGGACCTGACCCGCCGCCCACAGGGCCGCGATCGCGGCGACGACGGCTATGACGACCGAGGCGGAAACGGTGAAGGTGTTGTACTCCAGCTTCCCGTTGAGTCGCATTCCGGCCATACCCAGGTAGTGCATCGAGGCGATGCCGAGGCCGGTGATGGTGCCCCCGGTGAACAGGGCCGTTCCGGAAGCTCCCTTGTAGCCGACGATGAAGATGCCGATGCCGACCATGACGATCGCGACGCCGAGGCTCGCGAACGTCGTCAGTTTGTCGTAGCGGACCGGGGTTTCCTGAACCGAGAAGCCCATCATCGCGATGAAGTGCATGGTCCATATGCCGGAACCGATCGCCGCCGAACCGAGGGCGAGCCAGCCCGGCCGCCAGGATCGGGTGACGAGCATCGATCTCGTGGTGCAGCGCAGGCCCAGCGCTCCACCGAGGCAGGCCATCAGGTACGCCACCAGCGGCGTGACGAGTCCGTAGCTGAATCCGTCGACCGTGCCCTGCATGCGCGGTTGCCCTTCCGCCCTGTTGAGTCCCGGAAATTCGTGAGATGCCCCCGTCCCAGGACCGCCACGGCGGTCAGGGTTGACGCAGAGAGTATGACTCGCCCCGGAACGCTCGAACGATTTTCCGGCAAAGAATCACGGCCTTGCCCCACTTGTGCGGCACGCGTGATCGGACATGGGCAACTCCATTCAATCTGTGGCCATCCTGCACCCCCCTGCTGTTGACCCTCTGCTGTCACTCTAGGACGGTCCGTGAACACAGACGCAAGGAGTACGCATGCATGCGCGCGCTGCCGCCGCCACGACCACCGCGCTCCTGGGAGCCGCTGTCGTTGTTCTCCCCGCAACCACCGCCCATGCCGCGCCGGACACCGACCGGACTCAGGTGATCGCCCACCGCGGCGCCTCGGCCTACGCCCCGGAGAACACCCTGGCCGCCATCGACAAGGCGGACGACCTCGGGTTCCGCTGGGTCGAGAACGACGTCCAGCGCACCAAGGACGGCCGGCTCGTGGTGATCCACGACGACAGCCTGACCCGCACGACCAACGTCGAGGAGGTCTTCCCCGGGCGGGCCCCGTGGAAGGTCAAGGACTTCACGGCCGCGGAGATCGCGCAGCTGGACGCGGGCAGCTGGTTCAGCCCCCGGTACGCGGGCGCCCGCGTACCGACCCTGAAGCAGTACATGAACCGGGTTTCACGGAATCACCAGAAGCTCGTCCTGGAGATCAAGAATCCCGCGCTCTACCCGGGCATCGAGCGGGAGACCCTCAAGGTCCTCAGCAACGAGGGCTGGCTGGGGCCGGCACACGTTCGGAGCAAGCTGGTCGTACAGAGTTTCAGCGCGGACAGCCTTCGGGCCGTGCACGCGCTGCGGCCCGACGTCAAGACCGGCTTCCTGGGTACGCCGTCGGTCGCGGAGCTGCCCGCGTACGCGCGGTTCGCCGACCAGATCAACTCGTCGCACACGACGATCTCCCTCAGCTATGTCGCCGCGATCCACGCGCTCGAAGGACCGCACGGCAAGCCGCTGGAGATCTCTACCTGGACCGTCGACACCGCGGCGGACACGCGGCGCGTCGCGGGCTTCGGCGTGGACGGCATCATCACGAACAAGCCGGACCTGGTGCAGGAGACGCTGAACGAGGGCTGAGCCCGCCTTCACAATCTCTCGCCGGTGGCACGGACGCTCGCAAGCGTCCGTGCCACCGGCGTTGTCAGTGGTGCGCCGTACCGTGGAGCGCATGGACAGCCATGGGCAGAACGAGCAGCGAGTGGTGTGGGCCGTCGTCGACAGCGACATCGGTCCGCTGATGCTGGCCGCGACCGGCGAAGGCCTGGTCAGCGTCGGTTTCCACGCCACGGACGCGGTGCGCGACAAGGCGCTCGACCGGATCGGATCCCGGTTCGGCACCGAGCCCGTCGAGGCACCGGAGTCCCCGCTCCTGGCCGAGGCGATACGTCAGATCAGGGCGTACTTCGCGGGCGAGCGCAAGGACTTCGAGCTGCCGCTGGACTGGTCCCTGATCTCCGGGTTCAACCGCCAGGTGCTGCGCGAGCTGGCGTCCGGCGTTCCGTACGGAGCTGTGGTGGGGTACGGCGATCTGGCCCGGCGGGTCGGCCAGCCGGGGGCGGCCCAGGCGGTGGGCATGGCCATGGGCGCCAATCCGCTGCCGGTCGTCGTGCCGTGCCACCGGGTGGTGGAGAGTGACGGCGGGATCGGCGGATTCGGGGGCGGCCTGGAGACCAAGCGGAAACTGCTGGCGCTGGAGGGAGTGCTGCCGGAGCCGCTGTTCTGAGCTCGGGACCAGGGGGAGGATGCGCCGGTGACCACGTCGATCGCGCGCGGGGATGTGTCCGAAACGGTGCCGTTCGCGGCGGCGGGCAGGGTAGGCGCCTCCAGTTGTAGTGCCGTGGGACGCTGCCGGTGACGGCCGTCGAGCGACCGGTCGCCGGGCCTGTCGACGCGGAGGCTCTGCCGGCGCTGCGGCGCCGGATATCCGCCGTTCTCGTCGCCAGTCAGATCCTCGGCGGGCTCGGTGTGGCCACGGGTATCGCGCTCGCGGTCGTACTGGCCCAGGAGGTCGCCGGCACCGAGTCGCCGGCCGGACTGGCGCCCACCGCGACGGTCACGGGGACGGCCGTGCTCGGTGCTCTGGCGCTGTTCACCCGGGGCCGGCCCGCCACTTCGTGACGTACGCACGGAGAGCCGCGCGAAGGCTGGCCGGAACGGTGCGGCGGTAGCAGACTCCGCCATGCGCACAGCCACTGGCATCCGAAGTCACGGGGGCCGAAGGGACGGCGATCACGTATGAGCGGGAACAGGGCAGTCGCGTATCTCAAGCCGGGCGCGGTGGAAGTCAGGACCATCGACTACCCGACGCTCGAACTGCAGGACGGGCCAGGGGTGGCGTCCGCGAACATCGGCCGCAAGTGCCGGCACGGAGTCATCCTCAAGGTGCTCGCCAGCAACATCTGCGGCAGCGACCAGCACATGGTGCGCGGCCGGACGACAGCGCCCGAGGGGCTCGTCCTCGGGCACGAGATCACCGGGGAGGTCGTGGAGCGAGGCCCGGACGTCGAGTTCGTCGACGTCGGGGACATCGTCTCGGTGCCGTTCAACATCGCATGCGGACGGTGCCGCAACTGCAAGGAACGCAAGACCGGCATCTGTCTGAACGTCAACCCGGCCCGCCCCGGGGCGGCCTACGGCTATGTCGACATGGGCGGCTGGGTCGGCGGCCAGGCGGAGTACGCCATGGTCCCGTACGCGGACTTCAACCTGCTGCGGTTCCCGGACCGGGACCAGGCGCGCGAGAAGCTCCTCGATCTGACCATGCTGTCGGACATCTTCCCGACCGGGTTCCACGGCGCGGTGACCGCGGGCGCCGGGGTCGGCTCGACGGTGTACGTGGCCGGGGCGGGGCCGGTCGGTCTCGCGGCCGCGGCGTCGGCGCAGCTGCTGGGCGCCGCCGTGGTCATCGTCGGCGATCTGAACGCCGAACGTCTCGCGCAGGCCAGGAGTTTCGGCTGCGAGACGGTCGACGTGAGCCAGGGCGACGTGGGCGAGCAGATCGACCAGCTCCTGGGTGAGCCGGAGGTGGACGTGGCCGTCGACGCCGTCGGTTTCGAGGCGCGGGCCCACGGTCCCGACGCCCCGGAGGCACCCGCCACGGTCCTCAACTCGCTGATGGGCATCACGCGCGCGGGTGGCGCGCTCGGCATTCCGGGCCTGTACGTCACGGACGACCCCGGCGGGATCGACCAGGACGCGCGGACCGGGACACTGAAGGTGCGGCTCGGTCTGGGGTGGGCGAAGAGCCACCGCTTCACGACCGGTCAGTGTCCGGTGATGCAGTACCACCGGGGGCTGATGAAGGCGATCCTTCACGAGCGGGTGCACATCGCCAAGGCCGTCAACGCGACGGTGATCGGCCTGGAGGACGCTCCGCGCGGCTACGCCGAGTTCGATCAGGGCGCCAGCCGCAAGTACGTCCTCGATCCGCACGGGGCACTGAACGGAGCGAGGCCTGTCTGAGCACCGAAGGCCAAAAGGGTGTCCACGCGCGCGTGGACACCCTTGCCCGTGCTGGGAGCTAGTCGTAGTGCCGCGCCTCGAAGACGTTGCCGTCCGGGTCCCGGAAATAGAAGCTCCGTGTGGCCTTTCCGAGGGCGCCGTACGCGTCGTGGGTGAAATCCGAGAGCGGGACGGCACGCTCCTCCAGACGGGCGCGGAGTGCGTCGAAGTCGCCGCCCGGAAGGGACAGGCATACGTGGTTGACCGGGTGGCCCGCGCTTGCGGCCGCGCCGGGGACGACGTCCATGCGGGGGGCCATCGTCAGGGGCGCGAGGTCGAAGATGGTCTCCTCGTTGAGGCGTACGGAGGGGAAGGCCACCTTCCCCGCTGCGTACTCGGTGACCCTGATGGGCTCAAGGCCCAGCGCCTTCTCGTAGAAGTCGGCCGAGGCCACGGGGTCGCTCACCCAGAGGACGACATGGTCGAGACGTGTCGAGTTGTCCGTCATGGCCTCAGGCTGCTGCCCCGTTGTGCTGGTCGCAAGGGTTTGGCCGGGCGCGTCGCCCGCCAGGGATGAGGGGAGAACCGACAGACAGGAGGCACGCGCGTGCTGGTGGTTTCCGAAGAGGTACGGGAGGCGCTCGCCGCGGGGCGGCCCGTGGTGGCACTGGAGTCCACGATCATCGCGCACGGGCTGCCGCGTCCGCGCAATCTCCAGGTGGCACTGGAGCTGGAGGACGCCGTACGCCAGGAGGGTGCCGTTCCCGCGACGATCGCCGTGCTCGACGGGCAGCCCCGCGTGGGTCTCGACAAGGAGCAGCTGGAGCGGGTCGCCAACGAGGACGGCATCCGCAAGCTCGGGCATCGCGATCTGCCGCTCGCGGTCGCCTCGGGGGTCAGCGGGGCCACCACGGTGTCCGCGACCGCGCTGCTGGCCGCGCAGGCGGGCGTACGGGTGTTCGCGACGGGCGGGCTCGGCGGCGTACACCGGGAGTGGACGGTGACGCAGGACGAGTCCGCCGATCTGGGGCTGCTGGCCCGCACCCGGATCACGGTGGTGTGCGCGGGGGTGAAGTCGATCCTGGATGTTCCGGCCACCCTGCAACGGCTGGAGACGCTGGGGGTCGCGGTCGCCGGATACGGGACGACGCACTTCCCCGGCTTCTATCTGTCCGACTCGGGTCACCCGGTGGACTGGACCCTTGAGTCGCCCGGCGAGGTCGCGGCCGTCATGCGCGCGCAGGACGCGCTCGACGGGCCCGAGTCGGCGCTGATCGTCGCCAACCCGGTGCCGGAGGCGGAGCAGCTCGATCCCGAGCTCCACGCGCGCGTGCTCGCCGACGCGCTGAACGCGTGCGAGGCGGAGGGCGTGAGCGGTCAGGCGGTGACACCGTTCCTCCTCGGCTACCTGGTGCGCCACACCGAAGGGGCGTCGCTGAGCGCCAATCTGGCGGCGGTACGCGGCAACGTACGGCTCGCGGGACGGATCGCGACGGCCTGGGCAGGCGCGTGACCGGGGCGAGCGGCCCCGGCGGGGCTCCCGGCAGTGCTCCCGGCGGGGCTCTCCTGGTCGTCGGCGACGTCGTCACTGATGTCGTCGCTCGGCACCGTGGGCCACTCGCGTCCGGCACCGACACGGCCGCCGTCGTCCGGACGGTGCCGGGCGGCGCGGGCGCCAACGTCGCGTGCTGGGCGGCCCGCCGGGACGGCACGGAGGTACGGCTGCTCGGCAAGGTGGGCATGGACTCCGCCGCGTGGCACGAGCGCGAGCTGGCCACTTCGGGAGTGCGCCCCCTCCTGGTCATCGACCCCGAGGCGCCGACCGGGACGGTGGTCTGCCTGGTGGACACGGGCGCTTCGGCGGAGCGCACCTTCCTCACGGACAGCGGCGCGTCCCTGCGGCTCACACCCGGCGACTGGTCGGAGTCACTGCTCGAGGGTGTGGCCCGGCTGCACCTGTCGGGCTATCTGTTCTTCTCGGAGCCGTGCCGTGCGCTGGTGCAGGTGGCGGCGGAGTCGGCACGCGCGCGTGGGGTGCCGGTGAGCGTGGATCCGGCGTCTGCGGGATTCCTCACGGAACTGGGGGTGGACCGCTTCCTCGCGCTCACCGAGGGCGTCGACGTCCTGCTGCCCAGCCGGGACGAGGCCTGTCTGCTGACCGGTCTGCCCGATCCGGCGGACGCGGCGGCCAAGTTGAGCCGCCACGTTCCGCTGGTGGTCGTCAAACAGGGCGGGGCCGGAGCCCTGGTCGCCCGGTCGGGGGAGGTCCGGGCCCGGGTTCCGGCGGTGCCCGCGACCCCGGTCGACACCACGGGTGCCGGGGATGCCTTCACCGGAGCCTTCCTGGCCGCGCTCCTCGCGGGCACCCGACCGGAGGAAGCCGCCGCGGAGGGGTGCCGGGCCGGGGCGCGGGCGGTGGAACAGGTGGGCGGGAGGCCGCCGACGAACGCGTAGCCTTCCCGGGTCCGCGGCCGCCCCGACCCGCCTCGATCGACCTCGGTAGCCGTCCGACCGGCCTCGATCGACCCCGGTAGCCGTCCGACCGGCCTCGGCAGCCGCCCCGATCCGCCTCGATTGGCCGGCCCTGGTCGGCCCAGGCCGCCTCGGGCCGCCCGATCCACCCCGGGACGGCTGCGGAGGCGTGAGCGTCCGGGGCCGATCGGGGCGGCGAGACACAAGCGCTCCGGCCCTCCCAGGGCCCTTCACCCTCGCCAGGAACCACTACACCTTGCGCCCCCACGCCGAGATCAGCGGTGACGTGGCCAGGTCCATCCCGCCCGCGGCCACGTTCGCGAGGTGCCGGTCGATGTCCTGGTCCGTGGCGAGGCCCGCGGCGACGAGCCGGTCGCGGACCTGACGGATCGTCGCGGACTCCAGCGCGCCGCAGGCCGACGAGGTGATCGGGAAGTAGCCGTCGGCCTCGACCTGTCGCAGCCCGGCCTCGCGGAGCAGACGCGGAAGCCGGCGCCCGTACGCGAGGTCGGCGCCGTGCTCGGTGAGCAGCTCACGGAACCCGTGGCGCAGCCGGTTGGCCAACTGCTGTTCGGGGCCGCGCTCGTCGGGGCAGGCCAGTGGCTGGAGCGCCGGGTCGGCGTCCTCGACCAGGAGCCGTCCGCCGGGGCGCAGCGCTCTGATCATCGAGTGCAACGCCCGCTCCCTGTCCGCCACATGGACCAGGACGAGCCGGGCGTGCACGAGGTCGAAGCCCTCCCCCGGCGGTTCGTCCACACCCACGTCATGGACGCGCAGTTCGATGGGCGGGCGGACGGCCGAGGTGGCCCAGGAGGTGTCGATGTCGGTCGCGACGACCTTGCCGGTGGGGCCGACCTTCTTGGCGAGCCAGGACACCACGGACGTGCCGCCCGCGCCGACCTCCCAGCAGCGCCAGCCGGATCCGATGCCGAACCGTTCGATGTGCCGGAACGTCGTGGGGTCGAAGAGAGCGGCGAGGGCGTCGAAACGCTGCCCCGCCTCGGTCTGCCGGTTGTCGAGGAGATACCCGTCGGTTCGCGTCATGCGCCGATCATCCCAGTTGTCCCGCTTGTCCATGATGGTTGACGCTCCCGATGTCAAGCGCGTCGCGCTCGGCCCGCCAACGGCCTTCGCCGCCTCGCCAGTACCGGCAGAGACGGTAGATCCGGAACGGAATCCTCCGTTCCCACAGGCTTTCCCGGCCGTCAAAACATCCTGGCAGACTGGCCGCGGCAAGGCGCAGAGTGCGGCGCGAGGAGATCCACGCAAGGAGATCCAGATGTCCATGGCAGGGAATCTGCGAAAGGTCACGGGCCTGAGCAAGGTCGGCGGCCTCCGCAGGGTGGCACGGCTGACACGACGGCGCGCCCGTGTCGACCTGAGTCACCCCGCCCGGTCTCCGCTGGGCACCGCGGTGGTGAACTGCGTGGCGTACGAAGAGGGGTCGAGGGTCCCCGCCGGCCGCGATCTGGTCGAGACGGTCCAGCGGATCCGCAAGGCCGACGGCGGATTCGTCTGGCTCGGGCTGCACGAGCCGACGGAAGTGGAGTTCGCGGGCATCGCCGAGCTGTTCGACCTCCACCCGCTGGCGGTCGAGGACGCGGTGGACGCCCATCAGCGCCCGAAGCTGGAGCGGTACGGCGACACACTGTTCGCCGTGTTCAAGACGGTCTGCTACGTCGAGCACACCGAACTGACCGCGACCAGCGAGGTGGTGAACACCGGCGAGATCATGGTGTTCGTCGGCCAGGACTTCGTGGTCACGGTGCGGCACGGCAGGCACGGTTCGCTCGGCCCGCTGCGCGAGGAGTTGGAGGCCCGCCCCGAGCAGCTCGCCAAGGGCCCGGCCGCGGTGCTGCACGCGATCGCGGACCATGTGGTGGACGACTATCTGAACGTCACGGACTCGGTGCAGGAGGACATCGACCGGGTCGAGACGGATGTGTTCGCCGCGAACGGCGCGCGGGCCGACCCCGGGCGCATCTACCAGCTCAAGCGTGAACTCCTTGAGCTGAAGCGGGCGGTGGTCCCGCTGGGCCGCCCCATCATGGATCTCGCCACCCGGCCGATCCGGGTGATCGACCCGGAGATACAGGCGTACTTCCGCGACGTCTCCGACCACCAGCTGCGGGCCGCCGAGCAGATAGCCGCGTTCGACGAGCTGCTCAACTCGATTCTGCAGGCGCATCTCGCGCAGGTCAGCGTCGCGCAGAACGAGGACATGCGGAAGATCACGGCATGGGCGGCCCTGATCGCCGTGCCAACCATGGTCTGCGGGGTCTATGGCATGAACTTCGACTACATGCCTGAGCTGCGCTGGAAGTTCGGCTACGGCCTGGCCGTCGGCGTGATCGCCATCGTGTGCTCCACGCTCTACCGGGGGTTCAAGCGCAACGGCTGGCTGTGACCCCGCTCGTCCGGCGCGCGCGGCCGGACGAGCACGTGTCAGCCGGCCGGGCTCCGCGGGTCTCCCGGTCGCGCCGTGGGGGGCCTCGGGGTCAGCGTGCCGCGCTCTTCGCGTAGACGCTCTCGGCCCAGCCCGCGAGTTGTTCGTCCGTCAGATGCGCGGCCAGGTCGGCCTCGCTGATCATCCCGACCAGGCGCTTGTTCTCGATCACAGGAAGGCGGCGGATCTGGTGCCCCTGCATCTCGCCGAGTACGTCGCTCACGTCGGCGTCCGAGTCGATCCAGCGCGGCGTGCCCTTGGCCATCTCCCCCGCGGTGATGCGTGCCGGGTCATGGCCCATGGCCACGCAGCCGATCACGATGTCCCGGTCCGTGAGGATGCCGCAGAGCCGTTCGTTCTCGTCGCTGATGGGCAGCGCGCCCACATTGAGCTCACGCATCAGCTGGGCGGCACGGTCCAGCGTCTCGTGAGCGGGGATCCACTGGGCGCCGCGGTGCATGATGTCTCCGGCGGTGGTCATGTAGTACCTCCCGGTGCCGGACGGCCGGCGCGGCGCGGGGAGGCACCGCTAGTCCCGGCGCCCTACATTCTCGCCGGGTACGAGGAGATACGCACCCGGAAGTTCGCGGCTTCCGCCCGACATACCGGCCCACCGCTCCCGTCCGCCCGCGCGGCATCATGGGCCGGGTGCGACTCGAAGCGATCACCTGGGACCGGCTCGGCGACCTCCTCGCCGAGCGCCTGCTCGACCTGAAGCCGGCCGACGGCAGCCCCTGGCCGCGTATCGCCTTCGACGGGGCTCCGGCCGCCCGGCCCGGTGATCTCGCCGAACTCGTCGCCGAGGCCCTGCGTCTGCGCGGCAGGTCCGCGCTCGTCGTCGGCACGGAGGACTTCCTGCGGCCCGCCTCGCTGCGGTTCGAGTACGGCCACCAGGACGTCGAGGCGTACTACGGCGGCTGGTTCGACACCGGTGCCCTGTGGCGCGAGGTCTTCGGCCCGCTGGAGGCCGGCGGCGACGGCCGTGTACTGCCCGACCTCTGGGACCCGGCCACCGACCGGGCAACCCGTAGCCCGTACGTCCAACTCCCGCCCGGCGCCGTGCTGTTGCTGCACGGTCCACTGTTGCTGCACCACTGGTTCCCGTTCGACCTCACCGTCCACGTACGCCTCTCACCGGGTGCGCTGCGCCGGCGTACCCCCGAGAGCGAGCACTGGACGCTTCCCGCGTACGAGCGCTATGAGAACGAGACGGCGCCGGGCGACACGGCCGACATCCTGGTGCGCGCGGACGATCCGCGCCACCCGGCGTGGAACGGCTGAGCAGAAGCAGGGCTTCGCTTCGCGATTCCCACTCGAAAGGACTTTTATATGCACACGCATGTAGTTAGCCTGGCACCATGACGATCTCTTTCGACGACTCGGTCCGCGCACTCCTCGACGGCAAGAACTTCGCCAGCGTCGCCACTCTGGGTCCCGGCGGTGGTCCCCAGAACTCGGTGGTCTGGTTCAAACGTGAGGGCGACACCGTGCTCTTCTCCTCGACCGACGGCCGGCAGAAGATCCGTAACCTCCGGCGCGATCCCCGGATCAGTATCTCGGTCTACGACCTCGCCAACCCCTACACCTCGGTGGAGATCCGCGGCACCGCCGAGATCCTCCCCGACGAGGGCAAGCGCCTGCCGTACGAGCTCTCGCACAAGTACCTCGGGATCGACCCGCCCTCGGAGAAGGACGACGAGGTCCGCGTGATCGTCCGTGTCGTGCCCGAGCGGATCGTCGGCTTCTCGGCGTGAACCGGATTCTCGGCGGGAACCGGGCAGGCCGCCTCGCCGGGAGGGAATGACACACCCATGACGACCACGACAACTCCCCCGCCCCGTACCGGGCTTCTCGTCGTCCAGCCGGTCAAGCGGCGGCACTGTGCCGAGTGCCGGGGCGGGCCGCTCTCGTTGCTGGTGCTGGAGGAGGGGACGCCTCGGTGCCTCGACTGTGCCGACCTCGGTCATCTGGTGTTCCTGCCGCGCGGGGACACGGCGTTGACGCGGCGGTCGCGGGAGGGGAGCGCGCTGTCGGCGGTGGTCGTCCGGTTCAACCGTCGGCGCGGCCGGTACGAGCGGCAGGGTGTGCTCGTCGAGGAGGCGGCGCTCGCGCGGGCCGAGGAGCGGTGCCTGGCGGACGCGGAGGCGCGGCGGCGGCGCCGGGCCCGGGACGCGCGGCGGCGGGCCGCGGAGGATCTGCGGTTCACGGACGCGTTCGCGAAGGAGATCCGGCGGCTGTTTCCCGGTTGTCCGGACGACCGGGCGTACGCGATCGCCGGGCACGCCTCGGTGCGGGGCAGCGGGCGCGTAGGACGCAGTGCCGCCGGGCGTGCCTTGTCCGAGGGCGCGGTGACGTCGGCGGTGCGCGCCGCGGTCCGGCACACGGACACCCCGTACGACCAACTGCTGATGAGCGGCGTTCCGCGGCATGAGGCCCGGCGCCGGATCGCTCCCACGGTCGAGGCGACGCTCACGGGGTGGCGCGCGGGCGTGGCGAGGCCGAGCGGGGGCGAAGCATAGCGGGGCTGAGGCAAGCGGGGGTGAGCGAGACCCGCCCCGGCCACTCACCCGAACAGCCCTCGGCCACGCCCCGACTCTGCGGGCGCTCCCACCCCGGGTCCGCCCAGGGCCCATCCCGGGTCCAGCCAGGGTCCATCCCGGGGCTACACCGGTCTGCCCGGTCCGCCCCGGGCCCGCCCGGGATCTCGCGCCTGGACGACCGAGCATGCCCCCGAGCCCCTCGGCCATGGTCACCCTTCCCGTACGGCATTTCACTTGTGGTGACAGGGAGTGCCGGGCAGGATCTTTGGGTTCGGGGTCGTCCGGACCGGCGGTTCTGGGAGCGGTGCGCGGGTTGTTGCCCAAGGGTTCTACTTACGCGGGAGTTGCCATGATCGAGGGACCGTTCTTCGTCATCACCATGGTGGGAGTGCTCGGCACCGGGCTGGTGGCCGGTGTTTTCATCGGGTTCTCGACGTTCGTGATGAAGGGCCTCGCCGCGCTGCCGCCGGCGCAGGGAGTCGCCGCGATGCAGGCGATCAACGTGACCGCGCTGACGCCGGCGTTCATGTTCCTGTTCCTCGGTTCGGCGGTGATGTGTGCCGTGCTCGCGGTGGTCACCTTCGTGCTGTGGCCCGACGAGGGCACGGTGGAGATGCTGCTGGGCAGCGCGCTGTATCTGTTCGGCTGTTTCGGGGTCACGATCGCGGCCAACGTCCCACGCAACAACAAGCTGGCCACGATGGAGGCCGGTACGCCGGAGGCCGTCGCGTACTGGCCCACGTATGTGAGCGAGTGGACGATGTGGAACCACGTCCGGACGGTCGCGGCGGCCGCCGCCACGATCTCGTACGTACTGGCGCTGACCTGAGGCGTACCCGGTATCGCTCGTCGGCCCACGTGGCCGCGCCCCCCGGTGGATGTGCCCGCGCACGTCCGAGGCGGGCGCGGCCACGGCGTCGTATCGTGGCGGGAAGAGTCTGCCGACAGGCCCTCGGCCCGCCGCCCGGACGATGGTGTCGGCGACGGAGACCGCAGGGGCCCCGTTCACGTACGTGAGGGAGACGGCCGTGGCCGATCCCAAGGGTTTCCTCAATGCCTCCCGCGAGGAGTGGCCGCGGCGCCCCGTCGGGGAGCGGGCCCATGACTGGGACGAGGTGTACGTCCCGGGGGCGCTGCTGCCGATCATCCGCACGCAGGCCGACCGGTGCATGGACTGCGGTGTCCCGTTCTGCCACGACGCCTGTCCGCTGGGCAATCTGATCCCCGAATGGAACGACCTGGTCTCGCGCGACGACTGGCGGGCGGCGAGCGACCGGCTGCACGCGACGAACAACTTTCCCGAGTTCACCGGCCGGTTGTGTCCCGCGCCGTGCGAGGCGGGCTGCGTCCTGGCGATCAACCAGCCGGCGGTCACCATCAAGAACGTCGAGGTCGCCATCGCCGACCGGGCCTGGGAGGACGGATTCGCGCCGCCGCGCCCGCCGGACCGGCTGTCCGACAGGACGGTCGCGGTGATCGGCTCGGGGCCCACCGGGCTCGCCGCGGCGCAGCAGCTGACCCGGGCCGGGCACACGGTCGCCGTGTACGAGCGGGACGACCGGATCGGCGGGCTGATGCGGTACGGGATCCCCGAATTCAAGATGGAGAAGCGGCACTTGGAGCGGCGGGTCGCCCAGATGCGGGCGGAGGGAACGAAGTTCCGTACGTCGACCGCCGTCGGCCGGGATGTCGGGGCGGCCGAGTTGCGGGCCAGGTACGACGCGGTCGTCCTCGCCGTGGGTGCCACCGCCTGGCGTGAACTGCCGGTCCCCGGGCGGGAGTTGAGCGGCATCCATCAGGCGATGGAGTATCTGCCGCTGGCCAACCGGGTGTGCGAGGGGGACCTGGAGACGTCACCGCTGTCGGCGGCGGGCAAGCACGTCGTCATCGTCGGTGGTGGTGACACGGGCGCCGACTGTCTGGGTACGGCGGTGCGCGAGGGCGCGAGGTCCGTGACGCAGCTGGACATCTACGCGCAGCCGGGCGAGGAGCGGGACGAGGACGCCGACCCTTGGCCTGTGTACCCGAAGATCTACCGGCTGTCCGCGGCGCACGAGGAGGCCCGGGACCTGGAGACGGCACCCGCGGCGGACGCCGACGCGCGGCTCTTCGCCGCCTCGACGCTCCGCTTCACCGGTGACGCGGCCGGGCGCGTCCGTTCGCTGCACCTGATCGAGGTCGACGCGGAACGCCGCCCGCGCCCCG
The DNA here is from genome assembly GCF_042715345.1 of Streptomyces sp. NPDC058697. NCBI lineage: Bacteria > Bacillati > Actinomycetota > Actinomycetes > Kitasatosporales > Streptomycetaceae > Streptomyces > Streptomyces sp. NPDC058697. Next base: position 69,500 of record NZ_JBHXSU010000012.1, read on the forward strand.
GCTCCGGACGGGTGCTCCCCGCCGACCTCGTGCTGCTCGCACTCGGCTTCTCCGGCCCCGACCGCTCCGACGGCCTCGTCGACCAGCTAGGACTCGCGCTCGATCCCCGTGGCACGATCACCCGCGACGCGGACTTCGCGACGAACGTGCCCGGCGTGTACGCGGCGGGCGATGCCGCCCGCGGCCAGTCCCTGATCGTGTGGGCGATCGCCGAGGGGCGGGCGGTGGCAGCGGCGGTGGACCGCCATCTGACGGGCACCTCTCAGCTGCCGGCGCCGATCGGACCGTACGACCGCCCGATGACCGCGTAGCCACCGCTCCCGCCCATTGCTGCGCTCACACTGTTCAGCGTTCGTCCGTCCCCGCCATCTTCGCCGTCGCCAGGGCGACCCGGTTCCAGGTGTTGATCGCGAAGATCAGTGCCAGCACCTGGGCCAGGTCCTTTTCGTCGAACCGGGCCGCGGCCTCGGCGTAGACGTCGGCCGGGACGCCGTCGTCGGCGACCAGGGTCACCGCCTCCGTCAGGGCTAGGGCCGCGCGCTCCTTCTCGGTGAAGAAGTGCGGGGCCTCGCGCCACACGGCGACCATGTGCAGCCGGTCCTCGCTCTCGCCCGCCTTGCGCGCGTCGTTGGTGTGCATGTGGAGGCAGTAGGCGCAGTGGTTGAGGTGCGAGGCGCGGATCTGGATCAGTTCGACGAGGGCCGGGTCGAGGCCCTCCCGGGCCGCGATGTCGAAGCCGACGAGGGCGCGGAACGCCTTGGGGGCGGCCTTCGCGAAGTTGACCCGGGCGTTCGCCGTGTGCGCCGCGTTCATCGTGTTCGCCGTGTCCATCATCTGCGTCGCGTTCGTCGTGTTCGTCGTCATGACCATGAATCTACGAGGCGGATAGACCCCCTGTAGGGTGCATTTCCATGGCAGATTCGTGGGTCAATTCGGCGGAGCGCATCGGCGCCGACCTGCATCTGGAACTGTCCGGTCCGGGTGGCCGACGCGCCGCTCTGATCCGCGCCCTGCGCGAGGCGGTCCGCAGCGGGCGCCTCGCCCCGGGCACCCGCCTCCCCCCGTACCGCTCGCTCGCCGCCGACCTGGGCGTGGCCCGCAACACGGTCGCCGACGCGTACGCCGAGCTCGTGGCCGAGGGCTGGCTGACCGCGCGGCAGGGTTCGGGCACCCTGGTCGCCGAGCGGGCCGAGCCGCTGGGCGCGCACGCGCGCGTACCCAAAAAGGCACCCCCACGCGCGCGTGGACCGCGCCACGACCTGCGGCAGGGCACGCCGGACGCGTCGTCGTTCCCGCGCGCCGCGTGGCTCGCCTCGTACCGGCGGGCTCTGCGGCAGGCGCCCAACGAGGCGTTCGGGCCAGGTGATCCCGCCGGCCGGATCGAGCTGCGGGTGGCGCTCACGGAGTACCTGGCACGCGCGCGTGGCGTCCGTACGGAGCCGGGGCGGATCGTGATCTGCTCCGGCTTCGCGCACGCCCTGCGGCTGCTGTTCACGAAGGTGCTGCGCGGTCCGCTGGCCGTCGAGTCGTACGGTCTGGCCTTCCACCGCGAGTTGCTGACGGCGGCGGGCGTACGGACCGTCCCCCTGCCGCTCGACGAGGACGGCGCCCGGGTCGACGGCCTGGACAGGGAGCGGGTCGTACTGCTCACGCCCGCACACCAGTTCCCGACCGGTGGACCACTGCATCCCGCGCGGCGGGCCGCCGTGATCGACTGGGCACGCGCGCGTGGAGGGGTGATTCTGGAGGACGACTACGACGGGGAGTTCCGCTACGACCGCAAGCCCGTGGGGGCCGTACAGGGCCTGGACCCGGAGCGGGTCGTCCACATCGGCTCGGTCAGCAAGAGCCTGTCGCCCGCGTTGCGGCTGGGCTGGATGGTCCTTCCGGAGCGGTACGTGGAGGGGGTCCTGGAGGCCAAGGGCGAGCGGGAGGCGTGGGCGAGCGTCCTGGACCAGCTGACGCTCGCGGACTTCGTCGACTCGGGGTCGTACGACCGTCATGTGCGGCGGATGCGCCAGCGGTACCGGAGGCGGCGGGACCGGCTGGTCGACGCGCTCGCCGTGCACGCGCCGCACGTCGAGGTCACCGGGATCGCGGCCGGGCTCCACGCGGTGCTGCGGCTGCCGCCCGGGAGCGAGCAGACCGCGGTGAAGGCCGCCGTGTGGCAGGGCCTCGCGCTGGACGGGCTCGCGGAGTTCCGGCACCCGGAGGCGGTCATGCCCGCGCCGGACGGTCTGGTCGTGGGGTACGCGACGCCTTCGGAGCACGCGTACGGGGCCGCGCTGGAGGCGTTGTGCGCGGCGCTGCCGCCACCGTGAGTACCGGGTGAGGAGTGAGTACCGGGTGCCGGGTGAGTACCGGGTGCCGGGTGAGGGGTGAGTGAGGAGCAGGCAGTCGGCCGGAATCCGACTTCCGGATGACATGGAACACAACAGCGAGTGGGATCCTCGGCTGTAGGAGGCGCGTTGTCGCCCCGGCCGTACCCCGGTCGGACGGCTGCTCGCCCCATCCTTCGTTCCGTCGTCAGGCGCAGGGCCACCCCCGCGCGTCCCCCCTGTTGGCGGTCGGTCCTGGAGGGTGTTCGATGACGACGGTCGACGAACGTCATGGAGACGGTGCACGCGACGGGGACGACCAGGGCGGTGTCCCCCGCATACGCGATCCACTGGCCTCCCGGTTTCCTCGGACCGCCCCTGAAGCTCCTCGACTCGCCCCCGAGATTCCTCGACTCGCCGCGCAAGCGCTCCCTTTGGCGGAAGCCGTCCCCTTGAGCGATCCGCGGGCGGCGCGCATCCCGTTCGCCGGCTCCAAGGCGGCTCATCTGGCGCGCGCCGCGCTGGCCGGGCTGCCGGTGCTGCCGGGGTTCGTCGTGCCGCTCGGCGATCGGCCTGGCGAGCGGGCAGGAGACAGCTACCTGGAAGGATTGCGCCGAGCCTGGCGGGAGCTCTCCGCCGACGGCACGCGTCCCCTCGTCGTACGGTCCTCCTCACCGCAGGAGGACACCCAGGAGTCCTCCCTGGCGGGCCAGTTCGCGTCCGTGCTGGACGTACAGGGCTGGCACGAGTTCCGGGCGGCCGTGCGGACCGTGCTCGACTCGGCGCACCGGCCCGACGGCACGGTGGCTCCGATGGCCGTGCTGGTGCAGCCGATGCTCGCGGCCCGGGTGGGCGGGGTCATGTTCGGCGCCGACCCCGTGGAGGGGCGGACGGACCGGATGCTGGTGAGTGCGGTGCGGGGCGGGCCCGACTCCCTGGTCAGCGGCGAACAGCCCGGCACGAACTACTGGTTGAGCCGCTGGGGACGGCTGCTGCGCACCGAACCCGACGACCCCGAAGAGCTGCTCGGAACCGACGGACTGCGTCGCCTGGCCAAGCTGGCGCGGCAGGCGCGCGGGGTCTTCGGCGGGCCGCAGGACATCGAGTTCGGGTTCGACGCGTCGGGGCGGCTGTGGCTGTTCCAGAGCCGGCCGATCACGGCGATGGCGGCGCGGCCCGCGCGCCTGGCGCGGCTGCTCGGCCCCGGACCGGTGGCGGAGACGCTGCCGGATCAACTGGAGCCGCTGGAAGAGGACTTGTGGGTGGCCCCGATGGCACGGGGGCTGGCCGCCGCGCTCGACATCGGGGGCACCGCGCCCCGGCGGCAACTGCGCTCGGTCCCGGTCGTCACGTCGGTCGGCGGACGGGCCGCGGCGGATCTGCGGCTGCTGGGCGCCGCACCGCCCCGGAACCGGTGGCTCGCGCTGCTCAACCCGGCGCCGGGGGCCCGTCGGCTGGCCGCCGCGTGGCGGGTGGGCCGGCTGACGTCGGCGCTGCCCGGTCTCGCGGTGGACCTCGTCGCGGACGTCGACCGCCGGCTCGCCGAGACACCCTCCGCGGACCGGCTCACCCGCCCCGACCTCCTCTCCACCCTCCGCTGGACCCGTACCGTCCTGGTCTCCCTGCACGCCCAGGAGGCTCTCGCGGGCGCCCTCCTCCCCGAGCCCCGCGCCACGGCCGCGGGCACGGCCCTCGCCGCTCTCGCCGAGTCCCGCGCTCTCGGCGTACCGGACAACCGGATGGTGGCGGCGCAGCCGGTGGTGCTGGCGCTGGTGGCCCCCGGCCTGGGCAGGGAGTTGAGGCTTCCGGCGGATCCCGGACACCCGGAGGGCGCACCGGCGGCACGTCAGGGCGCCGCCCCCGCGGCAGCCTCCACGGACACCCTCCCCGCGGTGGCCACGCTCCCGGCCCCGCCCCTCCCCTCGCTCCCTCCCCGCGAGGCCCTCCGCCTCCGGATCCGCTGGGTGCAGGAACTCCAGGTGCGGCTCGTCCGGGAGGCGGCGCGGCGGCTGGTCGTACGGGGCGGACTGGGCGAGGCGTCGAAGGTCGGGCTGCTGCGGTGGCGGGAGTTCGTCGAGGCGCTCGAACACGGCCGCCTCCCCGGCGACTTCAAGGAGCGCCTGCCACGAGCCGTGTCGGCGCCCCTGCCCGACGCGTTCCGGCTCGCGGAGGGCGGCACGGTCGTCGCCGAACAGCCCACGGGCAAGGGCAAATTCAAGAGCAAGGGCAGGAGTCCGGGCGCGGGCCAGGGCGTGTCCGGCGGACGGGCCGCCGGAACCGCCTGGGACGGCACCGGGACCCGGCCCGCAGACCCCGTACTCGTCGTCCGCACCCTCGATCCCGCGCTCGCCCCGCTCCTCCCCGGCCTCGCGGGGCTCGTCGCGCAGACGGGCAGCCCGCTGTCCCATCTCGCGTTGCTGGCCAGGGAGTTCGGCCTGCCGACGGTCGTCGGCGCCACGGACGCCGTACGCCGCTTCCCGCCCGGGTCCCGCCTCACGGTCGACGGCACCACAGGCGACGTACACGTGCGGGAGCAGGAAGAACAGGAACAACGGGAGGAACAACAGGTACAACAGGCACGACGACAGGTCCTCGGCCAAGAGTCCCGGGGAGACCTCCGATGAGACGCGTCGCCTACTTCTTCGGGAGCGCGGCGGCCGCGGGGGCAGGCACGTACGTCGTCATCTACCTCTACCGGTGGCAGTGGCAACGGGCCATCCTGTGCGGGGTGTTGCTGCTGGTCGTCGAGGTGATGCTGCTCGGGATCGTGCTGCTCGGGCGGCTCGCGCGGATCGAGGAGCGGATGCGGGACGCGGACCGCCGGCAGGAGGACGTGCTGGCGCGGCTGCGGGAGAAGGAGACCCGGCCGGCCGGCGACCGGTTCCGCTGGCTGGACGAGCCGACGAGTCGTACGTACGTCTTCGTTCCGGTCCTGATGGTCACCGGTGTGCTGCTCTCCGGTCTCGCCTGGATCGTGCAGCGGATCGCTTCGGCCACGGCCCGGCCCACGGCGGAACGGCGGCTCGCGGGCCGGCTCGCCGTCCTGGCGGCTCCAGATCCGGCCCGGGACGCCGATCCGCACGGCGAGGACGACCTGGACGAGTTGGACGACCTGCCACCCATCGGCGGGCGAGGACGACCCGGCCGTACCGCGCGCGTGCTCGCCGTGAGTGTGGTCGGGGCCGCGCTGGTCGGTGGGCTCGTCGTGGGGCTCGCCGACCTCACCCAGACCCGCGAGGAGGAGGCGAAGAACTCCGAGGCGACCTCCCTGCTGCTCAAGGTCGACATGCGCGGTACGAACATGACCGCCGAGCGGGAGTCCCTGGCCGCGCACCAGCTCTGGGAACGCTGCCGGGACTCGACATCCGTACCGCTGAACCGCGCAACCCTCGGCAAGCTGGGCGACGGTCTCTTCGCGGGCGTGGTCCAGCCCGCGCTGACCGACCACGACCGGATGCGGCTGCGCGGCTGCCTGGAGGACACCGGCCTGGACCGCACGCACCTCACAGTGGTCGGCATCGGCGACGCGGACGCGGACGACGACTGAGCGCGCACCCGACGAACCGGAAACTCCGGTCGCTTCCGCCCCCTCCCCCACATGGGCAACTTCTGCCATACACGGACAACTCTCGCCCCGGCGGCCCGGGTTACGATGCCAAGGCGCCCCTCCTCCCCGAGCCCGCGCCCCTCGTCCCCGAGCCTCCGGGTCGCCCATGGCTGTCGTCGCCCCGTCCCCGCCCCGCACCACCCTGCCCGCCGGCCGTCCGCGCAGATCTCCGCGCAGAACGGTGCTGCGTGTCCTCGCCGCGCTCGGTCTCGGTTATCTCGCCCTCTGGGCGACCGGTGCGCTGGGCATCCTCGCGCTGTCGTACTGGACCCGGGAGCAGACCCCTGAGCCGGAGGGGACGCACGCGGTCCAGGGCATCCACCACTTCCAGCCCGTGGACGCCGAAGGGGCGTTGTGGCGGGGCGCCGCACCCTCCCCCGCGGGCTACCGGGAGCTGGCCCGGCTCGGCTTCACCACGGTCGTCGACCTGCGGGCCGAGGACCTGAGCGCCTCCCAGCTGGCCGGTCCCGCCAAGGCCGGTCTCGACGCCGTACGGCTGCCGATCCGGGACGGACAGACCCCGACGCCGCACCAGGTACGACGCTTCCTGAGCGTCGTGGGCGCGGCCCCGGGGCCGGTGTTCGTGCACTGTGGGGCGGGTGTGGGCCGTACGGGGACGATGGCCGCGGCGTATCTCGTGCAGGCCGGGCAGGAGTCCCCGTCGGCGGCGGTCCGGCGCAACCTCGCGGTCGGACCACCTTCGATCGAGCAGATCTATTACGCGCTGAGCCTCGGCCGGGACCGTGCCGAGCAGCCGCCCTTCCCGGTCGTGGCGGTGAGCCGGCTGGTGGACGCGCCCAGGCGCATGTGGTCCTGGTGGTGAATCGACTGGGTCACTGGATCAACTGAATGCCAAGGTAGGAAGCACGTGGGACAAGTGGAAGCGGATCAAGGAACGGCCGGTCGGCGGCCTCAGGAGAGCAGGAAGTCGGCCTCCCCCGCCTTGGCTCCCTGGATGAACGCGGTCATCTCGCCGGGGGTGTAGATGAGGGCGGGACCGTCCGGATCCGCCGACTGACGGACCGCGATCCTGCCGTCGGAGAGCTTCATCGCCTCCAGGCAGTTGCCGCCGTTGCCACCGCTCCACGGCTTGTGCCAGCCTTCGCTGCCCAGCTCCCTGGCGGGCATGCCGTTGTAGATCCGCGCGTTGCGTATCCGGGTCTTGATGCGATCCATTCACAGCTCCTTGCGGAGATCCAGCAGGATCTCCTTCGTGCGATGTGCCGTGGCGGCCTGCGCCGCCATGCGGTCCATGACCTCGAGATGGGTTGCCACCTCGGTACGTCCGTCCAGGTAGACGGCGCCGGTCAGGTACTCGCTGTAGACCATGTCCGGAAGTTCGGGCATGGCAAAGCGGAACAGCACGAAGGGCCCGTACGTGCCCGCGTGCGGCCCCGAGGAGAAGGGGGCGATCTGCAGTGTCACGTTGGGCAGCTTCGTGGCCTCGAGCAGCCTGTCGATCTGGGCGCGCATGACCTCGGGGCCGCCGACGGGGCGGCGCACGGCGGTCTCGTCCATCACGGCCCAGAACCGGGGCGCGCCTTCGCGCGTCAGCAGCTCCTGGCGTTGCATGCGCAGCGCCACATGGCGCTCGATGTCCTCGGGTCTGGTCTGGCCGATGGCGCCGGATTCCATGACGCCACGCGCGTACTCCTCGGTCTGCAGCACTCCGGGAACGAAGTGGGGTTCGTACGAGCGGATGAGGGCGGCCGCGCCCTCCAGGCTGACGTACATCGAGAACCAGCCCGGCAGGATGTCGTGGAAGCGCTGCCACCAGCCCGGCAGGTTCGCCTCCTCCGCCAGGGCGACGAAGGCCTCGGCCTCTTCGTCGGAGACTCCGTACGACTTCAGCAGGAGCTGGAGGTACGGGATTTTGAGCGCTACCTCGGCCGTCTCCATGCGGCGGACGGTGGCGGAGGTGACACGCAGGATGCGCGCTGCCTCCTCACGCTTGAGCCCCGCGCGTTCCCGCAGGTCAAGCAGGCGGCGTCCGAGGACGACCTGCCCGACCGTCGGCGCGGACCGCGGCTCGCTCACGTCCACCTCCACTTTGTCCGGACAGCCCGGGCGGCGCCCGTTCGGGCCCCGGAACGGGTACCCAACTGACGCCGCGCCACGTGCTGTTGCGAGCAGTGTGCCATGGCCATACGGCCCGGAACACTGCACTCTGCAATTTTCAGAGTGACACTTGCCAAGTGTTCACGACGGGGAGATAGTGGCAAACGTGATTCCGTCCGCGCCGTTAGGAACAGACGCAGCCGAGGACCGGTTCCGTCTCGGTGCCGCCGCTGGGGCATGCCCCGAGACGGCCGCCGAGCGCCGGTTCCGCTTCGAGTTGGCCGCACATCCGGGCTCCGCAGCACAGGCCCGGCATCTGACGCGTGCCCGGCTCTCGGGCTGGTCGGTCTGTGAGGACACCTGCGACACGGCGGAGCTCGTCGTCTCCGAACTGGTCACCAACGCCATAGTGCACACGGCGAGCCGTCATGTGGTGTGCGAGCTGCACGACGGCGGCGACCTGGTGCGGATAGCCGTCCGTGACGAGGGGTGTGCGCCGGGTGAGCCCCACCCGTCGCCACAGCGTCCCGAGGAGGAGCACGGGAGGGGATTGCTTCTCGTCGCGGCGATGTGCACAGCCTGGGGCGCCCAGGAAACCGGTCCCGGACTGCTGGTCTGGGCCGAACTTCCGCGCTCGGCGAACAACGGCGCCGAACCGCGGTCGGACCTGGGCTGGAGTGCGAGGAGCCGGCCGGCCCCAGCCGGCTCCTCGCCGACCGGGGAACACCCGCACGGGGAACACCCGCACGGGGAACACGCGCACGCGGAGCCGAGCGGCTCGCAGGCGCCCCCGGCCGGGCACGACTGGTAGTGACCTGACCGTTCCAGCCGTTTTCCGGCTGGTGCGGCGACAGCCGTTTCCGGATGGTTCGGAAAATTTGGAGAACGGACGGGGGCTGAATGGGTGTGAGGGCAACGTCGGCCGGTGCGCCACGGGTGCTGAACCTGGACACGCTGGTCCGCCTGGAGCGCGGCCTGCGGACGGCGTCCGGGACCGGTCCTTCGCGGCGGCTGACCGTGCCGGAGGGCATGCGGGCGCCGCTGGGCTGTGACGCGGTGGTCATACCCGCGAGACTCGGCCCGCTGCTGATGCCCCGCCTGCCACGCGTCGGCTGCGTGTACGCCGACAGCACGCACTGGTGGTGGCTCGTGCCCTCCGACTCCGACGTCGCCCTGGAGTGGCCAGCGCCCGCGCACTACGCCACGGGGGCGCTCGTACCCGCCTCACCCGCCCTCCCCGGGCTCATCCACAAGCCCGGCGGCACGCTTCCCTACACGCCGCCGATCCCGCTCTATCTGGCGCTGTGCCGGTTGACGGGGACTCCGCCGGCCTGGACTCGGCCCGTCAGCGCGTGAGCGCTCCGCTGGGGTGCGGTGTATTCGTCTGCGGGTAGTCGTGGGCTGGTCGCGCAGTTCCCCGCGCCCCTGTGGGGCGCGCCCCACAGTGCGCGGCCGTGAGCGCCTGGGCGTGCTCCGGTTACGCCTGGCGGACCGGGCGCGCGCCCTGCCCGATGGCGTCCCGCGCCGCGATAGTGGCCGTTCGTCCACGATCGGGGGAGGTCACCGGTGGGACCGGCGGAATCTGCGGGAGCTGCGAAGAAGACCGGGCTGAGAAGCGGGCGGGGAACCACGAAGAAGACCGGGCCGCCGGGATCCGTGAAGGCGGAATCCGTGAAGCCAGGATCCGTGAACGGGAAACCCGGTGCGGCCGAGTCCGAGTCGTCCGAACCCGGGCCGTCCGAGTACCAGCCGTCCGAGTCCGAGCGGCTGCTGTTCGGCGGTCCCTTGCGCTACGACATGGGCTGGTCGCAGCACTCCGACGCGTTTCTGGAGCTGAACTTCCGGGCCATGGTGACGCGGCTGCCCGCGCTGCTGGCGTCCAGCTTCCGGCTCGCCTGGCAGGCGGACCGGCGGGCGGCACGGATCGTGGTGGGCGCGGAGGTGGGCCGCGGCCTGGCCCAGGCGGTGAGCCTGCTGGCCGTCAACAGCGTCCTGGGGCGCCTGATGGCGACCGGCCCGGTGGAGGACCGGCTGCTCGACGCGGTGCCCGCGCTCGTCGTCGTCGCCGTCGTGATGCTGGTCGCCGCACTGCTGCGAGCCGCCTCGACCTACGCCACGGGCCGCCTCGAACCGAAGGTCGAGCGCGTCGCGACGGAGCTGTATCTGGAGCGGGCGGCGGCGGTCGAGCTGTCCGCGATCGAGGACGAGGCCTTCCACAAACTGCTGGACACCGCACAGTACGGCGCCTCGTCCGCCCGGCGAATGATCAGGATCGCCACGCGCGTGGTGAACGCGGGGATCTCACTGATCGCGGCGGCGGGCGTGCTGACGGTGCTCCACCCGGCACTGCTGCCGCTGCTGGTGACGATGACGCTGCCGAGCGCGTGGAGCGCGCTGACCATGGCGCGGCACCGCTACGCGTCGTTCCACGCCTGGGTGCAGCATGCCCGGGCCGGCCAGCTGATCAGCGGTCTGCTCACCGAGCCCGCCGCGGCGCCCGAGATCCGCGTCCACGGGGTCGGCCCCTTCCTGCTGCGGCACTTCCGCGCGATGTCGGAGGCCGCCGAGGCGGAACAGGCCCGGCTGGCCCGGCTGGGGGCACGGACCGGGCTGATCGCGGCCGCCTGGACGGGCCTCGCGACCGTGGCGACGTACGCGACGCTCGGCGGGCTGCTGCTGGGCGGTGCTATGGCGCTGTCCGTGGCGGGCACGGCGGTGATCGCGATCCGTACGGGCTCCGGGAATCTCGACACACTCGTCCTGGAGGTCAACAGCCTCCATGAGGACGCCCTGTTCGTCGGGGATCTTCAACGCTTGTACGTGGAGGCGGCCGAGCGCGCCATCCCGGTCGGCGGCGAGCCGCTGCCCGAGGAGCCGCGCGAGATCCGCTTCGAGAACGTCACGTTCACCTATCCGGGCAGCTCGGCCCGCCCCGCGCTGTCGGACCTGACGCTCAGCGTGCCGCTCGGCAAGATCGTGGCGCTGGTCGGCGAGAACGGCTCCGGGAAGACCACCCTGGTCAAGCTGTTGTCGGGCCTGTACGCGCCGCAGCGGGGCCGGATCCTGTGGGACGGCGTGGACGCGGCGACCGCCGACCGGCACCAGCTCGCCGAGCGCATCGCGATGGTCGCGCAGGACTTCAAGAGGTGGCCGTTCACGGCCCGGGTGAACGTCGCGATCGGCCGGACGTCGGCGCCGCTCACCGACGAGCGGCTGCGTACGTCCGTCACCGAGGCGGGCGCCGAGGACGTGATGGACGATCTGCCGCGCGGTCCGGACACGCTGTTGGCCCGTATGTTCAGCGGCGGCCACGAGCTGTCGGGCGGCCAGTGGCAGCGGCTCGGTATCGCGCGGGCGGCCTACCGCAAGGGCGCGATCCTGGTCGTGGACGAGCCGACGGCGGCTCTCGACGCCCGCGCCGAACTGGAGGTCTTCGAGAAGATCCGGGCCCTCGCGGGTACCGGTCAGACGGTCGTCCTCATCACGCACCGCCTCGCGTCGGTGCGCCACGCCGACCTGGTGCACGTCCTCGACCAGGGCCGGCTCGTGGAGTCCGGCACTCCGGACGAGCTGCTGTCCTCGGGTGGGGTCTACGCCGAGCTGTACTCGCTCCAGGCGGAGCAGTTCGCCGCCAAGGTGCCGGCGCCCAAGGCCGGATGAGGGTCGGCCCGGCTCACTCGGCGAGTTCCCGCACGACCACCAGGAAGGCGTCCGTCGACAGGTCCATCACGACCTCGACGTGCTGCCCCTCCAGGCGGCGCGCCTGCGCGAACTCCTCGGCCGGCCACGAACCACGCGGCCCACCGGCGGGAAAGCGCTCCAGCACCGTTCGCCCGTTCACCACGTTGCACCTCCATGTAGCGCTGCTCTCCTGAGATCTCGTGAGAGCCCTTGAAGAGTTAAACGCCAAACATAGGGTGGACGTCTCGCGAAGTGACGTTACTGAGACGTAGCTGACACGTGGCCATCACACCTCGAACTCAGTCCCTCGTGCTCAATCCCTCGTACTCAGTCCTCGTACTCGTCGTGGTATCGGATGCGCTCGCTGCCCGCGGGCGCGCCCAGTGCCGACGCGCGCCCCTCCGGCTGCTCCCACTCCTCCTGCCTGCCGAGGGCGGTGAGGTCCAGGAGACTCGTGGTGGAGCCCAGTCCGTCAAGCCCGCGCTCGTACGTCGAGTACGTGTGGAAGATCCGCTCACGGTCGCGGAGGAAACAGCTCAGCCCGGGCCGTTCGTACGCGTCGTGGCTCTGGCCGCCGGCGCTGCTGTCGTGGCCCTCGAAAGACACCTGGAAGTCGTGGTTGAACTCGTTGCCGTACGACGAGTACCAGGGCACCGTCCAACCCATCCTCGCCTTGAACGGCAGGATCTTCGTGTACGGCGCCCTGGAGACCACCGCGAACTCGGTGCCCCGCGCGTGCAGATGCGCGAGGTGCCCGATCTGGTCGACGAACGCCGAGCAACTGCGGCAGCCCGCGTCCCACTCCGGCGCGAACATGAAGTGGTAGACGACGAGTTGAGGCCGCCCTTCGAAGAGGTCGAACAGCGTCGCCTTGCCGTCCCCGCCCTCGAAGACGTACTCCGTGTCGATCTCGACCATCGGCAGTCGTCGCCGCTCGGCGTTGAGCGCGTCACGCGCGCGGGTCGCTCCCTTCTCCCTGACCAGCAGTTCCTCGCGTGCGCCGCGCCACTCGTCGCGCGACACGATCCGCGGAAGCGTCATTTGCCCCTCCTCCGGTGCGGTGCTTTCCCTGGGGTGGACCGGAGGGAGGAGCGGAACTCATCGGTGGGGCGCGGAATTTCTTTTCCTCAGTACGTCACCGGAAGCGTGAGCAGGCCCCGGGCGCGGAGGGACGGTCGCCACCGGAGGTCGCCCGGGTCGCCGTCGAGCTTCAGATCGGGGAGGCGTTCCAGGAGCGCGGCCAGGGCGATCTCCGTCTCCAGTCGGGCCAGTGGTGCGCCCAAGCAGTAGTGGATGCCGTGTCCGAGCGCGAGATGTCCGGTGGCGTCGCGCCCGAGGTCGAACCGGTCGGCGTCCGGGAAGCGGCTGGGGTCGCGGTTGGCGGCGGCCAGGGACAGCAGGACCGTCTCGCCCGCCGGGACGGTGACGTCGCCGATCGTCACGTCCTCCAGCGGGAAGCGGCGGATGGCCAGCAGGGCAGGCCCGTCGTAGCGGACGAACTCCTCGACGGCGGCCGGGAGTCGGGTGGGATCCGCGCGGAGAGCGGCCAGTTGGTCGGGGTGCTGGAGCAGCGCGAGGACCGCGGTGCCGATGAGCTGCACGGTGTTCTCGTAGCCCGCGAAGAGGATGAGGAAGGCGAGCGACATCAACTCGTCCTCGGTGAGCCGCCCGTTCCCCGCGCCGGCACTCTCGTCCCTGACCGCGATGAGGTCGGAGAGCAGGTCGTCGGCGGGCTTTTTCCGCTTGTCGGCGAGGAGTTGGGTGAAGAAGCCGAGCATCGCCACGATGGCCTCTTTGGCGGCCTGCGGCCTGGCCGGGTCCGGCGCGACGAGCACATCGGTCCAGGCCCGGAAGTCACGACGGTGCTCCTCCGGTACGCCGAGCAGGTCACAGATGACGGTGATGGGGAGCGGCGCGGCGTAGGCGGCGATCAGGTCCGTACTCCCGCGCGGGCCCAGTGCGTCGAGAAGCCGGTCGGCGGTCTGCCGGATGGGGACACGCAGTTGCTCGACGCGGCGCGTCGTGAAGGCCCGCCCGACCAGGCGGCGGATCCGGGTGTGGTCGGGCGGATCCATGTTGAGCAGGTTCGCGTCCAGGGCGGGCGGCAGAGCAAAGCCCTGGTAACCCCCGGACAGCGCATGCCGCTTGTCCAACGAGAGAAGCGGATCCGCCAGAGCCTGACGCACGTCGTCGTACCGCGTGACCAGCCAGGCAGGACTGCCGTCGGGACCGGTAATGCGGTGCACGGGGGCGCTATCGCGCAGCCGCTCGTAAGCGGCGTACGGGTGAGTGAGGAGGCCATCGGCGAGAAGGTCGCCGGTGGGAAGGCCGTCGGTGACGAGGTCCTGGTCAGTGGACATGGGCCAACCCTAAGCGCCCCTGCCCCGTAAGGGGCGCGGGGAACTGCGCGACAAGCCCCCACCGACCCGCAGCAAAACGAACCGCACACCCCCCTACCCGCACCCAGCGAACCGCACTCAGGAGTCATACTCCTGCACCCGCTTCCCATGGCTCCGATCGATCAGCACCGGCATCCGTTCGTTCATCTCCCCCACGATCGCGGGCACATCGAGCGTGAGCAGCTCGCGGTCGCGCATGATCACCCGCCCGTCGACGATCGTCGTGCGTACGTCACCGGAGCGGGCGCTGTGTACGAGGGTGGCGGCAAGGTCGTGCACGGGCTGGGTGTGCGGGCCGCTGACGTCGACGAGGATGATGTCGGCCCGGCGGCCCGGCGCCAGGCTGCCGATCTCCTCGCCGAGGCCGACCGCCCGCGCGCTCTGCAGTGTCGCGTGGTGCAGGGCCTGTCGGGAGGTCAGCCAACGCGGGTCGTTCTGGGTGAACTTCTGCACCAGCGCGGTGAGTGCCATGGACTCCCACACGTCCAGGGAGCTGTTGGACGCGGCCCCGTCCGTGGCGAGGCCCACGGGGATGCCGAGTTCACGCAGGGCGCGTACCGGAGTCGTCGTGGGCCAGGCGAACTTGAGGTAGCCCCGGGGCGCGCTGGCCACGGCGATCCGGCCGGTGGCGCGGGCGAGTACGGGCAGGTCGCGCTCCAGGATGCCGGTGCCGTGCGCGATGAGCAGGTCGGTGTCGAGGAGCCCGGCGCCGGCCAGCACCTCGATGGGTGTGCGGCCGTGGCGGTCGAGGCTGGTGTCGGCCTGGTCGCGGTTCTCGGAGGCGTGGATGTGCACCAACAGGCCGTGTTTCCGGGCCAGTTGGGCGGTGGCGGCGAGGTCGGCGTCCTCGACGGTGTACGGGGCGTGCGGGGCGAGTGACGTGGTGATGCGGCCGTCGGCGGTGTCGCGGTGGCGGAGGGCGAAGTCCAGCGACTGCTCGCGTCCTTCGGCGCCCTGGGAGGAGAAGAAGGCCTGTCCGAGGTTGGCGCGCATTCCGCTCTCGGCGGTCACGGCGGCGACGGTGTCCATCGAGAAGTAGTGGTCGGCGAAGCAGGTGACACCGCCCCGGATCATCTCGGCACAGGCGAGCCGCGCGCCCAACTCCACGTCCTTCTCCTGGAGGTTGGACTCGATGGGCCAGACGAAGTCGTTGAACCACTCCTCGATGGGCAGGTCCTCCGCGATACCTCGCAGGGTGACCATCGGGGCGTGCGTATGGCAGTTGACGAGGCCGGGCATCGCGACCTGGCCTTGGGCGTCGATGCGCACGGTGTGCTCCGCGACGGGGACGTCGACGTCGAGCGGCCCGGCGGTGACGCTCTCGATGCGGCCGCCCCGTACGACGATGATGGCGTCCTCGACGAAGCCGATCTGCTCGTGCTCGTCGTGCACGAGGGCGGTGCACCGGGTGATGATGAGATCGGCCGGAAGACGAGCCGAGAGATCTGCCGGGACATCGGCCGGGCTCTTCGTGCCGGGCGGGTTGGCCTGATCACCGGCCGAGGTGTTGGTCGTCGCGTCGGGCGTGGGCTCGGGCGAGGTCATCACGCCACGGTACGACGGGATCGTGCCGTCGGGTGACGTGAACCGCGCATCCTGTCCCGGCCCTGTCGCCCCGGCGGTTTCCCGCGCACGCTGGCCTCACCATTCGACGGGCGGCGCCCCTTGGACGGCGCGTCCGGGAAGGAGCCGGCATGCTCCTCGGCACGTGGAACCTGGAGAACCTGTACCGGCCCGGCGGCGCGTTCGGACCGCGCAGCGAGGCCGCGTACAAGGCGAAGCTCACCGCTCTGGCCTCGGTCGTCACGGAACTCGACCCCACGCTGCTCGGCGTGCAGGAGGTCGGCGATCCGGAGGCGCTTGCGGACCTGGCGGGGATGCTGGACGGCGACTGGCACATCGCGCTCTCGGAGCATCCGGACGGCCGCGGCATCAGGGTCGGCTTCCTCAGCCGCCCGGAACCGCGGACGGTCATCGACACGAACACCTTCCCCGCACCGCTGCGACCGGTTCAGGGCGACGACGACGGAGAGCCCGTCTCCCGGACGGGCCGCGGCTTCCTGGCCACGGAGATAACCACCCAGGGGATGACCCTGACCGTGGCGGTCTGCCATCTCAAGTCGAAGCTGCTGACGTTCCCGGGCGGCCGGTTCCAGCCGCGGAACGAGGGCGAGCGGGCCCGCTACGGCGCGTACGCCCTGTACCGGCGGGCCGCCGAGGCCACGACGCTGCGGGCCGTCGCCGACGACCTCCTCGACGGCAGGGGCAAGGAGCGGAACGTGGCCGTGCTCGGCGACCTCAACGACGAGGTCGCCGCGGCCACGACCCAGATACTCCAGGGCCCGCCCGGTTCCGAGATCGGCACGCCGGGCTTCGAACGGCCCGACAAGGGCGACGCGGCCCGGCTCTGGAACATCGCGCCCCTCATCCCGGAGGAGCAGCGCTTCTCCCGCGTCCACTCCGGCCGCCCCGAACTGATCGACCACATACTGGTCAGCCGGCTGCTGCTCGACCATGTGACCGGGGCGGGTACGGGGACGCCGGTCCAGCAGACCCCGCTGCCGTCGGTCGACGGGAACCCGGGGGCACGGCGGAACGCGGCGGGCTCGGACCATGCGCCGGTGTGGGCGCGGATAGAACCCTGAAGAAAGCGCTTCAGCCATTCGGGCCCTGATGGCTCCTGATGGCTCCTGATGGCTGAGGGGAGCCCCGGCGGGCGGGCCCTCAGGCGCTGAGGAGGTCGGCCGGCGGGTCCGCGAGGCCGGCGCGCTCGCGCTGTTCCACGAGTTCGTCGAGGAGGGTGGCGAGGCGCTCGGTGTGCCGCGGGGTGAGCCGGCCCGTGTCGTCGAGGTGGACGGCGCAGGCGGTGGTGGTGTCGACGAGGCGTTCAAGGGTGGCGGCGACCTCGTCGGTGCCTTCCGTGTGCCGCGCCAGGGTGGGCAGTTCGGCGGCGGCACGGTCGATCGCGGCCCGGGCCTCGGCCAGCTTCCGGTAGGCCTCGCGGCGCAGCGCCCAGCGGGCGGCCCGGTCGTCGGCGCCGCTCAGCACGTGGGTGAGATAGGCGTGGGCGGCGTCGGTGGCAGCGGTGAGGCGGGTCTTCACGTTCCCGCCGCGCTGTCCCGGAGCCGGCAGATGGCCCACGATCAGCACGATCGCGCAGGCCAGCAGCGTCTCGCCGATACGGCTCCAGGAGGCTTCCGGTTCCCCGCCGACCATGACGAGGGCGAGTACGAGGACGGTGACGACGGCGGTCTGCGCGGCGAAGTGCCTGGTGGCGACGGGTATCAGGGCGCCGCTGATCGCGACGAGCGCCACCAGTCCCTCCGGCCGGGGCAGCACGGCCGCGAGCCCCGCGAAGACAAGGGCGCCCAGGACGGTGCCGGCCGCCCGGTTGAGCACACGCGAGACGAGCGGCCCCAGGTCCGGCTTCACGAGGAAGACGGCGGTGGCCGGCAGCCAGTACCAGTGCACGTGGTGCAGCGCCTGCGCGACGGCCGCGCTGGCGCCGTAGCAGAGGGCGACCCGGAAGCCGTACTCACGGCCGCCCGCGCCGGTGACGGTACGGAGCAGGGGCTTGGCGCGGAAGGGTCGTAGGCGCAGTCCCTTGTGGGCGGTCTGGCGGGCGCCGCGGTCGAGGGGGTTGGTGCCGGCGTCGCCGTGGGAGGCAGCGCCGTGTCCGTCACCGGCCTTGTTCCCGTCGATCTGCCGGCTGCCGGGCTTCCTGCCGCCGCGGTCGAAGGTCTCGGCGGCGTGCAGGAGTGCGTCGTCGAGGGCGCGCAGTCCGGGTACGGAGCGGGCGGGCGCGGGCAGCGGTCCGCAGGGCTCACCGGTCCGTACGGCGGCGGCGAGCCGTCGCGGCCCCTCCGCCGTACGGGCGGGCAGCGCGTCCCCGGCCCAGGCCAGCGCGGTCGCGGCCTCGGCGAGCGGAAGCGCGGCGGCGTACTGCGCCCGCAGCCGCCGCTCGGCGGAGGAACTGGCGTACCGCCGCAGCCGCGGCCCCGCGAGCGCGTCCTGCGCGTGATCGAGCGCGGCGGTGAGGGCGGCCCGGCGGGCCCCGGCCTGCTCGCCGCCGGCAGCTGCGAGCAACTCGGCGATGGCGTCGTAGACGTCCGCGACGGCCACCCGCTCCCCGTCGAACCGGAAGTCATGGGCGAGGGCACCGGGCGTGGGCAGCGCAAGCCGCAGCAGAATCAGCCAGGCGGCTCCGGCCAGGAAGAACAACGCCCGCTGCCACCCGGGTTCGGGCAGTGGCATCCCGGCCCCGATGGCCGCGGCGACGAGCAGCTGCGTACCGGCCCCGGAGGACACGGGCCCCACTGCGCTCACGGCCCCGGCGAGCAGCCCGAGGGCGGTGAGTATCAAGGTCAGTGGTACCGCTCCGACGCCCTCCCCCGCATACGTACCGACGACGATCCCCGTGGCCCCGGCGAGCCCGGGCACGCCGATGCGGTGCACGGCGGTCCGCCGGCTCCCAGGCCGGTCGTTGATCCCGGCGAGCATGGCTCCCAGGGCGGCCATGACCCCGACGGACTCCTGCCCGGCGAGCACGGCCACGAGCAGCAGCGGCCCGGCGGCGAGCGCCCCGCGCACCACGGCATTCCACGGCACAGGCCCCCTTTGCGCACGCAGCGCATGCGAGAGCCAGGGGGGCAGGGCAACGGAGAAGGGTCGCGGCACGGGCACGGGGCTCCTGTCGGGACGAGGGCGGTTGCGGGGTGGCATGCCTTCGGGCGACGTCGGCCTGGGCGGTGGTGCTTACGGTAGGTCGGGTTCCTGGAGAGTAAGGGACCTAAGCGTTTCGGGGGTGTGACGAATGTCGTGATGGCCGCGTTCTTTATGTACGCAATCGGGGGCGGCCCGGCAGCGGCAGTCCAGGCGAACCCATCGCACCCGTGGCGCGCAAACGGGAGCGGGCTCGGAGGCGTAGCCGGCCTCCGAGCCCTGTGATGCCACCCATGTCGCACACCGGCACGCTTGAGAACTCAGGTCAGTGTTATGTCGCCGCGTCCTGCCTTTGGACCACCGCACATCGAGCTGTGCGGGCCGGACTTGAACCGGCATTTCGACGCCCGGAGCCTGAGTCCGGTCGATCCGGCGATCGGCGGCGAATGCTGAGTCTGGAGCAATAGTCTGAGATTGATCGCGGTCTGCCTCTGCCAGTTGGGCTACCGCGGCGCGATGGGCACCTCGTACGAGTTGTACGGGCTGTACGAGAAGTACGGGTGCCGAGTTGGTGCCGCGAGGAGGACTCGAACCTCCACTGGAACCGCGAAGTCACGACAAGCTTCAGTTTCAGCTTGCGCTCCTCGCGCACCCCGGCCGCAGTGGACCGGGGAGTTCCCCGGTCTCGGTGGACCGGGGAGTCTTTGAGGCTACCCGAACAGGTAGCCGAACACGGCGTCCCCCACGCGCTGGTCGGTCACGTCCGCGCCATTCGCCTCTTCCCGGGCGAACTTGACGGCCTGCTGCATCTTCTCGACACGGTCGAGCAGCTCGTTGACGCGCCGCGCGGGAAGGGCTCCGGAGAACTTCACGGTCGTCCAGTACCCGACGGGGATGTCCTCGTAGTACACCTCGACCTGCGCCGGATGCTTCTCGGTCGCCTCCGCCTTCACGTGGTTGCGCGGGACCTTCTTCGTGCGCAGCGTCCTGACCGGCTCGGTCTTCCACGCGTCGGCCGACGGGTCCTGCACCCACGACTCGGAGGCGTCGAGCACGGGCAGCTTCCGCACGAAGGTGTTGAGATCGGTGAGCTGCTTCTCCAGGAAGAGCAGATAGGACACCGGTACGTCGGCGACGAGCACCCGTCCGTCGACCTTGACGTCCGCGCGGGCCGTGCAGTTGGCCCAGTCCTTGGTGGCGGTCACGTCGAACAGCCGGGTCAGCGTGGCCGCGGTGTCCCGCAGCACGTCCTCGGCCTGCACCTGCACCCGAGTCGACTCGGGCGGCAACTGCTCACCCTCCTCGTCCTTGGGCTGATACGTACGCGAGATGCCTGCCAGCAACGCCGGCTTCTGCAGCCCGTGATGAGCTGCCGTCAGGTCCTGATGAGACTTGGACTTGATGCCCTTCTCGACTGCGATGATCTGATTGAGTTTCGCCACGTCGGTGACGGTAGCAGCGTCAACTGGACATTCTCCAAGGGTTATTCAGCGACGCGGCGGTTCGAAGAGCGCCTGCGTCGCCGCGATGGCCCGGAGCAAGGGGTTCACGCCCGGGTCCGCGCCCAGGTTCAGGTCCGGGCCGGAGTCCGGGTCCCATTCCGCCGACAGCGAGCCGATGATGTCGTCGACGCCCCGCAACCCCGCCCTCTCCAGCAACCTCTTCTCGTTCGTCACCCACTCCCCCCGTCCCGCCAGTACCGCGTGCCCGGCCTGCATGGCGGCCGTGGCGATGGCGCCCGCGACCTCCGTACGGCGGCCCGTCGGGGCATGGTTGGCCTTGGCGTAGGCGAGGGTCATCAGGGCGGTGTCGTGCCAGCGGGCGTGGGCCGTGTGGCGGAGCTTCTCCGGATAGGCCGCCGGTCGGGGCAGTGTGCCGTGGAGCACCTCGTTGATGGCCAGTTCGGCGACCAGCAGATAGCTGGGGATGCCGGCGAGGTGGAAGAGCAGCGGCTCGACGTGGAAGCGGCCCTCCTCCGCCTGTGCCAGCTCGTGTTCGACGACGTCGAGGTCGCGGTAGTGGACGTCCACCCGGCGGCCGTCGATCGTGAGCCACGCGCCGCCGTTGAAGACGCCGCCACCCCAGCCACCGATCTCCGAGACCTCGCCCTTCCAGCCGACGGCGCGGAGGGCGGCGGGGGTGAAGTCGCCGCGGTAGTAGACGGCCAGGTCCCAGTCGCTGTCGGGCGTGTGCGTGCCCTGGGCCCGGGAGCCACCGAGCGCCACCGCCAGGACCGCCGGGAGAGCGGCCAGGCGGCCGGTGACGGAGTCGAGGAAAGCACGGTCGTTCACAGACACAGACGGTCACTCGCAGGGTTGTTGCCCATAGGGCTGTTGCCCATAGGGCTGTTGCTCATAGGGATTTGGGTCATGGGGATTTGGGCGCCGCACCGGGCCACGCTCCTGAAGGCGCGTCACGGTCGCCGCGGTGGCTCTCCGATCGTTACGCGGCCGCCGACCGTGTGCGCCTGCACCACGGCGCCGTAGTGCACGCCGCCGCTGATAGTGTTGTTGTGGACGGAGCCCGGTGCGGGAGCCGTGGCAGGCGGGGTCAACTCGTCCAGCAGCGCGCGGAGTTCGGCGGCCGCCGCGGGATCGTCGCGCAGGGTGCGCCGGAGCCGGTTGCGCCAGGTCGCCTGAACGTCCGCCGCGACCTGCTCGTCATCGTCGTCCCGCGCGGCGACGAGATCCGCCCTCGATTCCTCCAACTCGCCCACGACGGCCTCTTCGTCCCGCCCTCGTGAGAAGAGGACGACGACCCGATCCCGTACGTTCGCCCAACCGTCGGTCACCATCTGCTGCACGAGCGCCGTCGCCCCGGCCGTCGCCAGCGCCACCAACTCCGCGTCCATCGGGCCCCCTTCGAATCCGCCAATGGGTTTCCACGGTAGCCGGAGCGACCGACAACGCCCCCGTGCAGCGCCCGAGAACTCCCCGGGGCGCGCCCGTCTGTGGAACGCGCTCACCCATACACCCGCGCCACCCTCCGCTCGTACCCCCGCCTCCAGAACACCTTCCACAGGAGTGCGATCGGCGTGGGCACATCCGCGAGGAGGCGCTCGCGTTCGCCGGGTCGGGCGTAGTGGAGCAGCATGCCGAAGAGGGCCGGCAGTCGGCGGCCCGCCGCCTTGAGCTCGCCCTTGACGAACTCCTCGAACTCGGCCTGGCTGACCTGGCGTTTGATCGCCGGGAAGACCTCGGCCTCCTCCAGGGCGAGGTGAGGGCGCAGGACGTCCAGCAGTTCCCGGATGACCGGGGCGCGTTCGGGAAGGGGGCGGGCGCGGTCGGCCGCGTCGTCGGCGAGTTTCTGGATGAGGGTGTGTTCCTTTTCCAGCTCGTCGAGGACGGTGCCGATGCCGGGCTCCCGGCCGCGCACCAGGGGGTGGAGTTTTTCGTCCTCGCCGTGGTGGTGCTGATGGAGTACGGCGATCACCAGCTCGATCTGTTCCTGGACCCGTTCCGCCCGCCAGCCGGACTCGGCGGCGTCTGCCAGTCGGCCCAGTTCCTCGCGCAGCCCGCGGTGGATCAGGATTCCGCCGATGTCGTCAGGCTGAGACTGAGGTTGTGACTGCGGATCCGGCCGCGGATCCGGCCGCGGATCCGGATTCGGCTGCGATCGTTCCGTCGTCATGGTCGACTCCGCCCCCCGTGTGGTCTCTGTTGGTCTCCGTCGGCCTCCGTCGAGGCGTACGGAAGCCATCCCTAGCGGGCGCGGAGCGGTCACGCGAGGCCACTCGTGCAGGTCACGCAGGGCGGGCGAGTCGCGCACCGGCGCACCCGGTCCGGCCGTCCGGCCGAAGCTGTGACAGCTGTGCCGTACGTCGCAGTCCGAGGCTCCTGAATCAGCGCGCATCCGGGTCCCCGTACGCCGTCCGGCCGTTTCCGCGTGCGCCGGTACCGGTCCGTCCCCGTACGCGAGGCCGGGCGGGCACTCCGGTGGGAGTGATCCCGAACGCCCGCGCGCGGCGGACGTATTGCGTACGAGGAGGGCGGCGCGGGAGGCAGCGCCGCGGGGGCGCCCGTAAATACCCCCGCGGCACTCGGCGGTGGTGTCAGCCGGTGCCCGCCGCGGCCTTTCGCAGCTTCGCGAGCTCCCCGTACATCACGTCACCCGGGCACTCCGTCGACAGCCAGTCGCGGTGGCCGCTGATCTCGTTGACGTCCTTCGTGGTGCCGTTGATCGGGTTGGTGTACGTGACCTTGGCCTCGGGGTCGACTCCGTGGAAGCGGGTCAGGGCGCGGACCAGGCTGGTGAGGGACGCGCGGGCGGCGTCGGTCGGGCCCTGTTCCATCAGGTTGCCGAGGAGGGCGATGCCGAGGTTGCCCGAGTTGAAGCCGCCCACGTGGAAGGCGGTCACGAGCTTGCCGTCGGCGTCGTGGGCCGCGACGCCGTCGTCACCCGAGTAACGGCCCTCGTAGACCGTGCCCTTGTCGTCGATGAGGAAGTGGTAGCCGATGTCGCCCCAGTCGTTCGTGATCGCGTGGAGCTGGTAGATCGCGCGCACGGTGGCGGCCGGATCCGGGTCGTCGTTGGCGGTGGCGGTGTGGTGGACCGTGAACGTCTGGAACGGGTAGTACGCCGTCGGCGTGTTCTCCGTGCCGTCCGGCTTGAAGCGGAGCTTCTCGTCCGCGCCCCAGGCCGCCCGCGAGAGGTAGGCGACACCGCGCACCCGGGTCGTGTCCGCCGGAACCGCCACCTTGCGGCTCGGTCCCTGCGTCGTGTCGATGGCCAGCGAACGCAGGCCGGTGGCTCCGTCCGGCGCCTTCAGCTCGTAGCCCGCGGCCCGGTCGACGGGGATGAGCAGCGCGCCGCCGTTGCTGTCCGAACAGCCGTTGCCGCTCAGGGACTTCCAGGCTCCCTTGCCGCCGTCGGCGTCGGTCAGCCGGATGCCGCCGCCGGTGGCCTCACGGGTGCCGGCCCAGCGCACGCCCACGTAACCGATGGGGAAGGCGGCCTCCACCGGCGCCTCGCCCGTGGCCTCCTTGGCGCGGGTCTTCGGGAAGGTCTCGGGGGTCGTACCGGGCTCGGCGTCGGTGGTGTCCGAACCGGCAGCGTCCGAACCGGCGGCGTCCGAGGTGGTGTTGGCCATCACGACGGGGGTGAGCGCGGCGCCCGTCGCGACCGCGCCCGCCGCACCGATCAGCCCGCGCCGCGTGACACGGGACCGGGCACGGTGAGACGTGGGCGAGGAAGAAGGAGTGGGAGGGGTGGGGGTGGTGGGGGGAACAGTCATGGGGCTTCCTTAGGTGTTCCTGGTCGTTCCTGACGGCGGCGGGGCGTACGGGCCCACACTCCAGCCATGCTTGAAGACTCAACGGAGCATAGGGGTTCCGGTTACCGGCCCGGTCCGCGCCCCTCCGCGAAATCCCCGGTTGCACTCCTCCCCCTCCTCCCCCGCACGTCTCGTCCATGAATTTCATCCGGTCTTCGGACTCGACGCCCGCACGACACCCTGAGCGACCCGGCCCACCGGCCGGGGAAATCGCCGCGCACGGTGATCGACACGTACACGCAACGCCCGGGAAAACACCGCTTCCTACGGTCGGCGGGCGAGCGCCGATCGCCGACCCGCAAGGAGCCGTGCCACCCATGAAGATCGCTCACCGTACAGCCGCCCTGCTCTGTTCGTTCGCCGTAGCCGCGGGAGTCTCACTGGCCGGCGCGAGTGCCCATGCCGAGGAGAGAAAGGACCTGCCCGAAGTGGCGGTGATCGGCACGGGCGGGACCATCTCCGGGGTCAGTACGAACCGCGTCTCGTTCCAGGACTACAAGTCGGGGCAGCTCGCGATCTCCAAGATGGTGGACGAGCTGCGGCCGGAGGTGAACGGGCTGGCCGACGTGACGACCGAGCAGTTCGGGAACAAGGGGTCGAGCGGGTACTCCATCGCGGACTACCGCAGGCTCACCGCGTCCGTGGACGCCGCGCTGAAGAAGAACGACGCCGTCGTGGTCACCACCGGTACGGACACGATGGAGGAGTTCGCGTACTGGCTCGACCTGACCGTGCGCAGCGACAAGCCGGTCGTCCTCACGGGGTCGATGCGGCCGTGGACCGTCATCGGCACGGACGCGCCGGCCAACCTCTACAACGCCATCAAGCTCGCCGCGAGCCGCAAGACCAAGTGCTACGGAACCGTCGTCATGCTCAACGACGAGATCCAGGCGGCCCGGGAGGTCCGCAAGAGCAACGCACTGCGCATGGACACCTTCGAGAGCGGACGTTCCGGAGTGCTCGGCGCCGTCGACCAGGACAACATCCGGCTCAACCGGGCACCGGCCCGCGTCCAGAAGTGCGGCAGGGCCGACTGGCGTACACCCTTCGACCTGGACCGGATCGTCGGCAGGGTGAGCGCCAAGGAGAAGACAAAGGAGCAGAGCAAGCCGCTGCCGAAGGTGGAGATCGCGTACTCGTACCAGGACGCGGGCGGCGAGGCGATCAAGGCCTTCGCGGACGGCGGCGCCAAGGGCGTCGTGACGGCGGGCACGGGCGCCGGGGGCATCTCGCCCGCGATGTCGACCGCGCGGACGGACGCGGTGAAGAAGGGGGTGACGTTCGCGTCGACCACCCGTACCGGATCGGGCGCGGTGTACGAATCGACCGGCACCGCCGGCGTCATCGGTGCCGAGGACCTGAGCCCGCAGAAGGCCCGGCTGCTGCTGCTCCTCTCACTCGCGGCGACGAACGACGAGAAGCTGATACGCGAGTGGTTCGCGACGCTGGGGACGGCCCAGTTCACCACCAGGTGACAGCCGGGCCGGCCACCAGGTGACAACCGGGTCGGCC
This sequence comes from Streptomyces sp. NPDC058697, assembly GCF_042715345.1. Lineage (NCBI taxonomy): Bacteria > Bacillati > Actinomycetota > Actinomycetes > Kitasatosporales > Streptomycetaceae > Streptomyces > Streptomyces sp. NPDC058697. Next base: position 95,009 of record NZ_JBHXSU010000012.1, read on the forward strand.
ACCGGGTGGCGGCCCAGGCGGCCACCGGGCGACGGCTCCGGCGGCAGGCAACACCTCGCGGAGGACCGGCGGAGGACCGTGCGGAGTCCGGGCGGAGGATATTCGGATGCGGCCCCGCAAGCCGGGGCCGCATGATCGGCGGGTTGTCCCTCAACTGCCACCGAGTCCCTCGTCATCCACCGGTCCGTCCGCGGGAGGCCACCCATGCTGAAGCGCGTCACCGTCCCCACCCTGTTCACGCCGCCCACCTACGCCCACGCCTCCGTCGTCGAGGCGGGCACACGTCTCGCCTTCCTCGCCGGGTCCGTGCCTCTCAACGCCGACGGCGAACTCGTAGGCCCGGGCGATCCCGTACGGCAGGCCGAGCGGGTGATCGCCAACCTGGGCGAGCAACTCCGGGCAATCGGCAGCGACTTCGAGCATGTCGCGTACACCGATGTGTATGTCGTGAGCGGTGACCCCGCGGTGCTCTCCGAGGTGTGGGAGGTCGTGGAGGCCTCCCGCCTCAGCGTCGGCCCGCACTCCTCCACCCTCCTCGGCGTCGCGTGCCTCGGATACACCGGCCAGCTCGTGGAGATCACGGCCACGGCCGTGGTCCCGGACCCCGCTTCCGAGCAGGCCTAGAGTCCCCTCATGCTGATCGAACACCGCGGGCAGCGCCCCGTCGTCCCGGCCTCCGCGTACGTCGCGCCGACTGCCGTCCTCTGTGGCGCGGTCGTCCTCGGCGAAGGGGCCCGTGTACTGCACGGCGCCGTACTCACCGCGGAGGACGGGGAGGTGAGGACCGGCGAGAACGTCGTCGTCATGGAGAACGCCCTCGTACGGGGACGGCGACGGCACCCCGCGCTCATCGGAAACGCCGTACTCATCGGCCCGCACGCCCACGTCAACGGCGCCCGGATCGAGGACGAGGTCTTCGTGGCCACCGGAGCCTCCGTCTTCCCCGGAGCCGTCGTGGGCGCCGGTTCGGAGCTGCGGATCAACAGCGTGCTGCAGACCAACTCGATCCTGCCGCCCGGCTCGGTCGTACCCATCGGCTGGATCGCCGCCGGCGCCCCGGAAGCCCAGCTCTTCGCGCCTGGCCGGCATGACGAACTGTGGGAGGTGCAAAGGGAGTTGGACTTTCCTGGCACGGTGTACGGCGTCCCGCGCGGCACCTCCATGCGGGACATCATGGCGAGGCAGGCGGACCACTTCGCCGCACACCTCGACGACCGCGTCCTCGACGACGGCCCCTCGACCGACTGACCTCCCGGCCCGGACCGGGCCGGGCCAGACCAAGCGTCGCCTTCGACCCGTTCAGCCACGGGCGTTGCGGGCGTTGCGGGCCAACTCCAGTGCGTACGACGGCCACCACTGCCCGGCGGCCGGTCCGCCCCGGCAGGTGCCGTCGGACTCGCCCGGCCGCTTGATCCACAGGTAGGCGTCGATCAGCGGGGCGCCCGTGGCGGTGGTCGGCGGTGTGCCCAGGGCCCTGCCCGGCGGATTGCACCAGGAATCGGTGCCGGTGTGGGGCCCGTTGCCGTTGCGGCTGGTGTCGATCACGAAGTGCTTGCCGCCGAGAGCCGCCGACAGTTTTTTCCCGTACGCCGAACTGGCCGCGTTTGTCTGGAAGTTGGAGACGTTCAGCGCGAAGCCGTCGGCGCGGGCGATGCCCGACCGCGTCAGCGGCTCGACCAGTCGCGAAGTGTCCGGCAGCCAGGCGGAGTTGCCCGCGTCGAGATAGACACGGGTACCGGGCTGCCGCTTGAGGCGGTCCACGGCGTACGCCAGCAGCGCGTACCGGTCCTCGGCCACGACCGAGGCGCAGCCCGCCACCGTCTGCGCCACGGCGTCCGGTTCGACGATCACATACGCGTCCCGGCCGCCGAGCCCCGCCGCGAACTCGTCGACCCACTTCCGGTAGCCCGCGGCGTTCCAGGCCCCGCCCTCCGAGTACGACCCGCAGTCGCGGTGCGGAATGTAGTACGCGACGAGTACGGCCGTACGCCCCTGTCGTGCGGCGGCGCTCGTGCGGGCCCGTACCACCGCCCGGGACGCGGGGCCGTTGAGCCACTCGGCCTGGGGGCGGGTGGCGATCCGGTCCATGAGCAGGGCGTCCGCGGTCCGTCCCATGAGACGCCATTCGGCGGCCTGCAGGGCGGCGCGGGACCGGGGATCGACCCAGAAGGACTCCGCCGGACCGGGCTCCCTCACCTGCGGCTCGCCCCGCCCGGCCGGACCAGGAGCCAATACTCCGCCGGCACCCGACACTCCACGCGCACCCGACACCCCTCGCGAGCCCGGCACCTCACGCGCGCCCGCCACCTCACGTGCACCCCACGCCTCACGTGCACCCGAAGTCCCGGCACCCCACACGACCGCCGGCGCGGCGACCAGCAGAGCGGCGAGCACGACGGCGACCTCCCGGACCCGGCGCCCGGCACGGGCACACAACCGCACGCGAGCACGGGTTGCACAGGCACCGGTACCGACACCAGCGACCACGACCGACTCCGTTCCCGCCGCCGGAGGCAACGGCGGCGACTCCTCCGCGGGGCACCGCCCACGTGCCGGCGCCGCTCCCCCGGAGTCTGCGGTCAGCCGCGCCCGGGCGCCCCGTTCGCCGCCTCGGGGGCGGGGAGAATCACTCCGACGGCGGCCCCCAAGTGCGCCGCTTCGGCAGGGGCTTGGCGTAGCTCCCCGCCCGGCTCGTGGTCAGGCCGAGCGACACCAGCGACTCGGCGAGCTTCACCGCCGCGCCCACGCCGTCGACGACCGGCAGCCCGAGCTTGTCCCCCACCGCCCGCTGCAGCCCGGTCATCCCGGCGCACCCGAGCACCAGGACCTCGGCGCCCGCGTCCCGGGCCCGCTCGGCGGCGGCCACGAAGGCAGCTTCCGTGCGCTCCGCGTCACCGAGGTCGAGGACGCCGAGCCCGGTGCCCACGACGACGGCACAGTTCTGGGCCACCCCGGCCCCGTACAGGCTGTCCTCGATCTGCCCGGCCGACCGCTCCAGCGTGGTGACGACGCCGTACCGCCGTCCGAGCAGGCAGGCGAGATGGGCGGCCGCCTCGGTGATGTCGACGACGGGTACGTCCACGAGTTCCCGTACGCCCTCGCGCCCGTGCTCCCCGAAGCCGGCCAGGACGACGGCGTCGTACGGACCCTCGTACGTCCGCAGGGTGTCGATGACGGCGGCCGCCGAGAGATAGCTGTCGAGCCAGCCCTCGGCGGACTCGGGTCCCCAGGCGGGGGTGAGTCCGAGCACGGTGGTGCCCGGGCCTGCCGCGGCCCGGGCACCTCGCACGATCTCCTCGGTCATCCCCTGCGTGGTGTTGCAGTTGGTGACGACGATCCGCACGCTCAGCCCTGCACAGGAGTCGGCTCGGTGGTGAGGGCAGGAGGGGCGGCGCGCTCGGAGCGGCACAGGAGCGCGTACAGCCCAGCGGCCAGCGCCGTCCCGATGAACCACGAGTACGGGGCGACCTCGCTGAACGTCGTCACAAGGGCGAGCACCGCCGAGACCGCCGCCGCGGGCAGGAACGCCCACAGGGCCTTGGGGTTGACGCCCTTGCGGTAGTAGTAGCGCGATCCGGGCTCGGCGTTGAAGAGCTCGTTCACGTCGATACGGCCGTGCTTGACCCAGAAGTAGTCGAGCATGATCACACCGAACAGCGGGCCGAGGAAGGCGCCGAGACCGCCGAGGAAGTACTGGACGACGGTGGGGTTGGAGAAGAGGTTCCACGGGGTCACCACCAGCGCGGCCACCGTGCTGATCAGGCCGCCGACCTTGAAGGTGATCTTCTGCGGCCAGACGTTGGCCAGGTCGTACGCGGGCGAGACGAAGTTGGCGACGATGTTGACGCCCATGGTGGCGATGGCGAAGGTCAGCGCGCCCAGCACCAGGACCCAGGTGTTGCCGATCTCGGCGACGAGGTGGGCCGGGTCTGTGATCGCCTTGCCGAACACCTCCAGGGAGCCGGCCGTCACGATGACCGACACGATCACGAAGGCGGTCGAGTTGATGGGCAGGCCCCAGAAGTTGCCGCGCTTGACGGTCCTGTAGTCGGGCGCGAAGCGCGAGAAGTCGCAGAAGTTGAGCATCAGCGTGCCGTACGTGGCGAGGATCAGCCCGATCGCGCCGAACCACTGGCGCCACTGCTCACCGACGGAGACCGGGTTCGGAGTCGTCGTGAGCGAGATGGTCCAGTCGGCCTTGGCGAGGATCCAGATCGCGAGCGCGATCATGACGAGCCAGATGGCCGGACCGCAGAAGTCCTGGAACTTCCGTACGGATTCCATGCCCTGGCTGATGATCAGTGCCTGGAGCAGCCACAGCGAGAGGAAGGACACCCAGCCGAGCGCGTCGAGACCGAGGAACGAGCTGTGGGTCCAGGACTCCAGGCCGGGCCAGGCCGCGAGCAGCATGATGTTGACGGCGACGGAGGCCAGATAGGTCTGGATGCCGTACCACATGATGGCGATGACGGCCCTGATAAGGGCCGGGATGTTGGCGCCCCAGACGCCGAAGCTGATCCTGCTGATCACGGGGAAGGGCACGCCGTGGCGCTGTCCGATCTTCCCCATCCAGTTCATGCCGACGTAGATGAGCACGAAGCCGACGAGCAGGGACGTGAAGATCTGCCAGACGTTCATGCCGAGGACCAGCAGGCCCGCCGCGAACGTGTAGTTGCCGAGGTTGTGGACGTCGGACATCCACATGGCGAAGAGGTCGAAGACCTTCCAGTTGCGCTTGCCCGCGGGCGCGAGGTCTTCGTTGGTGAGCCGGGGATCGGGGACGAACGCCGGCGTGCCGGTGGCTGTCGCTGGATCGGCGAGGGACACAAGGCCTCCATGAGCGAGGGGACGACGGGAGGACTGCGGGGGGTGCGGTGAGTGTGTGTGGGGGGGAGGCTGAGGGCTGAGGTCGGGGAGCAGCCGCTTTCAGTTTTGGTATACCAAACTGAGGTCATGGTCTCGCCACCGACGACATCTCGCCATGTCCGTACGGTTACAGCTCGGTAAAACCGTCCCGGGTTCGGCGAGGATGGACCCATGACAACGGTGGAACCGCTGGGGGCGGTACGTGAGCGGGTCCTCGGCTCGCTGCGGCAGGAGATCATCGCCGGGCGGCTGCTGCCCGGCGACCGGCTGGTCGAGCGCGAGCTGGCCGAGCGGTTCGGGGTCTCCCGCGTACCGGTCCGCGAGGCGATCCGGGCCTTGGTCGCCGAGGGCTTCGTCCTCTTCGAGACCCCGCGCCGCACGGTCGTACGCCACCTGACCCCGACGGATGTCGCGGAACTCTTCGAACTGCGCGAGGCCCTGGAGGTGTACGCCACCGGGCTGGCCGCGCAGCGCGCCACCCGGGCCGATCTCGCCGAGCTGGAGGAGCTCCTCGACCGCGCGGCGGCCGCGACCGAGGCAGACGACGCGGAGGCGATCACCGACATCAACACCCGCTTCCACGACCGGATCCTGGCGATGGCCGGGAACAGCCTGCTGATCTCCGTGATGGAGCCGGTCGACGGCCGACTGCGCTGGCTCACCCGCCAGAACGAGGAGTGGCCCCAACTCCTCGCCGAACACCGCGAGTTGTACGCGGCCATCGCCTCCGGCGACCGCGAGCTGGCCCGCACCCACGCCCTGGCCCACGTACAGGCCAACTACCGCTCGACGGTGCGCCACCTCTTCGGCGACTCCGGCTCCGGCTCCGGCTCCGGCTCCGAGGGAGACGCGTGACCGTCCGTACGGCCATCGGTGCCGCGAGGACCCGTCCCTGCACGATCGTCGTCTGCCGCGGCTGCTGCTGCGGCGACGCGCGCAAGTACCCGGACTACGACCACGAGTGGCAGCTGGACCGGCTGCGCGCCGCGGCCGAGGCCTCCGGCGGCCACCTCGCGGTCCGTACGACGGACTGCCTCGGCCCGTGCGATCAAGCCAACATCATCGTCGTACAGCCGTCGGGCGAGGGCCGCAGACGAGGCGGCCGGCCCGTCTGGATCGGCTGGTCGATGGGCGACGACTGCACCGACGAGATACTCCGCTGGGCGCAGGCCGGCGGCCCGGGTATCGCCCCTCCCCCGGCCACCCTTGAGCTGCAGTTCGTGCAGTCGGCGGGCGAACGGGACCGGGCGCGACGCTAGCCCTCGTACGTTCGGGCCGGCAGGTCCGCCGCGGTGGCCGCCGTGCGCAGCACGTCTCGCAGCATCTCGGGCGTGAGCCGCCCCGTGAAGGTGTTGCGCTGGCTGACGTGGAAGCAGCCGAAGAGCTCCAGCGGCCGGTCAGGGCCGTCCAGCGTGACCCGTGCCCCGTGTGCGAAGGCCGGCCGGGGCCGCGGCACCGTCCACCCCGCCTCGGCGAACGCGGGCAGCGCGGCCTGCCAGCCGAAGGCACCGAGCACGACGACCGCGCGGAGGGTGGGCCTGAGCAGCCGCAGCTCGCTCACCAGCCAGGGCCTGCAAGTGTCCCGCTCCTCCGGCGTGGGCTTGTTGGCGGGCGGCGCGCAGTGCACGGGCGAGGTGATGCGTACGCCGTGGAGGGCCAGCCCGTCGTCGATGCTCACGGACGTGGCCTGGGACGCCAGCCCCACATCGTGCAGCGCCGCGTACAGCACGTCCCCAGACCGGTCTCCCGTGAACATCCGCCCGGTACGGTTCCCGCCGTGCGCCGCGGGCGCGAGCCCGACGATCAGCAGCGAGGCGTCCGGCGGCCCGAAACCCGGCACCGGGCGGCCCCAGTACGTCCAGTCCGCGAACGCGGCCCGTTTCGTCCGGGCCACCTCCTCCCGCCAGTCGACCAGCCGCGGACAGGCCCGGCACCCGGCGATCCGCTCGTCCAGCTCGGCCAGGCCGCGCTCCTGCTCCATGCCCCCACGGTATGCCCGGCGGAAAACGGTTCCGACTGCCCGGCCGTCGAGGACTAAGGTCGGACCATGGCTTCAGGGACTCAGGGGAACGGCAAGGACGGGACCGGCGCGGGCGGCTCCGACGCCGCCGTGGCCGACGCGCAGGCGGCCGCGAAAGCGGCCGCGCCCGCGACCGGTGAGACCGTGCGCGTCGACAGCTGGATCTGGTCCGTACGCCTTGTGAAGACCCGTTCGATGGGTGCCACCGCCTGCCGCGGCGGTCATGTCCGGGTGAACGGCGAACGCGTCAAGCCCGCGCACACCGTCCGCGTCGGCGACGAGGTCCGGCTGCGGCACGACGGCCGGGAGCGGGTCGTCGTCGTGAAGCGTGTGATCCGCAAGCGGGTGGGGGCGGCGGTCGCTGCCGAGTGCCTTGTCGACAACAGTCCGCCGCCTCCGCCTCGCGAGGCCGTCGCCCCGGCGGGTGTCCGCGACCGGGGTGCCGGGCGGCCCACCAAGCGGGACCGGCGCGAGCTGGAACGGCTGCGGGGGCTTGGGGCGCCTGATGGTGGCCCCGGGACGCCTGCGTCCTGACCCTGGCCGTGGGAGGGCGAGGCGGGGGGGGGGGGGCGAGTGCGCGGGGGGGGCGAGCGCGCGGGGAGAGCCAGTACGCCGGGTGCGGGCCGTCTGTGGCTGGTCGCGCAGTTCCCCGCACCCCTGAAGGGGCGCTCAGGAGCGCACGCCGACCAGCCTCGGCAGCTCGGCCGCGTCCCTTCGCCGGGCCCAGGCTATGAGCGCCAGCGGGAGTATCAGGATGAGCGGGGTCGCCGCGTTCTCTCCTCCGAAGACGGTGATCTGGGTGATGAACGCGCCCACCATCAACGCGCCCAGAGACACCGCCGCCACCGACGAGAGCGCCGGGATCAACAGGGCGACGGCACCGGCCAGTTCGAGCGCGCCGATGCTGTACATCCCCGCGCTGCCCCAGCCCATCTCGTTGAACACCTCGGCCGCCGAGGGGTGCGCAATGAGCTTGGGCAGCGCGCTCGCGAACGCGTAGAAGAGGGCGAGCAACACCTGCAGTCCCCGCAGGGCGAGGCGGGCACGACGGCCACGAGCGGTCGCGGACTCGGCGATGACAGTGCCATTGCCGGTGCCAGTGCCGGTGCCGGAGGTGACGGGAGCGGTGATCTCGTACATGGGGGTCTCCTGTGGAAGCGGTGCGTGTTGCTGTCACAGAGGAAGACCGGCCCGGTGTCCGAAACTCATCGCCGCACGAAGAACTCGTTGCCCCGCAAAGGGGCTTCGCCCTCTTCAGGCCATCACGCCGTCACTCCGTCACGCCGTCACGCAGGCACCGCCCGGACCCACACCCGGTCCTCCGTCAGATACCGGTCGACCTTCAGCCCCGCCTCCCCCAGCACCTCCTCGAACGCCTCCTTCGTGAGCGGCCGGGCGAGGAACGTCTGCGTCCACACCGCGTCCGGGAACACATACTCCGCCCGCACCGAGTTGACCCCGTTCCCGACCGGCTCCGCCGACAGAATCCGGATCGTGAACCCACTCGGATCCTGCCGCTCGCGCGGCAGATTCGTGTGGTAGTCCTCCCCCTCGCGCTGGATCAGCACGCACCCGTCGTCCGCGACATGGCTCCGGCAGGCGTCGAGCATCCCGCGCCGCACCTCGTCGTCTCCGTCGTGCACGAGGAACGACGCGAGCATCACCACGTCGAACCTCTCCCCCGCCAGGTCGAGTGTCTCGATGGGGCCACATATCGTGCGCGCCCCGCGCACCCGCCCCAGCATCTCGGCCGACTCGTCCACGGCCGTCACCGTGAACCCCCGCTCCAGGAGCGGGTGGGTCATACGCCCCACACCGCTGCCCAGTTCGAGAATGTGCGCCCCAGCCGGCACGGCCCCGGCGATGATGTCCGGCTCGTCCCCGACGGACAGGCGCGAGTACAGCTCCACCGCGCAGCCGTCCGGCGTGATGGCGCCGGGCCCTGTCCCTTCATGTCCCACACGCATCTCGATCGTCATACCAGCCCAACGGCCCGTGTCCGCGGCCTCGTTCCCGCCACCGCCCACACCACCCGTTCGAGTGACACCTCGAACTAGCCAGGAACTGAGCGGAAGTTGACCGCTACTGGTGTGAGCCGGTCACAAATCTTTCGGTTCCTGGGGTTCCTTCGGTTCCTGCGGTTCCTGCGGTTCATGGAGTTCCGGGGGTTCCTTCGGTCCGGTCACCACGCGAACCAGCCATGTCCGCCGTACCAGTGGCCGCCCGCCCGCAGATGGTCCCCGACCGCCCGCTCGACCCTGGTGCGCCGCGGCAGCTCCTCCACCGGCAGCTCCGGGTCGCCGAAGACGAATCCCACGGGACCCTTGTCGTCCGCCTTCGTCTCCTCGTACGCGACCTGGAACCGTTCCTGGAAGCTCACGATGTTGGAGTCCGCCGGAAGGTATCGCTGCAACTGCCGGTCGAGCAGCCAGGAGTGGCATTCCGCCACCGCGTACCGCTCTTCCGGGTAGTGGCGGGCGAAGAACTCCCGTGCCAGGTCGAGCGACTGGTCGCAGGCCTCCGGTGACAGGGGTCCCCGGAAGTCGGCGATGTGCACGCTCAGACAGAGGTCACCGGGTCCGGTGTCGAGTCCCGCGGCCGAGGCCGCCTCCCCCGTGTGGCCGCCGAGCCGCGCGCGCTGGAACTGCAGCCGCCCCAGCTGGTACAACTCCCCGTGGAAGTGCAGCCCGATCCACCAGGGGACCAGCAGCCCGCTGGTGCCGACGCGTCGCCGGTGCACGGCCATGTGCCGGCCCAGGTCGGCGAGGGTACGCCGGGACACGTCAGCCGGCACGCCCCGCTGGAGGTGATAGGCGCGCACATACGGCAGCGCGGCGACGAAGACGAACACATGGAAGGTGCGCCCCAGCGCTCCGGTGGACTCCGGAAACGCGGGCGGCTCCCACCCTTTGCCGATCTCCCCCATGCCTCGTACGAACCGGGCGACGCACCGCCGCAGCAGCGTCATCGCCTCCGGGTCCGCCACCAGCCTGCCGCGCAGCGCGACGAGTTCGTTGACGTACTCGTGCGGCACGGACAGGTCCAGCAGGACGTCCGGCAGCGCGATCGCGTCCGGCAGGACGGCCTCCGCCCCTTGACCGTCGGGCTCGCCCTCGCTCTCCAGGTCCCTCAGCCATCCGGCGAGCCTCTCGTCCGCCCGCAGCTCCTCCACCAGCACAGTTGCTCCCCGTTCGTCCGCCTCTTGGTGAACGTGCACCACGAAGAGTACGTTTCCCGGTAGGAGTAGTGGTCCCGATGCGTACGGGTAGTGAACCGTCGACTGCGCGCAGTGTGCTGCGGGCGCGCCTGTGGCTCAGTGTGTGGGGGCTGATCTGGGCGATCGTGGGTACGGTCGCGTTCCTCCTCGCCGGGCGGCCGGGCTGGGCGATCGCCTGTGGTGTGCTGTGGCTGATCGTCACCGTCGATCTGTCGATGGTCCTCAGACACATCCGCCAGGGGCCCCACTACCAGCCTGGCCCCGACGTCCCACCGTACCGACCGCCCGAACACCGCCTCTAGGACGCACACTTCACCGCCTGGCTCTCAGGCTCTCAGCGCCAACGGCCTCATGTCAGCAGGGCGTCAGGAGTCGTCCCACGCCTCAGGAGTCGAACCGCGCCGCGGCCAGATACTCCGGCTGCGGGTCCAGCGCCGCCGCGAGCCTGAAATGGCGCAGGGCCTGGTCGGAGCGGCCGGAGCGCTCATAGGTGCGGGCGAGCGCGAAGTGCGCGAACGCGTTGTCCGGCTCGCGCTCCAGCACGATGGTGAACTCCAGCTCGGCGGGCCGCAGTTGCGCCGCCGCGAAGAAGGCACGCGCGCGCAGCAGCCGGGCCGCGGTGTTCTCGGGATGTGCGGCGATGACTCGGTCCAGCAGCTTCACCGCACCCCGCGGATCCCGCGCGGCGAGCAACTGCTCGGCGGCACGGAAGTCGATGACATGCGTCTCCGGAGTACGTCCGGTGAATCCGCTGGTCTCGGGCACGGCTGAGTCCTTCCCTCACTGCACGGAATCAACGCCCCCGAGGGGCCCACTATTCCGAGGCGGCCCGGGCCCGCCGGACCAGATCCGCCCACACGTCCCGTACGCGCCGCTGCAGGGTTTCCAGTGGTACGTCGTTGTCGATGACGACGTCCGCGATCTCAAGGCGCTTGTCGCGCGTGGCCTGAGCGGCCATGCGGGCGCGGGCGTCCTCCTCGGTCATGCCACGCAGCCGCACGAGACGGTCGAGCTGGGTCTCGGGGCTCGCGTCGACGACGATCACGAGGTCGTAGAGGGGCGCGAGGCCGTTCTCGGCGAGCAGGGGGACGTCGTGCACGACCACGGAGTCCTCCGCGGCGGCCTCTTCGAGCTCGCGGGAGCGGGCGCCGACCAGGGGGTGCACGATCGAGTTCAGCAGCGCGAGCTTCTCGGCGTCCGCGAAGACGATCGCCCCGAGCCCGGGCCGGTCCAGGCTGCCGTCCTCGGCGAGCACGTCCTCGCCGAAGGCGTCCACGACCGCCGCGAGCCCCGCGGTCCCCGGCGCCACGACCTCCCGCGCGATCCTGTCGGCATCGATCAACACAGCGCCCTGCTCCACGAGCAGCCGCGACACCTCACTCTTACCGGCACCGATCCCACCGGTCAGGCCAACCTTCAGCATGCACAAGAGCTTAGGCCCCTCGGGGGGCTCCCTCGGGCGCCCCAAAGGGGCGCGGGGAACTGCGCGCCCAGCCACAACGCACCCGCAGCCAAATACGAGCCCTCCAGCGAAGCGACTACGCGTCGCCCTCCCGCTCCGCAAGGAACTTCTCGAATTCGAGCCCGATCTCGTCCGCGGACGGAATATCCACCGGCTCGGCCAGCATGTTGCCCCGTGTCTCGGCGCCCGCGGCCGCGTCGTACTGGTGCTCAAGTCCCTGGACGAGCGCGACGAGTTCCTCGTCGCCCTCCTGGATCTGCCGGTCGATCTCGGTCTGCGTGCGGTGCGCTTCGGTGCGCAGGGAGTGCGCGATCCCGGGCAGGACCAGACCGGTGGCAGCCGTGATGGCCTCCATGACGGTCAGCGCCGCGTCCGGGTACGGAGAGCGGGCGATGTAGTGCGGCACGTGGGCGGCGACGCCCAGGATGTCGTGTCCGGCCTGCATCAGGCGGTACTCGACCAGCGACTCGGCGCTGCCGGGGACCTGGGCCTCGTCGAAGGGGCTGCGATGGCCCGGGACGAGGTCCGTGCGGTTGCCGTGCGGCGTGAGGCCCACGGGGCGCGTGTGCGGCACTCCCATGGGAATGCCGTGGAAGTTCACGGACAGACGCACGCCGAGGCGCTCCACGATCTGCTGGACGGCCGCGGCGAAGCGCTCCCACTCGACGTCCGGCTCGGGGCCGGACAGCAGCAGGAACGGCGCGCCCGTGGCGTCCTGGACGAGCCGCACATCGAGTGTGGGCTCCTCGTAGTCGGCCCAGCGGTCGCTCCTGAACGTCAGGAGCGGGCGGCGGGCGCGGTAGTCCACGAGCCTGTCGTGGTCGAAGCGGGCCACGACCTGGTGGGGCAGCGAGTCGAGCAGCCGGTCGACGATCTGGTCGCCGGTCTCGCCCGCGTCGATGTATCCGTCGAAGTGGTAGAGCATGACAAGACCGGCCGACTCCTGGGCGAGCGCCATGTCGACGACAGCCAGTCCCTTCGGCTCCCATGCGTACAAACCCTGCGGATCAAGCACAGTGACCGCTCCTCCTCGTGTTCGTACTCCACAACGCGGACCAGGACACGAGCATTCCCCGCTCCCGCCCGTTCGCCGCCCCCTTTTACCTCCTTCTCATGCGCTGCGACCGCGCCTTGACCTCGCCATGACAGTGCAATGACGTCATGACAACGCCATGCCGGTGCTAGGACGCCAGCACGCGCGCGTGGAGCGCGGTGACGGCCTTGCGGGCGGACGTGAACGCGCGGGGCCAGGCCGAGGGCTCCCATGGTGGCGAACATCGTGCCCGTGCCGCCGGTGAGGCCCACCTTGCGCAGGAACGAACGCCGACTCGTACCAGGACCGCTCTGAGGCTGTGCCATGACGAGCTTTCCGGCCGGCTCAATGCCTCTGCCGGTCAACGCACTGCGGGCCCGCACCCTTGAAGGGTGCGGGCCCGCAGTCACCAGCTAGTTACTGCCTAGAGGTGTGCGATCAGCTCTGGCCTCCGGCCAGCTTCTCGCGGAGGGCGGCCAGCGCCTCGTCCGACGCCAGGGCGCCGGAGTTGTCGTCCGACTCCGAGGAGTACGAACCGCCGCCACCGCTGCCACCGGAGGCGGCCGGAGCCGCACCCGGGGTGGCGACACCCTCGGCCTCGGCCTGGGCGTCCGCCTCGCGGGACTTGATGACCTGAGCCTGGTGCTGCTCGAAGCGCGTCTGCGCCTCGGCGTACTGGTTCTCCCACACCTCGCGCTGGGACTCGTAGCCCTCGAGCCAGTCGTTGGTCTCGGGGTCGAAGCCCTCGGGGTAGATGTAGTTGCCCTGGTCGTCGTAGGACGCGGCCATGCCGTAGAGCGTCGGGTCGAACTCGACCGAGGCCGGGTCGGCACCGAAGGACTCGTTGGCCTGCTTCAGGGACAGCGAGATCCGGCGACGCTCGAGGTCGATGTCGATGACCTTGACGAAGATCTCGTCGTTGACCTGGACGACCTGCTCCGGGATCTCCACGTGGCGCTCGGCCAGCTCGGAGATGTGGACCAGACCCTCGATGCCCTCGTCGACGCGGACGAACGCACCGAAGGGCACGAGCTTGGTGACCTTACCCGGGACGACCTGACCGATCTGGTGCGTACGGGCGAACTGCTGCCACGGGTCTTCCTGCGTCGCCTTCAGCGACAGGGAGACACGCTCGCGGTCCATGTCGACGTCGAGGACCTCGACGGTGACTTCCTGGCCGACCTCGACAACCTCGGAGGGGTGGTCGATGTGCTTCCAGGAGAGCTCGGAGACGTGAACGAGACCGTCGACGCCACCCAGGTCCACGAAGGCACCGAAGTTGACGATCGAGGAGACGACGCCGGAGCGGACCTGACCCTTCTGCAGGGTGGTGAGGAACGTCTGGCGAACCTCGGACTGGGTCTGCTCGAGCCAGGCGCGGCGGGACAGGACCACGTTGTTGCGGTTCTTGTCCAGCTCGATGATCTTCGCCTCGAGCTCCTTGCCCACGTAGGGCTGGAGGTCGCGGACACGGCGCATCTCGACGAGAGAAGCCGGCAGGAAGCCACGGAGGCCGATGTCGAGGATGAGACCACCCTTGACCACCTCGATGACGGTGCCGGTGACGATGCCGTCCTCTTCCTTGATCTTCTCGATGGTGCCCCAGGCGCGCTCGTACTGGGCGCGCTTCTTCGAGAGGATCAGGCGGCCTTCCTTGTCCTCCTTCTGGAGAACAAGGGCTTCGATCTCGTCGCCGACCTTGACGACCTCATTGGGGTCGACGTCGTGCTTGATCGAGAGCTCGCGGCTCGGGATGACACCTTCGGTCTTGTAACCGATGTCGAGCAGGACCTCGTCCCGGTCGACCTTCACGATGACGCCGTCGACGATGTCGCCGTCGTTGAAGTACTTGATCGTCTCGTCGATCGCGGCGAGGAAGGCTTCCTCGTTACCGATGTCGTTGACCGCAACCTGCGGGGTGGTGGCGGTGGTCTCGGTGCTGCTCGTCATGTGGGTAAGGGCTCCGGTACGGACAGTGAGTCGTAGGTACTGCTTACGCCGGGAGCCCGTTTCGCTCTGAAGAAGCCGGACAGCCAAGGAAGCGCCGAATCCGGGCGTGTTCAATGACGAACACTTGCCGGTGGCGCCTCGAAAACCGAGGGGACATACAACAGATGCGAGCGCAGCCTGCTACGTCTGAGGAGCGCAGGCCCGCAGCGCAACTTGTAGCATACGGGGGCAGCCGGACAGGGTCAATGCGCGAAGGCGCACACCCGGGGCGGAACGCCGCATACCCGGCACAAGACACGTCTCACGAGGCCACCAGGGCCCTGCGGCACCCCTTGCGTGACGGCCGCCGGGGACGGGTCGGACGGAAGAGCCCGCAGATTAGTACGAGGGAGCCGATCATCCAAGAGCCCGAACAGTTCGAGCCCGAGGCGACACGACGGGAGGCGGGGTCCGGCGAGAGCATCCGCGCCAATCGTGGCTGGTGGGACCGGAACGCGGACGAGTACCAGGTCGAGCACGGCACGTTTCTCGGCGACGACCGTTTCGTGTGGGGTCCCGAGGGCCTCGACGAGATCGAGGCCGAGCTGCTCGGGCCGATGGAGGAACTGGCCGGAAAGGACGTTCTGGAGATCGGCGCGGGCGCCGCCCAGTGCTCGCGCTGGCTGGCCGCCCAGGGGGCCCGTCCGGTCGCCCTGGACCTCTCGCACCGCCAGCTCCAGCACGCGCTGCGGATCGGCGCCAAGGGCGTGGGGCTCGTGGAGGCGGACGCCGGCGCACTGCCGTTCGCGGACGCCTCCTTCGACCTCGCGTGCTCCGCCTACGGGGCGCTGCCGTTCGTCGCGGACCCCGTGAAGGTCCTGCGGGAGGTGCACAGGGTGCTGCGGCCCGGCGGCCGGTTCGTCTTCTCCGTCACGCACCCGATCCGCTGGGCCTTCCCCGACGAGCCCGGCCCCGAGGGACTGACCGTGACGTCCTCGTACTTCGACCGCACGCCGTACGTCGAGCAGGACGACGCCGGCCGCGCGGTGTACGTCGAGCACCACAGGACGGTCGGCGACCGCGTCCGGGACGTGGTGGCGGGCGGTTTCCGGCTGGTCGACCTGGTCGAGCCGCAGTGGCCCGCCTGGAACACCCAGGAGTGGGGCGGCTGGTCACCCCTTCGGGGAAACCTCATCCCCGGGTCGGCGATCTTCGTATGCGTAAGAGACTGAGCATGTGATCCGCTACGACGCGCTCGACCTCCTGCCCGTACGCGGTGCGCTGCCCGCCCTGAGCAAGGCCCTGGACGCGCACGGTGGTGCCGTGCTCGTCGCGCCGCCCGGCACCGGCAAGACGACCCTGGTGCCGCTCGTGCTCGCCGGTCTGGTCGGCGACGGGCCCGTACGGCGTGTCGTCGTCGCCGAGCCGCGGCGGATCGCGGCACGGGCGGCCGCGCGGCGGATGGCGTGGCTCCTCGGCGAGAAGGTCGGCGAGAGCGTCGGGTACACGGTGCGCGGGGAGCGGGTGGTCGGGCCACGCGCGCGCGTGGAGGTCGTCACGACCGGTGTGCTGCTGCAACGGCTGCAGCGGGACCAGGAGCTGACGGGCGTCGACGTGGTCGTGCTCGACGAGTGCCACGAACGGCATCTGGACGCCGACACGGTGGCCGCGTTCCTGTTGGACGTACAGACCGCTCTGCGCCCCGAGTTGCGGTTGGTGGCCGCCTCCGCGACGACCGACGCAGAGGGTTGGGCGAGGCTGCTGGGCGAGGTGCCGGTGGTCGCGGCGGAGGGTGTGTCCCATCCCGTCGAGGTGGTGTGGGCGCCGCCCGTGCGCCCCGTGCGGCCGCCGCACGGCATGCGGGTGGACCCGGTGCTGCTGACGCACGTGGCGTCGGTGGTGCGGCGGGCGCTTTCCGAACGCGACGGGGACGTCCTGTGCTTCCTGCCCGGTGTCGGGGAGATCGCGCGGGTCGCCGGGCAGCTCGGCGGGCTCGGTGATGTCGAGGTGCTTCAGGTGCACGGTCGGGCGCCGGCCGCGGTGCAGGACGCGGTGCTGTCCGGGGGTACGCGGCGCCGGGTGGTCCTCTCGACTTCGGTGGCCGAGTCGTCGCTGACGGTTCCCGGGGTACGGGTGGTCGTGGACTCCGGTCTCGCCCGCGAGCCCCGGGTCGATCACGCGCGGGGGCTGAGCGCGCTGGCGACGGTACGGGCCTCGCAGGCGGCCGGGCGGCAGCGGGCGGGGCGCGCCGGGCGCGAGGCACCGGGCGCGGTGTACCGGTGCTGGGCCGAGGCGGAGGACGGACGGCTGGCGCGTTTCCCGGCGCCGGAGATCAAGGTGGCCGACCTGACGGCGTTCGCCCTCCAGGCGGCCTGCTGGGGCGATCCCGACGCCTCGGGGCTGGCTCTGCTGGATCCGCCGCCGGGAGGCGCCATGGCGGCCGCTCGGGGCGTTCTGGAGGCCATCGGTGCGGTGGGCTCCGCCGGGCGTCCGACGGAGCGGGGGGTACGGATGTCGCGGCTCGGGCTGCATCCGCGGCTGGGGCGGGCGTTGCTGGACGCGGGGCACTCCGTGGGTGCGGAGCGCGCTGCTGAGGTGGTTGCCCTTTTGAGTGAGGAACCTCCGCGGGAGTACGGGGATGATCTTGCCGCTGCTTTGAGGGCCGCCCGGCGCGGGGGTGACCCCTACGCCGGGAGGTGGCGCACGGAGGTTCGGCGGCTGCGGTCCGCGTCGACGCCCGCGCCTTCGGCGCGGAATCTCTCCCGCCCACACACCACCCGTGACCGTCGCCCGGGGGAACCGAGCGCCGACGCTCCGGGCGGGGGCGGCACGCCCGCCACGCAGCAGACCGGTGACGACCACGCCGTCGGGCTCGTCGCCGCTCTCGCCTTTCCCGAGCGGGTTGCCCGGAAGCAAGGGGGCTCCTTTCTCATGGTGTCCGGTACTCGGGCCGAGGTGGGGGACGGGAGTGGGCTGCGGGACGCGGCCTGGATCGCTGTCGCCGTTGCCGATCGGCCCGTCGGTGCGGGGCACGCGCGCGTGCGGCTCGGGGCCGTGGTGGACGAGGGGGTCGCGCTCGAGGCGGCCGGGGCCCTGTACGGCAAGGGCGACGAGGTGCGCTGGGCCGACGGGGACGTCGTGGCGCGGCGGGTCGAACGGCTGGGCGCGGTGGAGCTGACCGTGCGGCCGTTGCGGAACGCCGAGCCCGGGCTCGTACGGGAGGCGCTGGTTGAGGGGTTGAGGGGCGAAGGCTTCGGGGTGCTGCGGTGGTCCCGGGACGCCGAGGTGCTGCGGCAGCGGCTCGGGTTCCTGCATCACAGGCTCGGTGCCCCCTGGCCCGATGTGTCGGACGACGCGCTGCACGCGCGCGTGGACGAGTGGCTGGAGCCGGAGTTGGGCCGGGCCCGGCGGCGGGCCGATCTGGAGCGGATCGACGCCGGGCAGGCGCTGGGCCGCCTGTTGCCGTGGGCGTCCGGGGAGGCGGCCCGGTTCGACGAGTTGGCGCCGGAGCGCATCGAGGTGCCGAGCGGGTCCAGGATCCGGGTCGACTACGCGGATCCCGAACGGCCCGTGCTGGCGGTGAAGTTGCAGGAGATGTTCGGCGCGCGGGAGTCACCGGCCGTCGCCGGGGTGCCCGTGGTCGTGCATCTCCTGTCGCCCGCGGGCCGCCCGGCCGCCGTGACCTCCGACCTGGTGTCCTTCTGGCGGGACGGCTACCGGGGCGTACGGGCGGAGCTGCGCGGCCGGTATCCGAAGCACCCGTGGCCCGAGGACCCCGCCACCGCCGAACCGACCCGGCACACGAACGCGCGCCTCAGGCGTTGACCGGTTCCGGTTCGCGGGTCTCCGTAGGCGTGGGATCGCCGGGGCGGCGGCTGCGGGCCTCCAGGTAGAGGGAGAGCGACAGCAGGCCGGCGCCCAGGATCAGGAAGCCCCACGGAAGGTACGAGGTCATCAGCAGGACGAGCAGCCGCTGGGACTTCACCAGGTCGACCGTCGAGCGGATGTAGTCCTCGCGCATCTTCACGTGCCCGGCGAAGGCGGTCACCTTTTCGCGGTCCCCGAGGAGGGTGCCGCCGCGCAGTTCCTCCTTGTGGATCTCTTCTCCGTAGACGGGTGCTCCGGTGGTGGGTTCGACCCAGAACCTGCGGACCGTGGTGTACCAGCGGGTCGTGCCCGTCTTGGCGACCGACTCCGGAGTGATGCCCTCGACGGGCATGATCTTCGGGAAGGGCACCTTGGTCCAGGGGATGGTCTGCTCGAAGTAGTAAACGTTTACGCCCCGGAAGTCCCGCTCGCCCTCGTAGTGGATCGGTGCGGTGATGCGGGCCTGTGCGTCGAAGTACTCGTAGTCCCTCTTCTCCGTGAGGAAGGGCCACTTGAACTCGATGCCCTCGCGTTTGACCGGGTCGCCGTCGACCATCTCGCCGGTGGCGTGGACGGGTTCCTGGGTGTGCGCGTCGAAGATGTAGCGCTCGGGGATCTTGGAGACCATCTTGCCGTCGGGGCCCTGGACGTAGGAGAGGCCGTCCCAGACGACGACGTCGCGGCCCGCGGTCTTCTCGATCTTCTCGGAGGCCTCGACGTTTCCTTTGAGGGTCTGTACGACGGTGACCTTGTCGACTTTCTTGGCCGTCATCGTGCCGTAGTCGAGGAGGGTCGCGTCCTTCGCCTCCAGGACCATGTCCTGGTACTGGTCGGCCGGGATCTTGGCGAGGCGCGGGAAGGCGTACCAGCGCATCAGCGGGGACAGCGCCGCGAAGAACACGGCGAGGGCGAGCAGGATCAGGCTGGCCTTGCGGCGCATCTCGGCGGCCCTCCCTGTGCGTTGGGGGTGTGCGTCACGGGTGGCTCGGGACGGTCGTGAGCAGTGGCTTGGGGGACGTCTTGCCCGCCGGTGAACCCATTGCAGTGATGGTGAGGACGAGCGCGAGCGCGACGGCGAGACCGGTCGCGGCGGCGATCAGGGCACGCATGCGGGCCTCCCGACTCGGCGAAGCTGATACATCGTCAGGTCGGGCACCGTAGCAACGGGCGGGCGAGATGAGAACACGTTGCACACACAGAACGACGGTGCCCCTCCACCCGAGCGGGTGGAGGGGCACCGTCGTTCTGAAGGCCTGCGGGGCTACGAGGCGGAGGGGCTCGGTGAGGCGGTCGCTGCCGCCGCCGTCACCTTCAGCTCGACCGTCAGCGTCGCACCGCCGGTGGTGCTGATGCGGAGCAGGAACGTACCGGCCGTGTCGTCCGCGTACAGCTCCGGCAGCTTCAACAGACCGTTCGCGTCCGTCTTGAGGCCCGCGAGGGTCCGTACGGTCTTGCCGTCGGCGTCCTTGAAGTAGGGGCCCTTGTCGTTGGCGGTCGCGTCGTCCGCCGCCTTGATGAGCGTGGCGGTGGCCGCGACGCCGTTCGCGGCGGCGCCCTTGTAGGTGGCCTTCAGCTCGACCTGGTCCGCGAACTCGCCGCCCGCGACGCAGGTCAGCGCGGTGTCGCTGGTACGGGCGAGGGCGTCGGCCTGGCGCGCGGTGACCGAGGCCTTGTAGTCGAGGCCGACCACGGCTCGGCCGACGACGGTGGCGCGGACCGTGAAGTCGCCCGTCTTCTCGCCGGCCTTGAGCGCGGGCGCGGTGGCCACGCCGGAGCTGTTGGTGACCACGGTCGCGACGCTCTCGCCGCCGGTGAACACGGAGTCGGTGTCGCCGACGATCGTGAACCGGACCCGGACCTTCGCGACGGCCTTGCCGGCCTCGGTCTCGGTGCGGGTGGCGATCTTCTCGGCGAAGGCGTCGCCCGCGGTCGCGGTGAGCTTGGCGGTGCCCGCGTCCTCCAGGTGGTCCACCGTGTCGGTGGGCGTGGCGGGAGTCGTCGGCGGTGTGCTCGGCGGCGGGGTCGTGGTGGGCGGCTTCGGGCTCGGGCTCGTGGAACCGCCGCCGCCCGGCGCCTGGGAGCCGGGCGGGGTGGTGCCCGGCGCGGTCGGCGTCGGGGAGGAGCTCGACCCGTTGTTGTCGTCGCTGCGGCTGGAGGGCAGCGTGCCCGTGCCGTCCGGGACCTCGTGGGTGCCCTTGCGGTAGTACTCCAGCCACGACAGGACCGTGTTCAGGTAGTGCGTCGAGTTGTTGTAGCTGAGGATCGCGCGCCTGAGGTCGGCCTTGTCGGACAGGTCCCAGCCGAACCGGCACAGGTAGCCGCCGGCGGCGAGGGCCGCGTCGTAGATGTTGTTGGGGTCCTTCTTGCCGTCGCCGTTGCCGTCGCGGCCCGACCACTCCCAGGTGGAGGGGATGAACTGCATGGGGCCGACGGCACGGTCGTGGGTGGTGTCCCCGTCGTACGCGCCGCCGTCGGTGTCGGTGATCCTCGCGAAGCCGTTGCCGTTGAGGACCGGGCCGAGGATCGGGGTGGTCGTGGTGCCGTTGGCGTCGACGCGGCCGCCGCGGGCCTGGCCGGACTCGACCTTGCCGATGGCTGCGAGGAGTTGCCAGGGCAGGTTGCAGCCGGGCTTGGATTCGCCCAGCGCCGCCTCGGCCTTCTTGTAGGCGTCGAGGACGGTCGCGGGTATGCCGGCCTCGGCCTCTCCCGTAACGGTCGGCGTTCCGGTGCCCGTGGTGGGCGTCGGGGTGGGGCTGTTGAGCGGCGGAAGGTCGGTGTAGTACGGCGAGTTGCCGGTGGCACTGTTGCCGGCGTCCGGGTCGTCGGACGAGGGCTGGGAGCCGGTGTTCTGTCTGCCCTGTGCGGTGTCGGTCACGCCCGGCGCCTGGGACGCGGACAGCGCCGCGACCGCGACCGCGGCCACAGCGGTGGTTGCCGCCCCCTTGACAACTCGCCTGCCGAATTGCGCCGCCATTGCGTGAACCCCTCCCGTGGACGATCGCCCGCGCTGCGCGCGTTTCCTGTTTTCCGGCCGCGCTCCCCAGCACGGCGACCCAGGCGACCCTACGACAACTTCCGTTGCGCAGACACCCGTTCGTGCCCGTTTTTCACCGGTTGGCCATATCCCGTTTCTCCTGCCCTGGCGCCCTGGGTGCATGCGGGACCGACGGGAACTGCCGACCGCATACTGAGCGTCATCGATCAAGGGATCGCCCGGACCGTTCGGGGCCGCCAGGCCGTCGCGCACGGTTGGTCGCGCCCAGTTGCGGTCAGTCGCGGTCAATGTCGTTCGCAAGGAGCCCCGTTGCCGTTCACCCTCAGCCATGCCGCGGCCGTTCTGCCTGCCGTGCGCACCGACGGGACCGGGCGCGGCCGACTGGTTCCGGCCCTGCTCGTGGCCGGTTCGTTCGCGCCCGACATGACCTACTACGCGGCGAGTGTGCTGCCGGAGGCGATGGAGTTCGGCGACTTCACGCACTCCTTCACCGGGGTGTTCACGGTCGATGTGCTGGTCGCCTGGGCGCTGGTGGGTGCCTGGCTGGTGCTGCGCGAGCCGTTGGTGGCTCTGCTGCCGCGGGGCCGGCAGGGACGGGTCGCGGCTCTTCTGCGCTGCGGTGCGCCGCGCGCCCGCTTCCGGCCCTCACTGGCCCTGTGGTGGTACGTGTCCGCGGTGGCCGGTTCGTTGACGCATGTCGTGTGGGACGCGTTCACACATCTCGACCGGTGGGGCATGCGCGTCTTTCCGGTCCTCGGGCAGGAGATCGCGGGCTCGCCGCTCTACTGGTACCTGCAGTACGGCGGTTCGGCCGTCGCCGCGGTCGTGATCGCCGCCTTCGTGGTGGTCGCCCTCCGACGGCAGCGCGACACCGAGCCCGTGGGGGTGCCGGTGCTGTCCGTACGGGACCGGTGGCTGGCGGCGGCCGTGATCGGTGGCTGCGCGACGGTGGCCGCGGTGCGGCGGGCGACGCGCTGGTGGGACCACTGGTCGGCCGACGCGAAGCCCTGGGAGCTGATTCCCACCGTGTGCTTCGGGGCGGGGGCGGGTCTCGCCGTCGGCCTCGCGCTGTACGGGGTGGCGGTCAGGGTGTGGCGTCCGGCTCCGGTTCGTCCCAGCCCGGCAGCGGTTCGTACGGAGCCGAGCCGTCCGACTCCTCGCTGATCGCGGTCTCCGGCGTGAGGTCGCGGCCTGCGCCGCGGCCCTGGCCCAGGCCCCGGTGGACGGCCTGGGCGATGCGCTCGATGGTGCGGACTCCGTACGCCATCGTCGGGTTGTCGTGGGACAGGACGACGATGCGGTAGCCGCGGCCCTCGCCGGTGAAGGCGCCGATGCTGTGGACGCGCCAGCCGTGGGTGGCTCTGGGCAGCCAGCCGTTCTTGACATGTGCCGTCAGTCCTTGCGGCATGCCCGCGGGGACGCCCCAGCGCTGGTCCGCGCGGACCTCGGAGAGCAGTTTCAGGCCGTAGGCGCGGGTGCGGAGGAAGGACTGGGCGTTCGTCAGTACGTCCAGCAGGCGCAGCTGGTCGGTGGCCGTGGTGCGGGTGAGGCCCCAGTAGCGGCCCGGGCCCAGGAGGGTGGCGCTGGTGCGGACGCGGGTGAGGAAGTCGTTCAGATAGCTGCGGCCCAGGTCGGCCCAGAGGCGCGCGGCGGAGTCGTTGTCGGAGCTGACGATCATGGGGCGTACGTTCGTCTCCTCCCACTGGGTGAGCCGGCGCCCCAGCTCCTCGGCGCGGCGGAGCAGCCCTTCCATGATCAGCACCTTGACGACGCTCGCCGAGTCGTACTGCCGCTCGCCGGCCCGTGCGCAGGTCAGTCCCGAGTCGTCGTGGACCGCCACGGAGACCGTGCCGTCCCTCCCCGACAGGGCCGCCTGGATGTCCCGGGCCAGCCGGGCGGCCAGGTCGGGGGCCTGGGGTGCCTGACAGGTGACGGTGTCGGTGGGGTCGGCCGAGGGGGTGTGGTGGCCCGTGGCGCCCTGCCGGGGGTGCCGGCCGGTCCAGTCTCTCCAGTCGGCGGTGTCGGCCGGGACGCGTCTGGTCGTGGCGCCGGCCGGGATTCTGGGGCTGGCCGCGGTGGCCGCGATGGCGGGGACCGGGGTGAGGAGCACGGAGGCGAGGGCTGCGACTAGGGCGGTGCGGCAGTGTCGTACGTACCGTGCGCGCTGTACGCGCCGTCCGTGTACGCGCTGTGTGTCGCGCTGTATGTGTCGTATGTGAGGACCCATGCCCGCATCCTTGCGGGGCGCTCCGCTGGGGGCTTCTGGTCGGGGGCCACGTGGGTGACGGGGCCTCCGGGGGTTGGGTGGGGTCGGGGGCCGTTGTTTGTCGGGTGCGGGCCGGTGGGGGCTGGCCGCGCAGTTCCCCGCGCCCCTTAAAAGCAGGGGCTACCGCCCCCTGAAGACAAGGGCCGGGGCGCAGCCCTCGGCCCTTGTCTTCAGGGGCGCGGGGAACTGCGCGCTCAGCCCAAGCGAACCCGCACCCGACACACCACACCGACCCCCACCCACCCAGGGGCGCGGGGAACTGCGCGACCAGCCCCCACCGGCCCGCAGCCGAATACCGCGCCCCAGCGGAGCTAGTGCGCGGCCGACTCCCAGTCCGGGCCCGAGCCGACCGAGACGTCCAGGGGTGCCCGGAGGTGCACCGCGTTGGCCATCTCGTGGCGGACCAGTTCTTCGGTCTTCGCACGCTCACCCGGGGCGATCTCCAGGACGATTTCGTCGTGGACCTGGAGGAGCATCCGGGACTTGAGGTCGGCCTCACGGAGAGCCCGGTCCACGTTCAGCATGGCGATCTTGACGATGTCCGCCGCCGTGCCCTGGATCGGCGCGTTCAGAGCCATGCGCTCAGCAGCCTCGCGGCGCTGGCGGTTGTCGCTGTTGAGGTCGGGGAGGTAGCGGCGGCGCCCGAAGAGCGTCGCGGTGTAGCCCGTCGCCCGCGCCTCGTCGACCGCGCGGCGCAGATAGTCCCGTACGCCGCCGAAGCGCTCGAAGTACGTGTCCATCAGCGCGCGGGCCTCACCGGCGTCGATGTTCAGCTGCTGGGAGAGGCCGAAGGCCGACAACCCGTACGCAAGGCCGTACGACATGGCCTTGATCTTGCGGCGCATCTCCGCGTCGACGGCCGTGCCCTCCACGGAGAACACCTGAGAGGCGACGGTGGTGTGGAGGTCCTCGCCGGAGGTGAAGGCCTCCAGGAGGCCCTCGTCCTCGGAGAGGTGGGCCATCACACGCAGTTCGATCTGACTGTAGTCGGCGGTCATGAGGGACTCGAAGCCCTCGCCGACGACGAAGCCGCGACGGATCGCGCGGCCCTCCTCCGTGCGGACCGGGATGTTCTGCAGGTTCGGGTCCTGCGACGAGAGACGGCCCGTCGCGGCCACCGTCTGGTGGAACGTGGTGTGGATGCGGCCGTCCGCGGCGATCGTCTTGATCAGGCCCTCGACGGTGACGCGGAGCTTCGCCTGCTCGCGGTGGCGGAGCATGATGACCGGCAGTTCGTTCTCGGTCTGGTTGGCCAGCCAGGCCAGGGCGTCCGCGTCGGTCGTGTAGCCGGTCTTCGTCTTCTTCGTCTTGGGCAGGCCCAGTTCGCCGAAGAGGACTTCCTGGAGCTGCTTGGGCGAGCCGAGGTTGAACTCGTGCCCGGCGGCCGCGTGGGCCTCCTTCACGGCCTGCTGGACGGCGCCCGCGAACATCTGCTCCATGGCTTCCAGGTGGGCCCGGTCGGCGGCGATGCCGTGCCGCTCCAGGCGGGCCAGGAGCACGGAGGTGGGCAGCTCCACATCGCGCAGCAGGTCGGTCGCGCCGACCTCCTTCAGGCGCTCGGTGAAGGCCTCGCCCAGGTCGAGGATCGCGCGGGCCTGCACCATCAGGGCGTCGGCCTCGGCGCCTTCGTCGGCGCCGAAGGCGAGCTGCCCGTCGGCCGTCGCGGCGGGAGCCAGCTCACGGCCGAGGTACTCCAGGGACAGCGCGTCCAGGTCGAAGGAGCGGCGGCCCGGCTTGACGAGGTAGGCGGCGAGCGCGGTGTCCATGGAGACACCCTCGATGCTCCAGCCGTGCTCGGCGAAGACCCGCATCACGGCCTTCGCGTTGTGCAGGACCTTGGGCTTGTCACCGTCGGCGAGCCAGGCCGCGAACGCGTTCTCGTCGGCCTCGTCCAGCTGGGACGGGTCGAACCAGGCGGCGGCGCCGTCGGCCGCGGCGAGGGCGACCTCGGCGACCGAGCCCGTGCCGAGCGCCCAGGTGTCGACCGTGGTCATGCCCAGGACCGCGGTGCCGTGCTCGGCGAGCCATGGCTTGAGCTCGCCCGCGCCGAGGACCGTGCCGTCCACCGCCACGCCCGCGGCGGCCGGCGGACCGGCGTCCGCCTCCTCCGCCCCAGGGTCGACGGCCAGCAGCCGCTCGCGCAGCGAGGGGTTACGGATCTCCAGGGTGTCCAGGACCATCGCGACGGCCGTGCGGTCGTACGGAGCGCGCTCCAGGTCGGCGGCCGCCTTCGGCAGCTCGACGTCACGCACCATCTCCGTGAGGCGGCGGTTGAGCTTGACCGCGTCCAGATGGTCGCGGAAGTTCTGCCCGGCCTTGCCCTTGACCTCGTCGGCGCGCTCGACCAGCTCCGCGAACGACCCGAACTGGTTGATCCACTTCGCGGCGGTCTTCTCGCCGACCCCGGGGATGCCCGGCAGGTTGTCGGACGGGTCGCCGCGCAGGGCCGCGAAGTCGGGGTACTGCGCGGGCGTCAGGCCGTACTTCTCGAAGACCTTCTCCGGGGTGAACCGCGTCAGCTCGGAGACGCCCTTCGTCGGGTAGAGCACGGTGGTGTGCTCGGAGACCAGCTGGAAGGAGTCCCGGTCGCCGGTGACGATCAGCACCTCGAAGCCCGCGGCCTCGGCCTGGGTGGCGAGCGTGGCGATGATGTCGTCCGCCTCGAAGCCGTCCACGGCGAACCGCTCCGCGTGCATCGCGTCGAGCAGCTCGCCGATCAGCTCGACCTGGCCCTTGAACTCGTCCGGGGTCTTCGACCTGTTCGCCTTGTACTCGGTGAACTCCTCTGAGCGCCAGGTCTTGCGCGAGACGTCGAACGCCACCGCGAAGTGCGTGGGCGCCTCGTCGCGCAGCGTGTTGGCGAGCATCGACGCGAAGCCGTAGATCGCGTTCGTCGGCTGGCCCGTCGCCGTCGTGAAGTTCTCCGCGGGCAGCGCGAAGAACGCTCGGTACGCCAGCGAATGCCCGTCCATGAGCATCAGCCGCGGGCGTCCGCCGCCGGAGGTCTTCTCGGTCTTCTTCGATGCTGAATCTGCCACGCCCCCGATCCTGCCACGCCCCACTGACAGTCGGACCCGCCCCGCCCTCCACGACCGCCCTCACGGCGCGGTCGTCACACCTTTCGCACCGCGCGCGATCTTCGCCCCGGACGGGCCGCGATCGTTGTCACCACCACGTGGGAGGATCGAAGGCGTACCTCATACGTGTGCTCGAAGAGGAGGCCGAGATGGCCGGCAAGCCGCCCCACAGTGATCCGGTTCAGGACGCGCCGCAGGTCGCCGGCCCGAAGCACGCCGCCGCAGGACTGCCCGCGATCGGGCACAGCCTGCGCATGGCCCAGCAGCAGATGGGTGTGAAGCGCACGGCGCTGACGCTGCTGCGGGTCAATCAGAAGGACGGCTTCGACTGCCCCGGCTGCGCCTGGCCCGAGCCGGAGCACCGGCACACGGCGGAGTTCTGCGAGAACGGCGCGAAGGCGGTCGCCGAGGAGGCCACCCTGCGCCGGGTGACCCCGGACTTCTTCGCCGCGCACACGGTCGCCGATCTCGCGACCCGCAGCGGCTACTGGCTGGGCCAGCAGGGCCGTCTCACGCAGCCCATGTATCTCGCGGAGGGCGCCGACCACTACGAGGCGGTGCCCTGGGAGCGCGCCTTCGACATCGTCGCCGAGGAGCTCACCGCCCTCGCCTCCCCCGACGAGGCGCTGTTCTACACCTCGGGGCGCACGAGCAACGAGGCGGCGTTCCTGTACCAGCTGTTCGCCCGCGAGTTCGGCACGAACAACCTGCCGGACTGCTCCAACATGTGCCACGAGTCGTCGGGTTCCGCGCTGAACGAGACGATCGGCATCGGCAAGGGCAGCGTCCTCCTGGAGGACCTCTACAAGGCCGACCTGATCATCGTCGCCGGGCAGAACCCGGGCACGAACCACCCGCGCATGCTCTCCGCCCTGGAGAAGGCGAAGGCGGGCGGCGCGAGGATCATCACGGTGAACCCGCTGCCCGAGGCGGGCATGGAGCGCTTCAAGAACCCGCAGACCCCGCAGGGGATGCTCAAGGGCGCCGCGCTCACCGACCTGTTCCTGCAGATCCGCCTCGGCGGCGACCAGGCCCTCTTCCGCCTCCTGAACAAGCTGATCCTCGACACGGAGGGCGCCGTCGACGAGACGTTCGTCGGTGAACACACCCACGGCTACGAGGAGTTCGCCGAGGCCGCCCGCGCCGCCGACTGGGACGAGACGCTCACCGCGACGGGCCTCACGCGCGAGAAGATCGACGAGGCCCTGCGCATGGTCCTCGCCTCCGAGCGCACCATCGTCTGCTGGGCCATGGGCCTCACCCAGCACAAGCACTCCGTGCCGACCATCCGCGAGGTCGTCAACTTCCTTCTGCTGCGCGGCAACATCGGCCGCCCGGGCGCGGGCGTCTGCCCGGTGCGCGGCCATTCGAACGTGCAGGGCGACCGCACGATGGGCATCTTCGAACGCCCCGCGCCCGCCTTCCTGGACGCCCTGGAGAGGGAGTTCGGCTTCGTCCCCCCGCGCGGACACGGCTACGACGTCGTACGGGCCATCCGCGCGATGCGGGACGACAAGGCGAAGGTCTTCTTCGCGATGGGCGGCAACTTCGTGTCGGCCTCCCCCGACACCGAGGTCACCGAGGCGGCCATGCGCCGCGCCCGCCTCACCGTGCACGTGTCGACGAAGCTCAACCGCTCGCACGCCGTCACGGGCGCGCGTGCCCTGATCCTGCCGACCCTCGGCCGCACCGAGCGCGATCTCCAGGGCAGCGGCGAGCAGTTCGTGACCGTCGAGGACTCCATGGGCATGGTGCACGCCTCGCGCGGCCGCCTGGAGCCCGCGAGCGAGCACCTGCTGTCCGAGCCCGCCATCGTGGCCCGCCTCGCCCGCCGCGTCCTGGGCGACGGATCCCGCACGCCCTGGGAGGAGTTCGAGAAGGACTACGCCACGGTCCGCGACCGCATCGCGCGGGTGATCCCGGGCTTCGAGGACTTCAACGCGCGCGTGGCCGACCCGAACGGCTTCGCCCTGCCGCACGCCCCGCGCGACGAGCGCCGGTTCCCCACCGCCACCGGCAAGGCCAACTTCACTGCCGCCCCCGTCGAGTACCCGAAGCTCCCGAAGGGCCGGCTCCTCCTGCAGACGCTGCGCTCGCACGACCAGTACAACACCACGATCTACGGCCTGGACGACCGCTACCGCGGCATCAAGAACGGCCGCCGGGTCGTCCTCGTCAACCCCGAGGACGCCCGCGAGCTGGGCCTGGCCGACGGCTCGTACACCGATCTGGTCGGTGAGTGGAAGGACGGCGTGGAGCGGCGCGCCCCCGGTTTCCGGGTCGTGCACTACCCGACGGCCCGCGGCTGCGCGGCCGCGTACTACCCGGAGACGAACGTCCTGGTGCCGCTGGACGCCACCGCCGACACCAGCAACACGCCCGCCAGCAAGTCCGTCGTCGTGCGTCTGGAACAATCGGCAGCCAACTGAGCGTTCGCTTAGCCAGCGCGTCCGCTCGGGCGGCGTGATCGACGACGAAGGAGCAGAACCCATGGGTGAGCAGCACCACGCGAAGTTCCCGCAAGAGGTCATCGACGAGTACGCGGCGCTCGGCGTGGACCTGGTCGCCATGTTCTCCGCCGGACATCTCGGCACGCGCATGGGCGTCCAGGTCGTCGAGGCCTCCGCGGACCGCGTGGTGGGCACCATGCCGGTCGAGGGCAACACCCAGCCGTACGGGCTCCTGCACGGCGGCGCCTCCGCAGTGCTCGCCGAGACACTCGGCTCGGTCGGCGCCATGCTGCACGGCGGCAGCTCCAAGATCGCCGTCGGCGTCGACCTGAACTGCACCCACCACCGGGGCGCCCGCTCCGGCCTGGTGACCGGAGTGGCCACACCGCTGCACCGCGGCCGCTCGACGGCCACGTACGAGATCGTGATCAGTGACGAGGACGGCAAGCGGGTGTGCAGCGCGCGGCTGACGTGCATGCTGCGCGAGGTGAATCCGAGCGACGCCGAGCGCGTCAACGCGACGAACTGACCCACCGGAAAACCCTTGCCGCGGGCGGCGTTGATCCCGGGCACCCGGCGGCATAGCGTCATGGGATGGGAACGGGTGGGGCCCCCTGGCGGGGGCCGGTGCTTGCGCTGGTGCTCGTGACCGGCGCTCTGGCCGCCGGGTGCGGCGAGTCCGGGCCGCAGGGCGGGGCAGCGGGCACGCGGGCCGCTTCCGGCACGCCGTCGGCCACGCCTCCCGAGGACCTGTGCGCCCGGATCGTCGCCCACTGGTCGCGGGAGGTGCTGGACAGCGACACCTACGGGGACTACCAGTCGATGGGCCTGTCCAACGGGCAGTACGAGATCCTCATGGAGGTCGTGGACGCGGCGCGGGCCGAGAAGAAGCGCTCCGGCGAACAGGCGGCGCGGCAACTGATCGACCGCGGGGCGCGCGAGCGCTGCACCGAGCGGTACCGCGACGGCAACCCGACGGGAGGGCCCTGGAGTTGAACGGCGTCGGTCCGGTCGAACCGGGCGAGGGCACACACGCGTGGGACACCGTCGAACCGGCCCCGCCCCTCCTGCCCGGGCCCCCGCGCGAACGTCTGACAAGCCTGTACGCCCGGCATCGCCGTGCCGTGCTCGCCTCCGCCACCGCGGTCGCCGTCGTCACGGGCGGCGGCTACCTCTTCGCGACCCGGCCGCACGATCCGCCGCCGCCCGAAGCGCCCTATCCGTCCCAGGCGGTGGCCATCACCTACCTCGGCACGGAGGGCCCGCCCGCGGACGCTCCGAGCAGAAGCTTCAGCTTCGCGGTGCAGGTCACCGCACAGTCCGGACCCACGATCACCATCGTGCGCATCTCGCAGCCCTACGCGTCCCTCTCGCTGACGTCGGTTCCGCGCCCCCCGTTCCGGACCAAGCCCGGTTTCGGCCACAAGATCGTCGTCACGATGCATGTCACGGAATGCGCGAATGTGCCGTCAAACGCCGCTCTCCCTTTCCTGGACGTAACTCTGCGTAATACGCGTGCAATAGAGGACCACAGCTTCATCCTGGGTGAGCGCTATGCGCACGACCTTTCAGGAGCCCTGCAAGTAGCCTGCAGCAACGACTCCCGGTCATCACCAAAACGGTAGGACGCTCCTGAAATGACCGCGGCACGTCCTGCAGGTTCTCACTATGTGGACGGGACGAATCGGCCGGAATTCTGCCCATCCACCCACTGAGTACCGCTCTGCATTACCTCGTGTCATAACAAGAGCGTCACAGCATGAGTCAGACTCTCCTCCACGTTCCCCCGACACGCTTAGAGTCACGGCCAGTCACCGCGCCATCGGATTCGAATTATTTTCGGCCCAGCGCTCGACTCGGCCCGTTCCACGAGGAAGGGCCGTGCCAGGGAAAGGACTGCTGATCGTGCGTCAACGTTCGCTCATCGCCATCACCGCCGCGTTGGCGGCGGGAGCACTCACCCTCACCGCCTGCGGCTCGCGCGACGAGGACGGCGGCGGTTCGGACTCGAACGGCGGTGGCACCACCGTCGTCATCGGCGTCGACGCCCCGCTGACCGGCGACCTCTCCGCGCTGGGCCTCGGAATCAAGAACTCCGTGGACCTCGCCGCCAAGACGGCCAACAAGGAGAAGACCGTCGAAGGTGTCACCTTCAAGGTCGAGGCCCTCGACGACCAGGCGCAGCCCTCCTCGGGCCAGCAGAACGCCACCAAGCTGGTCGCCGACAAGGACGTCCTCGGTGTCGTCGGCCCGCTGAACTCCTCGGTCGCCGAGTCCATGCAGAAGGTCTTCGACGACGCCAAGCTCGTCGAGGTCTCCCCCGCCAACACCAACCCGGCCCTGACCCAGGGCACGAAGTGGAACGGCGGCGAGAAGGCCCGCCCGTACAAGTCGTACTTCCGCACCGCGACCACGGACGCCATCCAGGGCCCGTTCGCCGCGCAGTACGTCTTCAACGACGCCAAGAAGAAGAGCGTCTACGTCATCGACGACAAGAAGACCTACGGTGCCGGCCTCGCCGCCACCTTCACCGAGGAGTTCAAGAAGCTCGGTGGCAAGGTCGTCGGTACGCAGCACATCGACCCCGACACCAAGGACTTCTCCGCCGTCGCCACCCAGGTGAAGAGCTCCGGTGCCGACGTCGTCTACTACGGCGGCGAATACCCGCAGGCCGGCCCGCTCAGCAAGCAGATCAAGGCCGCAGGCGCCAAGATCCCGCTGGTCGGCGGCGACGGCATCTACAGCGCCGACTTCATCAAGCTGGCCGGCGCCAGCGGCACCGGCGACCTCGCCACCTCGGTCGGCGCGCCCGTCGAGGACCTCCCCTCCGCCAAGGAGTTCGTCGCCAGCTACAAGGCCGCGGGCTACAAGGAGGCCTACGAGGCGTACGGCGGCTACTCCTACGACTCGGCCTGGGCGATCATCGAAGCCGTGAAGAAGGTCGTCGAGGACAACGACGGCAAGCTTCCGGACGACGCCCGCGCCAAGGTCACCGAGGCCATGCAGGGCGTCACCTTCGACGGCGTGACCGGCAAGGTCGCCTTCGACGAGTTCGGCGACGCGACCAACAAGCAGCTCACCGTCTACTCCGTCGAGGGTGGTACCTGGAAGCCGGTGAAGTCCGGCACCTACACAGGCTGATCCACACCCGCATCACCACATGAGCCGCGCGGGGCGCTGCACCACAAGCGCCCCGCGCGGACTCGCATCCGGTCACATCCCTCGACTATCCGAACGCTCGGAGGACATGCGGTGAACGAACTGCCGCAGCAGCTGGTCAACGGCCTGCTACTGGGATCCATGTACGGGCTGGTCGCCATCGGCTACACGATGGTCTATGGCATCGTCCAGCTCATCAACTTCGCCCACGGCGAGATCTTCATGACCGGGGCCTTCGGCGCGCTCACGGTCTATCTGTACGTACTCCCCGACGGCACCACCATGTGGATCGCCCTGCCGCTCATGCTCGTCGGCGCCATATTCGTCGCCGTCACCGTCGCAGTCGGAGCGGAACGGTTCGCCTACCGCCCCCTGCGCACCGCACCACGCCTGGCCCCCCTCATCACCGCCATCGGCCTCTCCCTGGCCCTCCAGCAGGCGGTATGGGCCTGGTACCCCAACGCCAAGTCGGCGCGGACCTTCCCGCAGATCGAAGGCGGCCCCTTCGAGATCGGCAGCGTCACCATCCAGACCGGTGACGTCTTCCTCTTCGTCGCGGCCCCCATCAGCATGGCCGTCCTCGCCTACTTCGTCATGAAGACCCGGACCGGACGCGGCATGCAGGCCACCGCGCAGGACCCGGACACCGCCAAGCTCATGGGCATCAACACCGACCGCATCATCGTGGTCGCGTTCGCCCTCGGCGCCGCATTCGCCGCCGTCGGAGGCCTCGCCTACGGCCTCAAGTACGGCCAGATCGACTTCCGCATGGGCTTCATCCTCGGCCTCAAGGCCTTCACCGCCGCCGTCCTCGGCGGCATCGGCAACATCTACGGAGCCATGATCGGCGGCGTCGTCCTCGGCCTCGCCGAGACCATGGCCACCGCCTACATCGCCGACGTCCCCGGCATGTCACAGCTCGGCGGCCAGTCCTGGGCCAACGTCTGGGCCTTCGTACTCCTCATCCTCGTGCTCCTCTTCAGGCCACAGGGCCTGCTCGGCGAGCGCGTCGCGGACAGGGCGTGAGACCTATGACCACACAGACCACCAGCGCCCAGACGCCCGCCAAGGAGCCGGCCGGCTCCACCGCCGGACTCATCGGCATCCCCCCGAACATCGGACGCGCCCTCGCCACCGGCGGCGGCATCCTCACCATCATCTCCACCTTCCTCGCCTGGACCTGGACCTCCGCGTTCCCCGGCGACCTCACCTTCTACGGCTACCCCGGCGGCCTGCAGGTCCTCGTCCTCATCGGCGGCGCCCTCACCACGCTCTTCGGCCTCTCCTCCTACGGCGTCAAGGGCCTGCGCTGGCTCACCCCCGCAGGCGCCGACAGCGCCATCAAGCTCGCCGCGCTCGCAGCGTTCGCCACCGCCTGGTACACGATCATCGCGATCAGCACC
Source organism: Streptomyces sp. NPDC058697 (assembly GCF_042715345.1). Lineage (NCBI taxonomy): Bacteria > Bacillati > Actinomycetota > Actinomycetes > Kitasatosporales > Streptomycetaceae > Streptomyces > Streptomyces sp. NPDC058697. The sequence continues at coordinate 128,753 of NZ_JBHXSU010000012.1, forward strand.
AAACTCGGCGGCCTCGCCAACCTCGAACCCGGCGGCTGGGTCGTGGCCGTCGCCACCCTCGCCGCCCTGGTCGGCTCGCTCTCCCTGCCGTTCCAGCGACCGGCACCGGACCCGTACGACCCCGACGACACCGCCTGGGAGCAGTTCCGCCACCAGCGCCGGTACGACATCACCGTCGTCAAGGCAGCCTTCGCCTCCGGCACCACCAAGGCCCCGGCCCACAAGCTGCCCGCGTACGCCGAAATCCTCGTCATCGTCGCCGCACTGGCCCTCGGCCTGACCGTCTTCACCTACGGCATCGGCACCGAATACGACGAACAGTTCATCGGCTTCCTCATCACCGCGGGCCTCAGCTTCGCCGCCGCCGCCAAGGCCGGACTCGTCAACAGGCTCTCCGCACTCACCTCGAAGCACCGCAACGTCACCATGATCGGCGCGTTCGTCGCCGCCGCCGCATTCCCCTTCACCCAGTCCGACGACCAGTACGCGACCATCGGCGTCTACATCCTGATCTTCGCCACCGTCGCCCTCGGCCTCAACATCGTCGTCGGCCTCGCCGGACTCCTCGACCTCGGATACGTCGCCTTCCTCGGCGTCGGCGCCTACACCGCGGCCATGGTCTCCGGCTCCCCCTCCTCACCCTTCGACATCCACCTGCCGTTCTGGGCCTCCGCCCTCCTCGGCGCAGCCGTCGCCATGGTCTTCGGCGTCCTCATCGGCGCCCCCACCCTCCGACTGCGCGGCGACTACCTCGCCATCGTCACCCTCGGATTCGGTGAGATCTTCCGCATCACCGTCCTCAACATGGACGGCACCAGCGGACCCGACATCACCAACGGCTCCAACGGCATCTCCTCGATCCCGAACCTCAACATCCTCGGGTTCGACTTCGGCCAAGAACACAGCATCGCCGGATTCACCATCGCGCGCTTCGCCAACTACTTCCTGCTGATGCTCCTCATCACGCTGGTCGTCGTGATCGTCTTCCGCCGCAGCGGCGACTCCCGCATCGGCCGCGCCTGGGTCGCCATCCGCGAGGACGAGACCGCCGCGCTCGCCATGGGCATCAACGGCTTCCGCGTCAAACTCATCGCCTTCGCACTCGGCGCCGCCCTCGCAGGCCTCGCCGGATCCGTCCAGGCACACGTCACCTACACCGTGACCCCCGAGCAGTACCAGTTCGCCCACGTCGTCCCGCCCAACTCGGCCTTCCTGCTCGCAGCGGTCGTCCTCGGCGGCATGGGCACCATCAGCGGCCCCCTCGTCGGCGCCGCACTGCTCTACCTCATCCCCGCCAAGCTCCAGTTCCTCGGCGACTACCAGCTCCTCGCCTTCGGCCTCGCGCTCGTCCTGCTGATGCGCTTCCGACCGGAAGGCCTCATCCCGAACCGGCGCCGCCAGCTCGAATTCCACGAGGAAGCCGAAGCGCCCACAGTCCTCAGCAAGGCAGGGGCCTGACCACGATGACTACCGACATCACCACCAAGGGCGCCGCCCCCGGCGCGACCGCCCCCGGCGAAACCGTGCTCGACGCACGCGGCGTCACCATGCGATTCGGCGGCCTCACCGCCGTACGCAACGTCGACCTCCAGGTCAACGGCGGAGAAATCGTCGGCCTCATCGGCCCCAACGGCGCCGGCAAGACGACCTTCTTCAACTGCCTCACCGGCCTCTACATCCCCACCGAAGGCGAAGTCCGCTACAAGGGCACCGTCCTGCCGTCACAGTCCTTCAAGGTCACCGCAGCCGGCGTCGCACGCACCTTCCAGAACATCCGTCTCTTCGCCAACATGACGGTCCTGGAAAACGTCCTCGTCGGCCGCCACACCCGCACCAAAGAAGGACTCTGGTCCGCACTCCTGCGCGGACCCGGCTTCAAGAAGGCCGAAAAAGCCTCCGAAGACCGCGCCATGGAACTCCTCGAGTTCATCGGCCTCGCCGCCAAGCGCGACCACCTCGCGAGGAACCTCCCCTACGGCGAACAGCGCAAGCTCGAAATCGCCCGCGCCCTCGCCAGCGAACCCGGCCTGCTCCTCCTCGACGAACCCACCGCCGGCATGAACCCCCAAGAAACCCGGGCCACCGAAGAACTCGTCTTCGCCATCCGGGACATGGGCATCGCCGTCCTCGTCATCGAGCACGACATGCGGTTCATCTTCAACCTCTGCGACCGCGTCGCCGTCCTCGTCCAGGGCGAAAAACTCGTCGAAGGCGACAGCGCCACCGTCCAGGGCGACGAACGCGTCATCGCCGCCTACCTCGGCGAACCCTTCGAAGACGCACCCGGCCAGGAGGAGGTCGCCGAGGTCGAAGCCGCCGAGGCACAGGCCGACGCCTCCACGGACGCCGCGCCCCGCAAGGAGAACGACCGATGACCGCACTGCTCGAAGTCGAGGACCTCCGAGTCGCCTACGGCAAGATCGAAGCCGTCAAGGGCATCTCCTTCAAGGTCGACGCCGGCCAGGTCGTCACCCTCATCGGCACCAACGGCGCCGGAAAAACCACCACCCTGCGCACCCTCTCCGGCCTCCTCAAGCCCGTCGGCGGCCAGATCAAGTTCCAGGGCAAATCACTCAAGAAGACCCCCGCCCACCAGATCGTCTCCCTCGGACTCGCACACTCCCCCGAGGGGCGGCACATCTTCCCCCGCATGACCATCGAGGACAACCTCCGCCTCGGAGCCTTCCTGCGCAACGACAAGACAGGCATCGAGAAGGACATCCAGCGCGCCTACGACCTCTTCCCCATCCTCGGGGAACGCAGGAAGCAGGCCGCGGGAACCCTCTCCGGCGGCGAACAGCAGATGCTCGCCATGGGCCGGGCCCTCATGTCCCAGCCCAAGCTCCTCATGCTCGACGAACCCTCCATGGGCCTCTCGCCGATCATGATGCAGAAGATCATGGCCACGATCTCCGAACTCAAGTCCCAGGGCACCACCATCCTGCTCGTCGAGCAGAACGCCCAGGCAGCACTCTCGCTCGCCGACCAGGGACACGTCATGGAGGTCGGCAGCATCGTCCTCTCCGGATCCGGCCAGGACCTCCTCCACGACGAGTCGGTCCGCAAGGCGTACCTCGGCGAGGACTGAGCCGGCTTTCACAGCGCGGCTACTCGTATACGGCTGAGGCCCGCACCCGATGACACGGGGTGCGGGCCTCAGCCGTACGTACGCTCGCTGCTCAGCCCTTCGCGGCCTTCTTCTCGTCCGCGTCCTGAATAACCGCCTCCGCGACCTGCTGCATCGACATACGACGATCCATCGACGTCTTCTGAATCCAACGGAACGCCGCCGGCTCCGTCAGGCCGTACTCCGTCTGCAGCACCGACTTCGCACGATCGACCAGCTTCCGGGTCTCCAGACGCGTCGTGAGATCCTCGATCTCCTTCTCCAGCGCCTTCAACTCCGTGAAGCGCGAGACGGCCATCTCGATCGCCGGCACGACATCGCTCTTACTGAACGGCTTGACGAGATACGCCATCGCGCCAGCGTCACGCGCCCGCTCGACGAGGTCGCGCTGCGAGAACGCGGTCAGCATCAGCACCGGGGCGATGGACTCCTCGGCGATCTTCTCGGCCGCGGAGATGCCGTCCAGCTTCGGCATCTTCACATCGAGGATGACGAGGTCGGGGCGGTGCTCCCGGGCGAGCTCGACGGCCTGCTCACCGTCACCGGCCTCGCCCACGACCGTGTACCCCTCTTCTTCGAGCATCTCCTTGAGGTCGAGACGGATCAACGCCTCGTCCTCGGCGATGACGACACGGGTCGTCAGCGGAGGCACGTGCGACTTGTCGTCGTCGGGCGCGTCTACGGGCTGGGGCGACTCGGGGGCGGTCACGGGGGCTCCTCGTTGCGGGGCAGATACTGCTCCCAAGAGCCTACCTAGCTGCGGTATGGTGGACGGGCAGCGGGTCGAGGGAAACCTTCGATTTACTGGGCCCCGGTAGCCCAATCGGCAGCAGGCGATGCTCTCAAACAGCATACAGTGTGGGTTCGAGTCCCACCCGGGGCACTTTTCCTTAGATTCCAAGGTCGCCACCCAGAAGCGGATGTCCACGTTCTCGTGAACATCCGCTTTTTGCTGCGTGTCGAGACGATCAGCCTCGCAGAGTGGGCGCATGTACGACATGGGCACACGCAAGCGGGCTCTGGCTCTGGTCGCTCAGGGGCGCAGCCTGAACTCCGTAAGCAAGGAACTCAGGGTCTCCCGGTTCGCTATCCGCTCCTGGCAAACACGCATTGAGCCAGTCGGGCGCACCGGCCGCCCATGCCCAAGGTGTGACGAGACGCCGGGCCCACCCGAGGACCCTGCGGCGTACGCGTACCTGTTGGGCCTCTATCTCGGCGATGGCTGCATCAACGCCCACCGTAGAGGCGTCTACTTCCTCCGCATCGTGTGCGACAACGCCTGGCCAGGACTCATCGACGCGTGCGAAGCCGCAATTCGCTCCGCACGCCCGGACAACAGCGTCTTCCGCGTGAGGAAGGACGGCTGTGTAGCAGTCACCGCGACCAGCAAGCACTGGCCCTGCTTCTTCCCCCAGCACGGCCCGGGCAAGAAACATGAACGCACCATCGCGCTGGAACCTTGGCAACAGGAGATTGTCGACGCCCACCCGTGGGGGTTCATCCGCGGCCTCGTCCACTCCGACGGCTGCCGTATCACCAACTGGGCCACCCGCCTCGTGAAAGGCGAACGCAAGCGCTACGAATATCCCCGCTACTTCTTCACCAACCTCTCGGCGGACATCAGGCAGCTCTACACCGACACCCTCGACGCAGTCGGCGTCGACTGGAGGCAAGCGAACTCACGTAACATCTCCGTCGCCCGCCGCGCCTCCGTAGCCCTCATGGACGCCCACGTGGGCCCCAAGTACTGACCCCACACCCCCACTTGGGCCTACTTGGGGCTGTCGTCCTCGCCGATGTGGTGGACGCGGACCAGGTTCGTCGAGCCGGAGACTCCGGGCGGGGAGCCGGCCGTGATGACGACGATGTCGCCCTTTTCGCAGTGGCCGTATTTCAGGAGCAGCTCGTCGACCTGGTTGACCATCGCGTCGGTGGAGTCGACGTGCGGGCCGAGGAAGGTCTCGACGCCCCAGGTCAGGTTGAGCTGGGAGCGGGTGGCCGCGTCCGGGGTGAAGGCGAGGAGGGGGATCGGGGAGCGGTAGCGGGACAGGCGGCGGACCGTGTCGCCGGACTGGGTGAAGGCGACCAGGTACTTCGCGCCCAGGAAGTCGCCCATTTCGGCGGCGGCCCGGGCGACCGCGCCGCCCTGTGTGCGGGGCTTGTTCCGGTCGGTCAGCGGCGGCAAGCCCTTCGCGAGGATGTCCTCCTCGGCGGCCTCGACGATGCGGGACATCGTGCGGACCGTTTCGATGGGGTACTTGCCGACGCTCGTCTCGCCGGACAGCATCACGGCGTCCGTGCCGTCGATGACGGCGTTGGCGACGTCCGACGCCTCGGCCCTGGTCGGGCGGGAGTTGTCGATCATCGAGTCGAGCATCTGGGTGGCGACGATGACGGGCTTGGCGTTGCGCTTGGCGAGTTTGACCGCGCGCTTCTGGACGATCGGGACTTGTTCGAGGGGCATTTCGACGCCGAGGTCGCCTCGGGCGACCATGATTCCGTCGAAGGCGGCGACGATGTCGTCGATGTTCTCGACGGCCTGGGGTTTCTCGACCTTGGCGATCACGGGGAGGCGTCGGCCTTCTTCGTCCATGATGCGGTGGACGTCCTCGATGTCGCGTCCGCTGCGGACGAAGGAGAGGGCGATGACGTCGCAGCCGGTGCGCAGGGCCCAGCGGAGGTCGGCCTCGTCCTTCTCCGACAGGGCGGGGACGGAGACGGCGACGCCGGGGAGGTTGAGTCCTTTGTTGTCGGAGACCATGCCGCCTTCGATGACGGTGGTGTGGACGCGGGGTCCGTCGACGGAGGTGACTTCGAGGCAGACCTTGCCGTCGTCGACGAGGATGCGTTCGCCGGTGGTGACGTCGGCGGCGAGGCCGGAGTAGGTGGTTCCGCAGGTCTGGCGGTCACCCTCTGTGCCCTCTTCGACTGTGATGGTGAAGGTGTCTCCGCGTTCAAGGAGTACGGGGCCTTCGGTGAAGCGGCCGAGTCGGATCTTCGGGCCTTGAAGGTCGGCGAGGATTCCGACGCTGCGGCCGGTCTCGTCGGAGGCCTTTCGCACGCGCTGGTAGCGCTCCTCGTGGTCGGCATGGCTGCCGTGGCTGAGGTTGAAGCGGGCTACGTCCATTCCGGCTTCGACCAGTGCCTTGATCTGGTCGTACGAGTCGGTGGCGGGGCCCAATGTACAGACGATTTTTGCTCGGCGCATGGTTCGAGCCTAGGCCTTACCAGCGGGTAGGGAATTGGTCGGGCATGACTACTCAACAACCTTTGCGTGAAGGGTTGTTGACAAGGGTTGAATTGTGCAGGGGGCCGCTCCGATGAGCATTTCGGAGGGCGTTCAGAGCACCGGCGGTGACATTGTGAAGCGGGCGTTGACCTGTGCGTAGACATGCTGTCGTTCGGGTTCGAGGTCGAGGGCGGGGGCTCCTTCGGGGGCGGCCGCGTCGAATGCCATGGTGCGCATGGATCGGGCGGTCTGGGCTTCCATGCCGTAGGGGTGGGCGTTCTCGGCGCCGATGTCGGCGAGTTCCACGAGGGCGGCGAGTGTGGTGCCGAGGGCTTCGGCGTATTCGCGGGCTCGTTGGACGGCTTCGCGTACTGCCTGTTGCCTGGCCTGGCGGTGGGCGGGTGAGTCGGGGCGCAGGGCCCACCAGGGGCCGTCGACGCGGGTGAGGTCGAGGTCGGCGAGGCGGGTGGTGAGTTCGCCGAGGGCGGTGAAGTCGGTGAGTTCGGCGGTGATGTGGACGCGGCCGTGGTAGGCGCGGATGCGTTCGCCGCGGCCGTGTTTGGTGAGTTCGGGGGTGATGGAGAAGGCGCCGGTCTCCAGTTTTTCGACGGCGTCGCCGTAGGTTTTGACGAGGTCGAGGGCGGTGGTGTTGCGGCGGGTGAGGTCGGTGAGGGCGTCGCGGCGGTCGGTGCCGCGGGCGCTGACGGTGATGCCGATGCGGGCGATCTCGGGGTCGACTTCGAGGTGGGCTTCGCCGCGGACTGCGATTCGGGGTGCGTCGGGTGTGCCGTAGGGGACTGCGGAGCGGGTTTCCTCGGGGCTTTCGGAGGGTGAGGTCATACGTCCCACTCTGTCACCGGCGGCCCGTTTCCGGGGCTTGTCGGTCATCAGATCGAAACCTGCGGGGGCTGTTGCCGTGCGTCATGTCCGGGTCAGAATCTACGCGCGTATCTGCGTGTGTTGTCGACCGTTTCCCTAGGAGTGGCCCGTCATGGCGTTGAACCGTCGGAAGTTCCTGAAGAAGTCCGCCGTGACCGGCGCGGGTGTCGCCCTGGCCGGTGCGGTCGTGGCGCCGAGCGCTCAGGCGGCGGAGGCTGCGGTGGCAAAGGGTGGCAGGAAGCCGAAGCGGTACTCGCTGACGGTGATGGGTACGACCGATCTGCACGGCCACGTCTTCAACTGGGACTACTTCAAGGACGCGGAGTACAAGGACGCGGCGGGCAATGCGCAGGGTCTGGCGCGGATCTCGACGCTGGTGAACGCGGTCCGCAAGGAGAAGGGCCGGCGCAACACGTTGTTGCTGGACGCCGGTGACACCATTCAGGGCACGCCTTTGACGTACTACTACGCGAAGGTGGACCCGATCACCGCCAAGGGTGGTCCGGTGCATCCGATGGCGCAGGCGATGAACGCGATCGGTTATGACGCGGTGGCGCTCGGCAACCATGAGTTCAACTACGGAATCGAGACGCTGCGGAAGTTCGAGTCGCAGTGCCGTTTCCCACTGTTGGGTGCGAACGCGCTGGACGCGAAGACGCTGAAGCCGGCCTTTCCTCCGTACTTCATGAAGACGTTCCGTGTGAAGGGCGCTCCGCCGGTGAAGGTGGCGGTGCTGGGTCTGACGAACCCGGGTATCGCGATCTGGGACAAGGCTTATGTGCAGGGGAAGTTGACGTTCCCGGGTCTTGAGGAGCAGGCGGCGAAGTGGGTGCCGAAGCTGCGGTCGATGGGTGCGGACGTGGTGGTCGTGTCGGCGCACTCGGGTTCGTCGGGCACGTCCTCGTACGGTGATCAGTTGCCGTACGTGGAGAACTCGGCGGGGTTGGTGGCGCAGCAGGTGCCGGGGATCGACGCGATTCTGGTCGGGCACGCGCATGTGGAGATTCCGGAGCTGAAGGTCACCAACACGAAGACGGGGAGGACGGTCGTTCTGTCGGAGCCGTTGGCGTATGCGGAGCGGTTGTCGCTGTTCGACTTCGAGTTGGTCTTCGAGAAGGGGCGTTGGTCGGTCGAGTCGGTCTCGGCGTCGGTCCGCAATTCGAACTCGGTGGCCGACGACCCGAGGATCACGAGGCTGTTGAAGGACGAGCACGACGTGGTCGTGGCGTACGTCAACCAGGTGGTCGGGACGGCGACTCAGGCGTTGACGACGGTCGAGGCGCGGTACAAGGACGCTCCGATCATCGACTTGATCACGAAGGTCCAGGAGGACGTGGTCAAGGCGGCGTTGGCGGGGACGGAGTACGCGTCGTTGCCGGTGTTGTCGCAGGCGTCGCCGTTCTCGCGTACGTCGGAGATCCCGGCCGGGGATGTGACGATCCGGGATCTGTCGAGTCTGTATGTGTACGACAACACGCTGGTTGCGAAGTTGATGACGGGTGCGCAGGTGCGGGCGTACCTGGAGTTCTCGGCGCAGTATTTCGTGCAGACGGCGGTCGGTGCCGCGGTCGACGTGGAGAAGCTGACGAACGCGGGCAACCGGCCGGACTACAACTACGACTATGTGTCGGGTCTGACGTACGACATCGACATCGCTCAGGCGGCGGGTTCGCGGATCAGGAACCTCTCGTACAACGGTGTGGCGTTGGACGACGCGCAGCAGTTCGTGTTCGCGGTGAACAACTACCGGGCCAATGGTGGTGGGGCGTTCCCGCATGTGGCGTCGGCGAAGGAGCTGTGGGCGGAGTCGACGGAGATCCGTACGCGGATCGCGGAGTGGGTGACGGCGAAGGGTTCGCTGGACCCGAAGGAGTTCGCGTCGGTGGACTGGAAGCTGACGCGTGAGGGGACGCCGGTCTTCTAGTCGGCGAGTGGTGTGAGCATCCTTGGCTGCTGCCTGGCGGGTGGGATCTGGGGCTGCTGGGTGAGTCCGAAGGTCGTGAAGGCTGTTCGGCTCGGCAGTGGGTAGGGGTCTTTGTCTGTCAGGGAGTTGAGGATGCTCGCGCTGCGCCAGGCGGTGAGGCCGAGGTCGGGGGCGCCGACGCCGTGGGTGTGGCGTTCGCCGTTCTGGACGTAGACGGCTCCGGTGACGGAGGGGTCGAGGACGAGGCGGTGTCGGTCGTCGATGCGGGGGCGTTCGGAGGCGTCGCGGCGCATGTAGGGGTCGAGCCCGGCGAGGATTCGGCCGAGGGGGCGTTCGCGGTAGCCGGTGGCGAGGACGACGGCGTCGGTGGTGATGCGGGAGCGGCCGGCCTGTTGGGCGTGTTCCAGGTGGAGTTCGACCTTGGTGGTGGCGATGCGGCCCGCGGTGCGGACGTGGACGCCGGGGGTGAGGACGGTGTCGGGCCAGCCGCCGTCCAGGGTGCGGCGGTAGAGCTCGTCGTGGATGGCGGCGATGGTGTCGGCGTCGATGCCTTTGTGGAGTTGCCATTGGGCGGGGACGAGCCGGTCGCGTACGGGTTCGGGCAGGGCGTGGAAGTAGCGCGTGTAGTCGGGTGTGAAGTGTTCGAGCCCGAGTTTTGAGTACTCCATGGGTGCGAAGGCCTCGGTGCGGGCGAGCCAGTGGATTTTTTCGCGTCCTGCTGGGCGGTTTCTGAGGAGGTCGAGGAAGACTTCGGCGCCCGACTGTCCTGAGCCGATGACGGTGATGTGTTCGGCGGTGAGGAAGCGTTCGCGGTGTTCGAGGTAGTCCGCGGCGTGGATGACGGGCACGCCCGGGGCTTCGACGAGGGGGCGGAGCGGTTCGGGGATGTAGGGGGCGGTGCCGATGCCGAGGGCGATGTTCTTGGTGTAGGTGCGGCCGAGTGCTTCGGCTTCGCCGTCGCTGTCGAGTTGGGTGAAGTCGACTTCGAAGACGTCGCGTTCGGGGTTCCAGCGGACGGCGTCGACCTGGTGGCCGAAGTGGAGTCCGGGGAGGCTGTCGCTGACCCAGCGGCAGTAGGCGGCGTATTCGGCGCGGTGGATGTGGAGTCGTTCGGCGAAGTAGAAGGGGAAGAGGCGTTCGCGGGCTTTCAGGTAGTTGAGGAAGGTCCAGGGGCTCGCGGGGTCGGCGAGGGTCACCAGGTCGGCGATGAAGGGGACTTGGAGGGTGGTGCCTTCGATGAGGAGACCGGGGTGCCAGTCGAAGGCGGGGCGCTGTTCGTAGAAGGCGGTGTCGAGTTCGGCCAGGGGGTGGGCGAGGGCGGCGAGGGAGAGGTTGTTGGGGCCGATGCCGATGCCGACGAGGTCGCGGGGGGCTTCGGGCTCGTGGTGTACGGGGTGTTTGGGGTGCGTGGGGGGTGTCGGGGACGTGGGGGGCGTCATCGCGGGGTGTGTCCTTCCACCAGTTTCAGGAGCGCGGCCAGGTCGTCGGCTCCGGTGTGCGGGTTGAGCAGGGTGGCTTTGAGCCAGAGGCGGTCGTCGAGGCGGGCGCGGCCGAGGACGGCTCGGCCTTCGGTGAGGAGGGTGCGGCGTACGGCGGCCACGGTGTCGTCGGTGGCGTGGGTGGGCCGGAACAGGACGGTGCTGATGGTGGGCCGGTCGTGGAGTTCGAAGCGGGGGTGCCGGTGGATGAGTTCGGCGAACTGGGCGGCTTGTTCGCAGACCCGGTCGACGAGTTCACCGAGTCCGGTGCGGCCGAGGGTTTTGAGGGTGACGGCGATCTTGAGGATGTCGGGTCGTCGGGTGGTGCGCAGGGAGCGGCCGAGGAGGTCGGGCAGGCCTGCTTCGGTGTCGTCGTCGGCGTTGAGGTAGTCGGCGTGGTGGGCGAGCGGGGCGAGGTCGTGCCTGTCGCGTACGGCGAGGAGGCCTGCGGCGATGGGCTGCCAGCCGAGTTTGTGCAGGTCGAGGGTGACGGTGTGGGCGCGGGCGAGGCCGTCGAGTTTGGGGCGGTGGCGGTCGCTGAAGAGGAGGCCTCCGCCGTAGGCGGCGTCGATGTGGAGGCGGGCGCCGTGGGTTTCGCAGAGGGTGGCGATGTCGGGGAGTGGGTCGATGAGGCCGGCGTCGGTGGTGCCCGCGGTGGCGGCGACCAGGAGGGAGCCGCGGGGGCCCTGGAGCGCGGTCAGGGCTTCGCCGAGTGCGGCGGGGTCCATGGTGCCTGCGGGGGCGGGCACGGTGACGGGTTCGGGGAGGCCGAGGAGCCAGGTGGCGCGGCGGAGGGAGTGGTGGGCGTTCTCGGCGCAGACGAGCTGGGTGTGGCCGTGCTGTTCGCGGGCGAGGAGTAGGGCGAGTTGGTTGGACTCGGTGCCGCCTGTGGTGACGAGGGCGTTACTGTCACTGTCTGTCCTGGTTTGTCCTGCCTTCGCGTGACCCTCTGTGTAGACCTCGGCGGCGAGAGCCCTGCTGACGAGGGCTTCGAGTTCCGAGGCGGCCGGGGCCTGGTCCCAGGAGTCGAGGGAGGGGTTGAGGACGGAGGCGGCGAGGTCCGCGGCGGTGGCGACGGCGAGGGGTGGGCAGTGGAGGTGGGCCGTGCAGAGGGGGTCCGCGGGGTCGGCTGCGCCTGCCGCGAGGGCTTGGACGAGGGTGCGGAGGGCGTCTTCGTCGCCGTGGTTCGGGAGGGGGTCGCCGAGGGCCTCGCGGAGGCGGGCGGCAACCTCGGTGGGGCCGCCAGCGGGAAGGGGGCCGTCTCGGGTGGCTGCGCCGGCTTTCAGTGCGTCGAGCACGGTGGTGAGCAGCGGTCGCAGGGTGTCTGGGCCTTGGGGGCCTGATGCGAGCGGGCTCATGGTCGTCCTCCGGGGCGCGGGCGGGGACTTCCAGCGTGTCTGTGTTTGGGGGTGCGTGCGCGGAGAGTGCGGTGATCAGCACTCGAAAGGGGTATGGCGCTCCACACCGGGGGTCTTGGCGCTCCGCGCCTCCCCTGCGGGGCTTGGGCCGGTGGGCAACGTGCGGGTTGAGTTGGGTTGCTCGCGCAGTTCCCCGCGCCCCTTAAAGACCAAAAGCAGGCAGTTGCCCGCGCCCCTGGACTGCCTGGACTGCAAGGGGCGTGGGCCTGCCGATCCGTTCCCTATGCCTCTCGTACTCGCAACGCCCTTGCCAGGTCGTCCAGTTGGTCTGTGAGTTTGCGGCGGAGGGCTGGGGTGGGGGTGGAGTCTGTCAGGCATTGTTCGCCTGCTTGGAGGGTTTCGGGGGTGATGGCGTAGGCCGGGAAGGCCCAGCGGCCGGCTGCCTCGGCGATGGCGGGGCCGCGGCGGGCGGCCACGGCTACGGCGTCGTTCCAGTAGAGGTCGACGTACTGGCGTACGAGGTCGGTCTGTTCGGGTTGCCAGAAGCCCTGGGCGGTGGCGGTGAAGAGGTAGTTGGAGAGGTCGTCGGTGGTGAACATCGCGTCCCAGGCGGCGCGTTTGGCGACCGGGTCGGGGAGGGCGGCGCGGCAGCGGGCGGCGCCTTCCTGGCCGGTGGCGCTGGGGTCCTGGACGAGTTCGGTGTCGATGACGGCGTCGTCGATGGCGCCGAGGACGGCGAGGCGGCCGAGGATGCGCCAGCGCAGTTCGGGGTCGAGTTCGGGGCCGCCGGGGACGGTGCCTTCGGAGAACCAGGCGCTGATGGTGTCGGGCTGGGCGGCGACGTCGATGAGGTGGCGTACGGCGATGAGGCGCAGGCCGGGGTGGTCGCCGTCCTCGGTGCGGCGGAGGAGGTCGCGGCAGAGCGAGGTGAGGGTGGCGAGGGCGGCGGGCCGTTCGTGGGCGGGCAGGTAGCGGTTGGCGACCTGGGCGGCGGCGAAGGTGAGGACGCCCTGGACGACGGCGAGGTCGGTCTCCTCGGGGAGGTGGGCGCGGGCGGTCTCCAGGTAGGCGGCGGGGGCGAGGTCTCCGTCGCGGACCATGTCGCGCAGGGTGTTCCACAGGACGGCGCGGGTGAGGGCGTCGGGGACCTCGGAGATGCCGCGCAGGGCGGTTTCGGAGGACACCTCGTCGAGGCGGATCTTGGCGTAGGTGAGGTCGAGGTCGTTGGGGACGACGAGGGCGGGGCGGGCGCCGGGGCGGGGTTCGGGGGCGGGCTGTTGCGGGACGTCCGTCTCGTAGCGTTCGCGCAGGAGGAGTGCGCGGCTGTCGTTGAGGTCGCGGTCGTAGACGCCGACGGTGACGCGGTGGGGCCGGCTGCCCGCGCGGTCGAGGGTGAGGGTCCACTCCCCCGGCCGGTCGGTGACGGACGCGGTGAGGGTGTCGACGCCGGTGGTGCGCAGCCAGGAGTCGGCCCAGGCGTGGACGTCGCGTTCGGTGGCCGCGGCGAGGGATTCGATGAAGTCGGCGAGGGTGGCGTTGGCGAACCTGTGGCGGGCGAAGTGGGTGTTGATGCCGGCGAGGAAGTCCTTCTCGCCGAGCCAGGCGACGAGTTGGCGTAGTGCGGAGGCGCCCTTGGCGTAGGAGATGCCGTCGAAGTTGAGCATCGCGGAGGCGGTGTCGGGGACGGCCTCGGGGTCGGGGGCGACGGGGTGGGTGGAGGGGCGCTGGTCGGCGTCGTAGCCCCAGGCCTTGCGGACGATGCCGAAGTCGGTCCAGGTGTCGGTGAAGCGGGTGGCTTCGGTGAGGGTCTGGTAGCCCATGTACTCGGCGAAGGACTCGTTCAGCCAGATGTCGTCCCACCAGCGCAGGGTGACGAGGTCGCCGAACCACATGTGGGCCATCTCGTGGGCGATGACCATGGCGCGGGTCTGGCGTTCGGTGTCGGTGACGGCGGAGCGGTAGACGAACTCGTCGCGGAAGGTGACGAGTCCGGGGTTCTCCATGGCGCCGGCGTTGAACTCGGGGACGAACGCCTGGTCGTAGGAGTCGAAGGGGTAGGGCTCCTCGAACTTCTCGTGGTAGCGGTCGAAGCAGGCGCGGGTGATGTCGAGGATCTCGTCGGCGTCGGTGTCGAGGTGGGGTGCGAGCGAGCGGCGGCAGTGGATGCCGAAGGGCAGGCCGCGGTGTTCGGTGCGTACGGAGTGCCAGGGTCCGGCGGCGACGGCGACGAGGTAGGTGGAGATGAGCGGGGTGGCGGCGGCCCGCCAACGGCCGTCGTCCTGGCGCTCGGTGATGCCGTTGGCGAGTACGGTCCAGCCTTCGGGGGCCGTCACGGTCAGTTCGAAGACGGCCTTGAGGTCGGGCTGGTCGAAGGCCGCGAAGACGCGCTGCACGTCGTCCATGAACAGCTGGGTGTAGACGTATGTCTCGCCGTCGGTGGGGTCGGTGAAGCGGTGCATGCCCTCGCCGGTGCGGGAGTAGCGCATGGTGGTGTCGATGCGCAGTTCGTGCTCGCCGGCCGTGAGGTCCTTGAGCGGCAGCCGGTTCTCGTCCAGGGAGAGGGTGTCCGGGTCGAGGAGGTGGCCGTCGAGGGTGACGGAGCGCAGTTCGGCGGGCTTGAGCTCGACGAAGGTGTCCCCGTCCGCGCGGGTGGTGAAGCGGATGACGGTACGGGAGTCGAAGATCTCGTCGCCGCGCGTCAGGTCGAGTTCGATCTGGTAGCGGTGGACGTCGAGGAGCTTGGCACGGGTCTGCGCTTCGTCGCGCGTCAGTACGGACATGGGTGCCATGCTGCCTGATGGGCGTGATCCGGCACAGGGGTGTCCTGGTCCGGGCGGGGTTGCGCCCCCTGCGGCCTGTCGGGGTTACGTCGTCCCCTCGGGCCGGTCGGGGTTACGTCCCCGGGCCCACGTAGCGCCCGGCCCTCGGCTGTTCCTTCACCAGGGCGCGCAGTTCGCGTACTTCGCGTTCCAGGGACCGGTAGCGCTGGTGGGCGTCGTACAGGTAGCGGACCTTGGTGCGCAGGGCCCAGGGGTCTATGGGTTTCATGACGAGGTCGGCGACGCCCAGGCGGTAGGCGGTGGCGGTGAGTTCGGCGTCGGGGCCGAAGCCGGTGACCAGGATGATCGGGATGAGCTGGGTCTGTTCCACGCCCCGCATGTAGCGGACCACGTCGAGGCCGCTGACGCCGGGCATGCGTACGTCGAGGAGGAGCAGGCCGACGTGGCCGCGCAGGACTTCCTTGAGCGCGTCGTCGCCGCTGGTCGCCCGCGTCAGGTGGTAGCCGAGCGGGGCCAGGGCGCTTTCCAGGGCGTAGAGCGTTTCCTCATGGTCGTCGACTATGAGGATCTTGGCATCCGGCGGCATGGAGCGAAGTCCCCTCGCTTGGACGACAAGCTTATGTCCGAACCGGCCGACAGGGAGTACTCGTGTACTGACAAGGAGTGCTCAGCGCAGGATGCCTCATTTCGGCGCGCACGCCGAGAGGGCGGACCTACAACTTGTCCGCGCCGCCTGCGCCGCCCGCGCTGTCCGCGATGCTCTCGTGGTGGCGGATGACCTCGGCGATGATGAAGTTGAGGAGCTTCTCCGCGAACGCCGGGTCGAGTCTGGCGTTCTCGGCGAGGCTGCGCAGCCGGGCGATCTGCTGGGCCTCGCGGGAGGGGTCGGCGGGCGGCAGCTGGTGGGCGGCCTTGAGGTGGCCGACCTGCTGGGTGCACTTGAAGCGTTCGGCGAGCATGTGGACGACGGCGGCGTCGATGTTGTCGATGCTCTCGCGCAGCCGGGCGAGTTCGGCGCGGACGGCCGGGTCGACGCCGCCCGCGTTTCCGGTGTTGCTGGTGGTCATGGTGGGCAACTTTACGTGGCGTGCCGCGGGTGGTGCGCGGCCGTTCGAGCAGCGTGCTCCCGAAGAGTGCCGGCCGTCCTGCCCCGGCCGGGTCCCGGTCATCGTGTTCCCGGGGAGCGGAGCATCGGCGGATCGTCGGGGTCGGGGACCTGGTTGCTCCAGCCGCCGGGGACCGTACGCCCCTGTTGTTCCCGGAAGCGCACGGGTGCGGTGCCGACGCGGCGGGTGAACAGGCGGGAGAAGTAGGCCGGGTCGTCGTAGCCGACGCGTCTGGCCACGGCGGCGACGGGGAGTTCGGTGGCGGCGAGGAGTTCCTTGGCGCGGCCGAGGCGGATGCCGAGGAGGTAGTCCTTGGGGCTGCAGCCGGCGCCGCGGCGCACGGCGGTGCGCAGTTCGGCGGGGGTCATGCCGTGGCGGGCGGCGTGGTCGGCGACGGAGAGCGGCTTGAACGCGTCGCGGGCGAGGGCCTGGAGGACCTGTTCGCCGTCGGGGGCGGTGTCGGCGCGGGCGCGGCGCAGGGTGACGAGGAGTTCGTGGACGGCGGCGCTGGTCTCGACCTCCAGGAGGGGGTTGCCGAGGCGGGCGGCGCGGGCGATGCGGGCGACGGTGGTGCGGGCCGGGCCCGCGTCGGAGAGGGGGACGACGGGCCGGGCGGGTTCGATGTAGCCGAGTTCGGTGTACGTGTCGGCGGTGGGTCCGGTGAAGTCGACGAAGGCCTCGTCCCAGCCGGTCTCGGGGTCGGGTGCGTAGTGGTGGGGTACGCCGGGGGTGAGCCAGAGCAGGGCGGGAGCGGTGACGGCGGTGCACCGCCCGTCGACGGTACGGAACCAGCCGTGTCCCGCGCTGACCACGACGGCGACGTGGTGGTCGAGGGTGCGGGGTCCGACGGTGGGCAGTGCCCCGTACTGGAGGCCGACGCCGAGGCAGACGAGGCCGAGCTTGTGGTGGGCGGGTCCGGGGCTGAAGAACCGCATCCAGGTGTGGTACATCGGCTGTCCTCCCACCTGGCCGGTAGGCCCGTCCCGTGCTCCGTCGACTGTGTCGCCTGTGTCGGCTGCGTCCAATCACCGCTGATCTTTGTCCATGGACCGGGTCGCCGCCAGGGGTCAGGGTGGTGCTCATGACCGAGTTCACGGTGGGGGACACCGATTTTCTGCTGGACGGGCGGCCGGTGCGGCTGTTGTCGGGGGCGCTGCACTACTTCCGGGTGCACGAGGGGCAGTGGGGTCACCGGCTGGCGATGCTGCGGGCGATGGGCCTCAACTGTGTGGAGACGTACGTCCCGTGGAATCTGCACGAGCCGCGGCCGGGCTCCTTCCGGAACGTCCGGGCGCTCGGCCGTTTCCTGGACGCCGCCCAGCGGGCCGGGCTGCGGGCGATCGTACGGCCGGGTCCGTACATCTGCGCCGAGTGGGAGAACGGCGGGCTGCCGCACTGGCTGACCGGTGAGGCGGGGGCCCGTGTGCGCACCCGTGACGAACGGTTCCTGGGTCATGTGGAGCGCTGGTTCGCCCACCTGCTGCACGAGATCGTGCCTCGCCAGATCGACCGCGGGGGTCCGGTGCTGATGGTGCAGGTGGAGAACGAGTACGGGAGTTACGGCTCGGACCAGGTGTATTTGCGCCGGCTCGCCGGCCTTCTGCGTGAGGGGGGCGTGACCGTGCCGCTGTTCACGTCGGACGGTCCCGAGGACCACATGCTCACCGGCGGCTCCCTGCCGGGCGTGCTGGCGACCGCGAATTTCGGGTCGGACGGGCGCGTGGCCTTCGAGACGCTGCGCCGGCACCGGCCGACGGGTCCGCTGATGTGCATGGAGTTCTGGTGCGGCTGGTTCGACCACTGGGGCGCCGAGCACGTCGTACGCGATCCCGGTGACGCCGCCGACGCGCTGCGGGAGATCCTGGAGTGCGGGGCCTCGGTCAATCTCTACATGGCGCACGGCGGCACGAACTTCGCGGGCTGGGCGGGCGCCAACCGGGGCGGCGGCGCGCTGCACGACGGGGTGCTGGAGCCGGACGTGACGTCGTACGACTATGACGCGCCGATCGACGAGTACGGGCGCCCCACGGAGAAGTTCTGGCGGTTCCGGTCACTCCTCGCCGCGTACACGGACGGCCCGCTGCCCGAACTGCCGTCCGCACCGGCCCCGTTGGGCTCCCCGGCCGCCGTGGACCTGACCGGATGGGCGTCCCTGTCCGCCGTGCTCGACGCGCTCGGCGGGCCCGAGACCGAGGGGCCCGTGCCGCCGGCCTTCGAAGAGATGGACGTCGACCGGGGGCTGGTCCGCTACACGGTCGACGTTCCGGGACCGCGCCGCCCGTACCCGCTGACCGTGCGGGGTCTGCGGGATCTGGCGACGGTGTACGTCGACGGGGAGCCGGCCGGGGTGCTCACCGAGGAGGAGCCGCGGCTCAAGGAGCCGGTCGCCGGTCCCGCGCGCGTGGACCTGTGGGTGGAGTCGCTGGGCCGGGTCAACTACGGCCCGCGCACCGGGGAGACGAAGGGCATCACCGGCGGCGTACTGCACGAACGGCAGTATCTGCACGGGGTGCGGGCGCGGGCGCTGCGCCTTGACGCGTTCGACACCGGTGTGGAGCCGGTGCCGTTCCGGCCGCTCCCCGATTCCGGCGCCCCCGGCCTGTACCGCGGCACGGTCACGGTATGCGGCGCGGGGGACGCCCGTCTCGAACTCCCCGGCTGGACAAGGGGGTTCGCGTGGATCAACGGCTTCAACCTGGGCCGCTACTGGTCCGTCGGCCCGCAACGGTCCCTGTACGTCCCCGGACCGGTCCTGCGGGAGGGTGCCAACGAGGTATGGCTGCTGGAGTTCGAGGAGGCGTCCGCGGCCGCTCCTTTTCTCGCCCAGGTGTGACGGTCTTGTCGTGTACGCGGATTGAAATCCTGTACGCGGATTTGACCGACCAGGGGTCAGCTATTTGCCGCGGCTCGCAGAATGAGCCTGGCGATGGCTTTCGGGTGCGTCACGAGCGACAGATGGCCGGAGTCGACCTCGATGGTCGTGGCATTCATACGGTGAGCCATGAAACGCTCAAGGTCGGGATTGATGGTGCGGTCGTTCTTCGACACCGCGTACCACGAAGGCCTCTCGTGCCAGGCGGCGACGCTCGTGGTGGGCGGAGCGGTCGAGAGCAGACCCTGGGCCGCGTAGAGAACGAGGGCCTCTTTCCTGGGCACGCCGTTGGCGAAGTCCCTCAGGAAAGCCGACCGGCCGATCCACTTGAAGCCGCCCGAGGTGATGATCCCGGGGGTGACCGGAGGGGTGGGGAACCTGGCGGAGAGCGCGGCGAAGTCCTCGCCGGCCTCCGGGGCGCGGGCGGCGACGTAGACGAGCCCGGTGACGTTCGGGGCGAGCCCTGCCTCGGAGATGACCGTGCCTCCGTAGGAGTGCGCGACCAGGAGCGTGGGCCCGTCCTGCCGGGCCAGGGCGAAGTTCGTGGCGGCGACGTCGTCGGCGAGCGAGGTGAGCGGGTTCTGCACCGCGGTGACGTTCATTCCCGCCTCCTGCAGCAGCGGGATGACCTTCGCCCAGGAGGAGCCGTCCGCGTAGGCGCCGTGAACGAGTACGACATTGCGCACCGCGTGCTTGCCCGAAGAGGTTGCCGCCCGGGCCGCCGGGGCCCCGGAAAGCGTGGTTGCTGCGACTCCCGCGCCCAGCGCGGAAAATCGACGACGACTGATTTCCATTGTTGCCTTCCCTTGCCTGCACACGGTTCTTGCGCGCAGTCTTGCATTGCCGTCGCGGACGGAAGCCACGTTTTGACGCGCGCGTTGCGAATTCATTGCTGTTCGCCTTGGTGCACGTCTTCCACGGTTCGCCGTATGGAATGCCGGGATGGAATGCCGGGAGGGATCGGGTGACGCCCGACAAGCCGAAACGGCCCGCCGGACGAACCAACGAGCCGTTGCGAAAGTCCGGGACTAAAGCGTCGCCGCGGCCCGGGCTATCGCCGCCGAGAACGTCGAGACCTCGGTGTACACCCCCGGCACGAGCGGCCGGGCGCACCCGTCGCCCCAGCTGACGATCCCGACCTGGAGCCACTTCCCGCTGTCGTCCTTGCGGAACATGGGCCCGCCTGAGTCGCCCTGGCAGGTGTCGACCCCGCCGCGCGGAACCCCGGCGCAGATCTCCTGCGCGGCGATGAGCCGGCTGCCGTAGTGGCGCTTGCACTGGCGGTCGGCGACGAACGGCACCTTGGCCTTGAGGAGCTGCGTGGAACCGGTGCCCGCGTTCTCCGAGGTGTCGCCCCACCCGGCGATGGTGAACGTGCCCCTGTTGTAGCGGGTGTTCGTCGCGAGCTTCAGCGTGGGCAGGTTGATGGGCCGGGCGAGCTTGATGAGCGCCCAGTCCTTGCCGCTGCCGTTGTAGCCCGGGGCCTGGAGGACCTTGGTGGACTTGACCTTGATCGCGCCGGAGGCGTTGAGGTCGGTGACCCCGGCCGTGGCGGTGATCCGGGTGGTGTTGCCCGAGCCGTCCACGCAGTGCGCGGCGGTCAGTACGACGTCCTTCTTGTAGAGGGCACCGCCGCAGCCCATGGACAGACTGACCATGAACGGGAACTCGTTCTGCGCCGCGGGCGTACCGCCGACGACCGGCACGGGCGCCGCGTGCGCGGCGACGGGCTGGAGGCTGGCGGTCGCGAGAGCGACGGCACCGATCGCCGCGGCCCGCTTGAAGGCGGATCTCTTGAGGAGACTGACTGCCCTGTTTGTCAACATGATCCCTTTCGTGGGGGGTTGGGTGCGCAGAAGAGCGCACAGAAGTATGAGGATCATGACGCATGGGCGGCAAGGACGGATCTCACTCCCCCACCGGACAACCCAACCCGGGAGAATCCGCTCGCGTCCCCTTAAAGTGGAATGGGGGTTCAGGGCCTCTCTGGGGGTACGGACGTGACGAACGGTGGTCCGGTCGAGCACGGCTACCCGCATCTGGACACGGTGCGGGCGGCGATCACCGCGCTGTACAAACGGCTCTCGTACGACACCATCCACACCTTCGACACCAGCGTGGCCCCCGCCGACGTGGCGTTCTGCGACACGGACGATCTCCATCTGGGCGCCCAGCGGGTCGCCCGCGAGCTGGTGCGGCACTTCCGCCTCCCGGATGCCCGCATGATCGTGAGCTTCCGCGAGATGGAGCACGCGGCGAACGTCGAGCTCGCGGCGGGCCCCGAGTACTTCATCGAGCTGAACGACCGGTTCCGCACCCACCGCAGGGACATCGGCGCGGCGCTCGCGCACGAGGTGATGCACGTCTATCTGCACCGCCTTGACCTGTCGTTCCCCGGCACGCGCGACAACGAGATCCTCACGGACACGGCGACGACGTATCTCGGCGCGGGCTGGCTGCTGCTCGACGCGTACCGGGAGGACGCGGCGTCCTCGCAGAAGCTGGGCTATCTGACGCCGGAGGAGTTCGGGTACGTGCTGGCGAAGCGGTCGCTGGTCTTCGATGAGGACCCGGCGACCTGGTTCACCAGTCCGCAGGCGTACACCGCGTACACGAAGGGCATGACGCGGGCCCGTCACGACGAGCGGCAGCCGCCGCTCACCGCGGCGGGGTGGGCGGGGCGGCGGCGTTACGCGAAGGACCGGCGTCACGCGCAGGACGACGCCGTCGTGGCGGCCGGGCCGGCCGACGTGCCGTACGCGTTCACGCCGGAGGGGCGTGGGTCGTTGCGGGTGTCGTTTCCCTGTCCGACGTGTCATCAGCGGATTCGGGTGCCGGTCCGGGGGCGGGTTCGGGCGCGGTGTGGGCTTTGTCGGACTGTTCTGGAGTGCGATACGTAGATGTAGATGGGGGTTGGGTTGTCGAGTGCGGGACGGTGGGGGCTGGTCGCGCAGTTCCCCGCGCCCCTAAAAGACTGCGGCTCGGCGCGCCCCTGAAAGACAGCGGCTCGGCGCGCGCCCAAAGACAGCG
Organism: Streptomyces sp. NPDC058697; assembly: GCF_042715345.1. Classification (NCBI taxonomy): domain Bacteria; kingdom Bacillati; phylum Actinomycetota; class Actinomycetes; order Kitasatosporales; family Streptomycetaceae; genus Streptomyces; species Streptomyces sp. NPDC058697. The sequence continues at coordinate 150,536 of NZ_JBHXSU010000012.1, forward strand.
GCTCGGCGCGCGCCTAAAAGACTGCGGTTCGGCGCGCGCCCGAAAGCAGATCCCCGCGCTTCTGACGGGGCGCTGCAGCGGAAGGCCGCCTCCCGTCTGTGCCGTTGACGGGTGGCGGCCCTCCGGCCCCCGCATCCCCCTGTTTCCCCCGGAGGTTGGCTCCAGCCGTACGGCTGCGCCGCTCGCTCAGTCGTACATGCGCCAGTCGTACGTCAGTTGGTAGTGGCCGCCGTGGCCGCGGTAGTCGGCGACCGCCGGGGCCGTGAAGGGGCGGCCGGACCAGCGGCCGGTGAGGGAGGGGATGACCGCGTTGACGGTGACGGGCTTGAAGACCTCGTCGCCGAAGAGGCCCTTGAGCCGGTCGAAGACCCAGCCGACGGCCGCGCCGACGGCCATCCCGATGAGGATGCCGACGGGTCCGCCGGAGGCGCCGATCGCGCCCCCGATGGCCGCGGCGAGGTAGGCGGTGACCTTCTTCTTGATGAGGTCGAGCAGTGCGCCCACGTAGTCGGCGAGGCCGCCCCAGTCGACCTCGGCGAGCACCAGCGTGACGAAGTACGACTTCGGGTACTTGGTGCCCTCGTCGAGGCCGAACCAGTGGAAGCGGCGCGGCGGGTCGTACACCTTGACGTCGCCGTCGTCGAAGCTGCGGACCTTGAACTGGCCGATCTTCAGGGTGTCGCCGCTCTCGTCCACGCTGGTCCCGGCGAGATGGATCTCGTCGGATCCCCACTCGGACGTCTCGTCCACGCATTTCACTTTGTGGATGCGCAGTTCGAGTTTGTGCAGGGCGGCCGGTACGGCGGCCAGGCCCTGCGGGGCCGACTCCTCGGGGAGGAGAGAAGTCGGCGGCTTCCTGAGTTCGTCGGCCGGGAACTTCAGCCGCTCGGGAAAGCCGAGGCGCTTGACCTGCGTGTCCACCGAGGCGGGCGAGCGTAGGTCGACGCGGGCCAGGTCACCGAGCCGCCGGGTCCGTACGGCACCGGTCTTGAGGTCGGCGAGGACCGTGGCCGCCGCCTTCTTCTTCCTTTCGTCGGTGAGGCTGTCGAAGCGCCGCGCGACGAGGTGCTCGGCGGCCGTCCTGTCCGCGGGCAGCGGGTACTTGGCGGGTTCCGCGTAGTGGGCGGCGACCTTGTCGGCGGCGAGCGTGAGTTCCTGGACGACGCGCTCGGTGACGGCCCGCACCTTGGCATGCGGGACGTCGGTCACCATTCGATGAGTGTTCTCCGGCATGTGTTCATCCCCCGTTGGTTACTGCTCCCTTCGCGACTGTTTCCGCGAAGGTCCGACCGACGGTACGGACAGGGGGAGCCGGGGCGCCCCGGGATGCGCCCCGGGGGAATCCCTAGGGTCAGCGTCCGGGGCTGGGACCCGGGCCGGCTCAGGACTCGGGGCCGTCGGCGGCCAGCGCCGCCGTGAGCCGCGTACGGGAGTCGACGCCCAGCTTGGGGAAGATCCGGCCGAGATGGTACTCGACGGTCTTGACGCTGATGACGAGTTCGCGTGCCACCTGCCGGTTGGTGAGCCCGGACGCGACGAGGCGGGCGACGGCCAGTTCCTGGGGTGTGAGCAGCGCCGCTCCACGTGTCCGTGGCTCCCGCCCGGCTGCGGATCCGGCGGGACCGAGTCCGCAGGCCGCCAACTCCCGTTCGCAGCGCCCGAGATCGGGCGGCGCGTCGAGGCGTACGAGGAGGTCGCGGGCGGTGCGCAGCTGCTCGCCCGCGCGGGTGCGGCGGCCGGCCCGGCGCAGGAAGCCGCCGTACGCGAGGTGCAGCAGCGCGCGGTCGAAGGGTGCCTCGACGTGTGCGGCGTGTTTGAGGCCGGAGCGGAAGGCGCGCTCGGCGGCCACGGTGTCGCCGCGTGCGGCCTCCAGGGTGCCGCGGGCCCGGGCGGCGACGAGCAGCGCGCCGTGGTGGCCGCGCCGGGTGGCGAGGACCTCGTACGGGGCGAGGGCCTGGACGGCGCGCTTCTCGTCGCCGAGGGCGGCCCAGGCTTCGGCGAGCAGGTCCGCCCAGGGGACCGTGCCGGGCTCCTCCAGATCGCCTCGCGGGGCGAGCGCGAGCAGGGGGCCCAGGGCCGTGAGGACCTCTTCGGGCCGGCCCTGGGCGCGGGCGAGGTGGGCCTCGGCAAGAGCGGCCCACAGGGTGGGGTTCACATGGCCGCCGGCCGCGTAGACGCGGGCCACGCGCGCGTGTGCCTGTGCCTTGGCGAACGCGCCGCGCACCGCGTGCACCTGCGCGGCGAGCATCCTGCAGTACAGGGCGATGTGCGGCTGGTCGGTGTCGGCGGCCAGGGACAGCGCGAGGTCGGTGTGGACGATCGCGTCGTCCCAGCGGCCCGCGCGGTACTCGGCGGAGGCGAGCGCGGTCGCGGCGACCACCCTGAAGGACGCCGCGCGCCCGTGGCAGGCTCCGAAGACCCCGCCCAGGTCCCGTACGGCGCCGGTGAGGTCGCCGGTCCACTCGCGCAGGGTGCCGCGGCCGAGGATTTCCTCCAGCTGGGCGGGGGTGGCGAGCGCCGGGTCGGGCAGCGGGCCGAGTGCGTCGAGCGTCTGCGGGGCCCGGCCGCTCATGGCAAGGCCGTTGAGGCGCAGGACGCGGATCATGTCGGTGGCCGTGTCGTCGGGCGCGAGGCGGATCGCGAGGTCGGCCCACTCGGCCATCTCGGCGCCGTGCGACATGCTGCCGTGCAGTGCCGCGAACTGGCCCGCGATACGTGCCCCTAGGACGGGTTCGGCCTCCGGATCGCACCGGTGCCAGGCGTCCGTGAGCAGTGCCTCGGCGCGGTCCAGGTCGAACAGGCTCAGCCGTCCCAGGAGATAGCTGCGCCAGCCGCCGGGGGTGAACTGCGCGATCCGCTGGGCGACTTCGCCCATGTCCGGTACGTCTCCGGCGAGCAGCGCGCACTCGACGGCTTCGAGGGTGTACTGCTCGTACACCGCCGGGTCCGGGCAGAGCCGGGCAGCGGCCGTCAGCTGTCCGGCCGCGTTCGCCCAGGCTCCTTCGGCGGCGAACCTGCGTCCCAGGGCGGCGAGTTCGGCGGCGAGTTCCGGATCGGGGCCGGCCGCGGCGAGCGCCCGGTGGCGCAGTCGGTGTGCCTGGTCGCGGACGGTGCGGGCGGCGCTCAGGTGCAGGGCGGCGCGGCGCGAGGGGCCGAGCTGGTGGTAGACGGCGGCGTGTACGAGGGGGTGCGGGAAGCGGATCACCGGATCGCCCGGGGCTTCGGTCAACAAGCCTGTGTGGACGGCCTCTTCGAGTGCGGTGAGGACGTCGGCGGCCCTGCGCTCCTCGTCGAGCAGGTCCGCGCCCGCGACCTCCCAGGCGTCGGCCGGCGTGCAGTGCGTGCCCAGTACGGCAGCCGCGCAGACCAGGGCGTCGGCGGCCGGCGAGCAGGCTGCGAGCTTCGCCAGCACGAGGGCCGTGAACGACTTGGGGGCCGGCGGCGTCACATCGGGCTCGCCGAGAGCCTCCAGGAGTCCGGCCCCTTCCTGTTCCAGGAGTGCCTTCACGTGGAGGGGGTTGCCGGCGGTGTGCGCGTGCAGCCGTGCGGCGGCCCGCGCGGTGAGTCCCTGTACGCCCAGTCCTCCGCCGAGTTCGGCCAGTTCGGCGGGCCCGAGCCCGTCGAGCCGTACCCGCACGGCGTCGTCCGCCGTGAACAGCCTCCGCAGCCCCGCGGCCAGCCGCGTGTCCTCGGCGTCCCGCACGACGACGAGAACGAGCACCCGATCGGCCCGCAACCGCCGCACGGCGAAGGCGAGCGCCTGGAGGGAGAGGTGATCGGCCCATTGGGCGTCGTCGAGGACGAGGGTGACGGGGGTGTTGGGTTTGACGGGGGTGACTGGCGTGACTGGGGTGTTGGGGGCGGGAGTGTCGGGGGTGGCGTGGGCGGGGGTATCGGGAGCGGAGGTGGCGGGAGCGGGAGTATCCGGGGCGTCGGGGCCGCGTGCGGCTCGATCGTCGGAGCCCGGGACGTCGGGGCCACGTGCTGCCCGATCGTCGGAGCCCGGGACGTCGGGGCCACGTGCTGCCCGATCGTCGGAGCCCGGGCCACCGCTCGCCCCCTGGGCCTCGTCCAGGGCCTCCAGCAGTGCCGCCCCGGCAGCGTGCGCATCCGCCCAACGTCCGCCGCCGGCGCCACTGCCGCCCCGGCCCAGCAGTTGCTCCAGTACTCCGAAGGCCAGCCCCGACTCGGCCTCCTCCCCCGCCCCGTACAGCACATGTGTGTCATCGCGCAGGAAGCGGCGTATCAGGGCGGTCTTGCCGATGCCGGCCGGGCCCTCGACGAGTACGCGTTGCGGGTGTCCCGCGCGGGCGCGCTCGCGGGCCGCCGCGAGGAGCGCGAGGCTGTCCGTTCGCCCTACGAACTCCACCTTGAGCCACCTCCGCCCGGCCCGCCCTGCTGGGCATCCTCGCGAGCGGGCGGTGCGCGGTCAAAGGGTTCCCCGCGCGTCGGCCTCCTAGGTGTCGTACGCCGATCGCACTACTGCGCTCCGTAGACCGGCTGCGGTGCCTGCGCCTCCGCGAGCAGCTTGAGCGCCGTGTCCCCGGCCTCGGCGGGGGTCCACCGCGCGCCCTTGTCGGTGCTCGGGCCGGGCCGCCAGCCCTCCATGACGGTGATGCGGCCGCCCTCGGTCTCGAAGACGCGGCCGGTGACGCCGGCGCTCGCGGCGGAGCCGAGCCAGACGACGAGCGGCGACACGTTCCCGGGTACCATCGCGTCGAAACCGCTGTCGGGTGCCGTCATCGTCTCGGCGAAGGTGCCCTCGGTCATCCGGGTCCGCGCGGCGGGCGCGATGGCGTTGACCTGTACTCCGTAGCGACCCATCTCGGCGGCGGCCACCAGTGTGAGCCCCACGATCCCGGCCTTGGCGGCGCTGTAGTTCCCCTGCCCAACGGATCCCAACAGGCCTGCTCCGGAACTGGTGTTGACGATTCGCGCCTGCGGCACGCGCCCCGCCTTCGCCTCCGCCCGCCAGTGCGCGGCGGCGTGCTTCAGCGGCAGGAAGTGGCCTTTCAGGTGGACGCGCATGACGGCGTCCCAGTCGTCCTCGTCGAGGTTCACGAGCATCCGGTCGCGCAGGAACCCGGCGTTGTTGACGAGCGTGTCGAGCCGCCCGAAGGCGTCCACTGCCGTGCGTACGAGGGATGCGGCGCCCTCGGTCGTGGCGATGTCCCCGCCGTGCGCCACCGCCTCGCCGCCCGCCGCCGTGATCTCCTCGACGACCTGCCGGGCCGGGCTGTCGGGGCCGGGCGAACCGTCGAGCCCGACGCCCAGGTCGTTGACGACGACGCGCGCCCCCTCCGCCGCGAAGGCGAGCGCGTGCGCCCGCCCGAGCCCGCGACCCGCACCCGTGACGATCACGACCCGCCCGTCGCAGATCCCGCTGCCTGCAGTCATCCCGCTTCCCCTCTCTCTTCCCCCTCGTCGGCCTTCTCCTTGCTGGGCCTCTCCTTGTTGGGCTTCTGCTCGTTGGGCTTCTCCTTGTTGGCGGTCGCCGCGTTCAGGAAGGCGGGCCGCTCGCCCCCGCCGTGTACGAGGAGGCCGGCCCCGGTGATGTACGCGGCGGCGTCCGACGCGAGGAAAACGGCGGCCCGGCCGACGTCCAGGGGCTCGGCGAGCCGCCCCATCGGGACGGTGCGGGCGACGGCCGCGATGCCGTCCTCGTCCCCGTAGTGAAGGTGGGACAGCTCGGTGCGGACCATGCCTACGACGAGGGTGTTCACCCGCACGTCCGGCGCCCACTCCACGGCCATCGAGCGGGCGAGATTTTCCAGGCCCGCCTTGGCCGCCCCGTAGGCCGCCGTGCCGGGCGAGGGCCGTGTCCCGCTGACGCTGCCGATCATCACGACGGAGCCACGCGCACGCCTGAGCTGCTCGTACGCCGCCAGGGACGCCGTCAGCGGTGCGGTGAGGTTGAGTTCGATCACGCGCGCGTGCCGCTCGGCGTCCGTCTCCGCGAGCAGCCGGTGGGGGGCGCCGCCCGCGTTGTTGACGAGGACGTCGACGCGGGGCAGCCCGTCGAAGAAGGCGCGTACGGCCGGTGGGTCCCGCAGATCGAGGGGGGCGAACTCGACGCCGTCGAGCGGCACTTCGGGCGGTCTGCGCGCACAGACCACCACCTCGGTGTCCGCCTCGGCGAACGCGCGGGCGATGCCTGCGCCGACGCCCCGGGTGCCGCCCGTGACCACCACGAGCCGTTTGCCGGACGGCTTGTCCGACGGCTTGTCCGACGGCTTGTCCACAGGGCCTCCCACTCGTCGGTATTCGCTGTTACCTTCACAACCGGCGCACCTAACAAATGTTTGGTCGAAAGGTAGCTGATGAGCTGATGGGTGTCTCCACCTCGTCCCCGGAAAAGGGGATTTCCGTCGTCACGGTCGACTTCCCGCCCGTGAACGCGCTGCCGGTGCGCGGCTGGTTCGAGCTGGCCGACGCCCTGCGCGCGGCGGGCCGCGACGCCGAGGTCCGCTGTGTGGTGCTGGCCGCCGAGGGGCGGGGGTTCAACGCGGGCGTGGACATCAAGGAGATACAGGCGCAGGGCGGCAGCGCGCTGCTCGGCGCCAACCGCGGCTGCGCCGACGCCTTCGCCGCGGTGTACGAGTGCGAGGTGCCCGTGGTGGCGGAGGTGCACGGCTTCTGCCTGGGCGGCGGAATAGGCCTGGTGGGCAACGCGGACGCGATCGTGGCGAGCGAGGACGCGACCTTCGGCCTGCCCGAGCTGGACCGGGGCGCCCTGGGCGCGGCCACCCATCTGGCCCGGCTGGTGCCGCAGCATCTGATGCGCGCGCTGTACTACACCTCGCGCACGGCGACCGCCGCCGAGCTGCACCGGCACGGGTCGGTGTGGCGGGTCGTGCCGCGCGGTGAACTGCGTGCCGCCGTACTGGAGTTGGCGGGTCAGATCGCGAGCAAGGACGGGCAGCTGATCCGGCTGGCCAAGGCCGCGATCAACGGCATCGACCCCGTGGACGTACGCCGCAGCTACCGCTTCGAGCAGGGCTTCACGTTCGAGGCGAACCTCGCGGGGGTGGGCGACCGGGTCCGGGACACGTTCGGGAAGGACCGGGAAGGAGGGGGTACGGAATGAGCGACAAGACGATGACGGCCGACGAGGTCGTCTCCCGGCTGCGGAGCGGGATGACCCTCGGCATCGGCGGCTGGGGCTCGCGCCGCAAACCGATGGCCCTGGTGAGAGCACTGCTCCGCTCCCGGGTCACCGACCTCACGATCGTGTCGTACGGCGGCCCGGACGTCGGGATGCTCGCCGCCGCGGGGCGGATCCGCAAGTTGGTCGCGGCCTTCGTGACGCTCGACTCGATCCCTCTGGAGCCGCACTTCCGTGCCGCCCGGCAGAGCGGGGCCTTCGAGTTGACGGAGGTCGACGAGGCGATGTTCATGTGGGGGCTGCACGCCGCCGCGAACCGGCTGCCCTTCATGCCGGTCCGGGCCGGCATCGGCTCGGACGTCATGCGGGTCAACCCCGGTCTGCGGACGGTCACTTCACCGTACGAGGACCCGTCGACCGGGATCCGGGAGACGTTCGTGGCCATGCCGGCCCTGCGCATGGACGCGGCCCTCGTCCACGTCAACCGCGCGGACCGCTCGGGCAACGGCCAGTATCTGGGCCCGGACCCGTACTTCGACGACCTCTTCTGCGAGGCCGCGGACGACGCGTACGTCTCCTGCGAGCGGCTGGTGGACCGCTTCGACGACGCGGTGCCGCAGACCCTCCTCGTCAACCGGCACTCGGTCACGGGAGTCGTCGAGACGCCCGGTGGCGCGCACCCCACCTCCTGCGTCCCCGACCACGACCGCGACGAGCCCTTCCAGAAGCTGTACGCGACGACACCGTGGCCCGAGTTCACCGAGCGGTTCCTGTACGGGGACGAGAAGGCCTACCAGTCGGCCGCACAGGCCTGGCACGAGGAGCGGCGATGACGGACGCGACCCGACCCGGCCCTCTCCGGCCCGCCAGCACACCTCCTGCCCCGCCCACCGGCGCCCCTGTTCCCCCGTCCACCCGCGGCCCGCTGCTCCCGCCCACCCGCGCCGAGTACTGCGTGATCGCCTGTGCCGAGGCGTGGCGGGACAACGGCGAGGTGCTCGCGAGCCCGATGGGTGCCGTCCCCTCGGTCGGCGCCCGGCTCGCCCGGCGGACCTTCGCCCCGGATCTCCTGCTCACCGACGGCGAGGCGATGCTGGTCGGTCCGGACGGCACGCCCGAAGGCTGGCTGCCCTACCGCAGGCATCTCACGATGGTCACCGGCGGGCGTCGGCACGTGATGATGGGCGCGAGCCAGATCGACCGGTTCGGCAACCAGAACATCTCCTGCATCGGTGACTGGGAGCGGCCCGCCCGGCAGTTGCTCGGGGTGCGGGGTGCGCCGGTCAACACCCTGAACAACCCGGTGAGTTACTGGGTGCCCAAGCACTCGACGCGGGTCTTCGTGGCGAAGGTCGACATGATCAGCGGGGTGGGGTACGACAGCGCGGCGGCGGCCGGTCCCACGGCGACCCGCTATCACCGCATCCCCCGGGTCGTGTCGAACCTGGGAGTGTTCGACTTCGCGACCCCGGACCACTCGATGCGGCTCGCCTCGCTGCATCCGGGGGTGACGGTCGAGGAGGTCCTGGCGGCGACCGGGTTCGAGCCGACGGTTCCCGACGACGTCCCGTACACCCGCGAACCGACCCCGGCGGAGCTGGAGTTGATCCGCGAGGTCATCGACCCGCGGGGGCTGCGCGACCGTGAGGTCCCGGGCTGATGGAGACCGCGCTCACGAAACTGGCCGGCGTCCGGCACCCGATCGTGCAGACCGGGATGGGCTGGGTGGCGGGCCCACGTCTGGTCTCGGCCTCGGCGAACGCGGGAGCGCTGGGCATCCTGGCCTCCGCGACGATGACCCTCGACCAGCTGCGGGCGGCGGTGCGGGAGGTCAGGTCCCGTACGGACGCGCCGTTCGGTGTGAACCTGCGCGCGGACGCGGGGGACGCCCGCGACCGCGTCCGTCTGATCGTCGAGGAGGACGTGAAGGTCGCCTCGTTCGCGCTCGCGCCCTCCCGTGAGCTGATCGCCGAGCTCAAGGACGCGGGGGTGGTCGTCATCCCCTCCATCGGCGCCCGCCGTCACGCCGAGAAGGTCGCGGCCTGGGGCGCGGACGCGGTGATCGTGCAGGGCGGCGAGGGCGGCGGCCACACCGGCGAGGTGGCGACCACCGTCCTCCTCCCCCAGGTCGTGGACGCCGTGGACATACCGGTGATCGCGGCGGGTGGCTTCTTCGACGGCCGGGGCCTGGTCGCGGCACTGGCGTACGGCGCGGCGGGCATCGCCATGGGCACCCGCTTCCTCCTGACCTCGGACTCCACGGTCCCGGACGCGGTGAAGGCCCAGTACCTCGCGGCCACGGTGAAGGACGTGACGGTGACGACCGCCGTGGACGGCCTCCCCCACCGCATGCTCCGCACGGACCTGGTCAACTCCCTTGAGGAGGCAGGCCGTACGAGAACCCTGACCCGGGCGATCCGCCGGGCCGCCCGCTTCCGCAAGCTCTCGAACCTCAGCTGGCAGCAGCTGATCCGCGACGGCCTGGCCATGAAACACGGCAAGGACCTGACCTGGAGCCAGGTCCTCCTCGCCGCCAACACCCCGATGCTCCTGCGCGCGTCAATGGTCGAGGGCCGCACGGACCTGGGAGTAATGGCCTCGGGCCAGGTGGCGGGCCTGATAGAGGACCTGCCGTCGTGCGCGGAACTGGTGGCCCGGGTGATGACAGAAGCCCAGGAAACACTCCGCACCCTCCCGGACCCCGGCTCACCATGAGCGCCCGTCTTTCAGGGGCGCGGGGCTGTGACACTCTGCGGCTCCGCCGCGTGGGCGCGACAAGCCAAGGCCTTTAGGGGCGCGGGGAACTGCGCGACAAGCCACGACGGATCCGCACGCAACCGAACAACCTAAAGCCGCTCAACAATCGTCACGTTCGCCTGCCCCCCGCCCTCACACATCGTCTGCAACCCGAACCGCCCCCCGGTCCGCTCCAGTTCATGCAGCAGGGTCGTCATCAGCTTCACGCCCGTGGCACCCAGCGGATGCCCAAGGGCGATCGCACCCCCGTTGACGTTGACCCTGTCCGGATCCGCCCCGGTCTCCTTCAACCACGCCAGCACCACAGGCGCGAACGCCTCATTGATCTCGACGAGGTCGATCTCCCCGATGGACATCCCGGCCTTCTTCAAGGCGTACGCGGTAGCCGGAATCGGCGCCGACAGCATCCGTATCGGATCCTCCCCCCGCACCGACAGATGGTGAACCCGCGCCCGAGGCGTGAGCCCGTGCTCCCGCACGGCCCGCTCGGAGGCAAGCAGCATCGCGGCCGCGCCGTCGGACACCTGGGAGGAACAGGCGGCGGTGATGGTGCCGCCGTCCACCACCGGCTTCAGCCCGGCCATCTTCTCCAGCGAGGTGTCCCGCCGCGGCCCCTCGTCCAAGGCGACGTCCCCGAACGGCACGACCTCCCGCTCGAAACGCCCCTCGTCGATCGCCCGGAGCGCGCGCTGATGCGACCGCAGGGCGAACTCCTCCTGGTCCCGCCGGCTGATCCCCCACTTCTCGGCGATCAGCTCGGCGCCGTAGAACTGGTTGACGGGCCGGTCCCCGTACCGCGCCCGCCACCCCTCGCTCCCCGCGAACGGCCCCTCCGTGAGCCCCAGCGGCTCCGCGGCCAGGCGGGAGGCGAAGGCGATGGGGATCTGCGTCATGTTCTGGACGCCGCCCGCGACCACCAGGTCCTGGGTGCCGGACAGGACACCCTGCGCGGCGAAGTGCACGGCCTGCTGCGAGGAGCCGCACTGCCGGTCGATCGTCACCCCGGGCACCTCCTCGGGCAGCCCGGCCGCCAGCCAGGCCGTCCGCGCGATGTCCCCGGCCTGCGGCCCGACGGTGTCCAGACACCCGAAGACGACGTCCTCGACGGCTGCCGGGTCGACACCGGACCGCGCGACCAGGGCCTTCAGCACATGCGCGCCCAGATCGGCGGGATGGACCCCGCCGAGGCCCCCCTTCCGGCGCCCCACGGGCGTACGGACCGCTTCGACTATGTAGGCCTCGGCCATGACGACTCCTCAGGCTCCTCAGTGGGTTCCAATGAGTTCGGTGGGTCCAGTGGTTGAGCAGGTTCAGTGGGTTGAGCAGGTCCAGCGGGCTACGTCCGTACGGCGATTCCGTCGAGGACCATCGACAGGTACTGCCGGGCGATCTCCTCCGGGCTGTGCTGTCCGCCGGGCCGGTACCAGGACGCGGCGACCCACACCGTGTCGCGCACGAACCGGTAGGTGAGCCGGATGTCGAGGTCGTCCCGGAAGACCTCGCCGGCCACGCCCCGCTCCAGCGTGGACAGCCACGTCTTCTCGAACTTGCGCTGCGACTCGGCGAGGAACGCGAACCGCTCCTGCGCGACGAGGTGCCTGGACTCCCGCTGGTAGATCGCGACGGCCGCGCGATGCCGGTCGATCTCCCGGAAGGACTCGGTGACCAGGGCCTCCAGCGTCTCGCGCGGGCCCAGCTCGGCCTCCAGGACGGTGTCGTACCCGTCCCACAGCTCGTCCATGAAGGTCCGCAGGATCTCCTCCAGCATCGATTCCTTGGAGTCGAAGTGGTAGTAGAGGCTGCCCGCGAGCATGCCCGCGTGGTCCGCGATCCTGCGGACGGTGGTGGCGTTGTAGCCCTGCTCGGCGAAGACCTCGGCGGCGGTGTCGAGGAGCTCGCGACGGCGGTCGAGCGCGGCGGTCACCTGGGGCTTCTTCTTGGTAGGCACGGTTCCATTGTGGTCCGCGGGGCGTGGGCAACGGCCGCGCCCCTCAGGGGGCGCGGGGAACTGCGCGACAAGCCACGACGGCCCCGCAGACGAATCACCACACCGCCACCTCACTCAACCCACCCAACCCAGCGGAGCGCTCACGCATGCTGGCTGCTGACGGAGACCGCTTCGCCGGTCATGTACGAGGAGTAGCCGGACGCCAGGAACACGATCACGTTGGCCACCTCCCACGGTTCGGCGTACCGCCCGAAGGCCTCGCGGGCCGTCAGTTCCTCCAGCAGCTCGGGGGTCGTCACCTTCACCAGGTGCGGGTGCATGGCGAGGCTCGGCGAGACGGCGTTGACCCGCACACCGAACGCGGCGGCTTCAAGGGCCGCACACCGGGTCAGCGCCATGACCCCCGCCTTCGCCGCCGCGTAGTGCGCCTGCCCCGCCTGGGCGCGCCAGCCGACGACCGAGGCGTTGTTGACGATCACACCGCCGTCCGCCTGCGCCTTCAGCAGCCGCAAGGCCGCTCGCGTACACCGGAAGGTGCCGTTCAGCGTCACGTCGAGCACCTTCGACCACTGCTCGTCGCTCATGTCGACGAGGTCCGAAGTCCCGCCGAGACCGGCGTTGTTGACGACGATGTCGAGCCGCCCGTGCTGCCCCACGGCCGCGTCGAAGAGCGTCTGCACCTGGGCCTCGTCGGTCACGTCGCACGCGTGCGCCGAGACGCCCTCGAACTCGCCGGCCAGCTCGGCCTCGTACTCCTTGAGCCGTCGCGCGTGCGCGTCGCTGATCAGCACGCGCGCGCCCTCCTCCAGGAAGCGGCGCGCGGTGGCCCCGCCGATGCCCGCGCCCGCGGCGGCGGTCACCACAGCGGTGCGCCCCTTCAGCAGCCCGTGCCCGGGCACATATGCCGGACTCTCGACGCCTGTCATGACGCCACGCTAACCTACCAAACACTTGTTAGGGAAGGATCGCCGCTGATGGACCTCGACTTCACGGCCGACCAGGACGCCTTCCGCGCCGAGGCGCGCGCCTGGCTGCACGCGCACGTCCCGTCGCCGCCGCTGCCCTCCCTGGAGACCGAGGAGGGCTTCACGGCCCACCGCGTCTGGGAGGCCGAACTCGCCGCGGACCGCTGGTCGGTGGTGTCCTGGCCGGCCGCGTACGGCGGACGGGACGCGGGGCTCCTGCGGTGGCTGGTCTTCGAGGAGGAGTACTACGCGGCGGGCGCGCCGGGCCGGGTCGGCCAGAACGGCATCAACCTCCTCGCGCCGACCCTCTTCGACCACGGCACCGAGGAGCAGCGGGCCCGGATCCTGCCGCCGATGGCCTCCGGCGAGGTCGTCTGGGCGCAGGCCTGGTCCGAGCCCGAGGCCGGGTCCGACCTCGCCTCCCTCAGGTCCCGGGCGGTGCGTACGGACGGCGGCTGGCTGTTGAGCGGGCAGAAGACGTGGTCGTCGCGGGCCGCGTTCGCCGACCGCGCGTTCGGCCTGTTCCGCAGCGAGCCGGACACCCCGAAGCCCCACCAGGGCCTCACCTACCTGATGTTCGGCCTGCGCGCGCCGGGCGTGACCGTCCGCCCGATCGGCCGCCTGGACGGGAAGCCGGCCTTCGCCGAACTCTTCCTGGACGACGTGTTCGTACCGGACGAGGACGTGATCGGCGAGCCGGGCCAGGGCTGGCGGGTCGCCATGTCGACAGCGGGCAACGAACGCGGTCTGACCCTCCGCTCCCCCGGCCGCTTCCTGGCCTCGGCCGACCGCCTGGCCGCGCTCTGGCGGGCGCGCGGCCGGGACCCGTTCACCCGCGACCGGGTGGCCGACGCGGTGATCGGCGCCCGCGCCTACCAGCTCTTCACCTACGCGGGCGCCTCCCGCTTCCTCGACGGCGAGCCCATCGGCCCGGAGTCCAGCCTGAACAAGGTCTTCTGGTCCGAGTACGACATCGCGCTGCACGAGACGGCACTCGATCTCCTGGGCGGGGACGGGGAGTTGGCGGCGACCGCTGACGACGAGGACAGCGGGTGGGCCGAGGGATACGTCTTCTCCCTCGCCGGTCCCATCTACGCGGGCACGAACGAGATCCAGCGCGACATCATCGCCGAACGCCTCCTGGGCCTGCCGAAGGGACGCCGCTGATGCGTTTCCTCCTGGACGACGAACAGCGCGCCTTCGCCCACTCCCTGGACGCCCTGCTGACGGCGGCGGACACCCCGTCGGTCGTACGGTCGTGGGGCGCCGGTGACCATACGGCCGGGCGGGCCCTGTGGACCCGTATCGCCGACGCGGGAGTGTTCGCGCTGGCGGTCCCCGAGGCGTACGAGGGGGTCGGGCCGCTCCCCGTCGAACTGGCCGTCGCCTTCGTGGAGTTGGGGCGGCACGCGGTACCGGGCCCGCTCGTGGAGACGGTGGCGGCGGCCGCACTGCTGACGGAACCGGGCCTGGCGAAGAGGTTCCTGCCGGGCCTGGCATCCGGGGAGACGATCGCGACGATGGCCCTGAACGGCTCGTACGCGCTGGACGGAGACGCGGCCACCATCCACCTCACGGTCGAGAGCGGCGAGGACGGCGAGCGTGGTGAAGGCGGTGCAGGCGGCGAGTTGAGGCTGGCCCAGGGATACGGGCCCGGGCCGGTCCGTACGTCCATGGATCCGGCACGGCGACTCACCCGGCTGGAGGAGGTGGGCGGTGAACTCCTCGCGACCGGCCCCCAGGTCACCGCGGCCGCCGCCCACGCCCTGACCTGGGCCCGGCTCGCGACCGCCGCGCAGGCGCTCGGTGTGGGACTGACCCTGCTCGACAGAACCGTGGCGTACGTCAAGCAGCGCAGCCAGTTCGGCGTCCCCATAGGCTCGTTCCAGGCGGTCAAGCACCGACTGGCGGACGCCAAGGTCGCGTTGGAGTTCGCGCGCCCGCTCCTCTTCGGTGCGGCCCTGACCATGGAGCCCGCCGACGTGGCCGCCGCCAAGGTCACGGCCTGCGAGGCGGCGTACGCGACCGCCCGTACCGCCCTGCAGCTGCACGGTGCGATCGGCTACACGGCGGAGTACGACCTGTCGCTGTGGCTGACCAAGGCCCGCGCGCTGCGCACGGCCTGGGGCACGCCCGGGGAGTGCCGGGAACTGGTCCTCAAATAGCTGGACCCTGCGAGGAGCCGCGCGCTCAGTGGTGGTGGTCGTCGCTGCTCGTGAGTTCGCGGTACTCCTCGACGGTCGGCTTGGGGATCTGCGCGTTCTGCCCGTACATGGCCCGGGCCAGCCGGGCCCGCAGCCGCTGGGACGGCTTGACCTTGCGCTCGACGCCGTTCGCGTCGACGAGCGGGCCCACGTCGTAGGGCGGGTCCTGCTCGTGCTGGGTGAGGGTGAACAACTGGGCCGGGGTGAGGGGTTCGTGCACCTCGACGAACTCGCCGTGCGGCAGCCGCTTGATGACGCCGGACTCCCTGCCGTGCAGCACCTTGTCGCGGTCGCTGCGCTGGAGCCCCATGCAGAAGCGTCTGGTGATGACGAAGGCGATGACCGGCACCACGAAGAAGGCGATCCGTACGAACCAGGTGATCGAGTTGATCGACAGATGCAGATGCGTGGCCACGATGTCGTTGCCGCCGCCGATCAGCAGTACGCCGTACAGACTCAGCCAGGCCACGCCGAGCCCCGTGCGCGTGGGGACGTTGCGGGGCCGGTCCAGGATGTGGTGCTCGCGTTTGTCCCCGGTGATCCACGCCTCGATGAACGGGTAGACGCCGATCGCCACCATGATCAGCGGGAAGAGGGAGAAGGGGATGAAGACGCCCAGGTTCAGGGTGTGGCCCCAGGCGTTGATCTCCCATCCCGGCATCACCCGGATCAGTCCCTCGGAGAAGCCGAGATACCAGTCGGGCTGGGCGCCGGTGGTGACCAGATCGGAACGATAGGGCCCGAAGGCCCACACGGGGTTGATCGTCGCGATGGCGCCCATCATCGAGAGCACGCCGAAGACCAGGAAGAAGAAGCCGCCGGCCTTGGCCATGTAGACCGGCATGAACGGCATGCCGGTCACGGACTTCTGGTCGCGGCCGGGCCCGGGGTACTGGGTGTGCTTGTGGTAGAAGACCAGGATCAGATGGGCGACGACCAGGCCGAGCATGATCCCGGGCAGCAGGAGGACATGGATCGGGTACAGCCTGGAGATGATGTCGTGTCCCGGGAACTCCCCTCCGAAGAGGAAGAACGCGAGATACGTGCCCACGATCGGCACGGACAGGATCGCGCCCTGGGCGAAGCGGAGGCCGGTGCCGGAGAGCAGGTCGTCGGGGAGCGAGTAGCCGGTCAGGCCGGTGATGATGCCGAGGAACAGCAGGGTCCAGCCGAACAGCCAGTTCAGCTCGCGCGGCTTGCGGAAGGCGCCCGTGAAGAACACGCGCATCATGTGCACGAGCATTCCGGCGACGAACACGATCGCGGCCCAGTGGTGGATCTGCCGGATCAGCAGTCCGCCGCGCACGTCGAAGCTGATGTCGAGCGTGGACTCGTACGCCCTGGTCATGATGATGCCGTTGAGGGGTTCGTACGAGCCGTTGTAGACGACTTCGGCGGCGCTGGGCTCGAAGAAGAGGGTGAGGTAGACGCCGGTGAGGATCAGGATGAGGAAGCTGTAGAGGCAGACCTCGCCCAGCATGAAGGACCAGTGGTCCGGGAACACCTTGCGCATCTGGGTCTTGGCCAGGGAGTAGACACCGAGCCGTCCGTCGGCCCAGTCGGCCACCTTCTCGCCCTTGCCCGTCTGTGCCGCTCGCCCATTGCTCCGCGCGTCCATTCCTGGCCCTCCCCATAGGCTCAGTTCAGAGTGTCACGGGGGTCTGCGAAGCCAAAGGGGTTGCGGGGTTCCCGATTCGACTGCGGCCCGGTGGGGGCTGGTCGCGCAGTTCCCCGCGCCCCCAACAAGGACGTGGCTGGGGCCGTGTGTCGACCGCGCCCCGTCAGGGGCGCGGGGAACTGCGCGACCAGCCCCCACCGGCCCGCAGCCAACCCACCGGCTCAGACACCCGTGTCACTCGACGATCCCCGCCGCCCGCGCAGCCGACAGCCACCGGGGGAACTCGCCCAGCAACCGGTCGTACAGCTCACCGTCGGAGACACCCCGGCGGGGATCCGAACCGGCGTGGAAGAACCCGGCGTTGTCGACGACCCGCTTGCCCGGAACGGCCAGGTCGTCGAGCCGGCGCAGGAAGTCGAACTGCTTGCTGGACGGGTCCCCGAAGCCGATGAACTGCCAGAACAGGGGCAGTTTCGCGGCCTTGCACAGGTACCGCTCCGCGGCGAGCTTGTTGATCGGGCCGCCGTCGGTCTGGAAGACGACGAGGGCCGGGTCCTTGGAGCCACTGTCGAGGTAGTGGTCGATGACGGCGTCCATCGCCAGGTGGTAGCTCGTCTTCCCCATGTGCCCGAGCCCGGCGACGATCCGCTCCACACGCCCCGCGTGACTGTCGAGCGCGATGTCGGTCACGGCGTCGACGTCCGTGGAGAAGAAGACGACAGGCACGGTCCCGTCGTCGTCGAAGTGCGCGCTCAGGCCGAGGACCCGGTCGGCGAGCGCCTGCACGCTGCCGTCGGCGTAGTACGGCTTCATCGACCCCGAGTAGTCGACGACGAGATAGACGGCGGCCCGCTGCCCGCTCAGGCCGTGCTTGGTGAGGGAGACCCCCGCGCTCTTGTAGAGGCTGACCAGCGCGGGTGCGGTCTCCTCCACCTTGGTGAG
The DNA here is from genome assembly GCF_042715345.1 of Streptomyces sp. NPDC058697. Taxonomy (NCBI): domain Bacteria; kingdom Bacillati; phylum Actinomycetota; class Actinomycetes; order Kitasatosporales; family Streptomycetaceae; genus Streptomyces; species Streptomyces sp. NPDC058697. The sequence continues at coordinate 168,075 of NZ_JBHXSU010000012.1, forward strand.
GCTGATCCCGGCCATGCGGGCTCCTTCCGGCCATGATCCGACCGGGTGAGCCTAACCGGCCGCCCGCTCCCGGAACGCCGGCAGTTCGAAGAGCCGCCGCCTGGCCCCGTCCCCCATCAACTCGACCAGCGGAAACACCAGTTCCCACAGATCCTCCTTCTCGACGCCGACGGCCAGCGCGTCGAGATCGGGATCGGAGAGTGCCCCCGCAACCTTGGCGACGGTCCGCCTGGCGGTCGGCGGCAGCGCCGCCACCATCGGGAGGAACTCCGCCCACAGCCCGGTCGCCACCACCCCGCGGACGAGCCCGTCGAGCACCGCACGGTCCCGCAGCGCGGGCAGCGCGGCGACGGCCCGCAGCTCGTCCTCGTCGAGCGCGGCCACGATCGGCAGGAGCGACTCCCACAGGTCCTGCTCGGCGGTGGTGCGGACGAGCGAGTCGAGCCGGGCCTCGGGCTGGGCGGCGGTGAGGGAGGCGATCCTGGCCCGCTGTTCACCGGAGGCCATGCTCGCGACGGCCATGGCCTCGGGCCACAGCCCGCCGTCGGCGGCGGACGCGATGACCGACGACACCCGCTCCTCGCCGAGCAGCTCGACGATGTGGCCGAGCCGTTCCGGGTGGTCGATGACGAAGCCGGTGAGCAGCAGGGTCGTGTCGTCGAGCCGCGGCAGGATCCGCAGCAGAGCGGAGTCCCGCAGATGCCCGACGAACCGGCCCATCGTGAGGTGGTCGCGGCGGTCGGCGAGGACGAGGGCGATCCGTACGACGATGTCGTCGTCGAGTCTGCCCATGATCCCGGCGATCCGGCGTGGGTCGACGTGGTGGCAGCAGCGGGCCGTGAACTCGGGCGGGAGCCGCTCGATGATGTCGGCGGCGCGGCCCGGTTCGAGGCGTCCGGCGAGGGCGGCGGCCAGCCGCGGTCCGAGTGCCTTCTGCGAGATGCCCGCGGCGATGCCCGCCGGCAGCAGCTTCGTCTTCGCGGCGATGCGGTCGAGGATCCGGGGTGCGTCGTCGAAGAGCGCGGCCACGGATCTCTCGCGGAAGGCGCGCACGTCCTCGACGGGCAGTTCTTCGAGGAACGCCAGCTGCCGTGGTTCGACGTCCAGCAGGCGGGCGAGCTTGAGGATCTCGGCCCTGCTGCGCAGTGTGTCCATGCGGGAGGGGTCTCCTGGCTAACGGAAGAGCATCCGGCGGAGGGGTTCCCTGGTCAGGGCCGGTACGAGGGTCAGGGCGTCCTCGACGGCCTCGTTCAGCCCGGATGCCCGGCGCTCCCGTGCCCGGCGCAGTGCCTGTGTGAGGGTCCGGGTCTGTGCGTCGTCCAGCGTTCCGAAACTCTCCGGCGGTGGAGCGCCCAACTCCGCCCGCAGCAGCGCCAGTTCCTCCGCGCTCACAGGTCCTCCCCCGATGCTCACTGGTTTCTCCACCCGATGCGGCACGGCACTCCGGGCCGATCGTACTCTTTGCCCATGAAACGCGCTGGCCGTCTGATGTTCGTCGCCGTCCCTCTCGTAGCGGTGACGGTGTACGTCGCCGTGCCCGGTCAGAAGGGCGACGACGGGCCCTCCGACAGCCGGAGCTCCTCCTCCCCGTCGGCCTCCTCCGGGTCGGCGGCCGGTCTGGACTCCCCGAAGGTGAAGGAGCTGGCCCAGCGGATCGTGTCGAGCGCCGAGAACTCCAGCCTCGACTGGCGTGCCCAGTACGACTACATCGAGGACATAGGCGACGGCCGGGGCTACACCGCAGGGATCATCGGCTTCACCACCGGTACGCACGACCTGCTCACGCTGGTCGAGCTGTACACCGAGTCCCATCCGGACAACGCCCTGGAGCGGTATCTCCCGGCGCTTCGCTCGGTCGACGGTTCGGACTCCCACGAGGGCCTGGACCCCGGTTTCACGGCCGCCTGGAAGGAGGAGGCTCAGAAGGACGCCTTCAAGCGCGTCCAGGACTCCCAGCGCGACCGCGTCTACTTCGACCCGGCGGTCCGCCTCGCCAAGCGTGACGGCCTGGGCGCCCTGGGCCAGTTCATCTACTACGACGCCATGGTCATGCACGGTCCCGGCGACCCCGGCTTCCACGGCATCCGCGAGCGCGCCATGGCCGAGGCCGACACCCCCGCGGAGGGCGGCGACGAGCAGAGCTACCTCGACATCTTCCTGGACACCCGCCGCGCGACCATGAAGTCCGAGAAACGCGACACGACCCGCGTGGACACGGCTCAGCGGAGGTTCCTGTACGACGGGAACCTGGACCTCCGCACCCCGCTGGAGTGGAAGGTGTACGGCGTGACGTACCGCGTGCCGTAGCCCTTCCATACGAGGCAATAGCCGCTTACGCCCGCCATTGACGCAAAGGCCCGCCTCGTCGACGTTGAGCACCTCACGACCACTGGGGGAACAACGTCAGTAAGGGGGAACGCATGGCAGCCGATACGACCGCGCCGGCCGCCGGTTCGGGGTTCGGCCCGTACCAGGTCGGCCCGGAGGTGCAGGCGGGTCTGGTACAGCTGGCGGGCAAGGGGCCGAAGGCCGTCCAGTACACCGAGGTCGACGGACGGCCCGTCTTCGAGGGCGACATCATCCTCGACCTCATCGAGTCGAAGCAGGTCAGTGCCGCCGAGGCGGTGGCGCTGGAGCAGAACGGGGTCATCATCCCCGGCCAGCAGTTCCGCTGGGCGAACGGCCTCGTGCCGTACGAGATCGACGCGGCGCTGCCCGACCAGGCCCGGGTGACGGGGGCCATCGACCACTGGCAGCGCAACACCCGCATCCGCTTCGTACGGCGCACCGCCGCCAACCAGGCGCAGTACCCGGACTTCATCACCTTCCGCTCCGGCTCCGGCTGCAGTTCGTCCGTGGGCAGGCGGGGGAACGTCCAGCAGATCACGCTGGGCGCGGGCTGTGAACTGGGCGCCGCGATCCACGAGATCGGGCACGCCGTCGGGCTGTGGCACGAGCAGAGCCGGGAGGACCGGGACACCTTCGTCACCATCAACTGGCAGAACATCGAGCAGGGCATGGCCCACAACTTCAACCAGCACATCACCGACGGCGACGACGTCGGCGCGTACGACTACCACTCGATCATGCACTACCCGCGCTGGGCGTTCTCCAACAACAACCAGGACACCATCGTGCCCCGGCAGACCGTCGAGATCGGCCAGCGGACCGGGCTGAGCCCGGGGGACTGTCTGGCCGTGCGGACGATGTACGCGAGCCTGGAGCCGACGGCGCGGTTCTCCGGTACGCAGTTCACCGGGCGGGTCGCGGCCGGGCAGGTCGGCCGGTGGTTCACGCACAGCTGGCCGTCGCACTGGTACATCGTCTGGACCGTCGTGCCGACCGCGCCCGTGGTGGACGGGGACGCGCAGATCGAGAGCTTCGTCCAGGTGACCCGGCAGTCCGGCGGGCTGCTCAAGTACTTCCTGAACATCCGCAATCTGACCGGCGGGCCGGTCGACATCCAGGCCCGCTACGACGTGCTCGGCTGGGGCGCCAACGCCACCTGACAGGGGGAGATCACGTGCAACCGACAGGAATTCAGGCCCTGCCCGAGGCCTGGGCCGACGCGATCGACGCGGGGCCCGCGCCGGATCCGAGCGGCGCGGCCACCACACCGGCGGGACTGGCCGTCGCCGGGACGGGCAGCGGCATCGGCGGCCCCTCGTTCGCGGGCGCCGGATACGCGCCGCTGGGCGCGGCGGAGAACGGCGGAGCCGTGGGGAACCTCCCCGCGGCCGAGGGTCTCAAGGACGGCGGGGCCGCACCCGAGGCCCCGGAAGGGGGAGAGTCGTGATTCTGGGAGTGCAGTTCCGCGGCCAGGTTCCGGCGAACACGAGCCGCCGGTGGTTCACGCACAGCTGGCCGGAGGCGTGGCGGGTCGACTGGACGGTCGTACCGACCTGGCCCATGGTGGACGGCAACGCGCAGGTCGAGTGGAAGGTGCAGGTCGACCGGCAGGCGTCCAACCTGATCAAGTACTTCATCGAGATCCGTAACCTGACGGGCGGGCCGGTCGACGTCGAGGCCCGGTACGCGGTGCTCAACTCCTGAGCGGCGGAAGGGGCCGAGGGTGACGACGGTCAGCGGGCAGGTGCTGGTCACGCCCGGTCTCGGCCCCTTCCGGGACGCGGTGCTGAGGGTGCGTGTCCTGGACGTCACGCTCGCGGACGCGCCCTCGCACGAGCTCGCCGCGACGGCGGTGGAGCACTTCACGTACGACGGGAAGGGCACGGTGAGCGTGCCCTTCCGGCTGTCGGCACAGTGGGGACCGGGGCGGCGGGTCGTCGTCGACGCGCATCTCGACCGGTCCGGGAGCGGCGCGGTGGACACCGGCGACGCGCTGGCCGTGGAGTCGTTGCCGGTGCCTCGCGAGGAGGCACCGGTGACCGTCCGGCTCCGGGCCGTCGGCCCGCCCGCCTGAGCCCGCGAAGGCGCCCCGGGACACGCCGCGGCGCCCGCCGGTGTCCGGTCGGGGACGGGGGCGAGCGCCGTGGTTTGTTCCGTACGCCTTTGTACGGGACGTCTGTTGAGGTGGAGCGTCAGACCATGAGGGAGCGGTCCGTGGGGCGGATCGGGGCGGGCAGTTCGCTCTCCCCGGTCAGGAAGCGGTCGACGCCGCGGGCGGCCGAGCGGCCCTCCGCGATGGCCCACACGATGAGGGACTGACCGCGGCCGGCGTCACCGGCGACGTACACGCCGGGGACGTTGGTCGCGAAGTCGGCGTCGCGGGCGACGTTGCCGCGCTCGTCGAGGTCGAGGCCGAACTGGGAGACCAGGCCGTTCTCCTGGTCGGTGCCCGTGAAGCCCATGGCGAGGGTGACGAGCTGGGCGGGGATCTTGCGCTCGGTGCCCGGCTTCTGCGTCAGCTTGCCGTCGATGAACTCGACCTCCACGAGGTGCAGCCACTGGACGTTGCCGTCCTCGTCGCCCTCGAAGTGGGTGGTGGAGACGGAGTAGACCCGCTCGCCGCCCTCCTCGTGCGCAGAGGTGACCTTGTAGAGCATGGGGAACGTCGGCCAGGGCTGGTGCGGAGCACGGTCCTCGCCCGGCTGGGGCATGATCTCCAGCTGTGTGACGGAGGCCGCGCCCTGTCGGTGGGCGGTGCCCACGCAGTCCGCGCCCGTGTCGCCGCCGCCGATGACGACGACGTGCTTGCCCTCGGCGGTGATCGGGGGCGCCACGTAGTCGCCCTCCTGCACCTTGTTGGCGAGCGGCAGGTACTCCATGGCGAAGTGGATGCCGTTCAGCTCGCGCCCGGGGGCCGGCAGGTCGCGGGAGACGGTCGCGCCGGCCGCGATGACCACGGCGTCGTACCGCTTGCGCAGGTCCGTCGCCTTGAGGTCGCGGCCGATCTCGATGCCGGTACGGAAGCGGGTGCCCTCCGCGCGCATCTGCTCGATGCGGCGGTTGATGTGCCGCTTCTCCATCTTGAACTCGGGGATGCCGTAGCGCAGGAGGCCGCCGACACGGTCCGCGCGCTCGTAGACCGCGACGGTGTGGCCGGCCCGGGTGAGCTGCTGGGCTGCGGCGAGGCCGGCCGGGCCGGAGCCGATGACCGCGACCGTCTTGCCGGAGAGCCGCTCGGGGGCCTGGGGTGCGACGTCGCCGCTGTCCCACGCCTTGTCGATGATCGAGACCTCGACGTTCTTGATGGTCACGGCGGGCTGGTTGATGGCGAGGACACACGCCGACTCGCACGGGGCGGGGCACAGCCGGCCCGTGAACTCCGGGAAGTTGTTGGTGGCGTGCAGGCGCTCGGAGGCGGCGGACCAGTCCTCGCGGTACGCGTAGTCGTTCCACTCGGGGATGAGGTTCCCGAGCGGACAGCCGTTGTGGCAGAACGGGATGCCACAGTCCATGCAGCGCGAGGCCTGCTCGGAGATGATGGGGAGCAGCGAGCCCGGAACGTAGACCTCGTTCCAGTCCTTGAGACGCACGTCCACCGGACGGGTCCTGGCGACCTCGCGGCCGTGGTTGAGAAAGCCCTTGGGATCAGCCATTGGTCGCCGCCTCCATCATCTTCTCGGTGATCTCGGTCTCGGTGAGACCGTCTCGCTCGGCGGCGTCCTTGGCGGCGAGCACTGCCTTGTACGTGCTGGGGATGATCTTGCTGAAGCGGTCCACCGACACGGCCCACTCGGCGAGGAGCTTCTCGGCGACCGTGGAGCCGGTCTCCTCGGCGTGGCGGCGCACGACGTCGTGCAGCCACTGCTTGTCGGTGTCATCGAGTTCCTCGACCGCGCCGAGGTTGCCGACGTTGACGTTGTCGCGGTTCAGGTCGATGACGTACGCGATGCCGCCCGACATACCGGCCGCGAAGTTGCGGCCCGTCTCGCCGAGCACGACCGCGTGACCGCCGGTCATGTACTCGCAGCCGTGGTCGCCCACGCCCTCGGAGACGACCGTGGCACCGGAGTTGCGGACACAGAACCGCTCGCCCGTACGACCGCGCAGGAACAGCTCGCCGCCGGTCGCGCCGTACGCGATGGTGTTGCCCGCGATCGTCGAGAACTCGGCGAGGTGGTCGGCGCCCCGGTCGGGACGGACGATCACCCGGCCGCCGGAGAGGCCCTTGCCGACGTAGTCGTTGGCGTCGCCCTCCAGGCGCAGCGTCACACCGCGCGGCAGGAAGGCGCCGAAGGACTGGCCGGCCGACCCGGTGAAGGTGATGTCGATGGTGTCGTCGGGCAGGCCCGCGCCGCCGAACTTCTTCGTCACCTCGTGGCCGAGCATGGTGCCGACCGTGCGGTTGATGTTGCGGATCGCGACCTGGGCGCGCACCGGCTGGGCACCGGTCGCGGAGTCCGCGGCCAGCGCGTCGGCGGCGAGCTTGATCAGCTCGTTGTCGAGCGCCTTCTCCAGGCCGTGGTCCTGCTCGATGACCTGGTGCAGCGGGGTGCCCTCGGGCAGCTCCGGCACGTAGAACAGCGGGGACAGGTCCAGGCCCTGCGCCTTCCAGTGGGTGACCGCGCGCTCCACGTCGAGGTTCTCGGCGTGGCCGACGGCCTCCTGGATGGTGCGGAAGCCCAGCTCGGCGAGGATCTCGCGGACCTCCTCGGCGATGAACTCGAAGAAGTTCACGACGTACTCGGCCTTGCCGGTGTACCGGTCGCGCAGGGTCGGGTTCTGGGTGGCGATGCCGACCGGGCAGGTGTCCAGGTGGCAGACGCGCATCATGACGCAGCCGGAGACGACGAGCGGCGCGGTCGCGAAACCGAACTCCTCGGCGCCGAGCATCGCGGCGATGACGACGTCACGGCCGGTCTTCAGCTGGCCGTCGGTCTGTACGACGATGCGGTCGCGCAGACCGTTGAGCAGCAGCGTCTGCTGGGTCTCGGCGAGGCCGAGCTCCCAGGGGCCGCCCGCGTGCTTCAGCGAGGTGAGCGGGGAGGCGCCCGTGCCGCCGTCGTGGCCGGAGATGAGGACGACGTCCGCGTGCGCCTTCGAGACACCCGCGGCGACCGTGCCGACGCCGACCTCGGAGACCAGCTTGACGTGGATCCGCGCCTGCGGGTTCGCGTTCTTCAGGTCGTGGATCAGCTGGGCGAGGTCTTCGATGGAGTAGATGTCGTGGTGCGGCGGCGGGGAGATCAGACCGACACCCGGGGTGGAGTGACGCGTCTTGGCGACCCACGGGTAGACCTTGTGGCCGGGCAGCTGGCCGCCCTCACCGGGCTTGGCGCCCTGGGCCATCTTGATCTGGATGTCGTCCGCGTTGACCAGGTACTCGGAGGTCACGCCGAACCGGCCGGAGGCGACCTGCTTGATGCTGGACCGGCGCGCCGGGTCGTACAGCCGGTCCGCGTCCTCGCCGCCCTCACCGGTGTTGGACTTGCCGCCCAGCTGGTTCATGGCGATGGCGAGCGTCTCGTGGGCTTCCTTGGAGATGGAGCCGTAGGACATGGCGCCGGTGGAGAAGCGCTTGACGATCTCGCTCGCCGGCTCGACCTCGTCGATGGAGATCGGCTCGCGGCCGGACTTGAAGCCGAACAGGCCGCGGAGCGTCATCAGCCGCTCGGACTGCTCGTTCACGCGGTCCGTGTACTTCTTGAAGATGTCGTACCGGCGGGTGCGCGTGGAGTGCTGGAGGCGGAAGACCGTCTCCGGGTCGAACAGGTGCGGCTCGCCCTCGCGGCGCCACTGGTACTCGCCGCCTATGTCGAGGGCGCGGTGCGCGGGCGCGATGCCGCTGGCCGGGTACGCCTTCGCGTGGCGGGCGGCGACCTCCTTGGCGATGACGTCGATGCCGACGCCGCCGATCTTGGTGGCCGTGCCGATGAAGTACTTCTGGACGAAGGCCGTGTCGAGACCGACGGCCTCGAAGACCTGGGCGCCGCGGTAGGAGGCGACGGTCGAGATGCCCATCTTGGACATGACCTTGAGGACGCCCTTGCCGAGCGCGTAGATCAGGTTGCGGATGGCCTGCTCGGACTCCATGCCGGGGAGGAACGTGCCCGCCCGGACGAGGTCCTCGACGGACTCCATCGCGAGGTACGGGTTGACGGCCGCGGCGCCGAAGCCGATGAGGAGGGCCACGTGGTGGACCTCGCGGACGTCGCCGGCCTCGACCAGCAGGCCCACCTGGGTGCGCTGCTTGGTGCGGATGAGGTGGTGGTGGACGGCCGCGGTGAGCAGCAGCGAGGGGATCGGCGCGTGCTCGGCGTCGGAGTGCCGGTCCGAGAGGACGATCAGCCGGGCGCCGTTCTCTATGGCGGCGTCGGCCTCGGTGCAGATCTCCTCGATGCGGGCGGCGAGGGAGTCGCCGCCGCCGGAGACGCGGTACAGGCCGGAGAGCGTCGCGGCCTTCATGCCCGGCATGTCGCCGTCGGCGTTGATGTGGATGAGCTTGGCCAGCTCGTCGTTGTCGATCACCGGGAAGGGCAGGGTGACGCTGCGACAGGACGCGGCGGTCGGCTCCAGGAGGTTGCCGGCGGGGCCGAGGGAGGAGCGCAGGGAGGTGACGAGCTCCTCGCGGATGGCGTCCAGCGGCGGGTTGGTGACCTGCGCGAACAGCTGGGTGAAGTAGTCGAAGAGCAGCCGCGGGCGCTCGGACAGGGCCGCGATCGGCGAGTCCGTGCCCATGGAGCCGAGGGGCTCGCCGCCGGACTTGGCCATCGGCGCGAGGATGACGCGCAGCTCTTCCTCGGTGTAGCCGAAGGTCTGCTGGCGACGGGTGACCGAGGCGTGCGTGTGCACGATGTGCTCGCGCTCGGGCAGGTCGGAGAGCTCGATCTCGCCGGCCTCCAGCCACTCCGCGTACGGGTTCTCGGCGGCGAGGCCGGCCTTGATCTCGTCGTCCTCGATGATGCGGTGCTCGACGGTGTCGACGAGGAACATGCGGCCGGGCTGCAGGCGGCCCTTGCGGACGACCTTTGCGGGGTCGATGTCGAGGACGCCGACCTCGGAGCCGAGGACGACGAGGCCGTCGTCGGTGACCCAGTAGCGGCCGGGGCGCAGACCGTTGCGGTCGAGTACGGCGCCGACCTGCTTGCCGTCGGTGAAGGTGACACAGGCCGGGCCGTCCCAGGGCTCCATCATCGTGGAGTGGAACTGGTAGAAGGCGCGGCGGGCCGGGTCCATGGAGTCGTGGTTCTCCCACGCCTCCGGGATCATCATCAGCACGGAGTGCGGGAGGGAACGGCCGCCCAGGTGCAGGAGTTCGAGCACCTCGTCGAAGGACGCGGAGTCGGAGGCGTCGGGCGTGCAGATCGGGAAGACGCGGTCGAGGCCCTTGTCACCGAACAGGTCGGAGACGAGCTGGGACTCGCGGGCCACCATCCAGTTGCGGTTGCCCTTGACCGTGTTGATCTCGCCGTTGTGCGCGACGAAGCGGTACGGGTGGGCGAGCGGCCAGCTCGGGAAGGTGTTCGTGGAGAACCGGGAGTGCACGAGCGCGATCGCGGAGGCGAAGCGGCGGTCGGACAGGTCCGGGAAGAAGGGCTCCAGCTGGCCGGTGGTCAGCATGCCCTTGTAGACGATGGTCCGGGCGGAGAGCGACGGGAAGTACACGTCGGCCTCACGCTCGGCGCGCTTGCGCAGCACGAACGCCCTGCGGTCGAGATCGATGCCCTGGCTGGAACCTTCCGTCACGAAGAGCTGACGGAAGAGGGGCATCGTCGAGCGGGCGGTGGCGCCGAGGAGTTCGGGGGCGGTCGGGACCTCGCGCCAGCCGAGGACCGTCAGACCCTCTTCGGCGGCGATCGTCTCAATCCGTGAGACGGCCTCGGCGGCGGTGTCCTCCGGAAGGAAGGCGATACCGACCGCGTAAGAGCCCGCCTCGGGCAGTTCGAATCCGGCCACCTCGCGGAAGAAGGTGTCGGGCACCTGGGAGAGGATCCCGGCCCCGTCGCCGGAGTCGGGCTCCGAGCCGGTCGCGCCGCGGTGCTCCAGATTGCGGAGCACGGTCAGCGCCTGCTCGACCAGCGCATGGCTCGCCTCACCGGTGAGGGTGGCCACAAAGCCGACGCCACAGGCGTCGTGCTCGTTGCGCGGGTCGTACATCCCCTGCGCGGCAGGGCGAGCATCCATGAAGGACCAGTTCTGGCCATTCGCGGAGTGCTGGGACGGCTGGCGCGGCGTACGCATCGGCTCTCCCGTCGTCGTCGTGGCATATGCAAGTGCCGAGGGACGACGTTGGCCCTCTGCGAAAGGTGCAAAATTTCGTGCAGGTTACATGATGGAGCCGTTCTCGGGAACCGGATACGGCGTTCCAACATGCGGACGCCGCGGGTCGCGGCGGAGGCCGCTCGTGGCGGCTGAACAAGGGGACCTTTTCGGACAGATCAATGACCGTCGGCCCGATCGCGGCAGGCAACGTCGCCCAACGCTTCAAATGCTGTGCAGGCGTCATTGCCCGCAGCGCTTACGGCTCATGCCCAGTGGTTAAGGATTCGAAACCGCCGAGTAACGACTACTTATGCAGTCCCTTGCATAGCTGCTCGACTCGGCGGCGCGCCGGTCATCCTACGGCCGTACCGAACACACTGCCCAGGGCGTACGTCACACCGGCCGCGGCACCGCCCAGCGCGAGCTGCCGCAGTCCGCTGTACCACCAGGACTTAGCGGTCACCCTGGCCACGATCGCACCGCAAGCGAAGAGCCCGAGGAACGCGAGCAGCAGAGCGGGCCACAGAGCGGTCGCGCCCAGCAGATAGGGAAGTACGGGGAGCAGGGCGCCCAGGGCGAACGAGCCGAAGCTCGACACGGCGGCGACGGTCGGCGAAGGCAGGTCACCGGGATCGATGCCCAGCTCCTCGCGGGCGTGTATCTCCAGGGCCTGCTCGGGATCCTTCGACAACTGCCGGGCGACCTCACGGGCGAGACCGGGCTCGACGCCCCGCGCCTGGTACAGCTCGGCGAGCTCACGCTCCTCGTCCTTCGGGTACTTCCTCAACTCCCGCCGCTCGACGTCGAGTTCGGCCTCGACGAGTTCGCGCTGCGAGGCTACGGAGGTGTACTCGCCGGCCGCCATGGAGAAGGCGCCGGCCGCCAGCCCCGCGAGCCCCGTGATCACGATCGTCCGATGGGACACGGCACCGCCCGCCACACCCGTCATCAACGCCAGGTTGGAGACCAGACCGTCCATCGCGCCGAAGACGGCGGGGCGCAGCCAGCCGCCGCTGACGTCCCGGTGGGTGTGGTTGTCGCGGTGCGCCTCGTGAAGCGCCGCCTCGGTCTCGATGATGGCCATGCCCGGGTCTCCCGAAGTGTTGCTGGAACTGAAACTTAGACTGTTTCCACTCTTGGACAACACCCAAGCTACGCCTGAAATTTCACCCCTACCAGCAAGGAAGGCCGTACTTACCTGGGCTTTCACCACCTTCGCTCATCCGTAGAGACCTGCGCACAGATGTCGACCGGGTGACGCTGAGCCGCGCGAGGCTCCGCCGAACCACTTGGTGGGGACAGATCCGCAAAGGGTCCCTCGGACCTTCCGGGACCCCGCGATGGAGAGGCACCGTCATGGCTTCTATTGCCTGCGTTCCCTCGGTCCCGGCCCCCGGGGACGCCGCCGGTCTCCGCGATCGGGCGCGCGGCGCGCTGCTGGGACTCGCCGTCGGGGACGCGCTGGGGGCGCCCGCCGAGAACATGAAGCCGTCCGAGATCCGCGCACGCTGGGGCCGCATCACGGGATACGTGACCGACACCCCGGCCGGCACGGACGACACGGAGTACGCGATCTTCTCCGGGCTGCTCCTGGCCCGGCACGGTTCGGCGCTCACGCCCCGGCATGTGGAAGCGGCCTGGCACCACTGGATCGCCGACCTGGACGAGGGTCCGTTCCGGGGCGCCGGTTTCAGCGAGCGGGGCACGCTGGAGAACCTGCGGCGGGGCCTGGCCGCCCCGATCTCCGCCCAGCACCGGCACGCCTGGAGCGACGGCCTCGCCATGCGCGCGGCCCCCTTCGGCGTCTTCGCGGCGGGCCGCCCCGCGGAGGCAGCCCGCCTGGTGGCCATCGACGGTTCGGTGAGCCACGACGGCGAGGGCATCTACGGCGGCCAGGCGGTAGCGGCGGGCGTGGCCGCCGCGATGGCGGGCGCCCCGACGATGGTGGTGGTCGCCTCGGCCCTGGCGGTGATCCCCGACGACTCCTGGACGGCCCGTTCCCTGCGCCGCGCCGTCGCCTGCGCCCACCGCGGCGAACGCGCCGTCCGCTCCGCCGTCGTCATCGGCGGCTACCCCTGGACCGACCTCGCCCCCGAGGCCGTCGCCCTGGCCTTCGGCGCGTACGCGGCGGCCGACGGCGACTTCACGGAAGCGGTCCTGACCGCGGTGAACATGGGCCGCGACGCCGACACCACGGCAGCGGTGGCGGGCGCCCTGGCCGGCGCGACGAAGGGCGCCTCGTCGATCCCTCCCACCTGGTCAGCGGCGATCGGCCCGGCAAAAGGCAGCTGCCTCCCATCCATGCAGGGCCACCACATCCTGGACGTGGCGGACCTCCTGACCCCGGACGAGGACGAGGTACCGCAATGAAACCGGAACTGATCAATGGCTCTGGTGCAGGCGCCCCCTCAGGGGCGCCTGCACCGGGGGCGCGGGGAACTGCGCGCTCAACCCCCACGGCCCCGCACATCACACTCGGAACCCCCGCCCCATCAGGGGCGCGGGGAACTGCGCGACAAGCCACAACGCACCCGCACATCGCCCACCACCCGAACGCGCCACGGCGAATCGAAGGCCTCCTACTGGGCCTAGCCGCAGGCGACGCCGCAGGCTGGCCCGCCGCCAGGCACAGAGCCGCCCGCATGCCCGAGTGGACCAGACGCCTCACCCGAGAACTGGACACCTTCGCCGAACAGAACGCCACCACCACCCTCCCCGTCCCCATCGCCCTGAACCAACCCCCGGAACCACTGAGACTCGGCCCCTCGGACGACGCCGAGTGGGCGGCATTCGCAGCAGAGGCGGTCCTACGCGCCACCGACCCCGGCGCACTCGGCGACCTGAGCCGAGAACGCCGCATGCGCGCGGCCATCGACCTCTCCTGGAACGCCATCGCCAGCGAGGTCGCCGCCGCAGCCGACCGCGCCCCCGAGGTCGAGTCGGCCGTACTCCCCCTGCGCGCCCGCATCTCCGTACGAGCCGGGCTCGGCAACCTCGCCACCGGCCTGCGCCCGCCCGCCACCGGCCACGACAACCCCCACTACTTCGACGACGCGGCCTGCGTACGGGCCTGCGTGCTGGCCGTGGCCCACGCCGGAGATCCCCAACTTGCCGCGGAACTGGCCGAGTTCGACGCCCGCTACACCCAGGACGGCGACGGCGTGCACGGCGCCCGTGCGATGGCGGCGGCGCTGGCGCTCGCCCTGGCCGGCGAAGACGCCGACACCTGCGTGGCTGCCGCGCTCGCCGAACTCCCGGAGTCCACGGAGATCGGCCGCAACGCCCGCCACGCGCTGACGCTCGCCCGCGAGGCCGACAGCGCCTTCAGTCTCGTACCGCTCCTGGAGCACCAGATCGTCGACCACGTCTACAGCTACGGCATCGCCGCCGCCGAGACCGTCCCGGTGGCCCTCGCACTCGCCACCGCCTCGCACGGCCGGATCGCCGAGGCGGTACCCGCGGCCGCGTGTCTGTCCAGGGTCGCGGACTCGGCCCCCGCTCTCGTCGGCGCGCTGACCGGCGCGATCGGCGGCGGCACGGCGATCCCTGACTCCTGGCGCGACGCGTGCCGCACGCTCTCGGGCTGCGCGCTGCCCCGGCTGACCGGCACGGACCTGGTGGAACTCGCCGAACTGCTGGCAGCCACGGAACTGGCCCTCTCAGGTGGATGATTCGGACATGACGCCCACCGCACCCGCAACTCTGGAAGAACGGATCACCCGCAGCCTCGTGGGAGCCGCCGTCGGCGACGCGCTCGGCGGCCCCGTCGAGGGCTACTCCCCCGAGCAGATCGCCGAACGCCACGGCGGCCGGGTCCACGGCATCGTCGGCCCCTGGAACGGCGACGACTGGCGCACGGCCCGCCCCATCGCCCCGTACCACAAGGGCGACGGCCACGTCACCGACGACACCTTGATGACGCACGCCCTGGTACGGGTGTACGCGAAGGTCCGCGACCACCTGGACGCGTACGCCGTCGCCGACCACCTGGTCCCGGACCTTATGACGACACCGCGCTGGATCCCGGAACTGGAGGCCGAGGCGCTCCCCCTCCACCGGATCTTCCTGGCGGAGAAGTGGCTGGTGGCAAGGATCCACTACGGCCATGTGGACCCCCGCGAGGCCGGCGCCGGCAACATCGTCAACTGCGGTGCCGCGATGTACATGGCCCCGGTCGGCCTGGTCAACGCGGCCAACCCGGCGGGCGCGTACGCCGAGGCCCTCGACATCGCGGGCGCCCATCAGTCGTCGTACGGACGAGAGGCGGCGGGCGTGTTCGCGGCGGGGGTGGCGGCGGCCTGCACACCGGGCGCGACCCCGGACTCGGTCGTCGACGCCTGTCTGTCCCTGGCGAAGGACGGCACACGGGCGGCCATCGAAACCGTCTGCGACACGGCGTCGCGCTACTCGGACTTCGAGTCGGCGCTGGTCCCGCTCCGCCAGTCGGTGGCGCCCTACGACACGGTCGGCCCCGACTACCGGGCCCCGTCCCTGGGTGCCCGTCGCCCCTCCCGCATCCACTCCATCGAGGAACTCCCGGTCGCCCTCGCCATGTTGCTGATCTCCCACGGCGACTACCGGCACGCGGTCCTGGGCTCGGTGAACTACGGCCGCGACTGCGACTCGATCGCCACGATGTCCGGGGCCCTGGCGGGCGCCCTCGGCTCGGAGATCCCGCCCGACTGGGCGAAGACGGTGGCGGAGTCCAGCCGCTTGGACCTGCAGTCTCCCGCGACAACACTCACAGAGGTGACCCGCGAGATCTTCACCCGCGACACCACCCGCCGCCGCACCCACGAGACGGCCTACGCGGAGCTGTCATGACCCCCCTCCGCCTGACCTGGGTCCAGCCGGAGGACCTCCTGGGCCACGAGCTCAACCAGGCAAGCCAGGACGGCCGAGAACCGAAGGCCATCGCCGCCCGCTGGCACAGAGCGGGCGGCCCCCGGTCCCCCCAACGAGCAGGCGCCTCCCCCCAACCGGCGTCCCCCTACCTACGGGCCCTGGCCAAGGACCTCCTGGACGAACTGGCAGACCTACCAAGCGAGTTGGCAGAAAAAGAGCCAACGGACCTGTCCAAGATCCGAGCGCTATGCCCCAACTGGCCCACAACAGCTGACGGCACCGCGCTTACCGCTGTGGGCAATCGTTCCGCTGGGGCGATGGGGGTCCCCCCGCTCGAGCGAAGCCGAGAGTGGGGGAGGGTGGGCACAGCGGACCTCAGCCGAAGCTCCGGGGGCGTGGGGGCAGCGCCCCCACCTTCGGGAAGGGGTGGGCTTGGGGAAGAAGAAACATCCCTGACCCCAGCCACACTCCACCCCCGCCTGGAGGCCGCCTGGCTGGGCAGAGCCGCAGGCTGCCTACTGGGCAAGCCAGTGGAAAAACTCCCCCTGGACGGCATCAGAGCACTGGCCAGGGCCACCGACAACTGGCCCCTCACCACCTGGTTCACAGAACGAGGCCTCCCCCCGCACCTCAAGGCCACCCACCCCTGGAACCGCCGCTCCGCGACCACCTCCCTCGCCGAGAACATCGACGGCATGCCGGAGGACGACGACCTCAACTACCCCCTCCTCAACCTCCTGCTGCTCCAACGCCACGGCAAGCACTTCACCACCACGGACGCGGCCCGCCTCTGGCTGGACGAACTCCCAGCGGGCCGCACGTTCACCGCGGAACGCGTCGCCTACCGCAACCTCCTCGCCGGCATCGAACCCCCGCGAACGGCCCACCACCGCAACCCGTTCCGCGAATGGATCGGCGCCCTGATCCGCGCGGACGCCCACGGCTGGACGAACCCGGGCGCCCCGGCAACGGCGGCGGAACAGGCCCACAGGGACGCCACCCTCACCCACACCGCCAACGGCGTCTACGCGGCGATGTTCACAGCGGCCGCCATCGCCGAGGCGGCCACCGGCACGAGCGACATCCACGCCTGCCTGCGCACGGGCCTCAGAGTCGTGCCGCCCGACTCCCGCCTCGCCCGAGCCGTCCGCCACGCGGTCCAACTGGCCCGGGAACACCGGGACTTCGACACGGTCGTCGACGAACTGCACGCCAACCACGCCGCGTACCACTGGGTCCACGCGATCCCCAACACGGCCCTGCTCGCCGCCGCGCTCACCCACGCGGACGGCGACTTCACGGCCTCCATCTGCCGTGTCGTGTCGGGCGGCTGGGACACGGACTCGAACGGCGCGACGGCCGGCTCGATCACGGGCCTGCTCGCGGGCGGTCCCGAGGCGATCCCGTCCCGCTGGACGACCCCGCTCAAGAACCGACTGGCCACGTCCATCGGCGACTTCAACGGCACGGGCTTCGACACGCTCGCCGACCTGACAGCCCAACTGGCGACCCGACCGACCGCCTGACCGAACGCTGGACCCCTCCCCCTCCCCTGCCCCTGCCCCTGCCCCTGCCCCTGCCCCTGCCCCTGCGCAACCAACTCCCCAGCCCCACCCCACCAGGAGTCCCCCCACCCATGACCCACACCGCCGTGACCGCACCGGCACCCCTCACCGGCCTCCGCGTCCTCGACCTCGCGACCCTCTTCGCCGGCCCCCTCGCCGCCACGATGCTCGGCGACTTCGGCGCGGAGGTCATCAAGGTCGAGCACCCCCGCAGACCTGACCCGTCCCGCGGCCACGGCCCGTCGAAGAACGGCATCGGCCTGTGGTGGAAACTCCTCGGCCGCAACAAACGCACGATGACACTGGACCTCTCCACCAACGGCGGCCGCACGACGCTCCTCCGCCTGGCCGCCTCCGCCGACGTGATCATCGAGAACTTCCGCCCCGGGACCCTGGAGAAGTGGGACCTCGGCTGGGAGGAGTTGTCGGCCGCGAACCCCCGCCTGGTCCTGGCCCGCGTCACCGGCTTCGGCCAGTTCGGCCCGTACGCGCACCGGCCGGGCTTCGGCACGCTCGCCGAGGCGATGAGCGGTTTCGCCGCGATCACCGGCGAACCGGACGCCCCGCCGACCCTCCCGCCCTTCGGCCTCGCCGACTCGATCGCGGGCCTGGCCACGGCGTACGCGGTGATGACGGCCCTCGCCGCCCGCGACCGCACGGGCCGCGGGCAGGTCGTCGACATGGCGATCATCGAGCCGATCCTCACGGTCCTGGGCCCGCAGCCGCTCTGGTACGACCAGTTGGGCCACGTCCAGCCCCGCACGGGCAACCGCTCCCAGAACAACGCGCCCCGCAACACCTACCGCACAGCGGACGGCAGTTGGGTCGCCGTCTCGACCTCGGCCCAGTCGATCGCCGAGCGCGTGATGCGCCTGGTCGGCCGCCCCGACCTGACCGCCGAACCCTGGTTCACCACCGGCGCGGAACGAGCCCGTCACACCGACGTCCTCGACGAGGCGGTCGGATCATGGATCGCCGAGCACACCCGCGAGGAGGTCATCGCGGAGTTCGAGAAGGCGGAGGCGGCGGTGGCCCCCATCCAGGACGTACGCGACGTCATGACGGACCCTCAGTACGCCGCCCTCGACACGGTCACCACCGTCGACGACCCCGAACTGGGCCCGCTGCGCATGCAGAACGTCCTCTTCCGCCTCACCGACACCCCCGGCGGAATCCGCTGGGCGGGCCGCCCGCACGGCGCCGACACGGACACCGTCCTCGCCGAACTCGGCCTGACGCAGGCCGAGATCACCACGCTCAGATCGGAGGGCGCCCTGTGACCACGGAAACCCCCGGCGCGGGAGCGACCGACGCCTTCCCTCTCACCTGGCTGTACGTCCCCGGCGACCGCCCCGAAGTGGTGGCGAAGGCCCTGGTCGCCGGCGCCGACGTGGTCGTCGTCGACCTGGAGGACGCGGTGGCCGCCGACCGCAAGGAGTACGCCCGGGCCGCCACCGCCGACCTCCTGTCCGGGCCGTCCCCGCTCCCGGTCCCGGTGCACGTCCGCGTCAACGCCCTGGACAGCCCGGAGTCCGCCGCCGACCTCCGGACCCTCGCCGCGCTCCCGGCCCTGTCGAGCCTCGCGGGCATCCGCCTGCCCAAGGTCACGGCCCCCGCCCAGGTCGTACGTACGGCGTACAGGGCGCCGCACATCCCCCTGTACGCCCTCCTGGAATCGGCCCTCGCCGTCGAGAACGCCTACGCGATCGCCACGGCCCATCCCGCCCTGCGCGGCATCTCGCTCGGCGAGGCCGACCTCCGGGCCGACCTGGGTGTACGCGAGGATGCGGGCCTCGACTGGCCCCGCTCCCGAGTGGTTCTGGCCGCCCGGGCGGCGGACCTGTCCCCACCGCCCCAGTCCGTGCATCCCGACGTACGCGACCTCGCCGGTCTGGCCGCGTCCTGCGCCCACGGCCGCGCGCTGGGCTTCCTCGGCCGCGCGGCCATCCATCCCCGCCAGCTCCCGGTGATCGAGACGGCCTACCTCCCGACCCCGGAGGACATCGAATCGGCCGAGTCAATCGTCAAGGCCGCGGCCACCCACCCCGGCGCCCAGGCCCTCCCGGACGGCCGCTTCATCGACGCGGCGGTGGTGGCCGCGGCCCACCGCACCTTGGCACTGGCCCGCCGCCGCTAGTCGTGCACACATGCGTGGAGGGGGCGCCCCGATCACTCGGGGCGCCCCCTCCACGTACGAACAGAGGTCAGACCACTGAGGTCAGGCCTTCTTGGCCGACTCGGCTTCGTCCTTCGCCTCGGTCTCGGCCGTCTCCTTCTCGCCCTTGTCCTCGTCCTCGTCCTCGGACTTCTCGGCGCCGGACTTCTTGGACTCGGAGTCGCTTTCGGACTCGTTGTCGGAGTCATCGTCCTCGGACTTCTTGTCCAGCTTCACCGCGGCGCCGTCGTCGTCGGTGTCCCCGTCGGACGCGGCCGGTTCGACGACCTCTTCGCGTCCCGGACGGAACCGGGCCGACAGCACGAAGTAGAGGACGGCGAGGAGGAAGACGACGATCGAGGTCCACTCGTTGAGGCGGAGCCCCAGGAAGTGGTGGGCCTCGTCGACCCGCATGGACTCGATCCAGAAGCGGCCCGAGCAGTACGCGGCCACGTACAGGGCGAAGGCGCGGCCGTGGCCGAGCTTGAAGCGCCGGTCGGCCCAGATAACGAGGACCGCGACACCGATGCACCACAGCGACTCGTACAGGAAGGTCGGGTGGTAGTAGCCCGGCACCCGGCCGTCCGTCGTGGACGTGATGTGCAGCGCCCAGGGGAGGTCCGTCTCCCGCCCGTACAGCTCCTGGTTGAACCAGTTGCCCCAGCGGCCGATGGCCTGTGCGAGGGCGATGCCGGGCGCGAGGGCGTCGGCCCACGCGGGCAGCGGGATCCCACGGCTGCGGCAGCCGATCCAGGCACCCACCGCGCCGAACGCGATGGCCCCCCAGATTCCGAGGCCGCCCTCCCAGATCTTGAAGGCGTCGACCCAGTCCTGACCCTCGCTGAAGTACAGCTGGTAGTCGGTGATGACGTGGTAGAGCCGCCCGCCGACGAGACCGAACGGCACGGCCCACACGGCGATGTCCGCCACGGTGCCTGGTCGGCCCCCGCGCGCGATCCATCGCCTGTTGCCGAGCCAGACGGCTACGAAGACGCCGATGATGATGCAGAACGCGTAGCCGCGCAGCGGAATGGGGCCGAGGTGCAGCACACCGCGCGACGGGCTGGGGATATAGGCAAATTCCATGGCAGGGTCGACGCTACCCTGCCGGGCGGCACGTACGGCAACCCGCCCGGGCTACGGCTCCATAACGAGACCGACGGGACCCACGGGGCCTCCGGTGCGGATGTGACACCCGCAAAGCCCGCGCGGCCCACCGTCCTCACGCCTTGTCGGCCTGCTGCACCATCTGCTTCAGCTTGGCCGGGGTCATCGACTGGTCCTGGTAGATGTTCTTGCCGTTCAGCAGCACCGTCGGTGTGCCGCTGAAGCCGCCGCCCTGGAAGGCCTGGTGGGACTTGGCGACCCAGCTGTCGTGCGCGCCGTCGTCGACGCACTTCTTGAACGTGCCGGTGTCCAGTCCGTCGACCTTGCCGGCCAGCTCGATCAGTTTGCTGTTCTTCGCGTACGCGTCGTCCGTCTCGGCGGGCTGGTTCTCGAACAGCACGTCGTGGTACGCGGTGAACTTCCCGGCGTCCTGGGCGCACGCCGCGGCGTTGGCCGCGCGCAGGGAGCCGCTGCCGCCCATGTTCCCGTCGATCAGGGTCGCCAGGTGGTACTCGACCTTGAGCTGTCCGGCGTCCGTCAGCTCGTGGATCGTCGAGCGGTAGGCGTCCTCGAAGCTCTTGCAGGCCGGGCAGCGGAAGTCCTCCCACACGGTGAGGGTCGACCTGGCGCTCTCCTTGCCGACGGGGATGGCGAGGCTGTCGTCGCCGTTCGCCCCCGAGGGGGCCGTCACCGGGCCCGCCGTGTCGGTCTTGTCCTTGCCCGCGTTCGCGGCCAGGACGCCGCCGACCGCGGCCAGTGCCAGCACGCAGACGACGGCACCGCCCACGATCAGCACGCGCCGGCGCTTCTCGGCCGTCTTCTGCTTCGCTCGCTCTTCCGCCAGCCGCTCGCGGGCGGTGCGCTTTCCGTCACGGTTCTTCTCGCTCACATCCCGCAGAACGAACCGGGGAGGCGCACCGCGCCTCCCCGGCCCCAGGTCCACCCGTTCGAGTGAGCGGATTGTCCGTTACGTGCTCGAACGGACATGGGTCACACCGTGCCGCGCACGCCCTTCGCGAGGTCGGCGGCGAGGGCGCGTACGGCGTCCAGGCCCGCGGCCTCGTCCGGGGCGTCCAGCATCCGCTTCACGAAGGCCGAGCCGACGATGACGCCGTCGGCGAAGCCGGCGACCTCCGAGGCCTGCTCGGCGTTCGAGACGCCGAGGCCGACACAGACCGGGATGTCGGTGGTGGCCTTGGTGCGCCGCACCAGGTCCTGGGCCTGCGCGCCCACGGACTCGCGCGTCCCGGTGACGCCCATCAGCGAGGCCGCGTAGACGAAGCCGGAGCCCGCCTTCGTGATCTCGGCGAGCCGGGCGTCCTTGCTGCTGGGCGCGACGACGAAGACGGTCGCGAGGCCGTGCTTCTCGGCGTGCTCCCTCCACAGCGCGGACTCCTGCACGGGCAGGTCGGGCAGGATGCAGCCCGCGCCGCCCGCCTCGGCCAGCTCGGCGGTGAAGCGCTCGACGCCGTAGCGGTCGATGGGGTTCCAGTACGTCATCACGAGGACGGGCTTACCGGTCGCCTCGTACGCCTCGCGGACCGTGCGCATGACGTCCGCGATCTTGACGCCGCCGCGCAGGGCGATGTCGTCGGCGGTCTGGATGACCGGTCCGTCGAGGACGGGGTCGCTGTGCGGCAGACCGACCTCGACGACGTCCGCGCCGCCCTCGAAGACGGCCTTGACGGCCGCGATCCCGCCGTCGACGGTCGGGAAGCCGGCCGGCAGGTACGCGATGAGCGCGGACCGCCCCTCGGCCTTCGCACCGGCGAGGGTGTCGCTCAACAGCTGGATGTTGCCGCTCACTTGGCGTCCCCCTCGATCTCCGCGCTGTCGCTGTCGGCGTCCGCCTCGACGACGGCGTCGGCGCCCTCGTCGTACAGGCCGAAGTAACGGGCGGCCGTGTCCATGTCCTTGTCGCCGCGCCCGGACAGGTTGACGACGATCAGCCCGTCGGGCCCCAGCTCCTTGCCGACCTCCAGCGCACCCGCGAGCGCATGCGCGCTCTCGATGGCCGGAATGATGCCTTCGGTACGGGAGAGCAGGCGCAGGGCCTGCATCGCCGCGTCGTCGGTGACGGCACGGTACTCACCGCGGCCGCTGTCCTTGAGGTACGCGTGCTCGGGGCCGATGCCCGGGTAGTCGAGTCCGGCCGAGATCGAGTACGGCTCGGTGATCTGGCCCTCCTCGTCCTGGAGGACGTACGACCGCGAGCCGTGCAGGATGCCGGGCTCGCCCGCGGTGAGGGTGGCCGCGTGTTCGCCGGTCTCGATGCCGTGTCCGGCGGGCTCGCAGCCGATGAGGCGCACGTCCGCGTCCGGGATGAAGGCGTGGAAGAGGCCGATGGCGTTCGAGCCGCCGCCGACGCAGGCGACGGCCGCGTCGGGGAGACGGCCCGCGCGCTCCAGGATCTGCCGCCTGGCCTCGACGCCGATGACGCGGTGGAAGTCACGGACCATGGCCGGGAAGGGGTGGGGTCCGGCGACGGTCCCGAAGAGGTAGTGGGTGCGGTCGACGTTGGCGACCCAGTCGCGGAAGGCCTCGTTGATGGCGTCCTTCAGCGTGCGGCTGCCGGACTTCACGGCGATGACCTCGGCGCCGAGCATGCGCATCCGGGCCACGTTCAGGGCCTGGCGCTCGGTGTCGATCTCGCCCATGTAGATGGTGCATTCGAGGCCGAACAGCGCACAGGCGGTGGCCGTCGCGACGCCGTGCTGGCCCGCGCCGGTCTCGGCGATGACCCGGGTCTTGCCCATGCGCCGGGTGAGCAGGGCCTGCCCGAGCACGTTGTTGATCTTGTGGGAGCCGGTGTGGTTCAGGTCCTCGCGCTTGAGGAACACCCGGGCGCCACCGGCGTGTTCGGCGAAGCGCCGCACCTCGGTGAGGGAGCTGGGGCGGCCGGTGTAGTGGACGAGCAGGTCGTCCAGTTCCCGGGCGAACTCGGGGTCGGACTTCGCCTTGTCGTACTCCACGGCGACCTCGTCCACGGCGGCGACCAGCGCCTCCGGGATGAACTTCCCGCCGAACGCGCCGAAGTACCCCTCGGCGCTGGGGACCTGACCCTCGGGGTCGGGAATGAAGAACTCACTGGACATGCGGTTACCTCGCAGGGGCGTGGGCCCCGGTATCGGTCGGAATGGGATCACGTGGATCGCGTGACACCTTCGATGAGGCAGCGCCCCAAAGGGGCGCGGGGAACTGCGCGCCCAGCCCCCACCGGCCGGCAGATTCATCACCGGACTACCAGCGGAACGCTCGGACGCGGCTCAGCTCACCGCAGGTGACACGCACCGACGCCATCGCATCCCATTGACCTGCCCGGGCTCGTCCCCGATGACATACCGCACCCGGCGCCCATGCACGCGCCGCGCAGGCGCCCGGCAGCCGCGCGGACGGCAGCCGCGGGCGAGCCGTGCGTAGGGGCCACGGGCCACCGAGGGGCCCGCGGCGGCCGACCGTACGCGCGCCGGACCACCGTCGGGGCCGGGGCCCGGACGGGTGGTCGTGGCGGCGAGGGAACGGCCGGCGTACATCCGGAGGGTCAGCCCCGTCCGTGCCGCAGCGCGGGATGGGCTCCCGCGGCGACCAGGTCGGAGACGGCCGTCTTCGGGTCCCGGCCGGTGACCAGGGACTCGCCCACCAGCACGGCGTCGGCGCCGGCGTTGGCGTACGCGATGAGGTCGTGCGGACCGCGGACGCCGGACTCGGCGATCTTCACGATGTGCGCGGGGATCTCGGGTGCGACGCGCTCGAAGGTGCCGCGGTCGACCTTGAGGTCCTTGAGGTTGCGCGCGTTGACGCCGATGACCTTCGCGCCGGCGTCCACCGCCCGCTCGACCTCGTCCTCGTCGTGCACCTCGACGAGCGGTGTGAGCCCGATGGACTCGGCGCGCTCGATGAGGGACTCCAGGGCGGGCTGGTCGAGGGCGGCCACGATGAGCAGCGCGAGGTCCGCGCCGTACGCCCGGGCCTCCCACAGCTGGTAGGAGGTGACGATGAAGTCCTTGCGCAGCACCGGGATGTCGACCCGGGCACGGACGGCCTCCAGGTCGGCCAGCGAACCGCCGAAGCGGCGCTGCTCCGTGAGGACGGAGATGACGGCCGCGCCGCCCGCCTCGTAGTCGGCGGCGAGCGCGGCGGGGTCGGCGATCGCGGCGAGCGCGCCCTTGGACGGGCTGGAGCGCTTGACCTCGCAGATGACCTTGACGCCGTCGCCGCGCAGGGCCGCGACACCGTCCTTGGCGGGCTGAGCCTTCGCGGCGCGCTCCTTGAGCTCGTCGAGGCTGACGCGCGCCTGCCGCTCCGCGAGGTCGGCACGGACTCCGTCGATGATCTCGTCGAGCACACTCACGCGAGCGGCCCCCTTCCCAGACGGTTGACAGTTGTAGCGCTTCTGCGGTTGACCCGGGTCCGTCCCGCTTCGGACGAAACCGATGGTCACTGCGATGGTATCCGGAGGAGGGCTTAGGCCTCGCATCCGGTTGACGCCGGTCCCACTACCTGGACGTTCACCGATTGATCAAGGATGCAGCCAGCCACCGAACGGCAGGTTCCGGACAACCGTGAAGACCAGCAGCAACGCGCCCAGGCCCCACAGGACGGACGGCCGGGGATCGATGCGCAGCGGCCGTCCCTGGACCGTACGGATCACCCAGACGGTCCACACGACGGCGAACACGAGATACCCGGCGACGGCGACCGCGTTGGCCCCGAGCGCCGCCACGAGGTCCCCGTGCGCGACGGCGTGCGCGCTGCGCAGTCCGCCACAGCCGGGGCAGTACACGCCGGCGTACTGGAGCAGCGGACAGGCGGGGTAGTGCCCCGGTTCGTTCGGGTCGACCGCTCCCACGTACGCGAAGGCGCCGGCCACGGCCGCGAGGATCCCGCCGGGCACGAGGAGCCGCCGCGCCACGGACCCCTGCGGCACGGGTCCTGGAGCGGGCGTCACCCTCCGGGTCTCGGCGTTCACCCCACGCATTCTGCCGCGCCGGGGCGCCCACCGCACACATGCCGTACGCGAGGGAGCGCGTCCGTACGCGAAAGAGGCGGGCCCGGCACTCGAAGCCGGCCCCGCCTCCCAGCACGCCGTGAAGGTCAGCTCTCGGCGGACGCGGACGCCACCTGGTGGGTCCGGGGGGCGGCCTTCTGCTTGCCCAGGCCCGCCGCGCTCATGGCCATGCCGACGACGCCACCGAGGGCCACGACGACCATGCCGGCCCAGAAGCCCAGCGGGCTGGCCATCACCATGAAGGCACCGGAGATGCAGAACCCGATGATCGCGATGGTGACACCGGTCCAGGCGGCCGGAGTGTGACCGTGGTTGCTGCCCGCCATGACTTAGCTCCTCATGATCTGTGTTGCTGTGCGCGTGTGAGTCGGACACTCGCCGTCCATTGTCCCGCACGCGCGAGTGCGGCCTGCGCGGGGGTACCGCACCCCTTCAGGCACGCGGAACGTCTGCGCCCCGCAAGGGGCGCGGGGAACTGCGCGACCAGCCACAACGGACCCGCACCATCCGAACCGCGCTTTCAACGGAACCCAGCGAAGCGCTCACGCGCCCGTGGGGTCCTCCCCCCGGTCCAGCGCCTTCCAGATCTCCTCGGGCCGCTCCGGGTCGGCCGGGGCCCGGGTCTTGCGGGGCCGCGGCGTGCCATCCCGCTCGTACCGCCCCGACATGGCAGGCCACAGCCGCCCGTACCGCAGGGCGAGGAGCCCGGCGAGCAGCAGCAGCGCACCCCCCACCGCGGCCACGTACGGCCAGGCGGTGTGGGTCATGGCGTCCACGGTCGCCCCGCTGTCGCCGGAGGCCTGCGCCGCCTTCTCGTCGAGCGCGGAGGTGTCGGAGGCACCGAGGAGCGCCGAGACGACGGTGCCCGCGCCGGAGAGCGCGAGGAGCCCGGCGACCAGGAAACGGCCGGCGCGGCGGACGGCGAAGACGGCGACGAGAGCGGCGAGGCCCACTATGGCGAGGGACGCGGGCACGCCCGTCACATCGCCGCCCTTGGCGCTCAGCGGGAAGTCGCCGCCGGCCACCGTCGCGGTGCCCTCCGACCAGCCCTGCCGCGAGGCGAGCAGCGCGACGACCGCGCCGAGCGCGCCGAACAGCAGGGCGAGGGCGAGGCTTCGGCGGCCGGACCTGGCGGGTCCGGGGGCTTCGGATCGGGGGTGCGGAACAGCAGTCACGTACTCCACTATCGCCTGAACCCCGGGCGAACCGTCACCCGGGGTTCACGTGACCCACGTCCCACTGTCCGCGTACGTCCGGCTGTAGGGCCGTTTCCCGCGGTCCGGGACGATGTGCGCCCTACGGTCGGCCGAGCCGGTTCGCCGTGTGGACCGCGCGCAGGACGGCCGCCGCCTTGTTGCGGCACTCGGTGTCCTCGGCGACGGGGTCCGAGTCGGCGACGACTCCGGCGCCGGCCTGCACGTACGCCGTGCCGTCCCGGAGCAGGGCCGTCCGGATGGCGATGGCGGTGTCGGAGTCGCCCGCGAAGTCGAGGTAGCCGACGCAGCCGCCGTACAGCCCGCGCCGCGAGGGCTCCAGTTCGTCGATGATCTGCATCGCGCGGGGCTTGGGGGCGCCGGAGAGGGTGCCCGCGGGGAAGCAGGCGGTCAGTACGTCGAAGGCCGTACGCCCCTCGGCCACCCGGCCCGTGACCGTGGACACGATGTGCATGACGTGCGAGTACCGCTCGATGGACATGAAGTCGACGACCTCGACGGAGCCGGGCTCGCAGACCCGCCCCAGGTCGTTGCGCCCCAGGTCGACGAGCATGAGGTGCTCGGCACGCTCCTTGGGGTCGGCGATCAGCTCGTCGGCGAGGGCCTGGTCCTCCTGGACGGTGGCGCCGCGCGGCCGGGTGCCCGCGATCGGGTGCACCATCGCCTGTCCGTCCTCGACCTTGACCAGGGCCTCCGGGGAGGAGCCCACGACGTCGAAGCCGTCGAAGCGGAAGAGGTACATGTACGGGGACGGGTTGGTGGCCCGCAGGACCCGGTACACGTCCAGCGCGCTTGCCGTGCACGGTGTTTCGAAGCGCTGGGAGGGGACGACCTGGAAGGCCTCGCCGGCCCGGATGCGCTCCTTGATGTCCTCGACGGCGACCTGGTAGTCGGGGCCGCCCCACAGCGCGGTGTACTCGGGAAGTTCGGACGGCGGAAGCGCGGCCGGGGGCTGCGAGACGGACCGCGAGAGGTCCGCCTCCATGGCATCGAGGCGGGCCACCGCGTCCGCGTGCGCCTCGTCGACGCCCGTGTCGAGGTCGTTGTGGTTGATCGCGTTGGCGATCAGCAGGACCGAGCCGTCCCAGTGGTCCATGACCGCGAGGTCGCTGGTGAGCAGCATGGTGAGCTCGGGCAGCTTCAGGTCGTCGCGCTCGCCGGGGCCGATCTTCTCCAGGCGGCGGACGATGTCGTAGCCGAGGTAGCCGACCATGCCGCCGGTGAAGGGCGGCAGCCCCTGGTCGTGGGCGAGGTCGTGGGGCGTGTGCAGCGTATCGATGGTGGCGCGCAGGGCGGCGAGGGGGTCGCCGTCGACGGGGACGCCGACGGGCGGGGTGCCGAGCCAGTGGGCCTGGCCGTCGCGGGCTGTCAGGGTCGCCGCCGACCGGACGCCCACGAACGAGTAGCGGGACCAGGAGCGGCCGTTCTCCGCGGACTCCAGGAGGAAGGTGCCGGGGCGCTCGGCGGCGAGCTTGCGGTAGAGCGCGACGGGCGTGTCGCCGTCCGCGAGGAGCTTGCGGCTGACGGGGATGACACGCCGGTCGGTGGCCAGCTTGCGGAAGGTCTCTAGGTCCATGGCGGCTGACCTTACTGATCCACGGCCGGTACGCCGGAACCGGCGTCCGGGGTGTCCACTGCGCGCTCGGCGCCCCCGGCGTCCTTGAGAAGCACGTCGGCGTCGAAGCAGGTGCGGTCACCGGTGTGGCAGGCGGCGCCGACCTGGTCGACCTTGACCAGCACGGTGTCCGCGTCGCAGTCGAGGGCGACGGACCTGACCCACTGGAAGTGACCGGAGGTGTCGCCCTTGACCCAGTACTCCTGGCGGCTGCGCGACCAGTAGGTGCACCGGCCGGTCGTCAGCGTGCGATGCAGCGCCTCGTCGTCCATCCAGCCGAGCATCAGCACCTCTCCGGTGTCGTACTGCTGGGCGATGGCGGGGACGAGCCCGTCGGCGCTGCGCCTGAGGCGTGCGGCGATCTCGGGATCCAGGCCGCTGGGCCTGCTGGGCGGGGGCGTGCTGGTCATGACGCCCATTGTGCCGCGCCGGTCCGACACTCCTGTGCCCTTGTCCACTGGGCGGACCCCGGAGGCAGTCGTAGGCTGGCAGGCATGTCGACCCATGCCA
This sequence comes from Streptomyces sp. NPDC058697, assembly GCF_042715345.1. Classification (NCBI taxonomy): domain Bacteria; kingdom Bacillati; phylum Actinomycetota; class Actinomycetes; order Kitasatosporales; family Streptomycetaceae; genus Streptomyces; species Streptomyces sp. NPDC058697. The sequence goes on from NZ_JBHXSU010000012.1 coordinate 196,702, forward strand.
AGCGTGAACGACTTCTCCTCGCGGATCTGTTGGAGACGGAGGGCCCGGACGCCCCCACTCTGTGCGAGGGCTGGAACACCCGTGATCTCGCCGCGCACGTGGTCGTGCGCGAGCGCCGCCCGGATGCCGCGGGAGGCATCCTGATCAAGCAGCTCGCCTCACGCCTGGACCGGGTGATGACCGAGTTCACCGACAAGCCGTACGAGGAGCTGATCCAGCTCATCCGTACGGGGCCGCCGCGCTTCTCGCCCTTCTCGCTCAAGCAGATCGACGAGGCGTCCAACGCGATCGAGTTCTACGTCCACACCGAGGACGTACGCCGTGCCCAGCCCGACTGGGTCCCGCGCGAGCTCGACCCGGTCTTCCAGGACGCCCTCTGGTCCCGCCTGGAACGCACGGCCCGCCTGATGGGCCGCGGCACCCCCACGGGCCTGGTCCTGCGCCGCCCGGACGGCCAGACGGCGGTCGCCCACCGGGGCACCCCGGTCGTGACGGCCACCGGCGAGCCCTCGGAGCTGCTGCTGTTCCTGTACGGCCGCAAGAACGCGGCCGAGGTGGAGCTGGAGGGCGACAAGGACGCGATCGCGAAGCTGCACGAGGCGAAGCAGCTGGGCATCTGACAGCTGCTTCGGTGTTCGGCTACTTCGGCAGTTCGGCCCGGCGGAGGTCACGGACGCACAGCGCCAGTACCCCGCCGAGGCCGCACACGGCCGCGCTGACCACGAAGACCGGGCCCGTGCCCCACACGCCGATCGCAGCGGCGGACACCGGCATGCCGAGCGGGGCGAGACCGAGGCTGACGATGCCGGCCACGGAGCTGACCCTGCCCAGGTAGGCGGGGTCGGACCGGGTCTGCAGCAGTGCGCCGCACAGGGCGCCGCTGAGGCCCGTGAGCAGGCCGATGAGGACGGCGACGCCCGCTGCCGCGACGACGTTCGGCACGTAGGCCAGGGCGCCGACCGCGACCGAGCCCGCCAGGATCGTCACCGCCATGACGCGTCCGGCGTGCGGAAGGCCCCCGCGTACGGCGATCAGCAGCGCGGCGGCGCCCGCGCCCACGCCGAACCCGGCGAGCACCCAGCCCACCCCTGAGGCACCCCAGCCGCGCTCGTCGGCGAGCAGGGTAAGACCCACGTTGAGCGGGCCGACGAAACCGAGGTCCCCGAGGGCGATGGCGACGATCAGCGGGGCGAGGACGCGGTGGCCACGGATGTACCGCAGCCCGTCGCGGAGGTCGCTCCAAGCGGTGGGGCGCTCGGTGGCCCTGTCGTCCCCGGGAAGATCGGCGACCCGCAGGGAGACCAGCAGGGGCACCGACACCGCGATCAGCAGCCCGGCCAGTCCGAAGGCGGCGGCCGGCCCGCCCAGCGCGATGCCCAGACCGCCGAGCGGCGCACCCACGACGTTGGCGAAGCGGATGGCGAGGCCGCGCATGCCCTGGACACGGGTGAGCTGGCCACGGCCGGTGATACGGGCCGGCAAGGCGCCCACCGCGGGCATGAAGACGGCGTCGACCGTGCCGAAGACGAGGGCGAGCAGTGCCAGCGGCCACAGCCCGGGGGTCGTGGCGAAGAGCAGCGCGGCCACCGCGAGCACGGCCGCGCACCGCACGGCGTCACTGCCGATGACGACCTTCCTGGGACCGAACCGGTCGGCCAGCACTCCCCCGCCGAGCATCAGCAGGGCCCGCGGCACGGCGCTCACGGCCGCCACGATCCCCGCCTGCGCGGGCGTGCCCGCCTGGACGGCGGCCCAGGTCAGCGCGAGGTAGTAGACGTTGTCGCCGACCATGGACGCGGCGTACGCGCCCAGCCACCGCAGAACGTTCGGGTCCCGGTGGGCCGGCCCGTCGGAGACGGCGGCCGGGGGTATGGACGTCGTGGACATACGGGGATGCCCTCCCAGGGCTGCGAACTCTCAGGTGCGGAACGGGAATCCGTACACATGCAGCGCGACGTTCTCGCGCCCCTCGGTCGCGCCGGCCGCCTCGGCGGCGCGGCCCTTCTCGTCGTACTTCCTGGCGAGGGCGAGCAACTCCTCGCCGAGTTCGGCCAGTTCGGCGGAGGTCAGCCGCAGCAGCGACTCGTTGTCCGGTGCGGCGGTGTTCCATTCGGGGCCCCAGGCGAGGCGTTCGTCGAGGTAGCGGCGGTACATGTCGGCCCGCTGCTCGTGGAAGAGCCTGGTGGCGGCCAGATGCGCGGAGGCCCTCTCGGGTGCGTCCCGGAAGTCCTTGTCCCGGATGCTCACGCCCTGCGACGAGGGCTGCCACCAGCGCTCGCGGGCGTCCCCGCTCTGGGGCTCGGCCGCCTCGATCAGCCCGTGCTCGGCGAGCTTGCGCAGGTGGTAGCTGACCAGTGAGACCGCTTCGTCGACCTGCTCGGCGAGCTGGGACGCGGTGGCGGTACGGGCCACGCACAGCCCTCGGTACAGCTGCATCCGCAGGGGGTGGGCCAGCGCCTTGAGGGTGCCCAGGTCCGTGATCGGGAGGTTCTCCGTGCCGCTCATGCACACCACCGTAGATACAAAAGAAAAGTTGCGCAATATAAATTGCGCAACTTTCCCTTCGCATCCCGCCACGAGTAAGCCCCGGCCACCAGGTGACCGGGGCTTACCGAACCTCTCCTACGCGAGACCGGGTCTCCGGGGCGTCACCGCACCGGATGCCCCGCCTCCCGCAGCGCCTGCTTCACCTCGCCGATCCGCAGATCGCCGAAGTGGAAGACGGACGCGGCGAGCACGGCGTCCGCGCCCGCGGCGACGGCCGGCGGGAAGTCGGCCAGCCGGCCCGCGCCGCCGGAGGCGATCACCGGCACCGTGACGTGCTTCCGTACGGCCTCGATCATCTCGATGTCGTAGCCGTCCTTCGTGCCGTCGGCGTCCATCGAGTTGAGCAGGATCTCGCCCGCGCCCAGTTCGGCGGCCCGGTGCGCCCACTCGACGGCGTCGATGCCGGTGCCCTTGCGGCCGCCGTGGGTGGTGACCTCGAAGGAACCCGACTCCGTCCGGCGCGCGTCCACCGAGAGGACCAGCACCTGCCGCCCGAACCGCTCCGCGATCTCGCGGATCAGGTCGGGGCGGGCGATGGCCGCCGTGTTGACGCCCACCTTGTCCGCGCCCGCCCGCAGCAGCTTGTCGACATCCTCGGAGGTGCGCACACCGCCGCCCACCGTCAGCGGGATGAAGACCTGCTCGGCGGTGCGCCGCACCACGTCGTACGTGGTCTCGCGGTTGCCCGAGGACGCGGTGATGTCCAGGAACGTCAGCTCGTCGGCGCCCTCGGCGTCGTACACCTTGGCCATCTCGACGGGGTCGCCCGCGTCACGCAGGTTCTGGAAGTTGACGCCCTTGACGACCCGGCCGTTGTCGACGTCCAGGCAGGGGATGACTCGTACGGCCAGGGTCATGACTCGGGTGCCTCTCGGTACGCCTCCACCTCGACCTCGACCACCAGGCTGGGGTCCACGAAACCGGAGACGATGATCATGGATGCGGCGGGCCGGACGGAGTCGAACAGCTCCTTGTGGGCGCGTCCGACGTCCTCCACATCGCGGGCGTGGGTGAGGTACATACGCGTCCGTACGACGTCCTCGCGGCCGAGGTCCAGCTGCTTCAGCGCCGCCAGCGCGACGTTGAACGCGTTGACCGCCTGCTCGTACGGGCCGCCTCCGGCGATCTCGCCGTCCACTATCGACGTGCAGCCGGAGACCAGCACCAGCCCGTTCGGCAGCTCCACCGCGCGGGAGTACCCGAAGGCCTCCTCCCAGGGGGCTCCGGTCGAGACGCGTCGCAGATCGCTCACTTGGCCACCGCCTCCAGGGCCTCTTCCAGGGTGAACGCCTTCGCGTACAGGGCCTTCCCGACGATCGAGCCCTCGACACCGAGGGGCACCAACTCGGCGATGGCACGCAGGTCGTCGAGCGACGAGACCCCGCCGGACGCCACCACCGGGCGGTCGGTCGCCGCGCACACGTTCTTCAGCAGCTCCAGGTTCGGGCCCTGGAGCGTGCCGTCCTTCGCGATGTCCGTGACGACATACCGCGCGCAGCCCTCCTTGTTGAGGCGCTCCAGCGTCTCGTAGAGGTCGCCGCCGTCGCGGGTCCAGCCACGGCCGCGCAGGGTCGTGCCGCGTACGTCGAGGCCGACCGCGATCTTGTCGCCGTGCTCGGCGATGACCTTGGCGACCCACTCGGGGGTCTCCAGGGCGGCCGTGCCGAGGTTCACCCGGGTGCAGCCGGTGGCGAGGGCCGCGGCGAGCGTGGCGTCGTCGCGGATGCCGCCGGACAGCTCCACCTTGATGTCCATCGCCTTCGTGACCTCGCCGATCAGGGCGCGGTTGTCGCCCGTGCCGAACGCGGCGTCCAGGTCCACGAGATGCAGCCACTCGGCACCCGCCCGCTGCCAGGCGAGGGCCGCCTCCAGAGGAGAGCCGTACGAGGTCTCCGTGCCGGACTCGCCGTGGACGAGGCGGACCGCCTGGCCGTCACGGACGTCGACGGCGGGGAGGAGTTCGAGCTTGGCCATGGTCTACAGGGTTCCGATCCAGTTGGTGAGCAGCTGCGCTCCGGCATCGCCGGACTTCTCGGGGTGGAACTGCGTGGCCCACAGAGCGCCGTTCTCGACGGCCGCCACGAAGGGCTTGCCGTGCGTCGACCAGGTGACGAGCGGGGCGCGCATCGCCGGGTTGGCGACTTCGAGGTTCCAGTCGTGGACGGCGTACGAGTGCACGAAGTAGAAGCGCGCGTCGGCCTCAAGGCCCGCGAAGAGCTGGGAGCCCGCCGGTGATTCGACGGTGTTCCAGCCCATGTGGGGCACGATGTCGGCCTGCAGCGGCTCGACCGAGCCGGGCCACTCGTCGAGGCCCTCGGTCTCGACGCCGTGCTCGATGCCGCGCGCGAAGAGGATCTGCATACCGACGCAGATGCCCATGACCGGCCGGCCACCGGCGAGCCGCCGCCCGACGATCCAGTCGCCGCGCGCGTCCTTCAGCCCCTGCATACAGGCGGCGAAGGCGCCCACGCCGGGCACCAGCAGGCCGTCCGCGTTCATGGCCTTGTCGAAGTCACGCGTTATCTCGACGTCGGCACCCGCGCGCGCGAGGGCGCGTTCCGCCGAGCGCACGTTCCCGAAGCCGTAGTCAAAGACGACTACTCGTTTGGAAGGGGAGCTCAATTCCACACCTCCAGCCTCAGGACGCCCGCGACCAGACACATGCCGGCGCCGATCGACAGCAGCACGATGAGACTCTTTGGCATCTGCTGCTTGATGAAGGAGTAGACGCCGCCGAGCAGGAAGAGCCCGACGACGATCAGTACGGTGGAGAGGCCGCTCATGGCTTTACAGCGCGCCCTTCGTGGAGGGAAGGATTCCGGCGGCGCGCGGGTCGCGCTCGGAGGCGTACCGCAGGGCCCGGGCGAGCGCCTTGAACTGGCACTCCACGATGTGGTGCGCGTTGCGCCCGTACGGCACGTGCACGTGCAGCGCGATCTGGGCCTGCGCGACGAACGACTCGAAGATGTGCCGGGTCATCGTCGTGTCGTACTCGCCGATCATCGGCGCCATCTTCTCGGGCTCGGTGTGCACGAGGTAGGGGCGGCCGGAGAGGTCGACGGTCACCTGGGCGAGCGACTCGTCCAGCGGGACCGTGCAGTTGCCGAAGCGGTAGATGCCCACCTTGTCGCCGAGCGCCTGCTTGAAGGCGGCGCCGAGCGCGAGGGCGGAGTCCTCGATGGTGTGGTGCGAGTCGATGTGCAGGTCGCCCTCGGTCTTCACGGTCAGGTCGAACAGACCGTGCCGGCCGAGCTGGTCGAGCATGTGGTCGTAGAAGCCGACCCCTGTCGACACATCGACCTTGCCGGTTCCGTCGAGATCGATCTCGACGAGGACCGACGTCTCCTTGGTCACCCGCTCGACTCTTCCAACACGCCCATCGCGAGTCATGCGCTCTGCTCCTTCTTCAGTTCACGTACCGCGTCGAGGAACGCGTCGTTTTCGGCGGGGGTTCCGGCGCTGACCCGCAGCCACCCCGGTACGCCGTTGTCCCGGACCAGGACGCCCCGGTCGAGGATCTTCCGCCAGGCCTCGTGCGAGCCGTTCTCGCCGTCGAACCGCCCGAACTGGACGAAGTTGGCGTCCGACTCGGTCACCTCGAAGCCGATCGCCCGCAGTTCGAGGACCAGCCGGTCCCGCTCGGTCTTCAGCTGCTCGACGTATCCGAGCAGGGTGTCGGTGTGCTCCAGGGCGGCCAGCGCGGTCGCCTGCGTGACGGCCGACAGGTGGTACGGCAGCCGTACGAGCTGGACGGCGTCCACGACCGCCGGGTGCGCGGCGAGATAGCCGAGGCGCAGCCCGGCCGCGCCGAACGCCTTCGACATGGTCCGCGAGACGACGAGATTCGGCCGACCTTCGAGCAGCGGCAGCAGCGAGTCGCCGTGGCTGAACTCGATGTACGCCTCGTCGACGACGACCATCGACGGCTTCGCCGCCTGCGCGGCCTCGTACAGCGCGAGAACCGTCTCGGGCGGAACCGCGTTGCCCGTGGGGTTGTTGGGAGTGGTGATGAAGACGACGTCGGGCTTGTTCTCGGTGATCGCCTGCTCGGCGGCCGCGGCGTCGATCGTGAAGTCCTCGTTGCGAGGGCCGGAGATCCATCCGGTGCCGGTGCCGCGCGAGATCAGGCCGTGCATCGAGTACGAGGGCTCGAAGCCGATCGCCGTGCGGCCGGGCCCGCCGAAGGTCTGCAGCAGCTGCTGGATGACCTCGTTCGAGCCGTTGGCCGCCCAGACGTTCTGGATTCCGACCGCGTACTTGCCGGTCTTCGTCAGGTACTTGGCCAGCTCGGTGCGCAGCTCGACCGCGTCCCGGTCGGGGTAGCGGTTGAGGTTCCGCGCGGCCTCGCGCACCCGCTCGGCGATCCGCTCGACGAGCGGCTCGGGCAGCGGGTACGGGTTCTCGTTCGTGTTCAGCCGTACGGGGACGTCGAGTTGGGGCGCGCCGTACGGGGACTTGCCGCGCAGCTCGTCGCGTACGGGGAGGTCGTCGATGCCGGTCACTTGCTGGGCACCTTCCAGTCGAACCTTGCCTTGACGGCGGCACCGTGGGCGGGGAGGTCCTCGGCCTCGGCGAGCGCCACCACGTGGTGGGCCACCTCCGCGAGGGCGTCGCGCGTGTAGTCGACGATGTGGATCCCGCGCAGGAAGGACTGGACCGACAGGCCCGAGGAGTGGCAGGCGCAGCCGCCGGTCGGGAGCACGTGGTTGGAGCCGGCCGCGTAGTCGCCCAGCGAGACGGGCGCCCAGGGACCGACGAAGACCGCACCGGCGTTGCGAACCCGGCCCGCGACCGCGCTCGCGTCGGCCGTCTGGATCTCCAGGTGCTCGGCGCCGTAGGCGTTGACGACCCGCAGGCCCTCGTCCACGCCGTCCACCAGCACGATCGCGGACTGCCTGCCGCTGAGCGCCGGGACGATCCGGTCCTCGATGTGCTTGGTGGCCGCGACCTGCGGCTCCAGCTCCTTCTCCACCGCGTCGGCCAGCGCGACCGAGTCGGTGACCAGGACGGCGGCGGCCAGCGGGTCGTGCTCGGCCTGGCTGATCAGGTCGGAGGCGACGTGCGCCGGGTCGGCGCTCTCGTCGGCGAGGATCGCGATCTCGGTCGGACCGGCCTCGGCGTCGATGCCGATCTTTCCCGCGAAGTAGCGCTTGGCTGCGGCGACCCAGATGTTGCCCGGGCCCGTGACCATGTTGGCGGGCGGGCAGGACTCGGTGCCGTACGCGAACATCGCGACGGCGGTCGCGCCACCGGCCGCGTACACCTCGTCGATCCCGAGCAGCGCGCAGGCGGCCAGGATCGTGGGGTGCGGCAGACCATCGAACTCGGACTGGGCGGGCGAGGCCAGCGCGATCGACTCGACGCCCGCCTCCTGCGCCGGGACCACGTTCATGATCACGGACGACGGGTAGACGGACCTGCCGCCGGGCGCGTACAGCCCGACCCGGTCGACCGGCACCCACTTCTCGGTGACCGAGCCGCCGGGCACGACCTGGGTGGTGTGCGTGGTGCGGCGCTGCTCGCGGTGGACGATTCGGGCGCGGCGGATCGACTCCTCAAGGGCCGCCCGGACGGCCGGATCGAGCCGCTCCAGCGCGTCGGTGAGCGCCCGCGCCGGGACGCGGACGGACTCCAGGCGTACGCCGTCGAACTTCTCCGCGTAGTCGATCAGCGCCGCGTCTCCCCGATGATGCACGGCCTCGCAGATCGGCCGCACCTTCTCCAAGGCGGCCGAAACGTCGAAGTCGGCTCGGGGCAGCAGGTCGCGCAGAGCGGAGCCCTCGGGGAGGGCGTCGCCACGCAGATCGATTCGGGAGATCACGAACCAATTCTCTCAGACACGGATCGGGCGTCGGACGGCCGTATCAATCGCTGATACGGGCCCCGGATCACCGGTCGGCACGTGGCCCGATTTCGTTGTTGGCGCGGGTTCCGGAAGATCGCCTTCACCGTCGGCGTTCAGGCTGTCACCCAGCGGGCATCACAGGAACGACTGTACGAAACCCGCGAGTAGCGGGGGAGAAAGGGAAGACCGTGACCCAGGGGGCCGGCGTCCGCGCCGGAGAACTGCCCGATGACCTGACCGCCGCCGAAGCCGGGATGTGGCAGGCGTTCCGCAACGGCAGCGTGTACGACCTGCGCGCCGGGAACACGACCGTCGATGATCCGCACGGCGGCCATCCATGGGGTCCCGAGCGCTGTGTACGGGCCCGGATAGTGGCCTGGCTGCTGCTGGACGGACCGCCCGCGCTCGACGGCCGCGTCGCCTCCCTGAAGCTGACCGGGGTCCAGATCGTCGACGTGCTCGACCTCGCGGGCGGCACGATCGAGCCGTACGTCGAGATCAAGGGCTGCCGGTTCGAGAAGGAGGTCCTGCTGCCGGAGGCCCGGTTCACGACCGTGCGCCTGGTGGACTGCGCGGTGCCCCGTCTTGAGGCGGCCCGGGTGCACACCGAGGGCGATCTGCATCTGCCGCGCTGCCGCTTCCACAACGGCGTCCGCCTCACCGACGCGCACATCGGCACGGATCTGCTGCTCAACCAGGCGATCGTCTACCGGGACCGGCGCGGGCGCTCCCTCACAGGCGACGGGATGACCGTCGGGCAGGACCTCCAGGCCGAGATGCTGGAGTCGCACGGCGAGCTGAGCCTGCGCGGCGCGAAGGTCGGCGTCTCGCTCAGCCTGCGCGGCAGCCGCCTGGCCAATCCGTACGGCAGCCGCCGCGCGCTGAACGCACCGCAGCTGACCGTCGAGCGCACGCTGTACCTGACGCCTGCGAGCGTCGGCGACCCCCTCCACACCAGCGGCCGCACCCCGGCGCGCGGCACCCGCGTCCAGCGGTTCGAGTGCGAGGGCGGGATCCGGCTCGACGACGGCCGGTTCGGGGACGCGGTGGACTTCGAGCAGGCCCGCCTCATCCTGCGGGACGGCCAGGAGATCTCACTGCGCCGCGTCCAGGTGCCCGAACTGCGTTTCCTCGGCGAGCGCCCGCAGCGCGGAAGGGTCGTGCTGAACGGCGCGAAGGTGGTCAACCTGATGGACCAGGCCACCAGCTGGCCGGGCGCGGGCCAGCTGCAGATGGGCGGCTTCCAGTACGAGTACCTCGTGCCGCGCGGCCCGTTCCCGCTCGCCCGGCGCCTGGAGTGGGTGGCCGCGGCGACGCCGGAGTACAACCCGGAGCCGTACGAGCGGCTGGCGACCGTGCTGCGCAACGGCGGCGAGGACGTGGACGCCCGCGAGGTGCTGCTCGCCAAGCAGCGCCACCGCCGCGAGAACCTGCCGATCGCCGCCAAGCTCTGGGGGTACGCGCAGGACTGGACGGTCGCCTACGGGTACCGGCCGGGGCGGGCGGCCGTATGGATGGCCGTGCTGTGGGCGGCGACCTCCATAGCCTTCGCACATGCCGACCATCCGCCGCTCAAACGCGGCGAACATCCGCCGTGGAACCCCTCGCTGTTCGCCCTGGACCTGCTGCTCCCGGTCATCGATCTCGGCCAGGTCGGCTACTGGCAGCTGCGCGGCGGCTGGCAGTGGCTGTCAGCGGTGGTGATCCTGCTGGGCTGGATCCTTGCCACGACGGTGGCCGCGGGCGCGACACGCATGCTGCGCAGGGTCTGAGCAGGGCCCGGGCAGGGGCTGAGCAGGCCTCTCACCCGGGTCGCGCACAGCCGCCGGACACATGAACAACAGTCACCTTTTACCCGGCCTTGACCATTCCGCACGCAACCAAAATACGGTTACAAAAGCGTCACCGCGTACCCCCTGGCACCCGTCCGACCTGCGGGTTTTCAATGGGCACCACCATGGCACTGCTGCGCGCGCTCCTCCGTACCGCACGGATGGCACGGAACACTTCGCGCCTCGCCGCCGGTCTGTCCGCCGACGACGAGGTACTGCTCGACGCGCCCGACGAGCGGCTCGGACCGGCGCTCGTCGCCGCGGGCCGCGGCGAGTACGGGACCGCGGCGAAGCTGCTGTCCACCACCCGGGAGGCCGCCGAGTGGGAGAACCGGGACCGGTACGCGACACGGCTCGCCGCCTTCGCGCGCTCCCGCACGGAGTGGTTCGACGACTGGTGCTCCGACGCCCCGCACGACCCGGACGCGCTGCTGGTCAAGGCCGAGCTGGCGGTGTGCCGGAGCTGGGAGTCGCCGGCCCGCGCCGAGCTGCTGCGCCAGGTCGGGCCGCTGATCTCCGCCGCCGCCGAGGGCGACCCGCGCGACCCGGTGCCCTGGCGCATCGCGCTCGACCACGCCCGGGGCACGAACACCCCGCACACCGCGTTCGAGGGGCTGTGGGCCGAGGCCGTACGCCGCTCCCCGCACCACTACGGCTGCCATGTGGCCGCCCTCCAGTACCTGTCCGCGGCCTGGTACGGCTCGCACCGCGAGTGCTTCGACTTCGCCGAGCGGGCCGCGCAGGACGCCCTGCCCGGCTCCCTCGTCCAGGCCCTGCCGGTGCGCGCGGCCTTCGCGTATCTGACCGAGGGCGGCGGAGCGGCCGTGCCGCGCGAACGCCTCGACACGGCGGCCGACCTCGCGATCGCCGTCTCCGGGGAGTACGCGACCGCCGACCCCTGGCCCGCGGAGGTCCGCAACCTGCTCACCTACGTGCTGATCCGCCTCGAACGCTGGCAGGACGCGCTGGCGGAGCTGCACCGGATCGGGCCGTACGCCACCTCGTTCCCGTGGGACCGGGTCTCGGACGACCCGCTCGGCCAGTTCCTCGAACTGCGCGACGGAATACGGATCGAGGTGGCCTCGGGCATGCCCCTGAAACTACGCAACGGGGATCTTCCGTATCCACGGAGTGAGCACGGCGGACGTGCGCCCTCCGGTGACCATTAGGCTTTCTCGTCGTGACCACCGTCCGGCTCCCCCTCTTCCCCCTGAACTCGGTGCTGTTCCCCGGGCTCGTACTGCCTCTGAACGTCTTCGAGGAGCGCTATCGCGCGATGATGCGCGAACTCCTGAAGACCCCCGAGGACGATCCGCGCCGGTTCGTCGTCGTCGCCATCCGCGACGGCCACGAGGTCGCGTCCACCGCGCCCGGTATGCCGGACCGGACCGCCGTACCCCAGCGCGGGCCCGCGGCCGGCTTCGGCGACGACCCGGCGAAGGCCTTCCACGAGGTGGGCTGTGTCGCGGACGCGGCGACCATCCGGGAACGGGCCGACGGCAGCTTCGAGGTGCTGGCCACCGGTACGACCCGGGTACGGCTGCTCTCCGTGGACGCCTCCGGTGCCTTTCTGACGGCCGAACTGGAGGAGCTGGAGGAAGACCCCGGCGAGGAGGCCGGCGCGCTGGCGGAAGGGGTGCTGCGGGCCTTCAGGCAGTATCAGAAGCGGCTCGCGGGGGCCCGGGAACGGTCCCTGTCGACCGGGGCCGAGCTGCCGGACGAGCCGGCCGTCGTCTCGTACCTGGTCGCGGCCGCCGCCATGCTCGACGTACCGGCGAAGCAGCGGCTGCTCCAGGCGCCGGACACGGCGTCCCGGCTCCGCGAGGAGCTGACGCTGCTGCGGGCGGAGACCGCGATCATCCGCAACCTTCCGTCGTTGCCCGCGTCGGAGCTGACGCGTGGCCCGACGAGTCTCAACTGACGCGGATCTCAACCGACACGGACCGGCAAGGGCAAGTGGACCGGCGAGGGCGAAGGGCACGGGTCTTGGCCAAGAAGTCGAAGAAGCAGCAGCAGCCGGGCGGGACGCCCGCGACCGTGGCGCTCACCGCGGCGGGCGTCGAGTTCACGGTCCACGCCTACGAGCACGATCCGTCGCATCCCTCGTACGGAGAGGAGGCGGCCGAGGCGATGGGCGTCTCTCCGGACCGGGTCTTCAAGACGTTGGTCGCGGACGTCGACGGTGAGCTCACCGTCGCCGTCGTGCCGGTGGCCGGCTCGCTCGACCTCAAGGCGCTGGCCTCGGCGGTGGGCGGCAAGCGGGCCGCGATGGCCGATCCGGCCGCCGCGGAGCGCTCCAGCGGGTACGTGCGCGGGGGGATCTCGCCGCTCGGGCAGCGCAGGCGGCTGCGTACGGTGCTGGACGCGTCGGCCTCGGCCCACGCCACCGTCTGTGTGTCCGCGGGGCGGCGGGGGCTTGAGGTGGAGCTTGCGCCGGGGGATCTGGCGAAGCTCACGAATGCGGTGGTTGCCGCCGTCGGGCGTGCGTGAACCCTCGACGGGGGGCCTGTTTTCGGTTAAGTACCGAGGGCATGTCGAAGAAGACGCGTAAGCGGAAGTGGCGGGTCAAGAAGGGGCGGTCGAACCACGGGCATCGCCCGGCGTAGGCGCTCCGGCGTTCCGCGGGGAGCGATTTTCGTCTGCGGGTGCGTGGGGGTTTGTCGCGCAGTTCCCCGCGCCCCTTACGGGCCGCTCGGCGGGTACTGGGGCTGGTCGTACGGGTCCGGGTCCCTCGGGGCGAACAGGGCCGTCAGGCCCAGGTGGACCAGGAGGGCCGAGACGGACCAGGCGAGCAGGGCGCCCTTGGCGTTGAGTTCGAGGGGGGCGTCGAAGGTGACGCCCTTGCCCGCCTCCTTGGCGTGGGCGATCACGTCCTGGGTGGGGCCGAGCCAGATGCCCAGGCGCCAGGCGAGCAGGGAGGCGAGGATGCCTCCGACGGTGAGCGCGACGATCAGCGGGATGCCGCCACGACGCCGCAGCAGGAAGACGACCACCGCGGTGACCAGGCCGAAGCCGACCGCGAGCAGGGAGAAGGTGCCGTCCACGCCGATGACCTGCTCCCCCTCGACATCCTTGGGGTAGACCGCCGCGCCGTCCGAGACCAGCGGCACACGCGGGGCCAGCCAGCACCACAGCAGCCCGAGCAGTACGCCGCCGATCGCCGTCGCGACCGTGATGACGGCGGCCTCCCGCAGTTCGGTCTTCATCCCGGGGCCGTCCTCCTCATGAACGGGCGCGTACCCGGGGGGCGGCGCCTGCCAGACGTGGTGCGGAGGCTGGTGGTTCGGCTGTGGAGGCGGAGTCAGCGGTGCGGTCACACCGACATCGTGCCAGGCCCGCCTGTCAGCCGCGTCACCGGACGGCCGCCCGGCGGTAGGCCCAGGTCGCCACGGCCAGCGAGGCGACGCCGACACCCGCGCACACCGCGAGGTCGAGCAGGACGACAGCCCAGTCGGGGTCCGCCCCGAAGGTCAGCACGAAGGCCTCGACGCCGTATGTGGAAGGCAGCAGGTCACGCGCGTACTGGACGACCATCGGCAGCCGGTCCGGCGGCAGTACGCCGAGCAGCAGCGCGGCGGACATGCCCAACTGTCCGAGCAGTGTGGCGAGTTCGGGCCGCGGGGCGAGCAGTCCGAGCGCCGCCCCGAGCCCGGCGAGCGCGGCGCCCGCGAGCGGGATGACGGCGATGAGGATCCACAGATGGGTCAGCGGCAGCCCGAAGAGCATGCAGCCGACCACGGCGGTGACGAGGGTCCCGGGCACAGTGAAGGAGGCGTACGCGGCGGCCGCGCCGAGCACGACGGCGGCGGGCGGCACGGGCAGCGTCGCGTAGTGGTCGAGGCCGCCGCTGGCGCGCAGCTGGCCGAAGTACTGGGCGAGCAGGTTGAGCGCCACGAACGCGACCACGAGGACCGACGAACCGGCCACCACGGCGTGTGCCTCGTCCCCGCCGTCCACGACCCCGCGCATCAGGACCATGATCCCGACGGACTGGAAGGTCGCCACGAACAGCAGCGGGATCCGGGCCACCCGGGCCCGGGAGAGCTGCGCCCGGTAGACGGCGGCCAGAGCCGGCCAGAGCCGCGCGCGCGGCCCGAGCCCTGCTACGGCACGGACTCCGTCCTCGGTGTCCGTGCCATCACCGGGCCGGCCCCCGTCCGCACGGGCTGCGCCGGGCAGGACCTCGGCGGGTACGACACTCACGTCGAGCGGCTCCTGTTCGCTTCGGCTGTCGTCCTGTACCTGTTCCGTACGGCTGTGGAGGCCCGCACGCTCATGCCTTGACCAACCCCCGTACGTTTCCTGCGCTGCCGCCCAGCGCCAGGTACACGTCCTCCAGGCTCGGCGTGGCGAGCGTGAAGTCGTCCAGGGCCGCGAAGGCGGCGCCGCCGGTGACGGCCGCCACGGCCGCGCGGGCCTCCTCGGGGGCGAGCCGCAGCGACCAGCGACGGCCCGACTCTACGGCCCGGTCGCGCAGGGCGGCGACCTCGGGCACGTCGAGGGGCGCTCGCTCGCGCCAGACGAGTTCGAGGCGCACCTCGCCGGCGACCTGCTCCTTGAGCCCGGAGGGGGTGTCGCAGGCGATGACACGGCCCCGGTCGAGGACGGCGACGCGGTCGAGGACCGTCTCCGCCTCGATGACGTTGTGGGTGACCAGGAGGACCGTCGTGGCGTGCTCGACCCGGCGCCGGTCGACGGCTCCCCAGACGGCACGGCGGGCGATGGGGTCCATGCCGGTGGTCGGCTCGTCGAGGACGAGGAACGGGCGGGCGCCGACGAGCGTGGTGGCGAAGCAAGCAAGCCGCCGCTGCCCGCCGGACAGCTTCTTGAGCGGCCGGGAGGCGAGCGCGGTGAGCCCCAGCTCCTCCAGGACCGTGTCCCGCTCGGCCCGCGCGCTGCGTACGTCCAGGCCGCGCAGCCGCCCGGTGGTCTCCGCGGCGAGCGACACGGTCAGCTCGTCGAGCGCGGTGGACTCCTGTCCCAGGTACGCGAGGATCCGCGCCGCCCGCTCGGGGTGGCGCACGATGTCGTGCCCGAGGATCTCGACACTGCCGCGGTCGGGACGCATCAGCCCGGTCAGCTGCCGTACGAGGGTGGTCTTGCCCGCTCCGTTCGGCCCGAGCAGCCCGAAGATCTCACCTCGCCGGATGTCGAGCCGCACCCCGTCGGTGGCCCGCACCTCGGGCGTCCCGGGCGCTCCGCGCCGCCCCCGCACCGCCGGATAGGTCTTCGTCAGATCCCGCACCGCGCACACGACATCCCCACCGTGCCCATCCCGGACTCCCTGTGCGGCGCGCGTACTCACGAGGACTGAGGGTACGGGGTCCCAACCCCCCGACGACGCCCGGGGCGGGCATACCCCCAATATCGGCCCCCACAGGGGGCGCGAGGAACTGCGCGCCCAACCCCCACAAACCCGCGGTCAAAGACGCAAGGCCAAGGCCCCTTCAGGGGCGCGGGGAACTGCGCGACCAGCCCCCACCCAGCCGCAGACAACACACAACCTCAGCCAACCCCCTACTCCCCTGCGGGAGCATGCTCCGCCGCGGTCCGCACATCGATCTCCCGCCAGAACCCCGCCCGAATCGCATACCGATCATGCTCATCGATCTGATCGTCCTTGTGCGCAAGCAGCCCGAACCGAGCCGCATACCGCAACAACTCCCCGTCAATGCGATGCGGCACCCGCGGATACATCGTCGACAGCTTCTGCAACTGGGCCTGGTCCGACAACCGCCCCATCCACCGCCGAGCGAACACCTGCCCGACCTCGTACGGATCCCCGCCCACCGTCGTGATGTCCTCCTCACGATCGGCCCACCGCTGCTCGGCCGACGTGAGCTGCGCGAGCGTCGGCAGCAGCGCCGCCTCCGCGGACTCCGCGGCGGTACCGGGCCGGTCGACCCACCCCTTGTCGGAGGACCACCGAAGCGTCGCGTTGGCGGGCTGCGGATGCGCATGCGTCGCCCCGGGCGCCCGCAACGCGGCCAGATCCTTGGGCGTAGGAACGCCCCCCTTGGCGGCCGGCGCCCTCTCCTCCGTGCCGTTCTCATTGGACGCGGCCTGCGCATGCTCGGCATCCCGCGAGGGCCGCTCCCCCGAGGAGCTCAGCGCGGACTCGGGCAGCGGCGCGGAGAGGATCGCGGCGATCTCGGGACGCGGAACGGGCGGAGGCGCGCAGACCCCGCCGAGATCCTTGGCCTGTACCGCCTTGGTGATCCAGATGCGGTCCAGGACACGCCGCTCGTCGGCCTCGGCGACAAGGTCCTCGGACTGGTTGTAGTCGCCGTCGGCAGCCTGCACGGCCCACAGATGCACGGCGACCCCGTGCTCCTTCGCGGCCATCATGCCGGGCAGCAGATCCCCGTCCCCGGTGACGAGCACGACGTCCGAGCAGGCACGGTTGCGCGCCAGCTCCGTGAGCTCGGCGTGCATGGCGGCGTCCACGCCCTTCTGCGCCCAGCGCCCGTCGCTGCGGGTCAGCGCGCCCAGGCGCACCGTGACCCGCGGCATCACCCGCAGTCTGCGGTGCTCGGGCTGCGGTACGCGGTCGGGGGCGCCGTCGAACCAGTAGATGCGCAACAGGGGCCGTTCCGTGTCGGACTCGGCGCGCTCGCGCAGGCCCTGGATGAGGGCGGCGTGGTCGACGGTGATCCGGGAGCGGGAGGAATCCCCGGCGAGGAGACTGGCAGCAGCCCCGAGCAGGTACCCGGCGTCCACCAGGACAATGCAGCGGTCCACGCGATCCACCCTCTTTCCGGGAGGTTTGCTTCGGGCTTCCTTCGAGTCTGCCCGACCCTGCGGAGGTTAACGGCCGGAACTCGATCTTCGGCGTGGCGGATCGGGATATCACTCACCGACAGGGCTTATTACGCACGGTAATTCTCCGAAATGCGCTTGTTGTCGCGCTATGTGAGTCTGGTCCCGGCCCTGGCCCCGAGAACCCCCGTAGGAGGCAGATCACCATGGCCAAGAACAAGAACCGCAAGCACGGCGGGCAGCAGGACCGCTCCTCGCAGGCCGAGCGCGCGCAGGAGCAGGCGGACCGGTCCTCGGCGGAGGCGCAGCAGTCGCCGATGTCGCAGGCCCAGGGCAGCCCCGCCGACGTTGCCCGCAAGCACCAGAAGCGCTTCGGCCACAACTGAGGCCCGCGCGAAGCTGGTTGAGGGCTGCTGAAGCCCCGTACGCGACGAGGGGCGCATCCGTCACGGATGCGCCCCTCTCGTACCTCGATGTTCGGTTCAGCCCGCCAGGCAGGACGGCCCGAGCAGCACTTTCAAGTCACCGAAGAGCGCGGGGTCCGGCTTCACCCGGTGCCGGTCGAGCCGCAGGACCGTGGTCTTGCTCGGGCCCTGGAGCCTGATCCGCACCTCGCTCTCGCCCTTGTGATGGCTGAGGATCTCGCCGAGCCTGCTGATCATCGGCGGGGTGACCTTCAGCGCCGGGATGGTGAGGATCACGGGCGCGTTGGTGCCCGCGTTCGACAGGTCCGGGACCTGGAGTTCCATCGCGACGAGCCGGGGCACGTCCTCGCGCTTGTCGAGACGTCCCTTGACGAACACCACCGCGTCCTCGACGAGTTGGGTCGACACCAGCTGATAGGTCGCCGGGAAGAACATGCACTCGATGGAGCCCGCGAGGTCCTCGACGGTGGCGATCGCCCAGGCGTTGCCCTGCTTGGTCATCTTGCGCTGCAGACCGGAGATGATCCCGCCGATGGTGACGACCGCGCCGTCCGAGTGCTCACCGCCGGTGAGCTGGGCGATGCCCGCGTCGGCCTTGTCGGAGAGCACGTGCTCCAGGCCGAAGAGCGGGTGGTCGGAGACGTACAGGCCGAGCATCTCCCGTTCCTGGGCGAGCAGGTAGGCCTTGTCCCACTCGTCGGTGGTGAACTCGACGTCGAGCCCGAAGCCGGGCTCGCTGCTGTCGTCCTCGCCCATGCCGCCAAAGAGGTCGAACTGACCCTCGGCCTCCTTGCGCTTGACCGCGACCACGTTGTCGATCATCGGCTCGAAGTGCGCGGTGAGGCCCTTGCGGGTGTGCCCCATCGTGTCGAACGCGCCGGCCTTGATCAGCGACTCCGTGGTGCGCTTGTTGCACGCGGCCGCCTCGACCTTGTCGAGATAGTCGGGGAACGAGCCGTACTTCCCCTTGGCCTTGCGGCTGCGGATGATCGACTCGACGACGTTCGTACCGACGTTGCGCACCGCCGAGAGGCCGAAGAGGATCACGTCGTCGCCCTGCGCGGCGAAGTTCTGCTCGGACTCGTTGACGTTCGGCGGCAGGACCTTGATCTTCATGCGCCGGCACTCGTTGAGATAGACCGCCGACTTGTCCTTGTCGTCCTTGACCGAGGTGAGCAGCGCGGCCATGTACTCGGCCGGATAGTTCGCCTTCAGGTAGGCCGTCCAGTACGACACCAGTCCGTACGCGGCGGAGTGCGCCTTGTTGAAGGCGTAGCCGGCGAAGGGGACCAGCACGTCCCACAGGCCCTGGATCGCCTCGTCGCTGAAACCCTTGTCCCGGGCGCCCTTCTGGAAGAGGACGAAGTTCTTGGCCAGTTCGTCGGGCTTCTTCTTGCCCATCACGCGGCGGAGGATGTCGGCCTCGCCGAGCGAGTACCCGGCGATGATCTGGGCGGCCTTCTGGACCTGCTCCTGATAGACGATCAGGCCGTAGGTGACCGCAAGGACTTCCTCGAGCGGCTCCTCCAGCTCCTTGTGGATCGGCGTGATCTCCTGGCGCTTGTTCTTGCGCTCCGCGTAGTTGATGTGCGAGTTCATGCCCATCGGGCCCGGCCGGTAGAGGGCCGAGACGGCGGAGATGTCCTCGAAGTTGTCGGGCTGCATCTGGCGGAGCAGCGAGCGCATCGGGCCGCCGTCGAACTGGAAGACGCCGAGGGTGTCACCGCGGCAGAGCAGTTCGAAGGTCTTGGGGTCGTCGAGCGGGAGGGCGAGCATCTCCAGGTCGATGCCCTTGTTGGCCTTCACCATCTTGATGGCGTCGTCCATGATCGTGAGGTTGCGCAGGCCGAGGAAGTCCATCTTCAGCAGGCCGAGCGACTCGCACTGCGGGTAGTCCCACTGTGTGATCGTCACTCCGTCGGTGTGCCGCACCCAGATCGGGGCGTGGTCGACGATGGGCTCGCTGGACATGATCACGCCGGCCGCGTGCACACCCATCTGCCGGACCAGTCCCTCGACGCCCTTCGCGGTGTCGATGACCTTCTTCACGTCCGGCTCGTTCTCGTACATCCCCCGGATCTCGCCCGCCTCGCCGTAGCGCGGGTGCTTGGGGTCGGTGATGCCGTTCAGGTCGATGCCCTTGCCGAGGACGTCGGCGGGCATGGCCTTGGTGAGCCGGTCGCCCATCGCGTACGGATAACCCAGCACGCGCGCCGAGTCCTTGATGGCGTTCTTCGCCTTGATCTTTCCGTACGTGCCGATCATCGCGACCTTGTCGGCCCCGTACTTCTCCGTCACATACCTGATCACTTCGACGCGCCTGCGCTCGTCGAAGTCGATGTCGACATCGGGCATGGAGACACGCTCGGGGTTGAGGAACCGCTCGAAGATCAGACCGTGCGGGATCGGGTCGAGGTCGGTGATGCCCATGGCGTACGCGACGATCGAACCGGCCGCGGAACCACGGCCCGGGCCGACCGCGATGCCCTGCTTCTTGGCCCACATGATGAAGTCGGCGACGACGAGGAAGTACCCCGGGAACCCCATCTGGATGATGACGTCCATCTCGTACTCGGCCTGCTTCTGGCGGTCGTCGGGGACGCCGCCGGGGAAGCGGCGCTCCATCCCGAGGCGCACCTCCTCCTGGAACCAGGTGACCTCGGTGAAGCCTTCGGGGATGTCGAACTTCGGCATGAGGTTCTTCGCCTCGAACATGCCCGTCGTGTCGATCTGCTCGGCCACCAGGAGGGTGTTCGCACACCCCTCCTGCCAGGCCTCCGACGAGTCGACGGCGTACATCTCGTCCGTCGACTTCAGGTAGTAACCGGTCCCGTCGAACCGGAAGCGGTCCGGATCGGAGAGGTTCTTGCCGGTCTGGATGCACAGCAGCGCGTCGTGCGCGGTCGCCTCGTGCGCGTACGTGTAGTGCGAGTCGTTCGTCACCAGTGGCGGGATGCCCAGCTTCTTGCCGACCCGCAGCAGGTCGTCACGGACCCGGCTCTCGATCTCGATGCCGTGGTCCATCAGCTCCAGGAAGTACCGGTCCTTGCCGAAGATGTCCTGGTACTCCGAGGCCGCCTTCACCGCCTCGTCGAACTGGCCGAGGCGCAGCCGGGTCTGCAGTTCGCCGGAGGGACATCCCGTGGAGGCGATCAGCCCCTCGGACCACTGGGAGATGGTCTCCTTGTCCATCCGCGGCCACTTCTGCAGCCAGCCCTCGGCGTACGCGTCCGAGGACAGCCGGAACAGGTTGTGCAGCCCGGTCCGGTTCGCCGCCCAGATCGTCTTGTGTGTGTAACCACCGGAGCCGGAGACGTCGTCCCGCTTCTGATGCGGCTGACCCCACTTGATCTTCCGCTTGTTGCGCCGCGACTCGGGGGCGACGTACGCCTCGATGCCGATGATCGGCGTGACGCCCGCCTTCTTGGCCGAGTGGAAGAAGTCGTACGCCCCGTGCAGGTTGCCGTGGTCGGACATCGCGATATGGGTCATGCCCATCTCGTTGCACGCGTCGAACATGTCCTTCAGCCGCGCGGCACCGTCCAGCAGCGAGTACTGGGTGTGGACGTGCAGGTGCGTGAACGGCGGCTTTGACACGGCTTCGGCCTCCAAGAAGAACTGGCGTCGACGAGCTCCCCAACAGGCTGCGCACAGTCCGGGGGACAGCGTCGAAGTCTATGCCGGAGCACTGACACTCGGAGCGGTCTCCCCCGTACCTTCGTGAGGGGAGAACGGGCACTCCCGCGTACCTTCGTCCGTTGGAGAATGACGGAGGCATCCGCTCCGGCGGACGGCACTTTCCGTCCCACTCGTCATGCACCACCTGCACCAGGAGGCACCAAGCGATGTCGGTTCCGCAGCTCAGCGCCGAGCAACGCGGCGAACAGATCCTCGCCGTATTCGACACCGCCTTCGGCGAACTGCTGGCCGCAGACCCGGCCGCGTTCCGCGTGAAGTTCCGGAAGATGGCGGCCTCCGCGTTCGCCTTCTACCGCGGCACGGCCGGCCTCTTCTACCACGACCTGGAGCAGGAGAAGCGGGGCGGTCCGTACCTGGACGAGCGCACCTCGCGCGTGTGGATCCACGGCGACCTGCACGCGGAGAACTTCGGCACGTACATGGACGCCCAGGGGCGCCTGATCTTCAACGTGAACGACTTCGACGAGGCGTATGTCGGCCCCTTCACCTGGGACCTCAAGCGCCTCGCGGCCTCGGTGGCCCTGATCGGCTACGCGAAGGCGCTGAGCGACGAACAGATCACCGACCTCGTCCGGACGTACGCGGCGGCCTACCGCGAGCGCATCCACGCCCTGGCGACGGGCGCCAAGAGCGACGAGGTACCGCCCTTCACGCTGGACACCGCCCAGGGCCCGCTCCTGGACGCCCTGCGCGACGCCCGCTCGCTGACCCGCTTCGGGCTGCTGGACTCGATGACCGAGATCCGTGACTTCGAGCGCCGCTTCGCGCCCGGCGGCGGCTCCATCGAGCTGGACGCGGCGACCCGCTACAAGGTCCTCGCCGCCTTCGACGGCTATCTGGAGACGCTGCCGGAGTCCTCGCTGAGCCGCCCGGACTCGTACCGCGTGAAGGACGTGGTCGGCAGGCGCGGCATCGGTATCGGCTCGGCGGGCCTGCCGTCGTACAACATCCTTCTGGAGGGCAACAGCGACGCCCTGGAGAACGATGTGGTGATCTACATCAAGCAGGCCCAGACCCCGGCCGTCTCCCGGCACATCACGGACTCCTCGATCCGTGAGTACTTCCAGCACGAGGGCCACCGCACGGTGATCTCCCAGCGCGCCCTCCAGGCGCACGCGGACCCGTGGCTGGGCTGGACCGAGCTGGACGGCGCGGGCCAGCTCGTCGCCGAGGTCTCGCCGTACGCGGTGGACCTGGACTGGGGCGACATCGACGACCCGGAGGAGATCGCGGCGGTCGTCGCGGACCTCGGCCGCTCCACCGCCACCATGCACGCGGCGGCGGACGACGAGAGCGGCCACTCGGAGCTGGTGCCGTTCTCCACGGAGCGCGCCATCGACGCGGCGATCGCGGGCGACGAGGACAGCTTCGGCGACCTCCTTGTCGACTTCGCGCACGAGTACGGCGCACGGGCACGTGCCGACCACCAGATCTTCGTGGACCTTTTCCGTAACGGCCGGATTCCGGGTCTGTAGGCATCGCACAACGCACAGGAACCCTTTAGGGACCTCTTACAGGAGTACGTGGGACACTCTCCACCGCTATGGACATATCCGGGACCCAGCTCAGAGCCGTGCGCGCGGCGCTGTTCACGGCACTCGTCGTGACACTCAGCACCGCGTCGCACGTGCTGCTGTCCCAGGTCCCGCTGCCGCTGACCACCGTGGCCGTGATCGCGGGTGCCGTCTTCGTCGTCGCGTACGCGCTGGCGGGCCGTGAGCGCGGCTTCGGGCGGATCGCCGCCCTGCTGATCCCGCTGGAGCTGGCCGCCGACACGCTGTTCACCGCCGGCCAGCACGCCTGTTACGGCAAGGCGGGCGGCCCGGTCGCGGGCCCGCTGCGCTCGGTCGGTTTCGACGTGCTGTGCGGCGGCGAGGTCGGCACCCCGCTGGCGCGGGTCACGGGCGGCGAAACCCAGCCCGCCGCGGCCCTGCTCGCGAACGCCGACCCGGCCGCCGCCTGGCTGCTGCTCGGCGCGCACATCGGTGTGGGCCTGCTCGCGGCCGCCTGGCTGCGGCGCGGCGAGCGGGCCCTGGCCCAGCTCCTGGACGCCGTGGCCGCGGCCACCTTCCGGCCCCTGCTGATCGCGGTCGCCGCGGTGACCGTCCACTTCACTCCCGTACGCCGGCTGCCGCGCCCCACGCACCGGGTCGCCGCCACGCGTACGCGCCTCTTCGTGCACTCCCTGGGACGGCGTGGACCGCCGTGCTCGGCCGTATTCGCCTGAGCACGCCAGTCCCCATCAACCTGTCATCACCACGGAGAACACCATCATGAGCAAGAGGAACAGCCAGGCGGCGAAGTCGGCGGCCCGTGAGCGGCTGCGCGTCGAGCGCGAGCGTCAGGCCAAGCGCGAGAAGGTCAGGCGGCAGGCCATCGTCGCCGGTTCGATCGTCGCGGTGCTCGCGATAGCCGGCGGCATCGGCTACGCCGTCGTACAGAACAACGAGCCCTCGAAGTGGGACGCGGCCGCCGACGCGAAGGTCGTCGCCCCCGCCAACACCAGTGGCACGAACGGCACGACCATCGTGGCCGGCGACTCCAAGACCAAGAACACGGTCCACCTCTACGAGGACGCGCGCTGCCCGGCCTGCGCCTCCTTCGAGCAGACGGTCGGCGAGACCGTCAACAAGGGCATGACGGACGGCGACTACAAGCTGTCCTTCACCCTCGGCACCTTCCTCGACGGCAACCTCGGCGGCGACGGCTCGAAGAACGCCCTGAGCGCGCTCGGCGCCGCGCTGAACGTGAGCACCGACGCGTTCCTGGAGTACAAGACCGCGCTGTACTCGACGAAGTACCACCCCGAGGAGACGACGGACGAGTTCTCCAAGGACAGCTACCTGATCAAGGTGGCGGACACGGTGGACGCGCTGAAGGACAACAAGAAGTTCCAGGACGCCGTCGAGAAGGGCACGTACGACGCCTGGGCGATGAGGATGAGCAAGACCTTCGACACCGCCAAGGATGTCGACTCGACGCCGACCATCAAGATCAACGACAAGGTGATCAAGAACCCGAGCACCGTCGCCGACTGGGAGAAGTCCCTCAAGGACGCGGGCGTCACCAAGTAGCGCGAGCAACGCGCGCGACGCAAGTTACGCACGGCGAAAGGGCGGGCGAACTCTTCCGGGTTCGCCCGCCCTTCACGTTTTCTGCCTTACCGAAAGCGCTACCCGTCAGTAATCTGATCGGCCGTGACCAGTCGACTCAGATCCCTCTCCAGCCCCGACTCCCCCGCCCCGAGCCGCCGTACGGTGGTCAAGGCGGCCGCGGCCACCGCCGTGCTCGGAGCCCCGCTCGCCGCCGCACTGCCGGCCCGCGCCGCCGAGGCCCCCGCCTTCCTGCACGGCGTCGCCTCCGGTGACCCCCTGCCGGACGGCGTCCTGCTGTGGACCCGCGTGACACCCACACCCGAGGCGACACCCGGCTCCGGTCTCGGCCCGGACGTCCAGGTCGGCTGGACGGTGGCCACGGACAAGGCGTTCACGAACGTCGTCGCGAAGGGCTCCACCACCGCGACCGCCGCCTCCGACCACACCGTCAAGGCCGACATCCGCGGTCTGAAGCCCGCCACGGCCTACTGGTTCCGCTTCTCCAGCGGCGGCACGGACTCACCGGCCGCCCGCACCCGCACCGCCCCGGGCCATGACGCGGCCGTGGCCGGGATGCGCTTCGGCGTGGTGTCCTGCGCCAACTGGGAAGCCGGCTACTTCTCCGCCTACCGGCACCTGGCCGCGCGCGGCGACCTGGACGCCTGGCTGCATCTGGGCGACTACATCTACGAGTACGGCACCGGCGAGTACGGGACGCGCGACACCGTCGTACGCCCGCACGCCCCCGCGCACGAGATAGTCAGCCTCGCCGACTACCGCACCCGGCACGGCCGTTACAAGACCGACCCCGACCTTCAGGCCCTGCACGCGGCCGCCCCCGCCATCGCGATCTGGGACGACCACGAGATCGCCAACGACGCCTGGTCGGGCGGTGCCGAGAACCACACCGAGGCTGCGGAGGGTGCCTGGTCCGCCCGCCAGTCGGCCGCCAAGCAGGCCTACTTCGAGTGGATGCCGGTGCGGCCCGCGATCGAGGGGACCACCTACCGGCGGCTGCGCTTCGGCAAGCTGGCCGATCTCTCACTGCTCGACCTGCGCTCCTACCGCTCGCAGCAGGTGAAGGTCGGCAACGGCTCGGTGGACGACCCGGACCGTACGCTCACCGGCCGGGCCCAGCTCGACTGGCTGAAGGCGGGTCTGAAGTCCTCCGACACCAGCTGGCGGCTGGTCGGCAACTCCGTCATGATCGCGCCGTTCGCCCTCGGCTCGCTCTCCGCCGAACTCCTGAAACCGCTCGCCGAGCTGCTCGGACTGCCCAAGGAGGGCCTCGCTCTCAACACCGACCAGTGGGACGGCTACACCGACGACCGCCGCGAACTGCTCACGCATCTGCGGGACAACGCGATCCGCAACACGGTCTTCCTCACCGGCGACATCCACATGGCCTGGGCCAACGACGTGCCGTACAACGCCGGTACGTATCCGCTGTCGGCGTCCGCCGCCACCGAGTTCGTCGTCACGTCGGTGACCTCCGACAACCTCGACGACCTCGTCAAGGTCCCGGAGGGCACGGTCTCCGCCCTCGCCTCACCGCTGATCCGGGCCGCCAACCGGCACGTCCACTGGGTCGACACCGACCGCCACGGCTACGGCGTCCTGGACCTCACCACCGAGCGGGCGCAGATGGACTACTACGTGCTGTCCAGCCGCACGTCCGCGAACGCGACCGCGTCCTGGGCCCGTTCCTACCGCACGCGCAGCGGCACGCAGAAGGTGGAGCGGGTGTACGACCCGGTCTGATCCGGCACCGACGGAGCCCGTCATAGCGCCCGCCGGACCGCGGCCGCGCTACAGGCTGTCGAGGAAGCCGAGCGCCACCTGCCAGGTGGCCTCGGCGGCCTCCTTGTCGTAGTCCGGCAGACCGGGGTCGGTGTAGAGATGCCCGGCGCCCGCGTATCTGTAGATCTCCACGTCGGCGCCCGCCTTCCCCATCTGCAGATACCAGGCGCTCAGCCAGTCGTCGGGCTCGAAGGCGTCCGGCTCCGCGACGTGCAGCTGGACCGGCAGATCGTCCACCGAGGCGTTCGGCGCGAGGTCGGACGTGCCGTGCAGGAGCAGCAGCCCGCGGGCCTTGCTGTCGCCGAGCGCGAGGGTCTGGGCGGTCGCCGCGCCGAGCGAGAACCCGGCGTACACGATCCCCCGGTCCGAGTACGGAGCCGCGGCCAGGATCGCGCGCTTCAGCAGCTCCTCCTTGCCGAGCTCGTCCTTGAAGGCCCTGCCCTCCTCGACGGTCTCGAAGGTACGCCCGTCGAAGAGATCGGGCGTCCACACCTCGTGTCCCGCCGCGCGCAGCCGGTCCGCCGCGTCACGCACCGCGGGCCGAAGCCCGTAGGTCGAATGGAAGAGCATGATGTTCATGAGCCCATGGTGCCAGCCGCCACCGACAATGCCGGGGCCGGGCGGGACCGGGTGACGGCTACGGACGATGGGGCCGAGACCACATGTTCATGACGGCCCCTGTCCGGTTACGGTCGAGGGCATGGAGAACGTGCTGCGCCCGCTGATCGTCGTCGGCGGCTCGCTCGTACTGACGCTGCTGGTCGGCTGGATCGCCGACCTGCTGCTGAAGCGTGCCGTCCAACGCCACCAGGAGGTCCCTCTGTGGGGCCTGCTGCGCCGCTGCCGCCTGCCACTGCAGGTCGTGATGTGCACGGCGCTGCTGAGAGGGTCGTACGACCAGGCCGAGATCGCCGTCGATCACTCCGCCGGGATCGGCCAGATCCTGACGCTGGTCCTCATCGGCTCCACGGCCTGGCTGGTGATCCGTATCGCGACGGCGATCGTCGACTCCTCGTACTCCCGCTACGCCAACGCCCACCGCGATCCGGCCCGCGTCCGCCGAGTCCGTACGCAGGTGACGCTGATCCAGCGTGTGGTGTCGGCGATCGTCGGTGTGGTCGCGGTCGCCGCGATGCTGCTGACGTTCCCCGCGATGCGCGCGGCCGGCGCCTCGCTGCTCGCCTCGGCCGGCATCCTCGGCATCGTCGCCGGTGTGGCCGCGCAGTCCACACTCAGCAACATGTTCGCCGGGCTGCAGATCGCCTTCGGCGACATGGTGCGGATCGGCGACACAGTTGTGGTGGACGGCGAGTGGGGCACGGTCGACGAGATCACCCTGACCTTCCTGACCGTCCGCACCTGGGACGAGCGCCGGATCACCATGCCGGTCTCGTACTTCACGTCCCAGCCGTTCGAGAACTGGTCCCGCGGCGGTGTGCAGATGACCGGCACGGTCTTCTTCCACGTGGACCACAGCGCACCCGTCGAGGAGATGCGCGACAAGCTCCGCGACATCCTCCGCGAGTGCCCCGCCTGGGACGGCCGCGACTACGGCCTCGCCGTCACCGACGCCACCCCCAGCACCATCGAGGTGCGCGCCCTGGCCACTGCGAAGGACGCCGACGACATCTGGACGGTCCGCGTCACCGTCCGCGAACAGATGATCCGCTGGCTGACCGCCAACCACCCCTACGCCCTGCCCCGCGTCAACACGGCCGACGCGATCCTCCCCCCGGGCACCCACCCGAACGGCAACGAGGACAGGCCCCCACGAACAACACGGGGCCGAGCGGTGGAACCACCGAGGACGGGCCGGGGCTAGGCGCCCCAAAGGGGCGCGGGGAACGGCGCGCTCAGCCACAACGAACGCACACCCGCCGACGAACACGAGCCCCCACAAGAAACCAGCACTTTCCAGGCGGGGTTGAAACGGGCGGCGCGGGCGGGAAAGAACCCCGCGATCACCGAAGGCTCCGCACATCCAGATGCCGCAACACCCGGTCCACCACCTCAGGATCGGCCCCGGCCTCACTCCGCGCCGCCAACACCTCATGGCGAGCCGCGGACAACATCTCCCCCTGAATCCGCCGAACCCTCTTGATCCGCCGAACCCGATGCTCGTGCCCCTCCCGCCGCTCGTCCTCCCCCATGTCGGGACTGATCCGGAACCCGATGTCGAAGGCCCGCCGCAACAACTGCTCGGAAAGCTCCTCCGGCAGTTCCTCGACCTCCTCGATCTCCCGCAGCCGCCGCTTCGCCGCCTTCGCCGCCCGCAGGGCCAGCGCCTTCTCGAACTCCTGCTCCCGATCCGTGTCGGCCCGCACATCCAGCTTCCGGACCAGCCACGGCAGACTCAGCCCCTGCACCACGAGCGTCGCCATGATCACGCCGAACGCGATGAACACCATCTCGTCCCGGTCGGGAAACGGCGCCCCGCTGTCCGTCTCCAGCGGAATGGCCAGCGCGAGGGCCACGGAGGCCACTCCGCGCATCCCGGCCCACCACATGACGACGGTCTCCCGCCAGCTCGTCGGGATGTCCTCGTCGTGGTCCCGTTTCGCGTGCAACCGCTTCGTCAGCCAGGTCGCGGGCAGCAGATACGCCAGCCGTACGAACACGACGACCCCCACGATCGCGGCGGCCCACCCGAGCATCTCCCCCCACCGCCCGGACGCCGTCCTGATCGCGTTGTGCAGTTCGAGCCCGATGAGTCCGAACGCCACCCCGGTGACCAGCGTGTCGACGATGTCCCAGAACGTGTGCCCGGCCAGCCGCGTCATCACGTCGTCGGCGTCGTTCGCGTACTCCGCCAGGAACAACGCCGTGGTGAGCACCGCAAGCACCCCGGACCCGTGCAACTCCTCGGCCAGCACGTACGAGGCGTACGGCACGATCAGGGTCAGCCCGATCTGCAGCGTCGGGTCCCCGAGGTAGTCCATCAGCCGGTTGGTGCCCCACCCGAGCCCGAAACCCATCGCCACGGCGACGACGGCGGACAGCAGGAAGTCGAGCGCGGCACTCGGCAGCGAGAAGGTGCCGCTGACGGCCGCGGCGATGGCGACGTGGTACAGCACGATGGCCGTCACGTCGTTGAACAGCCCCTCGCCCTCCAGGATCGACACCAGCCGGCGCGGCAGCCCGAGCTTGCCCGCGACGGCGGTCGCCGCGACCGGGTCGGGCGGCGCCACCAGCGCACCGAGCGCCACGGCGGCGGCGATCGGCAGCCCGGGCACGATCGCGTGGGCGACCACGGCCACCACGGCGGTGGTGACGAACACCAGCGCCACGGCGAGCAGGAAGATCGGCCGTTTGTTGGCCGTGAACTGCCGCCAGGAGGTACGTCGTACGGCGGCGTACAGCAGCGGCGGCAGCAACGCGGGCAGAATCAGCTCGGGCGGAATATCCACGTTCGGTACGAAATCGAGGACGGCCAGCACGATTCCGAGCAGCGTCATCAGCACCGGCGACGGAAGCCCGAGCCGGTCCCCCAACGGGACACTCAGCACAGCCCCGAGCAACATCACGAACAACAGGGCCAACTGATCCACGGTCAGCACTCCGACAGGGTCTAGACGATCAAGACAGGCCAGACCCCAAGCGTGCCACTGAACAACAGACGCGCCCCACCAAGGGGCGCGGGGAACGGCGCAGCTTGTCAGGGGCGCGGTGAACGGCCCAGTCCTTTAGCTGTGGGGGCGCGGTGAACGGCGCAGTCTTTTAGCTGTGGGGGCGCGGGGAACGGCGCAGTTTTTCAGCTTTTAGGGGCGCGGGGAACTGCGCAATCTTTAGGGGCGCGAGGAACTGCGCGACCAGCCCCCACCACCCCGCAGCCAATCCACAACCGAACCCCAGCCGCCCTAAAGCCCCCGCCGCATCCCCAGGTGCGCGATCCCCGCATCGAGGAACTCCGCCCCGTAAGCCACATACCCCAACCGCTCATAAAACCCGAGCGCATGCGTCTGCGCATGCAGATCCACCGCCGTCAGCCCACGCGCGCGTGCCGCGTCCTCGATGCCCCGCACGAGCGCGACCCCGACACCGAGCCCACGCGCGGACTTGAGGACCGCGAGCCGCCCCAGGGACCCGACACCGGGCTCACCGCCGGTCTTGGCGGCCGCCACCTCGCCGTACAGCAGCCGCCCCGCGCCGAACGGCAGCCCGTCCTCGCGCACCGCGACCACATGCACGGCATCGGCGTCGTACGCGTCGTACTCGAGGTCCTCAGGGACTCCCTGCTCGACGACGAAGACCTCCTTGCGCACCGCGAAGCAGGCCTCACGGTCGGCGGGGTCCTCGGCCACACGCACCACGTAGGACGACGAACTCATGCGTAGCTTTCCTCCCGGACACGGTCCAGCGCCTTCTGCAGATCCTCCGCGTAGCCGCTCTCGAACTCGACCCACTGGCCGTCCCCGGGGTGCTCGAAGCCGAGCTTCACGGCCTGCAGCCACTGCCGGGTGAGCCCGAGCCGCTTGGCGAGCGTCGGGTCAGCGCCGTACGTCAGGTCGCCGACGCAGGGGTGCCGGTGGGCCGACATGTGGACGCGGATCTGGTGCGTGCGCCCGGTCTCCAGCTTGATGTCGAGCAGCGAGGCCGCGCGGAAGGCCTCGATCAGGTCGTAGTGCGTCACGGAGGGCTTGCCCTCGGCCGTGACCGCCCACTTGTAGTCGTGGTTCGGATGCCGGCCGATGGGGGCGTCGATGGTGCCGCTGGTCGGGTCCGGGTGCCCCTGGACGAGCGCGTGGTAGCGCTTGTCGACCGTGCGCTCCTTGAACTGGCGCTTCAGCGACGTGTACGCGTACTCCGACTTGGCGACCACCATCAGACCCGAGGTGCCCACGTCCAGGCGGTGCACGATGCCCTGGCGCTCCGAGGCGCCCGAGGTCGAGATCCGGTACCCGGCGGCGGCGAGCCCGCCGATGACGGTCGGCCCCGACCAGCCGGGGCTGGGATGCGCGGCGACACCGACCGGCTTGACGATCACGACCACGTCGTCGTCGTCGTGCACGATCTCCATGCCCTCGACGGGCTCGGCGACGATCTGCACGGGCGCGGGCGCCTGCGGCATCTCGACCTCCAGCCAGGCGCCGCCGTGCACCCGCTCGGACTTACCGACCACCGAGCCGTCGACCGTGACCTTCCCCGCCGCGGCAAGCTCGGCGGCCTTCGTGCGGGAGAAGCCGAACATGCGGGAGATGGCGGCGTCGACACGCTCGCCCTCCAGGCCGTCGGGCACGGGCAGGGTACGGATCTCGGGACTGGTGCTCACCCGTCGAGTATGCCGGACAGGTCCGACACCCCTGACCAGAGCCCGAACAACCGTGCCCCCCCGACAGCCCCGTGGGCCGGTCCTCGATCCCCGGACCTCGGCCCTCAGTCCTTGTGGACGGTGCCGTCCGGGTCGAGCCCGCGGAAGGACAGCAGCACGATCAGGATGCCGCCGCAGACGATCGCGGAGTCGGCGAGGTTGAAGACCGCGAAGTGCTTGGGCGCGATGAAGTCGACGACCGCGCCCTCGAAGACGCCCGGCGCACGGAAGATCCGGTCGGTGAGGTTGCCGAGCGCACCGCCGAGCAGCAGTCCGAGCGCGATCGCCCAGGGAAGGCTGTAGAGCTTGCGGGCGAGCCGGGCGATCACCACGATCACGGCCGCGGCGATCACCGTGAAGATGACGGTGAAGGCCTCGCCGATGCCGAAGGCCGCGCCCGCGTTGCGGATCGCCTCGAACCTCAGCCAGTCGCCGATGATCTCGATCGGCTCGTGGTGCTCCAGCTTCGCGACCACGATCATCTTGCTGATCAGGTCCAGCGCGTACGCGAGGACGGCCACCGAGAACAGCACGGCGATCCGGCGCTTGCCCCTGGAGTGCCCGGCCGGGGCCGCCGCCTCCTCGGAACCGGAGTCGGAGCCCTCGCTTCCGGCCGGGTCCTGTGCCCCCTGGGCGTCGGACCGCTCGCCCGCCGCCGCGCTCTGGTCGGTCTGCTCCGGCTCGGCGCCAGCCGCCTCCGGGATATCCGGCGTACCGATGATCCGCTCCGCCTCTGCCACGTGAGTCCCTCAACCTAGGTGCCTGACTGAGGACGAGAGTACGGCACGGCCCACCGCGCCCATGTGCTCAGGAGGCGCACCGGGCCGATCAGTACCGGATCATTGGCCGGTCAGTAACGGCGCTCCTGCTTCTGCTTGCACTCGACGCACAGGGTGGCGCGCGGGAAGGCCTGCATCCGGGCCTTCCCGATGGGGTTGCCACAGCTCTCGCAGAGTCCGTAGGTGCCCGCGTCCAGGCGTTCGAGGGCGCGCTCGTCCTGCTCCAGCATCTCCCTGGCGTTGGCCGCGAGCGCCATCTCGCTCTCGCGCGTGATGTTCTTGGTGCCGGTGTCGGCCTGGTCGTCGCCCGCGCCGTCCCCGGAGTCGCGCATCAGGCCCACCAGGGACTCCTCGGAGTGCGTGATCTCGGCACGCAGCCGCAGTGCCTCCGACATCAGCCCCGTGCGTGCCTCCGCGACCTCCTCGGGGGTCCAGGGGTCCTCACCGGGGCGTACCGCGAGTTCACCGGGCTCCGCCGCGGCGAGCCGCGCCTTGGGTACCGCGCCGCCTTTGCCCGCCGCCGTGGCCGTGGCCGTGCCAGGAGTCTTCTTCGCAACCACCGTCGTGGCTCCCGTCGTCTTCGCGGCCTCCGCCGCGCCCTCGGCCGCTGCAGCGACCGCTTTCTTGGCCGTACGTGTGCCCTTCCTGCCCGCCTTCTGCGGGGGCTCCGCGGCGGAGAGGCCCGCCTCACCCGCCCCCTTGCCGGCGGCACTCTTCCTGGCGGCCTTCTTCGCAGGAACCGCCTTGCCGGCCGCCTTCTTGGTGGAGGCCTTCTTGGTGGAGGCCTTCTTGGTACCGGCCCTCTTCGTAGTGGCCGTTTCAGCGATCGCCCCCTCCGTGGAGGCCGCCGCCGCGACTGCCCTCTTCGAGACGGCCGCCCCCGCGCCGACCCTCTTCGGAGCAGCCACTTTCCTGGTGGCCGACTCCTTGGTGGCGACTTTCGTAGTGGCCGACTTCTTGGCGACCGCTTTCTTGGTGACCGCTTTCCTCGTGACCGCTCTCTTGGTGGCCGTTTCCGAAACGGCCTTCTCCGGAGCAGCGGTCCCCACGGCGTCCTTCTTCGCCGCGGCCTTCTTCGCGGCGCCCGCCTTGGTATCGGCTTCCTTCGTAGCGCCCGCTTTCGTAGCGCCTGCCTTCGTAGCGACCGTTTTCCGACCGGCCGTCTTAGTGCCACCGCCCGCCCCAGCGCCACCGGCCACCCCAGTGCCGCCGCCCGTCCCGGTGCCGCCGGCCGCCTTCGTACCGCCGACCGTCTTCTTGGCCTCGCCCTGGGCCTCGCCCTGCTTCGCCGTGCCCTTCGCGGAACGCTCCGCCCCCATGGATCTGCCGGACGCCGACTGCTGTACGGCGGTCTTCTTCGCCACCATGGCCGCGGCCCCTTCACATATTGTGATCTTGCTCGCGAATCGTGCTGGGACGATAAATCGACTTGAGTCCCGCGGCAACGGGGCACGCCGCCCGATTCGCCCGCCCCGCCCGTACCGCGCGGCGAGCCTGCAAGCGTTGTGCCCAGCTCCCCGCCGGGTAATCCGCCGAGTCGGCCGTCCCAGGATGCGAACACGGCCGCCTCGGCATTCGGGTCAGTCCGGGCGCCTCCCCGGCGCGCCGCCACCCCTCGCCCGCGGGCCCGGGAAAAACCGGTCGGCCGCTGTCCGCCCGGCGCCGTACACTGGGCGGAGCGAGAAGCGTGGATGGGGACGAGTAGCGGCGTACGCAGCCAGGAGCGACCCGGGGACGGTGCGAGCCCGGGGGCCGGCACGACGTGAAGATCACCCCGGAGCCGCCGGAAGAAAGCCGCAGCCGAGAGGCACGAAAGGCAGCGGCCGGTAGACCCGGCATCGCGACCCCAATGAGGGGGCTCACCGGCGCGTAGGAAGCGGCGGAGAGCCAAGGAGGGTGGTACCGCGGGAGCGCGCCGCACACGGCGTAGGTGACAACACAGCTCTCGTCCCTCCGGACGGAAGGCAGAAAGTCCGCCGGAGGAAGCTCGTTGAATACGCAGCCGAGTACACAGCCGCAGTACCGCCAGGTGCCCGCCCAGGTCGACCTGTCCGCCCTCGAGCACGCCGTGCTCGACTTCTGGCGCGAGCAGAAGATCTTCGCCAAGACCCTGGAGCAGTCCGAGGGCCGCCCGGAGTGGGTGTTCTACGAGGGCCCGCCCACGGCCAACGGCATGCCCGGTGCCCATCACATCGAGGCGCGCGTCTTCAAGGACGTCTTCCCGCGCTTCCGCACCATGCGCGGCTACCACGTGGCCCGCAAGGCCGGCTGGGACTGCCACGGCCTCCCCGTGGAGCTGGCGGTCGAGAAGGAGCTCGGCTTCAACGGCAAGAAGGACATCGAGGCGTACGGCATCGCCGAGTTCAACGCCAAGTGCCGCGAGTCCGTGACCCGCCACACCGACGCCTTCGAAGAGCTCACGACCCGCATGGGTTACTGGACCGACCTGAACGACCCGTACCGCACGATGGACCCCGAGTACATCGAGTCCGTGTGGTGGTCGCTCAAGGAGATCTTCAACAAGGGCCTGCTGGTCCAGGACCACCGCGTCGCCCCCTGGTGCCCGCGCTGCGGCACGGGCCTCTCCGACCACGAGCTGGCGCAGGGCTACGAGACGGTCGTCGACCCCTCGGTGTTCGTCCGTTTCCCGCTCACCTCCGGTCCGCTCGCGGGCGAGGCCGCCCTCCTGGTGTGGACGACGACCCCGTGGACCCTGGTGTCCAACACCGCGGTCGCCGCCCACCCCGACGTCACCTACGTGGTCGCGACGAACGGTGACGAGAAGCTCGTCGTCGCCGCGCCGCTCGTCGAGAAGGCACTCGGCGAGGGCTGGGAGACCACCGGCCAGTCCTTCACCGGCGCCGAGATGGAGCGCTGGACCTATCAACGTCCGTTCGAGCTCGTCGAGTTCCCGAAGGACGAGCCCGCCCACTACGTGGTGAACGCGGAGTACGTCACGACCGAGGACGGCACGGGCCTGGTCCACCAGTCCCCCGCCTTCGGTGAGGACGACCTCAAGGTCTGCCGTGAGTACGGCCTGCCCGTGGTGAACCCGGTGCTGCCCGACGGCACCTTCTCCCCGGAAGTCCCCCTGGTCGGCGGCGTCTTCTTCAAGAAAGCCGACGAGAAGCTCACCGAGGACCTCCAGCAGCGCGGCCTCCTCTTCAGGCACATCCCGTACGAGCACAGCTACCCGCACTGCTGGCGCTGCCACACCGCGCTCCTCTACTACGCGCAGCCGTCCTGGTACATCCGCACCACGGCCATCAAGGACCGCCTCCTCCAGGAGAACGAGAAGACCAACTGGTACCCGGACTCGGTCAAGACCGGCCGGTACGGCGACTGGCTGAACAACAACATCGACTGGGCGCTGTCCCGCAACCGCTACTGGGGCACCCCGCTGCCGATCTGGCGCTGCGAGGACGACCACCTCACGGTCGTCGGCTCCCGCACCGAGCTCACGGAGCTGACGGGCACGGACCAGTCGGACCTCGACCCGCACCGCCCCTTCATCGACGAGGTCACCTTCGCGTGCCCCCAGTGCGAGAAGACGGCCACGCGCGTGCCGGAGGTCATCGACGCCTGGTACGACTCGGGTTCGATGCCGTTCGCGCAGTGGGGCTACCCGTACAAGAACAAGGAACTCTTCGAGTCCCGCTACCCGGCGCAGTTCATCAGCGAGGCCATCGACCAGACCCGCGGCTGGTTCTACACGCTGATGGCGGTCGGCACGCTCGTCTTCGACAAGTCGTCGTACGAGAACGTGGTGTGCCTCGGCCACATCCTCGCCGAGGACGGCCGCAAGATGTCCAAGCACCTGGGCAACATCCTGCAGCCGATCCCGCTGATGGACCAGCACGGCGCGGACGCGGTCCGCTGGTTCATGGCCGCCGGCGGCTCCCCCTGGGCGGCCCGCCGCGTCGGCCACGGCACCATCCAGGAGGTCGTCCGCAAGACGCTCCTCACGTACTGGAACACGGTCGCCTTCCAGGCCCTGTACGCCCGCACGTCCAACTGGGCGCCCAGCGAGGCCGATCCGGCGCCCGCGGAGAGGCCCGTTCTCGACCGCTGGCTCCTGTCCGAACTCCACGCGCTCACCGACCAGGTGACACAGGCTCTGGAGGCGTACGACACCCAGCGCGCAGGCAAGCTCCTCTCGGCGTTCGTCGACGACCTGTCCAATTGGTACGTACGCCGCTCGCGTCGCCGCTTCTGGCAGGGCGACAAGGCGGCGCTGCGCACCCTGCACGAGGTCGTCGAGACGGTGACGCGCCTGATGGCCCCGCTGACCCCGTTCATCACCGAGCGGGTCTGGCAGGACCTGGTGGTGCCCGTGACCCCGGGCGCCCCCGAGTCCGTACACCTGACGTCCTGGCCGGAGGCGGACCTGTCCGTCATCGACCCGGAGCTGTCCAGGCAGATGGTGCTCGTACGCCGTCTTGTGGAGCTGGGCCGTGCCACGCGCGCGGAGTCGGGTGTGAAGACGCGCCAGCCGCTGTCCCGCGCGCTGGTGGCCGCCACCGGGTTCGCGGCCCTCGACCGCGAGCTGCACGCGCAGATCACGGAGGAGCTGAACGTGAGCGCGCTGGCCTCCCTCTCGGAGGTGGGCGGCTCGCTGGTCGACACGACGGCCAAGGCGAACTTCCGTGCGCTGGGCAAGCGGTTCGGCAAGGGCGTACAGGCGGTGGCCAAGGCCGTCGCCGAGGCCGACGCGGCCGCGCTGGCCCTGGCCCTGCGCGAGGGCACGGCGTCGGTGGAGGTCGACGGCGAGACCATCACGCTCGCCCCGGACGAGGTGATCATCACGGAGACCCCGCGCGAGGGCTGGTCCGTCGCCTCGGACTCCGGCGCGACGGTCGCCCTGGACCTGGAGATCACCGAGGAACTGCGTCAGGCCGGCCTGGCCCGTGACGCGATCCGCCTGATCCAGGAGGCCCGCAAGAACAGCGGCCTCGACGTGGCCGACCGGATCGCCCTGCGCTGGACGTCCACGGACCCGAAGGTGATCGCGGCGCTCACCGAGCACTCCGCGCTGATCGCCGACGAGGTCCTCGCCACGGACTTCGGCCAGGGTGAGACGGACGACACGTACGGCGCCCCGTTCACGGACGAGTCCCTGTCGCTGACGTTCCGCCTCCGCAAGGCGTAGCAACAGCCCCGAAGGCCCGGTCCCGCCAAAGATCTTGGCGGGACCGGGCCTTCGGCGTTGCGTGCCCGCGTACAGCTGCCCGCGTCGTCCGAACGCGCACACGCCTACGCACGATACGAAGGGGCCGCACACGCCCACGCAAAAGGGCGGAGCCCCGGATAGTTATCCGGGGCTCCGCCCTGAACGCTGCCGACGCCTAAGGCGTACGGGAGGCCGTCAGTTGTCGTCCTCGTCGATCAGGAAGCCACGCATCGGCGAGGGCGCCTGCTGCATGGGCGAGGGGCCCTGCGGCCGGACCGGCGCCATCGGCTGGGTCATGGCCGGCGACATCTGCTGCTGACCGCCGTAGGACGGCGGGACCGGAGCCGGGCCACCCATCTGCTGGCCGCCGTAGGACGGCGCGCTCGCCCCGGCCGGAGCCATGGACGGGCTCGGCGACGACGGAAGCGACGCGGCAGCCGGCGCACGCGGCGGGGCCAGCGAGTCGTCGGCCTGGGTCTCCAACTGGCGCAGCTGCGACTCCAGGTAGGACTTCAGACGCGTGCGGTACTCGCGCTCGAAGCCGCGCAGGTCCTCGACCTTGCGCTCCAGCGTGGCGCGGGCGGACTCCAGGGAGCCCATCGCCACGCGGTGCTTCTCCTGCGCGTCCCGCTCAAGAGCGTCGGCCTTGGCACGGGCGTCGCGCTCCAGACCCTCGGCGCGGCTGCGGGCCTCGCCGACGATCTTGTTGGCCTCGGAACGGGCCTCGGCGATCGCCTGGTCGGCGGTCTGCTGCGCGAGCGAGAGCACACGGGCGGCACTGTCGCCACCGGGGCCCTGACCGGGCTGACCCATCTGCGGGCCGCCGTGGCCGCCCATCGGTCCACCCATGGGACCGCCCATCGGGCCGCCCATCTGCTGGGGCATCTGCTGCTGCATCTGACCCTGCATCTGCTGCATCTGACCGGGACCCTGACCCATGGGGCCCTGGCCCATCGGACCCTGACCCATCGGGCCGGGACCCTGCTGGCCACCCTGGGCACTGGGGCCCGCGGGAAGCTGCGGCGCACCGCTCGGCAGCTGGGGCGGGCCACCCATGGGGCCGCCCATCTGCTGCTGCGGCGGACCCGATATGCCGGCGGGCACGGGAGCGCCGGGACCTCGCATGCCCTGCGGGGGCCCTTGCTGTTGCTGCGGATCCTGCTGTTCGGGCGGCTTGCGCATGCCCTGCTGCTGGTTCTGCGCGGCGGCGCGTGTGGCGGCGGCCAGCTTGGCGCGCAGGTCCTCGTTCTCGCGGAGCAGGCGGGTCAGTTCGGCTTCGACCTCATCGAGGAAGGCATCGACCTCGTCCTCGTCATAGCCTTCTCGGAGGCGGACGGTCGTGAACTGCTTGTTCCGCACGTCCTCGGGGGTCAACGGCATCTCTTCACCTCAACGTAGTCGTCGGCATCGTCGGCGTTCGGCAAGACCGTATCGTTCACAGCCGGCTCACAACGGAGATCAGGATGTAGACGATGATCATCAGTACGAAGAAGGACAGGTCGAGCGCCACGCCCCCGAGACGCAGCGGCGGGATGAACCGCCGCAGAAGCTTGAGCGGTGGATCAGTGACAGTGTAGGTGGCCTCCAGAACGACCACCATCGCCTTGCCGGGTTGCCATGAGCGGGCGAACTGGAAGACGTAGTCCATGACCAGCCGGAAGATCAGCACGATGAGGAAACACATCAGCGCGACGTACAGAACCTGCGCAACCACGCTCATGATCCGTGCTTCCCTCTCCCCTGTTTCCGTGCCTTGTCCGGTCCTGCGTCTCAGCTCTGGTTGAAGAACCCGCCCTCTGCGATGCGAGCCTTGTCCTCCGCCGTGACATCGACGTTAGCAGGCGACAACAGGAACACCTTCTGCGTCACCCGCTCGATGCTCCCGTGAAGACCAAACACCAAACCGGCCGCAAAGTCGACAAGTCGCTTCGCGTCTGTGTCATCCATCTCAGTCAGATTCATGATCACCGGAGTGCCCTCACGGAAGTGTTCCCCGATGGTACGGGCCTCGTTGTAGGTCCGGGGGTGCAGTGTGGTGATCCTGTACGGCTCTCGTTCCGACA
Source organism: Streptomyces sp. NPDC058697 (assembly GCF_042715345.1). Classification (NCBI taxonomy): domain Bacteria; kingdom Bacillati; phylum Actinomycetota; class Actinomycetes; order Kitasatosporales; family Streptomycetaceae; genus Streptomyces; species Streptomyces sp. NPDC058697. The sequence goes on from NZ_JBHXSU010000012.1 coordinate 236,024, forward strand.
CGACCTTGGGCATGATCACCGGTGCGTTCTTCTCCATGCTTTGACGTTCTTGTGTGATGGACGCCACGGGGGCGATTCGCGCGGGACGCCCGGATTCCGCGGTGAGCGAAGCGGAATGTGACACGGGATCCCGCTGCACGGGCGGCTGTACCACTCGTACCGATTCGTCCCGTTGGGACTGATGCGGCTGGTGTGATTGATGCGACGGCTCATGCCGTCGGCGGTCCCGCTCGGGCTCCGGATCAAGCTCGGGCTCGAAGTCGTCGTCGGGGTCGAAGCCCCTGCCGTCGTACCCATCGTCCTCCACGAGGCCGAGGTAGACCGCCATCTTGCGCATCGCGCCGGCCATGCTCTGAGTCCTCCGCTCTGTGGTGGATCGGCTGACTGTTGCCAAGTGCCCGCGATCCACGAGGTCGTTATGCCCACCTATGGTGGTAATGACCATATTTTCTGCTGTGGTCCGACTTCTTGGCGACGTTACCCGAGCCTGGGGCGGACTCCGAGTACCGCAGTACCGACGCGCACATGTGTCGCTCCGGCTGCCACGGCCTGTTCGAGGTCCGCACTCATCCCTGCCGAGACCATGTTCGCAGCCGGATGGGCGCTGCGCAGGTCAGTCGACAAATCCATCAGCCGCCCGAACGCCGCCAGTTCACGCCCCGCGTACGGTCCCGTGAGCGGGGCGACGGTCATCAGTCCGTCGAGCCTCAGTCCCGGAGCCTCGGCCACGAGGCCGGCCAACTCCTCGATACCACCGGTCCCTACACCACCGCGCTCCCCCCGTCCAGTCTCTTCGGCATCGAGCGCGACCTGGATGAGGCACCCCAGTTCGCGCTCCCGCCGCACCGCCTCCTTCGACAGGGCGGTGACCAGCCGGGCCCGGTCGACGGACTGCACGACATCCGCGTAACCGGCCACGGAACGCACCTTGTTGGTCTGCAACTGGCCGACAAAGTGCCAGGAGAGGGGCAGATCGGAGCAGGCCGCGGCCTTGGGTGCCGCGTCCTGGTCGCGGTTCTCGGCGACGTGGCGCACACCGAGTTCCGACAGGATCCGCACATCGTCGGCCGGGTAGGTCTTGGTGACCACGATCAGGGTCACTTCTTCGCGCTTGCGCCCGGCGGCCACACACGCCGCCACGATACGCTCTTCCACTTTCGCCAGGTTTACGGCGAGTTGAGCCTTACGGTCCGTCATGCCCCATCAGTCCAGCCACACATAGCCCGCGAGCCGACCCGTGGTGCGGTCCCGGCGGTACGAGAAGTGATCATCGGACTCCAGCGTGCACACCGGTGACTGCTCCCGGTCGCGCACCCCGAGCCGCTCCAGTTGCGCGTGCACCCCCGCGGCCACGTCGACCGCCGGCGTGCCCCAACTCGTCTCGGCGTACGCCGCGGGCTCGACGGCGGCCACTTCGGCGCGCATCGCTTCCGGCACTTCGTAGCAGCGGCCGCAGACGGCGGGGCCTGTGCGGGCGACGATGCGCGCGGGGTCCGCGCCCAGCGACTCCATCGCGTCGATCGTCTCGGGCACGATCCCGGCGACCATGCCGGGCCGCCCCGCGTGTGCGGCGGCGACCACTCCGGCGACGGGGTCGGCCAGCAGGACCGGGACACAGTCGGCGGTGAGTACGGCGAGGGCCAGACCCCGGGTCGCGGTCACCAGACCGTCGACCGGCGGGGTGACCCGGGGGTCGGTCCACGGCCCGTCGACCTCGGCGACATCGCTGCCGTGCACCTGGTTCATCCAGACCACGCGACTCGCGTCGAGCCCCAGGGACTTGGCGGCCCACAGCCGATTGGTCTGTACGGCGGCGGGCTCGTCGCCGACCGCTCCGCCGAGATTGAGCTCCTCGTACGGAACGGCGCTCACCCCGCCCCACCGGTCGGTGAAGGCGAAGTGCGCGCCGCTCTCAGTGCCCACTACGGAGCGCTGTCCTATCACTTGAGGAAGTCCGGCACGTCCAGCTCTTCGGCCGCGCTGTCGGAGTACGTCCGCGACGGCGGAACCGGCGGGGAGACCGACGGCAGTTCGTTGCTCACCGGCTCCGGAGCGGGCTCCGGGGCCTCCTTCGGGGTGACGCTGCCCAGCGAGCCGAAGGACGGGCGGCTGTCGCCCGACCGGGCCGGTGTGGGCTCGTCGCGCTTGGCGGAGGAGGAGCCGAGGACGGTGTCCCGCTTGGACGGGGGCTGTCCGCCGTCGAAGCCGGCCGCGATGACGGTGACCCGGACCTCGTCGCCGAGCGCGTCGTCGATGACCGCGCCGAAGATGATGTTGGCCTCGGGGTGCGCCGCCTCACTCACCAGCTGGGCGGCCTCGTTGATCTCGAACAGGCCGAGGTCGGAGCCGCCGGAGATGGAGAGCAGCACGCCTCGGGCGCCGTCGATGGACGCCTCCAGGAGCGGCGAGGAGATCGCCATCTCGGCCGCGGCCACCGCGCGGTCGTCGCCGCGGGCCGAGCCGATGCCCATGAGAGCCGAACCCGCCTCGGACATCACGGACTTGACGTCGGCGAAGTCGAGGTTGATCAGACCGGGCGTGGTGATGAGGTCGGTGATGCCCTGAACACCGGAGAGCAGGACCTGGTCCGCCGACTTGAAGGCGTCGAGGACCGAGACCTGGCGGTCCGAGATGGACAGCAGCCGGTCGTTGGGGATGACGATGAGGGTGTCGACCTCTTCGCGGAGTTCCGCGATGCCGTCCTCGGCCTGGTTGGCGCGGCGCCGTCCCTCGAAGGTGAACGGACGCGTGACCACGCCGATGGTGAGCGCGCCGAGCGAGCGGGCGATGTTGGCCACGACGGGTGCGCCGCCGGTGCCGGTGCCGCCGCCTTCGCCGGCTGTCACGAAGACCATGTCGGCCCCCTTGAGGACCTCCTCGATCTCCTCGCGGTGGTCCTCCGCCGCCTTGCGGCCGACGGCCGGGTTGGCTCCGGCGCCGAGTCCGCGGGTGAGTTCGCGGCCGACGTCGAGCTTGACGTCGGCGTCGCTCATCAACAGCGCCTGGGCGTCGGTGTTGATGGCGATGAACTCGACACCCTTGAGACCGACCTCGATCATCCGGTTGATGGCATTGACACCACCGCCGCCGACACCGATGACTTTGATGACTGCGAGGTAGTTCTGCGGTGCTGCCACGTCGAAGGCCTCTCGCCTCGAGTTACGTGTCGCCGCCTCGCACGTTCGCGATCCGACGACTGATGCCGAATGGGACGGTCCGAACGCCGACCCGAACCCTAACGCTGAAGTTTAGGGTTACCAGTGTGTCTGTTCCTTGGACTCTTCCGAACAGGACACTAAGTCGACAAGTGGCGCACGTTCAACGAACACGCCGAACCTCCCGTTTTTCTTTTCACCCTATGTGATCAGCCGTAGCGCTGCCCAACCAGGGTGCTGGCCTGCGCGGATGCGCGTCAACTCCCCGATGACGCAGGGGCGGTGGGAACGCTGACATCGAAGTGCCGCGCCTCTGGAGCGGCTTTCATGAGAGCGCTGAGCGTACGGGCCTTGACGCCGCTCTTCTCGCCACTTCCCCACAACACGGTGCGGTTGCCGCTCAACTCCAGCGAGATGGAGTCGTACGAACGGACCTTGACGACCTGGGTGTCACGCGCGACCGCGGCCGGAAGGGAACCCGCGACGCGCACCGCCTCGCGCATCAGCCGGTCGGTCCCGAAGCGGCGCAGACCCGCGGACCGGGACACCGTCAATTCCAGCGCGGGAACGCCCTTCGGGGCGCGCGAAACCGTGGCATAACGCACGCCCTTGGCGTCCACTTCGACGAACTTTCCGCCCTTTTCGGCAATGAGAACCGGAGTGCGTTCGATCACTTTCAGCCCGATTCCATGGGGCCAGGAACGCACGACGTCAACCGAGTCAATTCGGGGCAATTTCTGGCGGAGTCTTGCCTCAATGACATCGGTGTCGACTGAAATCAACGGCGATCCGACCTGAACGTCGGCCGCCTCGACGACCTGATCGGACGTCAGGACCCGTGTCCCCGAAGCCGATACGCGCTCCACGCGCAGCCACTGCGAGCCGTAGAGCACCCAGAGACCGCCCGCGGCGAGCAGGGCGAGGCAGACGACCGGAATGATGAGCCTACGAGGCTTCGGGAGCCTTTTGAGAAGAGGTGGCCGGGGCGGGCCGGAGGCCGGATCCTGTCGGTCTTGCCGTTCGCCGCGTTCGGCGGTGGTCGGTCCGGCCACGCTCCCCTGCCTTCTGCCACGCGCTAACGGCGTGACGCGATCGCCTCGTACACCATCCCGACGAGCAGGTCGTCGGCGTCCCGGCGGCCGAACTCGGAGGCGGCGCGGGACATCTCGAACAGCCGGTGCGGATCGGCGAGCACGGGCAGGACGTTGCTCTGCACCCACTGCGGTGTCAGTTCCGCGTCGTCGATCAGCAGTCCGCCGCCGGCCTTGACCACCGGCTGGGCGTTGAGCCGCTGTTCGCCGTTGCCGATGGGCAGCGGGACGTAGACGGCGGGGAGCCCGACGGCGGAGAGTTCGGCGACGGTCATCGCGCCCGCGCGGCAGAGCATCATGTCGGCCGCGGCGTACGCGAGGTCCATCCGGTCCACGTACGGTACCGGGATGTACGGGGGCATCCCCGGCATCTGGTGGACCTGCGGCAGTTCGTTCTTCGGGCCGACCGCGTGCAGGATCTGGATACCGGCCTGCTGGAGGTACGGAGCTGCCTGCTGGACCACCTCGTTGAGGCGGCGGGCGCCCTGCGAGCCGCCGGAGACCAGCAGGGTCGGCAAGGAGGGGTCGAGCCCGAACGCGGCGCGCGCCTGCGGGCGTACGGCGGCCCGGTCGAGCGTGGCGATCGAGCGGCGCAGCGGGATGCCGATGTAGCGGGCGTCGCGCAGCTTGCTGTCCGGTGTGGAGACGGCGACCCTGGCGGCGTACCGCGAACCGATCTTGTTGGCGAGGCCGGGGCGGGCGTTGGCCTCGTGGATCACGATCGGCACACCGAGGCGCTTGGCCGCGAGGTAGGCGGGCAGGGCGACATAGCCGCCGAAGCCGACGACCGCGTCGGCCTTGGTGCGCTCAAGGATCTGCTCGGCCGCCTTGATCGTGCCGCGCAGCCGTCCGGGGACGGTGATCAGCTCGGGGGTGGGCTTGCGCGGCAGCGGTACCGCGGGGATCAACGCGAGTTCGTAGCCTCGCTCTGGTACGAGTCGGGTCTCGAGTCCGCGCTCCGTGCCCAGGGCCGTGATACCCACGGTCGGGTCCTGCCTGCGCAGGGCGTCCGCGAGGGCGAGCGCGGGCTCGATGTGGCCGGCGGTCCCCCCACCGGCGAGTACGACATGCACCGAAATTCACCGCTCTCCGGACGAACGCGCCGCGGCGCGCCGTCGCATCGTGTTCCATCTCCGAGGCCCCGCGGCCCCTGCGGAGCCTCTCACCGCAGCCCGCTTTCTGCCAAAGCGGGGTTGCCGCATCGCAAGCGCCGCCCGCGCAGCGGGATCCTCACGCGCGAAGGCGATGAGGAGACCGATGGCGAACATGGTCGGAAGCAGGGCGGATCCCCCGTAGGAGAACAGCGGGAGAGGGACGCCGGCGATCGGCAGCAGGCCGAGCACCGCACCGATGTTGATCACGGCCTGGGCCGTGATCCAGGTGGTCACGCCTCCCGCGGCATACCTCACGAAGGGGTCCTCCGTGCGTCCGGCCACGCGGATACCCGCATAGCCTAGAGCCGCGAAGAGGGCGAGCACCGACAGCGTCCCCGCCAGGCCCAGTTCCTCACCGGTGATGGCGAAGATGAAGTCGGTGTGGGCTTCGGGCAGTTGCCCCCATTTCTCCACACTGGCGCCGAGGCCGGAGCCGAAGAGCCCGCCGGAGGCGAGGGCGTAGATGCCGTGCACGGCCTGCCAGCAGTCCACGGGGCCCGACTGGGGTTCGGTGGCCCCCAGGCAGGAGAGGCGGGCCATGCGGTTCGGGCTGGTCTTGATGAGGATGAAGCCGATGGTCAGGGCGACGGCGAGCACGCCCCCGAAGAGCCGTGTGGGCGCCCCCGCGAGCCACAGCAGCCCGAACAGGATCGCGGTGAGGATGATCGCCGTGCCCATGTCGCCGCCGAGCATGATCAGCCCGAGCAGCATGAAGGCCACCGGAACGAGCGGCACCAGCATGTGCTTCCACTGCGCCAGCAGCCGCTTGTCCTGTTTGCGGGCGAGCAGGTCGGCGCCCCACAGGACGAGGGCGAGCTTGCCGAACTCACTGGGCTGGAGCTGGAAGGGGCCGCCGACCGAGATCCAGTTCTGGTTGCCGTTGACCGCGACTCCTATCCCCGGCACCTGGACGAGGATCATCAGGAAGACCGAGCCGAGCAGCATCGGATAGGCCAGCGCCCGGTGCAGTTTGGACGGCATCCGTGAGGCGGCGAGCAGCAGCAGACCCCCGAGCACGGCGGCGAGGAACTGCTTGCGGAAGAAGTACGACCCGGGCAGCGACAGCTGGAGCGCGGTGATCTGCGAGGCGGAGTACACCATCACCAGACCGAGGACGGTGATCAGAAGGCTGCCGCCGAGGATCAGGTAGTAGGCGGTCAGCGGCCGGTCCCAGGCCCGCCGTACGCGCGTGTAGAGGCGTCCTACGGGGTTGTCACGAGGGGGGCGGGGGCCGGCGGGCCGGCGGGGCGCCCGCTGGACGGGAGGACGCCCGGTACGGCTACTGGACATCGGCGGCACCTGCCATGCCGTGGAAGGGCGTCCCGCCGGGAATCTCCCCGGACCGTTCGCCCGGGATTCCCCCGGACCGTTCGGGCCCCGCGGGCGGGACGGGCCGGCGCAGTGCCGTGCCATCGGCGGAAAGCCACCGACGAAGCCCCAGCCGGATCCGTGTCACGCGTCCCTCCCAGGTGTGCCCGGCGCCGCCGGGCGAGGCGGACCCGGGTCAGCCGTCGACGGCGCCGAGTTCGCGAACCGCCTCCGCGAAAGCGTCGCCGCGCTTGTTGTAGTTGGTGAACATGTCCATGGACGCACAGGCCGGCGCCAGTAGGACAGTGTCTCCCGGTTCGGAGAGCCGTGCGGCCTCACGAACCGCCGCGAGCATCGCCCCAGTGTCGGTCCGGTCGAGGTCGACCACGGGTACTTCCGGCGCGTGTCGCGCGAGCGCTTCACGGATGAGGGCCCGGTCGGCGCCGAACAGGACGACGCCCCGCAGTCGCTTTGCCGACTTGGCGACCAGTTCGTCGAAGGTCGCGCCCTTGGCGAGCCCGCCGGCGATCCACACGATCGACTCGTACGCCGCCAAAGAGGCTTCCGCCGCATGCGTGTTGGTGGCCTTGGAGTCGTCGATGTAGGCGACCCGGTCCACGTCGGCCACGTGCTGGATGCGGTGGGCGTCGGGCTTGAAGGCCCGCAGACCGTCGCGTACGGCAGCCGCGGGCACCCCGAAGGCGCGGGCCAGGGCCGCCGCCGCAAGGGCGTTGGCGATGTTGTGCGGGGCGGGCGGATGGACGTCCGCGACCTCGGCGAGTTCCTGGGCCTGCTTGTGCCGGTCCTCGACGAAGGCGCGGTCGACCAGGATGCCCTCCACGACGCCGAGTTGGGACGGGCCCGGGGTGCCGAGCGTGAAGCCGACCGCCCGGCAGCCCTCCTCGACGTCCGCCCCGCGCACCAGGTCTTCGGTGGCCTTGTCGGCCATGTTGTAGACGCAGGCGACCCGATTGCCCTCGTAGATACGTCCCTTGTCGGCGGCGTACGCCTCCATGGAGCCGTGCCAGTCGAGGTGGTCCGGGGCGATGTTCAGGACGGCGGCGGAGTGGGCGCGCAGCGAGGGCGCCCAGTGGAGCTGGTAGCTGGAGAGCTCGACGGCCAGTACGTCGTAGGCGTCGTCGCCTTCCTGGACCACGTCGACGATCGGGGTGCCGATGTTGCCCACGGCGGCCGTACGGAGGCCCGCGGCGGCCAGGATCGAGGCGAGCATCTGGGTCGTGGTGGTCTTGCCGTTGGTGCCCGTGATCGCGAGCCAGGGGGCGGCGTCGGGGCCGCGCAGGCGCCAGGCGATCTCCACGTCGCCGACGACGTCCACGCCGGCCTCCGCGGCTGCCTGGAAGAGGGGGCCGGCCGGCTTCCAGCCCGGCGAGGTGACCACGAGGTCGGTGCCCTCGGGAAGCGTCTCGGCGTCCGCGAGGCGTACCGAAATGCCTTCCCCCTCAAGGGAGGCGGCCCGCTCCCGGTGTTCCTCCGAGGAGCCCCCGTCGACGACCGTGACGGACGCGCCGAGGCCGGCCAGGGCGCGGGCGGCGCTGATGCCGCTCACGCCGAGACCGGCGACGGTGATGTTCATGCTCTGCCAGTCGGACGCGGTGGTCACTTCTGGGCTGCCCATCCTGCGTAGAAGAGGCCGAGTCCGACAATCACGCACATGCCCTGGATGATCCAGAAGCGGACCACCACAAGGACCTCGGACCACCCCTTGAGTTCGAAGTGGTGCTGGAGCGGTGCCATTCGGAAGACGCGCTTGCCGGTGAGACGGAACGAGCCGACCTGGATGACGACCGACATGGTGATCAGGACGAAGAGACCGCCGAGCAGCGCGACCAGCAGCTCGGTGCGGGAGCAGATCGCGAGGCCGGCGAGCGCGCCGCCGAGGGCCAGCGAACCGGTGTCACCCATGAAGATCTTGGCGGGCGAGGTGTTCCACCACAGGAAGCCGAAGCAGGCACCCATCAGGGCCGCGGCGACGACGGCGAGGTCGAGCGGATCTCGTACCTCGTAACAGGCGGCCGGGTTGGTCAGGGTCTGCGCGTTGGCACAGGACTCCTGGAACTGCCAGACACCGATGAAGGTGTACGCGCCGAAGACCATCACGGAGGCGCCGGTGGCGAGGCCGTCCAGGCCGTCCGTGAGGTTCACGCCGTTCGACATCGCAAGGATCATGAACAGCGCCCAGACCACGAACAGCACCGGGCCGATGGACCAGCCGAAGTCCTGCACGAAGGAGAGCTTGGTGGAGGCCGGGGTGTTGTTGCGGTTGTCCGCGAACTGCAGTGCGAGCACCGCGAAGGAGACGCCGACGATCAGCTGGCCGGCCATCTTGGCCTTGGCCCGCAGACCGAGCGACCGCCGCTTGACGATCTTGATGTAGTCGTCGAGAAAGCCGACCAGGCCCATGCCCGTCATCAGGCCGAGCACCAGCACTCCGGAGAACCGCGGCGGCTGGCCGGTGATCACCTTGCTGAGGAAGTACGCCAGGAGCGTGGCCAGGATGAAGGCGATACCGCCCATGGTCGGCGTACCGCGCTTGGCGTGGTGCTCGCGCGGGCCGTCGTCACGGATGTACTGGCCGTAGCCCTTGCGGGCCAGCAGCTTGATCAGCAGAGGGGTGCCCACGAGAGTCAGGAAGAGGCCGATGACTCCCGCGAAGAGGATCTGATTCATCGGACGGCAACCTCACCCTCGGTGCCCTCGACCAGCGCCTCTGCGACCCGCTCCAGGCCGACCGACCGGGACGCCTTCACGAGTACGACGTCTCCCGGGCGCAGTTGACTGCGCAACAGGTCGATCGCCGCCTGTGTGTCGGACACGTGCACCGACTCCTCACCCCACGAACCCTCGTTATATGCGCCCAGTTGCAGCCAGGACGCTTCCCTGCCCCCGACCGCGACGAGCTTGCCGACATTGAGCCGGACGGCGAGCCGTCCGACCGCGTCGTGCTCGGCGAGCGCCTCGTCCCCGAGCTCGGCCATCTGACCGAGCACCGCCCAGGTCCGCCGCCCCTTGCCCATGGCCGCGAGCGCGCGCAGGGCGGCTCGCATGGACTCGGGGTTCGCGTTGTAGGCGTCGTTGACGACCGTCACGCCGTCCGGGCGCTCGGTGACCTCCATCCGCCAGCGGGAGAGGGAGCCCGCCTCGGAGAGCGCGGTGGCGATCTCGTCTGCGGACATGCCCAGCTCATGGGCGACGGCGGCCGCGGCGAGCGCGTTCGACACGTGGTGCTCACCGTACAGGCGCATGGTCACGTCGCTGCACCCGGAGGGTGTGTGAAGCCTGAACGCGGGCTGTCCGCTCTCCATGAGCGTCACGTTCTCTGCCCGTACGTCCGCTTCGCCGGACTCTCCGAAGAGGATCACGCGTGCTTTCGTCCGCGAGGCCATGGCCCGTACGAGGGGATCGTCGGCGTTCAGGATCGCGACGCCGCCCGCGTCCGCCGGGGGCAGGCCCTCCACCAACTCGCCCTTCGCCTGCGCGATTTGCTCCCGGCCGCCGAACTCGCCGATGTGGGCGGTGCCGACGTTCAGGACGAGGCCGACCTTGGGGGGCGTCAGACCCGTGAGGTACCGGATGTGGCCGATACCGCGGGCCCCCATCTCCAGGACCAGGAACCGGGTCTCCTCGGTGGCGCTGAGGGCGGTGAGCGGCAGCCCGATCTCGTTGTTGAGCGAGCCCGGCGTGTAGACCGTCGGCGCCTTGCGCTGCAGCACCTGGGCGATCAGGTCCTTGGTGCTGGTCTTGCCCGCGGAGCCGGTGAGGGCCACGAGGGTCGCGCCGAGCCGCTCGACGACATGCCGTGCGAGGGCACCGAGGGCCGTCTGGACGTCGTCCACGACGATCGCGGGCACGCCGACGGGCCGTGACGCCAGCACGGCCGCCGCACCCGCCTCGACGACGCTCGCCGCGAAGTCGTGACCGTCCACGCGCTCGCCCACGAAGGCGACGAAGAGGCTGCCTGGCTCCACCTCACGGGAGTCTCTGACGACCCGTCCGGTCACCTGGACCGACGGATCCGGTATGTCGTGTGTCTGCCCGCCGACGACTGAGGCGATCTCGGCGAGAGAGAGGGCGATCACAAGTTCATCCCTGGGTCTTCTGGATAGCTTCGCGAAGCACCTGGCGGTCGTCGAAGGGACGGACCACTCCGGCGATGTCCTGGCCCTGCTCATGACCCTTGCCCGCGACCAGCACCGTGTCGCCCGGCTGTGCGCGGGCGACGGCCGCGGCGATCGCGGCGGCCCGGTCCTCGAAGACCTGGACCTCTCCGCGCTCGTACGCCGGTACCTCGGCGGCACCCGCGAGCATCGTGGCGAGGATCGCGAGGGGGTCCTCGGAGCGGGGGTTGTCCGATGTCAGTACGGCGGTGTCGGCGAGCCGGGCCGCGGCGGCGCCCATGGGCTTCCGCTTGGTCTTGTCCCGGTCCCCGCCACAGCCGAGGACGATGTGCAGTTCGCCCTCGGTGACCTTGCGCAGGGCCCGCAGCACGGACTCCACGGCGTCCGTCTTGTGCGCGTAGTCGACGACCGCGAGGTACGGCTGTCCGGCGTCCACGCGCTCCAGCCGGCCCGGCACGCCCGGTACGGCGGCGATGCCGTCCGCGGCGGTCTGCGGGTCGAGCCCGGCGACGGCGAGGGCGACGATCGCGGCGAGCGTGTTGGCGACGTTGAAGGGGCCCGCGAGCGGCGACTTGGCGGTGATGCGCTCGCCCTTGGGGCCGACCGCGACGAAGACCGAGTCCATCGGGCCGACCTGGACCTCCTCGGCCCGCCAGTCGGCGTCCGGGTGGCCCTCCGCGGAGAACGTCACCACGGGCACCGTGGCCTCCTTGGCGAGCCTGCGTCCGTACTCGTCGTCGAGGTTGACCACGCCGAGCCTGCTGCGTTTGGGCGTGAACAGCTGTGCCTTGGCCCGGAAGTAGTCCTCCATGTCGGAGTGGAACTCCATGTGTTCCGGGCTGAGGTTGTTGAAGACCGCGATGTCGAAGACACAGCCGTCGACCCGGCCGAGGACCAGGGCGTGGCTGGAGACCTCCATGGCGACCGCGTCCACTCCGCGCTCGCGCATGACGGCGAACAGGGCCTGGAGGTCGGTCGCTTCGGGGGTCGTGCGCTCCGACTTGATGCGCTCGTCGCCGATGCGCATCTCCACGGTTCCGATGAGCCCGGTGCTGCGGACCGTCTTCAGTCCGCCCTCGACGAGGTACGCCGTCGTGGTCTTGCCGGACGTGCCGGTGATGCCGATCTGGAGCAGGTCGCGGCCGGGGTGGCCGTAGATCGAGGCGGCCAGCTCGCCCATCTGCCCGCGCGGGTCCCCGACGACGAGGACCGGCAGACCGGTGGCCGCCGCGCGCTCGGCACCTGTCGGGTCGGTCAGCACGGCGACGGCGCCGAGGCCGGCGGCCTGCGTCACGAAGTCGGCGCCGTGCATCCGGGCGCCGGGCAGCGCGGCGTAGAGGTCGCCGGGGCGCACGGCCCTGGAGTCATGGGTGATGCCCGTGACCTCGACGGCGCCCTGCACGCCCTGCGGCGCGGGGGCCGCCAACTGATCGGCGACTACCGCCACGAGCTCCGCGAGGGGTGTGGCGGAGTTCTGAACCGGTCGCGGCGGCCCCGGATATGTCACAGGAACGCCCTTCTGGGTGGTTTGGGACTGATCAGCGTGTGGCACGGCGGTGAGCGTACCGGGCACACCCCCGCCGGAGCGAAGCGAGGGGCGTGGCGGAGTGTGCGGCGTGCCGCGGTTCCCGGGGTCGGGAGTGATCGTTGTCACGAGCTGTTCCTGGTCGGTGATCCGGGGTGCTGGAGCATGGCGTTCCGGTCGGTGCCGATGACGGCCCGGCCGGGGGTGGTCGGGGCTGGTCAGGGTTGGTCAGGGCGTGAAAGTGACGGGAAGTCTGGCGGCCTGGGCCCCGGTGGGCGGCACCTGGAGGGTCTTCAGGGCGAACTCCAGGACCTCCTTGTAGACGGGCCCGCAGATCTGACCGCCGAAGTAGCTCCCCTTGGTGGCGTTCTGGATCGCGCAGTACACGGTCACCCGGGGGTTGTCCGCGGGCGCGAATCCGGCGAAGGAAGAGGTATAGCCGTGGTAGCGGCCGGTGGCCGGATCCACACGGTTGGCCGTGCCGGTCTTGCCCGCGACGCGGTAGCCGGGGATACGCGCCTTGGTGCCCGTACCCTCCCGGTCGTCCACCACGGACTCCAGCATCTGCGCCAGGGTCTTCGCCGTCTTCTCACTGACGACCCGTGTCTCCTTGGGCTTGGCGGCCGGGGTGAAGCGACCGTCGGGACCCTTCGTGCCGCGGACCAGCGTCGGTTCGATCCGTACGCCGCCGTTGGCGATCGTCGAGTAGACGGAGGCCGCCTGCATCGCGTTGATCGACACGCCCTGGCCGAAAGGAATCGTGTACTGCTGGGAGGTCGACCACTGGCCGGCGGGCGCGAGGATGCCCTTCGTCTCGCCGGGGAAGCCGAGACCCGTGTAGTCGCCGATGCCGAACTTGCGCAGATACGAGTAGAGGACCTGGTTGGCCTCCTGCTGCGTCTTGCCCAGCTGGCCGGTCGCCAGGATGGTGCCGATGTTGCTGGACTTGGCGAGGACGCCGTTGAGCGTCAGGTACCAGGTCGGGTGGTCGATGTCGTCGCGGAAGAGCCGGTCACCGCGGTGCAGCCGGTTGGGCACGGTCACGTGCGTCGCGGGCGTGGCGGCGTTCTCCTCCAGGACGGCGGCCATCGACATGACCTTGGCGGTCGAGCCGGGCTCGTAGGCGTCTTCGAGGCCCCAGTTGTGCAGGGTGTTCCCGTCGGCGCCGGAGAGGTCGTTCGGGTCGAAGCCGGGCGAGTTGGCCATCGCGAGGATCTCGCCGGTCTTGTTGTCCTGGACTATGACGTACCCGCGGTCCGCCTCGGACTCCTTCACCTGCTCGGCGATGGCGTTCTGGGCGGCCCACTGGATGTCGCGGTCGATGGTCAGCTCGACCTCGGAACCGGCCACGGCGGGCTTCTCGGTGGAGCCCGCGGTCGGCACCTGGCGGCCGCCGGACTGGGCGTAGCGGATCTCGCCGTCCTTGCCCGACAGCTCCTTGTTCAGCTGCTGCTCGACGCCGCCGCCGCCCTTGCCGTCGGCGTTGACCCAGCCCAGTATCCCGGCGCCGAGCTCGCCGTTCGGATAGACCCGCTTGCTGCTGGGCTCCTGGAGGACGCCCGCCAGGACGTTCACCTCCGACCCGTCCTCGCCGGCCTTCTCCGCGAGTGTGCTCTTCAGGTCCTTGATCTGCGTCCAGACCTGGGGGGTCTGGCGCCGGGCGAGCACGACGTACCGGGTGTTCTTGGTCCGGAGCTTCGCGGCGAGTTCGTCGGGGTCCTTGTCGAGGATCGGGCCGAGCAGGGCGGCGGCCTGCTCGGGGGCGTCGCCGATCTTCGTCGCCTTGCGCGTGAACAGCGTGGGGTCGGCGGTGATGTCGTTGGCGTCCACGCTGATCGCCAGGTCGACGCCGTTGCGGTCGGTGATCCCGCCGCGCTCGGCAGCCAGCGTGCGGCTGAGGTACCGGTTCTTCTCTGCCTTGGCCGTGTACTCGCTCGCGTCGACGGCCTGCACCTGGAGGAGCCGGACGACGAAGGCGATCAGTACGAGGGCCAGGGCGAGACTGACCAGGCGCAGTCGCGGGCGGGGGCTGCCGAGGCGGATGGCGCGCGGGCCCTGGCCCCGGGAGGGAGCAGGACGGCGGGCGGGGCGTGCGCCCGGCCCCGGCCGACGCTGACTGCCTGGCCGTACGGGCCTGGCGGGCGACGGCACCCGGCGGCGCGGGGGTTCCCTGTCGGACACTTCCGTCACCTGCCGGGATTCGTAGCGGGCTGCGTGGGCTGGGGGGACGGCTCCGTGACCGTCTCCGCGAGCGGCTCGGGTGCCGCGGTGGGCGCGGCGGGCGCCGGGGCCTCGGCGGGCGTCGGGGGCCCGGCCGGTTCCTGGCTCTCGGTGGGCGTCGGAGCCGGCGCGGGGAGGAGCACGTCGGGCGGGCGGATCACGGGGGCCGACACGGACGACTGCTCGGCGGCCGCGCTGGGAACACCGCGGACGCTGCCGTCGGGGTTGAGGAAGGCCGGGTCGCCGCCGGGCACCATGCCCAGCTCGCGGGCGCGGCGCTGGAGGGCGTCGGGGGCGGAGTAGGCGTCCACGTCCCGCTGGAGCGCCTGCTCCTCGTCGGTGAGGCTCTTGGTGTCCCTCTGGAGGTCGTCGAGCTGGAACGACCCTTCGCTGACCGCGGAGTTCAGGACCAGGAGCCCGATCAGGCCGCCGCCGAGCAGCAGCACGACCAGGAGCACGAAGGGGGTGCGGGCGGCCTGTCCGGGGCCCGTGGGGAAGAGTCGCGCGAGCCGGGCCGCCCGCCCTCTCAGTTCGGGTTTGCTACTCACTCACCCTCCCGGTGAGCCGGCGTTCTCGACTGATGGGTCCGGGCTCTCGATCCACGCGTCCGGTGAGTTCGGTCGTCCAACTCACACACCCTCCCGTCACTCGGCGTCCTCCCTGATGCGCTGCGCCCCGCGCAGCCGCGCCGGGGCGGCGCGGCGGTTCTCCGCGACCTCTTCCTCGGTGGGGAGTTCGGCACCGCGCGTCAGAAGCTTGAGCCGGGGCTGGTAGCGCTCGGGGACGACCGGCAGGCCGGGCGGTGCGGTGTTGGCGGCTCCCGCGGCGAACACCTGCTTGACCAGCCGGTCCTCCAGGGAGTGGTAGGACAGCACGGCGATCCGGCCGCCGACCGCGAGTGACGTCACGGCTGCGGGGATCGCCCTCTCCAGGACGGTGAGTTCGCCGTTGACCTCGATGCGCAGTGCCTGGAAGGTGCGCTTGGCGGGGTTGCCGCCGGTGCGCTTGGCGGCCTGCGGCAGGGAGTCGCGGATCAGCTCGACGAGCCGCGCGCTGTTGCTGAAGGGCTCCTTGTCGCGTTCGCGCACGACCGCTGACACGATCCGCTTGGCCTGCTTCTCCTCGCCGTACGCCCGGAGGATCCGGACGAGTTCGCCCGCCGGGTAGGTGTTGAGCACCTCGGCCGCGCTGATGCCGGTCGTCTGGTCCATGCGCATGTCGAGCGGGGCGTCCTGGGCGTACGCGAAGCCGCGGTCGGCCTCGTCGAGCTGCATGGAGGAGACGCCGAGGTCGAAGAGGACTCCCTGGACGCGCGGTAGGTCCAGGCGGTCGAGCACATCGGGGAGTTCGTCGTAGACCGCGTGCACCAGGGTGGCCCGGTCGCCGAAGGGGGCCAGCCGCTCTCCGGAGAGCCGCAGCGCCTCCTTGTCGCGGTCGAGGGCGACGAGACGGGCTTCCGGGAACCGGCTGAGCAGGGCCTCGCTGTGGCCTCCGAGGCCGAGCGTGCAGTCGACGACGACCGCTCCCGGCCTCTCCAGCGCGGGTGCCAACATGTCCAGGCATCGCTGGAGCATCACCGGAACATGTCGGCTCTGGGTCAAGGGGCCCTCTCAGGTCCGGCACGGCGCGCACGCACCGCCGGGTCCCCGCCCGCTCCGTGAAGGGGAGGCCTGCCGGCGCCGGAAGCGTCAGCCGACCGGGAGCGGGAGGAGGCCGAGCCGTACGTACGCGCCGCGCACGTGGGGAGATCCCGGCTCGTCACCGGTCCTCCGGGGGTAGCAGTCCAGCAGGGAGAGCGTCGGTCTCCCGCTTCGCGTCACTTTAGTCCACGGTCTCCCGCGGTCAACGAACCGGCCTGCGCGTCGCGACTCTCGGCCCGGATGAAGCACCAAACCGGGTTTTTCCACCCGTACGGGCGTAGTCGATCCACCCTTGTGGGTTACCTCACAACAACGCTCATTGATGTTCTTTGTCCCCTCTCACAGCAGGCCCGGACGGCGTGTGACCACTACCGTCATAGATATGACGACTTCCGCATCCGTTCCCACAGACTCCGGAGACGCCATGTCCGACGGCGGCACCGTCACCGACCGCCTCGTGGAGGCGAACGAGCGGTACGCCGCCGCGTTCACCGACCCCGGCATGGACGCCCGTCCCGTACTGCACGTCGCGGTCGTGGCGTGCATGGACGCCCGCCTCGACCTGCACGACGCGCTGGGCCTGGAGCTCGGCGACTGCCACACCATCCGCAACGCGGGCGGCGTGGTCACCGACGACGTGATCCGCTCCCTCACCATCAGCCAGCGCGCGCTCGGCACCCGCAGTGTCGTGCTGATCCACCACACCGGCTGCGGCCTGGAGTCCCTCACCGAGGAGTTCCGGCACGACCTGGAGATGGAGATCGGCCAGCGCCCGGCGTGGGCCGTGGAGGCCTTCCGGGACGTCGAACAGGACGTCCGGCAGTCCATGCAGCGGGTGCGCACCTCCCCATTCCTTCTGCACACGGACGACGTACGTGGTTTCGTGTTCGATGTGAAGACGGGCCTGCTGCGTGAGATAGACCCCACCTGACGCGAGTTGGACCCTCTCAAAGGCCCCAGGCCGTGACATATCGCGGCCAGTTATCCACAGGCGAGTGACACGAACAGGTAACGGCAACAAGAATGCGGGTGTGGCGTCACGCGGAACTATTCGCGCGTGGTGTCCGTGTTTCGGGGTGGGCCGGTCCGCATCGCAGAGCGTCGGCCCGGGAAAGAACGGGCCGAGGAGGGCCGGGTGACGACCTATGACGATCGAGCGAGCCTTACAGATCTGACCGCCACTGTGGAGAGAGTCCGCAGTTCGGTGGAGGAAGTGATCGAGGGCAAGCCTGAGGTCGTGCGGCTTTCGCTGACCGTACTGCTCGCCGAGGGGCATCTTCTGATCGAGGATGTCCCCGGCGTCGGCAAGACCATGCTGGCCAAGGCACTGGCGCGGTCCATCGACTGCTCAGTGCGGCGTATTCAGTTCACGCCCGACCTGCTGCCCTCGGACATCACAGGTGTGTCCATCTGGGATCAGCAGCGCAGGGACTTCGAGTTCAAACCGGGCGCGATCTTCGCGCAGATCGTGATCGGCGACGAGATCAACCGCGCGTCGCCCAAGACACAGTCGGCGCTCCTGGAGTCCATGGAGGAGCGCCAGGTCACGATCGACGGCACGACCTACGAGCTGCCCAGCCCGTTCATGGTGGTGGCGACGCAGAACCCGGTCGAGATGGAGGGCACCTACCCGCTGCCGGAGGCGCAGCGCGACCGTTTCATGGCCCGGGTCTCCATCGGCTATCCCAGCGCGGAGGCCGAGCTGCAGATGCTGGACATCCACGGCGGTGTGTCCCCGCTGGACGACCTCCAGCCGGTGGCGCACGCGCACGAGATCGTGAAGCTCATCGACGCGGTCCGCAACGTCCACGTCGCCGACCCGGTGCGGCGGTACGCCGTGGACCTGGTCGGCGCCACACGCAACCACCCGGATCTGAGACTCGGCGCCTCGCCGCGTGCCACGCTGCACCTGTTGCGCGCGGCGAAGGCGTCCGCGGCCCTCAGCGGCCGGGAGTACGCGCTGCCGGACGACATCCAGGCCCTCGCGGTGGCGGTCCTGGCCCACCGGCTGCTGCCCACCGCCCAGGCGCAGTTGAACCGTCGTACGGCCGAGCAGGTCGTCCTGGAGATCCTCCAGCGCACGCCCGTGCCCGCGGCGCCCCCGGCGCCCGGCGGTCTGTCGATGGGCCGGGGCTCGTCCGCCTTCGGCCAGCAGCCGCCCCGGAGGCTGTGATGACCACCGGGGGGATGCCGGCGGCGCAGGCCGAGGAGGACAAGGGCGGGCTGCGTACGGCACTCGCCGGTCTCACCACGCGCGGGCGGTCCTTCCTGGCCGCCGGCATCGCGGCCGCGATCTGCGCGTACGTCCTGGGGCAGAGCGATCTGCTCCGGGTCGGGCTGCTGCTCGCCGTGCTGCCACTGGTCTGCGCGACCGTGCTGTACCGCACGCGCTACCGGGTCGCCGGCAGCCGTCGCCTCTCCCCCGGGCGGGTGCCCTCGGGGTCCGAGGCGCGGGTCCATCTGCGGATGGACAACGTCTCGCGGCTGCCCACCGGCCTGCTGATGCTCCAGGACCGGGTTCCGTACGTGCTGGGGCCGCGGCCCCGGTTCGTACTGGACCGGGTCGAGGCGGGCGGCCGTCGCGAGGTGTCCTACCGAGTGCGCTCGGACCTGCGCGGCCGCTATCCGCTGGGGCCCCTGCAGCTGCGGCTCAGCGACCCGTTCGGGATGTGCGAACTGACCCGCTCCTTCTCGACGTACGACACCCTGACCGTCATCCCGCGCGTGGAGGCGCTGCCGCCGGTGCGGCTGACGGGCGAGGCGAAGGGGTACGGCGACGGGCGGCAGCGCTCGCTCGCCCTGGCCGGCGAGGACGACGTGATACCTCGCGGCTATCGCTACGGCGACGATCTGCGCCGGGTCCACTGGCGTCTGACCGCGCGCTACGGCGAGTTGATGGTGCGCCGCGAGGAGCAGCCGCAGCGGTCCCGCTGCACGGTGCTCCTGGACACCCGGGGCATCGCCTTCGACGGCGCGGGCCCGGACTCGGCCTTCGAATGGGCGGTTTCGGGCACGGCGTCCACGCTGGTGCACATGCTCGAGCGGGGCTTTTCGGTACGGCTGTTGACCGACACCGGCACCTCGGTGCCCGGCGAGGGCGCCGACGGATTCGCCGGAGCCAGCCAGGAGTCCGCGGACGCCGCCGGGCTGATGATGGACACCCTCGCGGTGATCGACCACTCCGACGGTACGGGCCTGTCCCGGGCGTACGACGTGCTGCGGGGCGGCAACGAGGGGCTGTTGGTGGCCTTCCTCGGCGACCTGGACGAGGAGCAGGCGACCGTGCTCGCCAAGATGCGTCAGCGCAGCGGCGGGGCGGTGGCCTTCCTGCTGGACAGTGAGACGTGGGTGCACGGCGCGGCCGACGAAGAGAGCGAGGAGCGGCTTCGGATGCTGCGCGAGGCGGGCTGGACCGCCCTGGCCGTACCGCCGGGCACGAGCCTGGCCGACCTGTGGCGGGAGGCGGACCGTCAGCGCAACGGGGTCGCTTCGACGGGAAGCACGGCAGGGGGCGGTGGCTCATGAGCGGGCGCGCGCGACTCGCGCTGTGCGCCGTGGCGGCGACACTGATGGCGGCCGGCGCTCTGCTGCCGCTGGTCGATCCGGCGACCTGGATCCTTCAGGCGGCGTTCCTGCTCGGGGTGCAGACCGCGGTGGGGGCGGCGACCCGGCGGGTGCCCCTGGCGCGGGCGGTGACGATCGCGGTACAGGCGCTCGTGACGCTGACGCTGCTGACGCTGTTCTTCGCCCGCGAGCAGGCCATCGCGGGGCTCGTGCCGGGCCCGGACGCGTTCCGCCACTTCGGGGAGCTGCTGCAGGCCGGCGGGGACGATGTCGGGCGGTACTCGATCCCGGCTCCGCTGTCCCCCGGTATCCGGCTGATGTTGGTCGGCGGGGTCGTGGTCATCGGGCTCGCGGTGGACGCCCTCGCGGTGACGTTCCGCAGCGCGGCCCCGGCCGGACTGCCGCTGCTCGCGCTCTACTCGGTCGCCGCGGGTCTCTCGGAGGGCGGTGGCGCCGGCTGGCTGTGGTTCGTGCTGGCGGCGGCCGGCTATCTGGTGCTGCTGCTGGCCGAGGGACGTGACCGGCTCTCGCAGTGGGGCCGGGTCTTCGGCGGCGGTCCCCGGACTCCGGGGACGGACGACTCGGCGGGCGCGGTCGCGCCGATCCGCACGGGGCGGCGCATCGGTGCCGTCGCGCTCGGTATCGCCCTGGTGGTGCCGCTCGCCCTGCCCGCGCTCGACGGCGGTCTGCTGGACGGCACCGGAGCGGGCGTCGGCACGGGTTCCGGCGGTGGCGGCACGATCTCCGCGGTGAACCCGCTGGTCTCGCTCCGCGACAGCCTGAACGTGGACGAGGACCGCGAGGTCATGTCGTACCGCACCAACTCCGAGGACACGCAGGACCTCTATCTGCGGATCGTCTCGCTCGACGAGTTCGACGGCACGGCGTGGAAGCCGGCCAAGCGCCATGTCGACGACGTCCCCGGGTCGTTCCCGACACCGCCGGGCCTCAGTGACGACGTCCGGCGCACCGAGATCCAGACGAGGATCTCCGCGGCGGACTGGTACGCGCAGGACTGGCTGCCCATGCCCTACCCCGCCAGCGCGGTGGGGATCGGCGGCAAGTGGCGGTACGAGCCCGTGGGCCGCACGCTCGTGGGCGACCACGGGCAGACCACCCGCGGCCTGGAGTACACGGTCAAGAGCCTGATAGTGCAGCCGACCGCGGAGCAGCTCGCCAACGCGCCGGAGGCACCCGCGGCGCTGAGACGCGAGTTCACCAAGGTCCCCGGGTCACTGCCTCCGGTGGTGGCGGAGACGGCCCGGGAGGTCACGGCCGGCTCGGCCAACAACTACGAGCGCGCGGTGAAGCTCCAGGACTGGTTCGCCCTGGAAGGCGGCTTCACCTACGACACGGAGGTGCAGGTCGGCAGTGGATCGCAGGCCATAGCGCGCTTCCTGAGGGACAAGGAGGGCTTCTGCGTCCACTTCTCCTTCGCGATGGCCTCGATGGCCCGCACGCTGGGCATCCCGGCCCGTGTCGCGGTGGGCTTCACACCGGGCTCGCCGCAGGCCGACGGCACGAATTCGGTGGGCCTGCGGGACGCGCACGCCTGGCCCGAGCTGTACTTCGAGGGCGTGGGCTGGACCCGCTTCGAGCCGACCCCGAACCGGGGCACGGTTCCGGAGTACACCCGCACGGACACGCCGGGCACCACGCTCCCCAACCCGGACCTGCCCTCGCGCTCCTCGTCCTCGGCGCCGTCCGCCGAACCGACGAGCAGCGAGAGCTGCACGGCGGCGGAGAAGAAGCTGGAGCAGCCCTGCGGCAGCGAGTCTCCGCAGGCGGCGTTCGGTTCGACGGACGACGGACCGCCGTGGTTCGCGATCCTCGCGTTCACCCTGGCGGGGCTCGCCGTGCTCGCGGTACCGCTGCTGCCGATGCTGTGGCGGATGCGGGCCCGGTCCGTGCGGCTCGGTTCGCACGGACGGACCGAGGCGGACGCCGCGGCCGCCACGTTGGCGGCCTGGCAGGAGGTGACCGATACGGCGTGGGACTTCGGTATAGCGCCCGACGACTCCCAGACGCCCCGCAAGGCGGCGGCACGGATCGTCCGCATCGGGCATCTCGAACCGGAGGCCGCGGCCTCCGTCCACCGGATCGCCGACGCGGTTGAGCAGGTCCTGTACGCGCCACATCCCCGGCCGACCGCAGGTCTCGCCGATGACGTACGCCGGATGACCGCAGGCCTGCACGCCACGGTCAGCCGCGGTACGCGTCTGCGCGCACTGCTCGCACCACGCTCGGCTGTACGGGTGGCGTGGGCGGCGTCCGATGGCTGGATCGCGCTGAAGTCGCGGGCCACGGCCCGCTGGACGGCGCTCGTGCGGCGCCCGTCAGGACGGCCGTCGGGGCAGAGCAGCGGCTGAGCCCTTCCGGCTCGGCAAAGCCGGAAGGGGGTGTCCACCCGGGTCGGGTGGACACCCCCTTCGCTTTGAACGTGCGTGTGCGGTGGCCTGAGTGTGCGTGTGCGGTGGTCCTGAGTCCCGGCTGCGGCCGGGCACGCTGAAGGGGCGGCCACCTTCAGGTGGTCACCCCTTACGTGTGTGCGTCTGTCGGCCCGGGCCCGGAGGCTTACTGGCCGCCTTCGTCACGGCGCTTCTGCCAGCGCTGTTCGATGCGATCCATCATGGAGCGCCGCTGCCGGCCCTGACGACGGGCCTGCGGAGCGCTTGGCGCACCCGGCGCACCCGCGGCGGGCTGTTCGCCCGGCTTGGGGGCCTTGCGCCAACCGGTGACGGCGAGCACCGCGCAGCCCAGCATGACGAGAAAACCCACCACGCTGACCCAGATCTGCTGTGCGACCATTCCGGCCATGAGAAGCGCAATACCTACGAGGAAGCCGGCGACCGCCTGGTAGACCCGTCGCCGGGTGTACGTACGCAGCCCGCTTCCCTCAAGCGCTGTCGCGAACTTGGGATCTTCGGCGTACAGCGCTCGCTCCATCTGCTCGAGCATTCGCTGCTCGTGCTCCGAGAGCGGCACGGCGTCCTCCTCATCGTGCAGTCGCCGGGGCGACCGGGGGTCCCCTTCAGGATAGGCAGGGAATCGCCCCCGTGAAACCCGCCCCTCTGCGCCAATTCGCCAACCGGAACCCGCCATGGCGTTCCGATCCACTGAGGCGTAGATTCCCCAGCGACCGGCCCGTCATGCCGGACGGTCTCCCTCGATCATACGGCTCCGAGCGCCCGATCGGGGGGCCTGTGGCGTACTCCATCTGCCGTCGCGCCCCTGATCAGCGGCGCGCCTCCACAGCTCCCTCACGGGAGACGGCTCAGGTCTCGCTGGACTCGCGAGTCTCACCGAGCACATGGAGCTGCGTCGCCACGGAGTGGAAGGCCGCGAGTTCGGCCGCTGCGGCCTCCAGCTTGAGCAGGGCGTCCAGGGCCCCGGGTTCCGTGTCGACGAGGACGCCGGGCACCAGGTCCGCGAAGATCCGTACGCCGTGCACGGCACCGACGCGCAGGCCCGCGCCCTCGACCAGATCGGTGAGCTGGTCGGCCGTGAAGCGCCGCGGTACAGGATCACCCTCGCCCCAGCGGCCGTCCGGGTCACCGAGGGCGTGCCGGGCCTCCGTGAAGTGGCCGGCGAGGGCGCGCGCGAGCACCGCGCCGCCGAGTCCGGCGGCGAGCAGGCTGAGCACGCCCCCGGGGCGCAGGGCCCCGACCGCGTTGCGCAGACCCTCGGCGGGGTCGTCCACGTACTCCAGTACGCCGTGGCAGAGCACCGCGTCGTAGCCGCCGCGCTCGACGACGTCGAAGAGGCCGTGGGCGTCGCCCTGGACGCCCTGGACGCGGTCGGCGACGCCGGCCTCGGCGGCCCGGCGCTCCAGCGCGAACAGCGCGTTCGGGCTGGGGTCCACGACGGTGACGCGGTGGCCGAGGCGGGCGACGGGCACCGCGAAGTTGCCGCTGCCGCCTCCGGTGTCGAGGACGTCCAGCGACTCCCGGCCCGCGGCCTTGACCCGGCGGTCGAGGGCGTCCTTCAGAACGTCCCAGACCACGGCGGTACGGAGCGAGGCGCGGGGGCGTGAGGGGTCGGAGCGCAGCGATGTCGGCTGGGGGCGGTGGTGGGAGGCGGGCGGGCGCATCGGGTCCGACACGGCAGTTGACTCCTCGGCACGGCCGCCGCCCTTGCGTACGGCGGAGCGATGGGGCGATGGGGATTTCTCCCCCGCCCTGTCCGGTGCCGGGGAGATGCAGGCGTCCCAACCCTATTGCCTCGCGCCCCGTCACCGGCCCTCCGTCTCGCGCGCCGGACGCCTCCCGCCTGCGGCCCCGCCCTGCCGGGCGAACCGGCGGACCTGCCGGGCGGCGGCCTGCCCGGCGGCGAGCGCCACGGCGGGCAGCCGCGCCGCGCCGGACGGGAGCCGCACCGGACGGCCTGGGCGGTCCCGGGCCGGCGCCGCGACACCGGCCCGGGACCGCCCGGGGACCCCCGGGCACCCCCGACCGGCCACAAGGCCTGTACAGGCCCGTACAGGCCCGTACACGGCCTGTACAGGCCCACCCGGCCCGGTCTCCGGCGGCTCCCGGCGACACCTCGACCGCGGTCCCGGACGCCGTTCATCCCGCGTCCGGCACGTCCGGCACGTCCGGTGCCCCCCGGTCGGACTCCTGCTCGGGCTCCTGCCGTGGCTGCGGCAGGACCGGCTGGAGCACCAGCATGCGCTCGACGAGGCGGAGGAACATCGCCACGTCACGCAGCAGGTCGTCGGCGTCACGGGTGGTCGCCGCGCCCTGGATGCCGGCCTCCGCGCGGGCGCGGCGGCGGGCACCGGCGGCGAACAGCGCGCTCCACTCGGCCAGTTCGGGTGCTATCTCGGGGAGCACTTCCCAGGCGCTCCGGATCTTGGCCCGGCGCCTCGCGCTGGGCTCCGGGCGCCCGCGGGCGGCGAGCACGGCGGCGGCGGTGCGCAGGGCGGCGAGATGGGCCGTGGCATACCGCTCGTTGGGCGTTTCCAGCAGGGCTGCCTCGTCGAGTCCGGCACGGGCCTGGGCTAGCAGGTCGAGGGCGGCGGGCGGGGCCGTGGCCCGGCGGAGCACGGGGTGCACGTCGCTCGCCGGGCCGGTCAGTGAGGGGGCAGGGCCGGTGACGCGTCGCCGACGGGCGGCGGCTGCGGGGTAGGTGGCCATGACGAACCTCCTGTCGTCTGTGTGACGGCTCTGTGGCCGTATGTGTCCATCGTGAGGTATGCCACTGACAATCCGTTCTGACCTGGGCTTTTGCCTCGATCAGAGGTTCGGTATAGCTTTTGCACTGACCAGTCAGTTCAAAAACCCGGTCGGCTCAAGGACTCGGAGGGTGGGGGAAGTTGTGGACGGTCCGCACGGACTCGGCGTAAGGGCCGAGGACTTCGGGCTCAAGGGGCCCCGAGGGTGGGCGTTCCGCGGTGTCGGCGTCGACGCGGAGCCCGGCTCGCTGATCGCGATCGAGGGGCCGTCTGGCTCGGGGCGTACGTGTCTGCTGCTCGCGCTCACCGGGCGGATGAGGCCCACCGAGGGGCACGCGCGGGTCGGGCAGTCGGAGTTGCCGAAGCAGATGGCGGCCGTCCGCCGGTTCAGCGCGCTGGCCCACGTGCCCGGTGTCACCGACCTGGAGCCCGCCCTGTCCGTCGCCGAGCACCTGCGGGAACGGGCCCTGCTCCAGCGGCGGTTCGGCGGTTCCGTACGCGGGCTGCTGCGGCCGCGCTCGGAGCGGGTGACGGAGGCGCGGCTGCGCGTCGACGGCGCGCTGGCCGCCGCCGGGCTCGACCGGGAGGCCCTGCCCAAGGGGTCCCGTACCGCGGTGCGCGACCTGGAACGCGTCGAGGCGCTGCGGCTGTCCGTGGCGCTCGCCCTGATCGGCCGTCCCCGGCTGCTGGGCATCGACGACACCGATCTGAAGCTCTCGGGGGCCGAACGGGCCGAGGTCTGGGCGCTGTTGCGCTCCCTGACCGAGGCCGGGACCACGGTCGTGGCGGTGTGCAGCGAGGCGCCCGAGGACGCGGTCGTGGTGTCCACGGTGCCCGCCGACGAACCGGCCCGCGAAGAAGACCGCAAGACCCGGAAGGCCGGGAAGGTCCAGAAGGACCGGCACGACCAGGACGACACGGACCACAAGGACGACAAGGAGACCGCGGATGCGCTCGCCGAAGCTGGCCGCGCTTGAGCTCAGGCGCTTCGGCAGGGGAAGGCTCCCGCGCGCGGCCCTGGTCGCGCTCCTGCTGCTGCCCCTGCTGTACGGCGCCCTCTACCTGTGGTC
This sequence comes from Streptomyces sp. NPDC058697, assembly GCF_042715345.1. Taxonomy (NCBI): domain Bacteria; kingdom Bacillati; phylum Actinomycetota; class Actinomycetes; order Kitasatosporales; family Streptomycetaceae; genus Streptomyces; species Streptomyces sp. NPDC058697. The sequence continues at coordinate 262,060 of NZ_JBHXSU010000012.1, forward strand.
GTTCTGGGACCCGTACGGCCGTCTCGACCGCATCCCCGTGGCGCTCGTGAACGACGACAAGGGGGCGACGGCGGCCGACAAGAAGATCGTGATGGGTGACGAGATCACCAAGGGGCTGCGCGACAGCAAGACCTTCGAGTGGCACGAGGTGAGCGCCTCCGAAGCCCGCGAGGGCGTCGAGGACGGCAGTTACTACCTGTCGCTGACCATGCCGTCCGACTTCAGCAAGCGGATCGCGTCCAGTTCGGGCGACTCGCCGGAGACGGGCTCCCTCCAGGTGCGTACGAACGACGCGAACAACTACATCGTCGGGCAGATCTCCCGGACGGTCTTCGCGGAGGTGCGTACGGCCGCCTCGACCAAGGCGTCGCGGTCGTTCCTCGACAAGATCTTCGTCTCGTTCTCCGACATCCACGGGGAGACCGCGAAGGCCGCGAAGGGGGCCGACACGCTCAAGGGCGGGATCGGGAAGGCCAAGAAGGGCTCGAAGGACCTGGCGGACGGACTCAAGGACGCGGAGGCGGGCAGCGGCAAGCTCTCCGCCGGCCTGAAGAAGCTCGACAAGGGCGCGGGCGATCTCGAGGACGGTTCGCGGCAGGTCTCGGAGGGGACGCAGACGCTCGCGGACAAGGTCAACGGCGTCGCGGACAAGGTGGGGCCCTTCCTCAAGGGCAACGAGAAGGAGATCGGCGACACGGCTCAGCTCGTCGCGGACTCCGCCGCGGCCATCCGCCGCAACCTCGACACGCTGGTGAAGACGGCCCCGACCGCCGCAACGGACGCCCGCACGGCCTCCGACACACTGAACGGCGTCTACAAAGCGCGCTGCGAGACCCTGCCGCTGCCCGACGCCGCCTGCCCGGAGCTGAAGAAGGCGAAGGAGGCCGCCGCCGACGTGGCGAAGGTCGCCGACGACGTCAACACGCTGGTGGCCGGCCAGGACGGCGACCTGGACACGCTCGACAAGCATCTGGCCGCCCTGGAGAAGCAGGCCCAGGCGCTGGCCGACCGCTCGCCGCACCTCTCCGAGGACCTCGCCACGACCGTCTCCAAGGTCAACGCGCTCAACAAGGGGGCCGGAAAGGTCGCCAAGGGGGCGAAGACACTGCACACGGGGCTCGGCACGGCCAAGTCCGGCGCGGCAGACCTGGACACCGGTGTCGGCGAACTCAGTACGGGAGCGGGTGACCTCGAAGGGGGCATGTACAAGCTCGTCGACGGCTCGGGCAAGCTCGCCGGCGGACTGCACGACGGCGCCGGCCGGATCCCCGACTACGACAAGAGCGACCGCGACCAGCGCACGGAGGTCATGGCCGACCCCGTACAGCTCGCCTCGAAGGACCTGCACAAGGCGCCCAACTACGGCACCGGTTTCGCCCCGTACTTCATTCCGCTCTCCCTGTGGGTGGGCGCGATGGTGGCCTACATGCTGATTCCGCCGCTCAACCGGCGCGCGCTCGCGGCGGGCTCCTCCGCCTGGCGCATCGCGCTGGCGGGCTGGCTGCCGGTGGCCGCCCTGGGAGTACTCCAGACGGTCGCGCTGATGTCCGTGCTGCACTGGGGAATCGGACTGGAAATGGCGCGGACGGCCGGGACGGTGGGCTTCCTGTTCCTGGTGACGGCCTGCTTCGCGGCGATCGTGCAGTGGCTGAACGCCCGCTTCGGAGCGGCCGGCCGGATCCTCGTCCTCGCCTTCCTCATGCTGCAGCTGACGTCGGCCGGCGGCACGTATCCCGTGCAGACCAGTCCGGGGTTCTTCAACGCGATCCACCCCTTCATGCCGATGAGTTACGTGGTCGACGCCCTCAGGAGGCTCATCACGGGCGGCGGCCTCGGCCCGGTCTGGCAGGCGTGCGCAGTCCTCGCCGCGTTCACCGCCGGCGCCCTCGCGCTCACCGCCGTGTCCGCGCGGCGACGGCAGGTATGGACCCTCGACCGGCTGCACCCGGAGCTGAGCCTGTGACAATCGGGGCCATGGAAAGCAGCAGGACGGTGGACAGCGGCGGCGGCCGGAGACAGGCGACCCGGCAGAAGCTCTACGAGGCGGCGGTGACCCTCATCGCGGAACAGGGCTTCTCGGCCACGACGGTCGACGAGATCGCCGAACGCGCCGGCGTGGCCAAGGGCACCGTCTACTACAACTTCGCGAGCAAGTCCGTCCTCTTCGAAGAGCTCCTCCGGCACGGAGTGGGACTCCTCACCGCCTCCCTCCGGGAGGCGGCCGAGAAGACCGCCCGGGACGGCGGCAGCAAGGTCGACGCACTGGACGCGATGATCCGCGCGGGCCTCGTCTTCATCGACCGCTACCCGGCCTTCACGCAGCTGTACGTGGCGGAGCTGTGGCGCACCAACCGGGCCTGGCAGTCCACCCTGCTGGTGGTCCGTCAGGAGGCCGTCGCGGTCGTCGAGAACGTCCTGCGCGACGGGATCGCCAACGGCGAGCTGAGCGACGAGATCGACACCCCGCTTACGGCGTCGGCGCTGGTCGGCATGGTGCTCGTGGCAGCCCTGGACTGGCAGGCGTTCCAGCCGGAGCGCTCCCTGGACGACGTCCACTCGGCGCTGTCCCGGCTGCTCCAGGGAAGGGTCAGCGGGGACGGGCTCGGACACAAGTGAAGCGCCGGTCCGAAGTGGCCGCGTCCCCCGCGGGCCACGCCGGACCGGCGCCCCTTTTGTGCTCCCCCGTGTTTCCCCGTACTCCCCGTTGGTTCCCCCGTTCCGGTCTCCCCCGGGTCCCCCCGTGTCTCGCTCCCGCCGAGTTTCTCGGCGGAAGGAGCGGACAAGGGCGCTGCACCGTTCCGCCGCCCCGTGTCGGCGGTACCGGAGCCGCGCCCCTTTCCGTGCCTCTACTCTCTCGTTCACGCAGGTCGGCACCCATCCGTGCGCGTACTCAACTCACCCCCTAGGTACGGATACTCAGCCGTACGCACTCAGGCCCAGGACGCGCCGTTGCCGACTGGTTACGATCGCCTCCGTGTCCGTACTCCCCCTGGTCTTCACCAGCGGCTGGGCCAGCGGTGTCAACGCGTACGCGGTGGTGCTGCTCCTCGGCGTCTTCGGCGCGACCGGACTGACCGACGAGGTGCCCGAGTCCCTGCAGCGCCCCGACGTCCTCATCGCGGCGGGCGTCCTGTTCGCCTGCGAGGCCGTCGCCGACAAGATCCCGTACGTGGACTCGGTGTGGGACAGCGTCCACACCGTGATCCGCCCGGTGTCGGGGGCCGTCGTCGCGGCGCTGCTCGCCGGGCAGAGCGGTTCGCTGTCGGAGCTGGCGGCCGGGGCGATCGGCGGCTCGTCGGCGCTGGCCAGCCATGTCGTCAAGGCCGGGACGCGGATGGCGGTCAACACCTCGCCGGAGCCGTTCAGCAACTTCGTGCTGAGCACCGCCGAGGATCTCGGGGTCGCCGGGATCATCACCTTCGCGATGTTCAACCCGCAGGCCGCGGCGATCATCGCGGGCGTCCTGCTGGTGACCGGTCTGGTGGTGCTCTGCTTCCTGGTCTCGCGGATCAGACGGTTCCTGCGCCGCAGGGCCCAGCGCCGCGAGGAGAAACGGCTCGCGGAACGGGTGGGCGCCCACCGGGCGGCTGACCGGCGGCGGACCTGGCAGCCCTGACCGGCCCCCTGCGACTCCTCGTCGGCTCCAGGCCCCAGCCCGCTCCCGGTCGACCCCAGCGGCTCTCGGTCGACCCCAGCGGCTCCTGGTCGGCCCCAGCCGACTCCTGGCGGGCCCCGGTCGCCTCTGGATGGCCCCGGTCGCCCCTTGGCCGACCGGTCGGCGTACCCCTGCCGCCCAGGCCCGGAGACCGGCTGTCAGTGGCGGCCGATAAAGTCCCTGGCATGGCACGAATTGCGGTGATCGGCGCAGGCATGGGCGCGATGGCGGCCGCCGCCCGGCTGGCCGTCGCGGGCCACCGGGTGGTGGTGTACGAGCGCGCGGCGACGTACGGCGGGGCGGTGGGCCGCTTCGAGCGTGACGGCTTCGCCTTCGACACCGGCCCGGGGCTGCTCCAACTGCCCGCGGTCTACCGCGACCTGTTCGTCAAGACGGGCAAGGAGCCCCTGGAGGCCTGCGTCGACCTGGTCCAGGTCGACCCGGCGGCACGGCACGTCTTCGCCGACGGCACGGAGGTCTCGCTGCCCAACGCCTCCCGCGCGGGGGTCGTCTCGGCCCTGGACGAGGCCCTCGGGTCGGGCGCGGGCGAGCGCTGGGGCGACTTCCTGGTCCGGGCGCGCGAGGCCTGGGACCGGACGCGCCGCCCGCTCCTGGAGGAGCCGCTGTGGCCCAACTGGCAGGTGCTGGCCGAGCGCGAGCCCTACCCGGCCCTGAGGCAGCGCCGGCTGCTGCGCACCCGCACGGCACGAACCCTCGCGGAGGTAGGCGCGTGGGAGCTGGCCGACTCCCGTCTCGCCGCCCTCCTGGAGAGCCACGCGCTCGCGTACGGCCTCGACCCGCACACCGCCCCGGCGAGCGCGGCGGTCCTGCCGTACATGGAGCACGCCTTCGGCGCCTGGTATCTGCGCGGCGGAATCCGGGAGTTGGCGCGCGCGGTGTACGAGCGGTGCCTGGCCCGCCGGGTGGAGTTCGTCTTCGACGCCGAGGTCGTCTCGGTCACGGAGAAGGACGGCCGGGCGGCGGGCGTGGAACTGCGCGACGGGACCGTCGCCGAGGCGGACTTCGTCGTGGGCGGCCCGCCGGAGCTGCTGGAGACCTTGACGGGTCGCGACAGTCTGTACGAGGGTGACGTGCCCGAGTCACACCCCGCGTCCCTGACCTGCGGCAAGGTCGTCGTCTGCCTCGCCCTGCGCGGCCCGCGCGAGCCAGGCGCCGTACACCGCACGGTGGTTCACACGACGGACCCCGCCGACGAGCGGAACCTCTTCGGGGCCGGGAAGCCGGCGGAGCGGCCCACCGTGTGGGTGGACCGGCCGGACGATCCGCTGCTGCGCCCGGACGACGACCACGAGTCAGTGGTGCTCACGGCGACGGTGCCGTCCCTGGCACACCACGACTGGACCGCCGAGGGCGCCGCCGACGCCTTCGCCGACCGCATGGTCGCGGCCGCCGAGCGGGCGATACCGGGCCTGCGCGAGCGCGTGCTGTGGCGCGAGGTCCGCACCCCGGTGGACACGGAGAGGGAGACCGGTGCCGAGGACGGCGCCGTGCCCGCTCCCGCGCTGGCCGGTGTGGACGGCACGCTGCTGCGGCCCGCCAACAGCACGCGCGTACCGGGTCTGTTCACGGTCGGCGGCTGGGCGCACCCCGGCGGCGGACTGCCGCACGCGGGGATGTCCGGCGCTCTGGTCGCCGGACTCGTCGTGGAGGGGCCGGACTTCCGCGGCTCGCAGTGAGTGACAGTGACAGGGCGACGACCGGGGCGCGTTGAGCCCCGGTCGGCACCGGCTCACTCAGAACCGGTACTGCTCGTCGTACCCGCCGCCGCCCTGCTGTCCGTTGCCGCCATTGGTGCCGTTGGTGCCGTTGTTGTTCCCGTTGCCGTCGTACGGATACGACTGCTCCGGCGGGAGTTCGCCGCCGTACGGGTCCTCGGTGTTGCGCTGCTGCGGCACCCAGACTCCGCCGGCCGGGGTCTCGGGGGCGTAACCGCCGTTGGTGGCGTACGGGTCCTGGGTGTAGCCCTGCTGCGTGTACTGCTGCTGCGAGGCGTCGTAGGGCTGGCCGTACGACGCGGCGTCATAGGCCTGCGTGCCGATGTACGGGTCGGAGTAGGCGGCGTACTGCTGCTGCCCGGTGTCGTAGCCGTACTGCTGCTGGTCGTAGCCGGAGTAGCCGTCGTACGCGTAGTTCTGGCCGAGCGGGTCCTGGCCCTGCTGTCCCTGGGCCTGCTGTCCCTGAGCCTGTGCGGCAGCCGCGTACGCCGGGTCGGTGGCGGCGGCGTAGGCCGCGTCGCTGTAGACGCCGTACTGACCCGTGTCGTCGGGCAGCGGCTGCGGTTCGTAGACGGAGGTCGACTCGGCTGCGGTCTCGGGGCGTTGTCCGAAGACCGAGTCGTCGCGTCCGTAGGGGTCGTCCTGGCCGAAGTCCTGGCTGGGAAACGTCGTGGTCTCCGCGGCGTGGAGGTCGGTGACCTCCAGCGTCGGGTCCTTGCGCTCCTCGCCGCGGCGGCGCTTGCTCCCGCCCGTGCGGCCGCCGCCGAGGCCGTTGACGGCCCAGCCGGCCGCGAAGCCGCTGCGGAACGAGAGCGTGACGTACGTCTGCCCGACGGCGAAGGCCGCGGCACCCAGGCCGATGACCAGTACGTTCGGAATCAGGACACCGAGGACCACCCCGAGGAAGCCGGCGAAGGCCAGCAGCCGCCAGCGCAGCCGCGCCTTGTACTGCAGCAGTACCTCGCCGAGCAGCCATAGCGCGACGATGCCGAATGCGATGTAGAGGACCGTCCAGCCCATGTACGCCCCTCTCCCAGGTGGCCGCTACGCAGTGTGTCGTACGACGATGCGACCGGTCTAGGCCTGCTGTGGGTGATGCAGGCCCAGGTTCTCGTAGATTTCCAGCGTCGCGGTGGAGTTGTTCAGCGTAATGAAATGCAGTCCGGGGACTCCCTCGGCCAGCAGCCCCGCGCAGAACTCCGTGGCGAACTCAATGCCAATGGAGCGTACAGCCGCCGGATCGTCTTTGGCTGTGAGGATCCGCTCTTTCAGGGCGTCCGGGAACGAGGCGTTGCTCAGCCTGGGCAACCGTTCCAGCATCTTCACGCTGGTCACCGGCATGACCTCGGGGATGACCGGGGTCTCGCAGCCCGCCGAGTCGACCCGGTCACGCAGCCTCAGATACGACTCCGGCTGGAAGAACATCTGCGTGATCGCGTAGTCCGCGCCGGCCCGGCACTTGTCGACGAAGTGCGCGACATCACGGTCCCAGTCGGTCGAGCGCGGGTGCATCTCGGGGAAGGCCGCGACGCCCACGCAGAAGTCGCCGGACTCCTTGATGAGCCGGACGAGTTCGGCCGCGTACGTCAGGCCCTGGGGGTGTGCCACCCAGTCGGCCATCGGGTCGCCGGGCGGGTCGCCGCGCACTGCGAGCATGTTGCGGATCCCGGCGTCCGCGAACTGGCCGATGATGTTGCGCAGCTCGGCGATGGAATGGTCGACCGCGGTGAGGTGGGCGACCGGGGTCAGGGTCGTGTCGGCGACGATCTGCTGGGTCTCCCTGACCGTGCCCGCCCGGGTCGAACCGCCCGCGCCGTACGTCACCGACACGAAGTCGGGGGCCACGGCCTCGACCCGGCGCAGCGCGTTCCACAGGTTCCGCTCGCCCTTCGGGGTCTTCGGCGCGGAGAACTCGAACGAGTACGTCGCCTTGCCGGTCGCGAGCATGTCACGCACCGTGCGTGCGCGGTCCGTCCTGGTGGAAGCAGATCCGAGGGCCATACCCGCAGGTTAGTCAGGGGGCGACGGTCCCCCAACCGGATCCGGGAAATTTGCCCGTTTTGTCGATTTGTTGTCCACCACTCGGACAACTGCGACCCCGGGGCACCTACGCGTGACGCAGGCGCTTCGCGAACTCCGCCGCCGCCGCGGCCGGATCGTCGGCCTCGGTGATCGCCCGTACGACGACGACGCGGCGGGCGCCCGCTTCGAGCACCTCGTCGAGGTTGCCGAGGTCGATGCCGCCGATGGCGAACCAGGGGCGGTCGGTGGCCGACGCTGCCGTGTACCGGACCAGTTCGAGGCCCGGCGCGTGGCGGCCGGGCTTGGTGGGGGTCGGCCAGCAGGGGCCGGTGCAGAAGTAGTCCACGCCCTCCTGGACGGCGGCGGCAGCGGCCTCCGCGTCGGCGTGCGTGGAGCGGCCGATCAGGACGTCGTCGCCGAGGATCGCCCGGGCGGCGGGCACCGGAAGGTCGCTCTGGCCCAGGTGCAGCACGTCCGCGCCGATGGCGTGGGCGACGTCCGCCCGGTCGTTCACCGCGAGCAGCGTGCCGTGCCGACGGCAGGCGTCCGCGAGGACGGCGAGGTGCTCCAGCTCCTCGGCCGCCTCCATGCCCTTGTCCCTCAGCTGCACGATGTCCACGCCGTTCGCCAGGACCGCGTCCAGGAATTCGGCGAGGTCGCCCTGGCGCTTGCGGGCGTCCGTGCAGAGGTACACCCGGGCGTCGGCGAGCCGGGCGCGTGCGGTGGATTCGGGCATGCGTGGGTCCCCCGTGTCGTATCGGTGGCGTACGGGCCGTGAGGATCGCGGCCCGTACGCCGGACGGCGTGATCAGGTCAGACGGCGAGCGCCTGGGCGCGACGCTTCACCTCCGTGCCGCGATTCTCGCTCAGAGCCTGCGCGGGCGTACCGGGCAGGCTCTCGTCGGGGGTGAAGAGCCACTCGAGCATCTCTTCGTCGGTGAAGCCGTCGTCCCGCAGGAGCGTCAGGGTGCCGGTCAGGCCCTTGACGACCTTCTGCTCGGCCCCGTCGATGAAAGCGGCGGGGACGTGCAGCGCGCGGTTCTCACCACGGCGTACGGCGATGAGCTGGCCTTCCTTGACCAACTGCCGGACGCGGGTCACCTCGACGCCGAGCTGTTCGGCGATGTCGGGGAGGGTGAGCCAGGCGGGGACGAGAGCATCGATCTTTGCGTCAATCTCGGTCACGAGCACAAGCCTGCCATCTCGGACTGACAGTCGGTACCCGGGCCGGTGCGACCGTGTCACGCAGGCCCCCTCACGCAGGCCCGCACCCGTCAGGGACGCGGGGAACTGCGCGACCGGCCACGGACGGCCCGCAGACACCGGATGACCTCCGACCGTGCGGCCCGGCGGAGCGTCTACGCGATCGCGCTCTTGAGCGGCAACGCGGGGTCGGACAGAAGCCCCGAGTCCATCGCCGTGCCCGCCTCGATCAGCCGCTTCCCCTGCGCCAGGTCCCGAGGCCGTCCCACCGCCAGGACCGCGACCAGGCGGCCCCCGCGGAGCCAGCACACCGACCAGGACGGTCCGGCCGGGTCACCGCGCCACACCATGGCGTCGGCGGACGCGTGATGGCCCGCATACTGGACGAAGCGGCCGAACTGCTCGGACCAGAAGTACGGCACGGGGTCGTACGCGGCGGACGTCTCGCCGACGATGTTCGCGGCGACCGTGCGCGGGCCCTGGAGGGCGTTGTCCCAGTGGTGGACCAGCAGGCGCTCGCCATAGCGGCCGGACGGGAACGAGGCGCAGTCGCCGACCGCATACACGTCCGGGGCCGAGGTGCGCAGATGGTCGTCCGCTAGCACCTCCCGACGGGCGCCGAGTTCGATCCCCGAACCGGCCAGCCACGCCGTCGCGGGCCGCGCCCCGATGCCGACGACGACGGCGCCCGCGGGCAGCCGCGAGCCGTCGTCGAGCACCACCTCGCCGGGCTCGACGTGCTCCACGCGCGCGTGGGTGCGCAACACCGCCCCGCTGTCCGCGTACCAGGCGGTCATCGGAGCGGCCACCTCCGCGGGCAGCACGCCGGCGAGCGGCCGGCCGGCGGCCTCCACGACGGTCACCGCGCAGCCCGCCTCGCGCGCCGCCGTGGCGAACTCGGCGCCGATCCAGCCCGCGCCCACCACCACGATGTCGTGCTGCCGCGCGAGGACGGGGCGCAGCCGTTCGGCGTCGTCGAGGGTGCGCAGCAGATGGACACCGGGTACGCCCTGGGCGCCCGGCAGTTGGACCGGCTCGGCGCCGGTGGCGATGACGAGGACGTCGTACGGAACCGGGCCGTCGACCGTGTCGAGTTCGTGCCGCGAGGGGTGCACGCCGGTCACTTCGAGCCCCAGGCGGAGCTCCACGTCGAGCGCTTCGAAGTCGACGTCGAAGGCGGAGCCCTCCGCCTTGCCCAGCAGCACGGCTTTGGACAGCGGGGGCCGGTCGTACGGCTGGTGGGGCTCCGCGCCGATCAGGGTCACGCTTCCGGTGAAGCCCCGCTCCCGCAGGGCGACGGCCGTCTGTACGCCCGCCATGCCCGCCCCGACGATCACGGCGCTCCGTCGCGCCGCCGGGCTCCGTCCCTGCGTCTGCTCACTCACACGATCACCATAGACACTGGTGAAATCGTCGGTCAGGGGGCGCGATCGGTGAGCTGTTGCACAGCGTCAGCCCTTGTTGACCTCTTCGACCACACTTGTCCCGCTGCCCTCCTGGGACTCCCACTCCCAGGTCTCCTCCAGGCGCACCCGCCCGTCGGTCAGTTCGACGACCAGGGAGACGCAGTGCCCGGACGAGGTGGTGCCGTCCACCTTCAGCTGCACGTACCGGAAGTCGAGCCGGTCGCCCTCGCGCGTGCCCACGAGGTGGCCGCGCACGACGTCGCCGCCCGCGTACTCGGCCCAGATCTCGCCGTCCTTCTCGTGATAGGCGAACCGGGTGCGGGTGCCCACCTGGCCCGGCGCCTGGTCGGCGACCGGCGAGAGGAGGAGACCGTCGAGCGAGCGGGCCATGCGTGAAGGCTCCCTTACAGGCTGTTGGGGCGAAGGGCTAGGGTGGCCAACGTAAAGCACTCGCGGGAGTCCGGACGCACCGGGCTGAGAGGGAGGCTGGAACGGCCTCCGACCGTACGAACCTGATCCGGGTCATGCCGGCGAAGGGAGGGGCTGGACGCCCATGTCGCGTACACCGGAGACACCCGTTGCACCCGATGCACCGCGCACATCACCCGATATCCCGCGCACCTCGGACGTCCTGGTCGTCGGAGGCGGGATCATCGGCCTCGTCACGGCCTGGCGGGCCGCGCAGCGCGGGTTCACGACCGCGCTCGTGGACCCGGAGCCCGGCGGCGGGGCCGCGCAGGTCGCGGCCGGGATGCTGGCCGCCGTCACCGAACTCCACTACGGCGAGCAGACCCTGCTCGGCCTCAACCTGGCCTCGGCGCGCCGCTATCCGGACTTCGCGGCCGAGCTGACCGAGGCGGCCGGCCAGGACATCGGATACCGGCGGTGCGGCGCACTGGCCGTCGCGCTCGACGCCGACGACCGCGCCCATCTGCGCGAAGTTCACGCCCTGCAACTCCGGTCGGGCCTGGAGTCGGAGTGGCTCAGCGGCCGTGAGTGCCGACGGCTGGAGCCGATGCTCGCGCCGGGCGTGCGCGGCGGGCTCCGGGTCGACAGCGACCACCAGGTCGATCCGCGGCGCCTCTCAGCTGCCCTGGTCACGGCCTGCGAGCGGGCCGGAGTGACCTTCCACCGGACATGGGCGGACCGCCTGACCGTCGTACGGGACCGGGCCACCGGAGTCGTGACGGCGGACGGCACCGAGCTCTCGGCGGGCCGGGTCGTGCTCGCCGGGGGCAGCCTCAGCGGGCGTCTGACGGGCGTCCCCGACGACGTACTGCCGCCGGTGCGTCCCGTGAAGGGGCAGGTGCTGCGGCTGACCGTGCCGAAGCGGTTCGCGCCCTTCCTGAGCCGCAGCGTGCGGGCGGTCGTGCGCGGCAGCCACATCTATCTGGTACCGCGGGAGAGCGGCGAACTGGTCGTCGGCGCGACCAGCGAGGAGCTGGGCTGGGACACCACGGTGACCGCCGGCGGTGTGTACGAGCTGCTGCGGGACGCCCACGAACTCGTCCCCGGCATCACCGAGCTGCCGCTGACCGAGACGCGTGCCGGACTGCGCCCGGGCTCCCCCGACAACGCGCCCCTGCTCGGCCCGACCGCGCTCCCCGGGTTGCTGCTGGCGACCGGCCACTACCGCAACGGCGTACTCCTCACGCCGGTCACCGGGGACGTCATGGCGCACACCCTGACCACCGGTGAACTCCCGGACGTGGCCCGCCCCTTCACACCCAGGCGGTTCGGCGCCGCCGCACTCTCGGAGCAGCGCGCATGAGCATGAGCATCTTCGTCAACGGGGAGCGGCGGCAGCTGGCCCCGGACACCGCCCTCGACACCCTCGTCGCCGCGCTCACCGCGGCTCCCTCCGGGGTCGCCGCCGCACTCAACGAAACCGTCGTCCCACGCGCGCAGTGGTCGAAAACGCTCCTCTCCGAGGGAGACCGCGTCGAAGTCCTCACCGCCATCCAAGGAGGCTGACCCATGGCCGACGATCCCTTCGTCCTCGGCGGTACGTCCTTCACGTCCCGTCTGATCATGGGCACCGGCGGCGCGCCCAGCCTCGACGTCCTGGAGCGCTCGCTCGTCGCGTCCGGCACCGAGCTGACGACGGTCGCGATGCGGCGCGTGAACCCCAAGGCCCACGGCTCGGTCCTGTCCGTGCTCGAACGGCTGGGCATCCGCGTGCTGCCCAACACGGCGGGCTGTTTCACCGCCGGGGAGGCCGTCCTGACGGCCCGGCTCGCGCGTGAGGCGCTCGGCACGGACCTCGTGAAGCTGGAGGTCATCGCCGACGAACGCACACTGCTGCCCGACCCGATAGAGCTGCTCGACGCCGCCGAGACCCTGGTCGACGACGGCTTCACGGTCCTCCCCTACACGAACGACGACCCGGTGCTCGCCCGCAAACTGGAGGATGTGGGGTGCGCCGCGGTCATGCCGCTCGGGTCGCCGATCGGGTCCGGGCTCGGCATCCGCAACCCGCACAACTTCCAGCTGATCGTGGAGCACGCGCGCGTGCCGGTGATCCTGGACGCCGGTGCCGGTACGGCGTCGGACGCGGCGCTCGCCATGGAGCTGGGGTGTGCGGGTGTGATGCTCGCCTCGGCCGTGACCCGGGCGCAGGAGCCGGTGCTCATGGCCGAGGGCATGCGGCACGCGGTCGAGGCGGGCCGGCTCGCGTACCGCGCGGGGCGCATCCCGCGCCGCCATTTCGCCGAGGCGTCGTCCCCCGTCGAGGGTGTCGCCCGATTGGACCCGGAAAGGCCCGCTTTCTGACTTTTGGCCTGAACACCTGTCTGAATCCAGGCGCCGCACGGTATCGGCCACCGTGCGACGTCCGTCACAGCTCGGCTGCAGTACCGCCCCGGATTCGCCCGTGCGGGCGGCGTTGACAGTGTCGGCTCGTACACTCACCTGCGTGGATACGACCCTTCAGGACCCGCTCGTCGGGCACGTGCTCGACGGCCGCTACCGCGTCGACGCGCGCATCGCGGTCGGCGGGATGGCCACGGTCTACCGGGCCGTGGACACCCGCCTGGACCGGGTGCTCGCGCTCAAGGTGATGCACCCGACGCTGGCGGCCGACGCCACGTTCGTCGACCGCTTCATCCGCGAGGCCAAGTCGGTGGCCAGGCTCGCCCACCCGAACGTGGTGCAGGTATTCGACCAGGGCACGGACGGCAGCTACGTCTACCTGGCGATGGAGTACGTGGCCGGATGCACCCTGCGCGACGTGCTGCGCGAGCGCGGGGCGCTGCAGCCACGGGCCGCGCTCGACGTCCTGGAGCCGGTCCTCGCCGCCCTCGGCGCCGCGCACCGCGCCGGGTTCGTACACCGCGACATGAAGCCGGAGAACGTCCTGATAGGGGACGACGGCCGGGTGAAGGTGGCGGACTTCGGTCTCGTACGGGCCGTGGACACGGTCACCAGCACGACGGGGGCCGTCCTCGGCACGGTGTCGTATCTCGCGCCGGAGCAGATAGAGAACGGCACGACCGATCCCCGGGTCGACGTGTACGCCTGCGGCATCCTCCTCTTCGAGATGCTGACCGGCGACCGCCCGCACTACGGGGACTCACCCGCCACGGTGCTGTACAAGCACCTCCACGAGGACGTGCCCCAGCCGTCCGCGTCCGTGCCGGGCCTGGCCTACGAGCTCGACGAGCTGGTCACGACGGCCACCGCACGCAACCCCGCCCTCCGTCCGTACGACGCCGTGGCGCTGCTCTCGCAGGTCCTGGACGCCCGGAACGCGCTGAGCGCCGACCAGCTGGACGCCGTCCCGCCGCAGGCGGTCACCACGGACCACCAGAACGCGGACGACCGTACGAGCGTGATCCCGCTCTCGCTGTCGGTGCAGCGGCCGCTCCCGGTGAACGACGACGACGCCGAGTTGCACCGCACGAGCTACCTGCCGTCCCCGCCGCCCGAACCGCCGCGCCGCGGCCGTGGCGGCCGTTCGATGGCACCCCGCCGCGGCCTGCTCGCGATCATCGCCGTGGTGCTGCTGGCCCTCGGCCTCGGCGCGGGCGTCTGGTACATCAACTCCGGCCAGTTCACCAATGTCCCGGCGGTGCTCTCGAAGACCGAGGCACAGGCCAGGAAACAGCTCACGGACGCCGGTCTCGATGTGAAGAACGTCAAGCGCGGCTTCAGCGACACCGTCAAGCCCGGCCGGGTCATCAGCAGCGACCCGAAGCCCGGCGCCCGGATCCGGGACAACGACTCCGTGACACTGACGGTCTCCAAGGGCCCGGAGATCGTGCGCGTGCCGGACCTGGAGGGCTACTCCCTGGACAAGGCCAAGCAGCGCCTGAAGAACGAGGGCCTGGTGGCAGGCATGGTCACCAAGGGCTTCAGCGAAGACGTACCGGTGGGCTTCGTGATCCGCACGGAACCGGGGGCGGGCACCGAGCGCCGCGGCGGTTCGGCGATCGCGCTCACCGTCAGCAAGGGCAGCCCGGTGGACGTGCCCGACGTCGTGGGTGACGACCTCGATGACGCGAAGCAGGAGCTGGAGGACGCCGGCCTGACGGTGGAGGTCGCCTCCGAGCAGGTCACGTCCGAGTACGAGGCCGGTCAGGTCGCCAAGCAGTCACCGGACCCCGACACCAAGGCGGGCGGCGGCGACACCGTCACGCTGACGGTGTCCAAGGGCCCGGAGATGATCGAGGTCCCGGACGTCGTGGGCGACAACGTCGACGACGCGAAGCAGGAGCTGGAAGCGGCCGGTTTCACGGTCGAGGTGGACCGCGGCCTGCTCGGCCTCTTCGGCGACACGGTGAAGAGCCAGTCCGTGGACGGCGGCGACACGGCACCCGAGGGATCGACGATCACGATCGAGATCCGCTGACGCTGACGCAGACGGGCGCGCCCAGGCACCCGCAGGAACATGGCCGCCGACCGGGCCACCGGGACCGCGTGACACCCTGAAGGGGTGAGCACTCAGCAGTCCCGCAACCCCGTCGGCGGCCATGTCCCCGTCGCCGGAGGCCTCGCCTCCGTCGGCCTCTCGTACGCGCGCGAGCTTGCCGCAGAGACCGTCCAGGTCTTCGTCGCCAACCCGCGCGGCTGGGCGACTCCGCCCGGAAACCCGCTCCAGGACGAGGAGTTCCGCGCGGCCTGCGCCGCCGAGTCGATCCCCGCGTACGTCCACGCGCCCTACCTGATCAACTTCGGCTCGCACACCGAGGCGACCGTGGAGAAGTCGGTGGAGTCGCTGCGGCATTCGCTGCGGCGCGGGCGGGCGATCGGGGCGCTGGGCGTTGTCGTGCACACGGGGTCGGCGACGGGCGGCCGGGAGCGGTCGGTCGCGCTGAAGCAGGTCCGCGAGCACCTGCTGCCGCTGCTGGACGAGCTGACCCACGACGACGACCCGTTCCTGCTGCTGGAGTCGACCGCCGGACAGGGCTCTTCGCTCTGCTCACGGACCTGGGACTTCGGACCGTACTTCGAGGCGCTCGACGCCCATCCGAAGCTGGGCGTCTGCCTGGACACCTGCCACATCTTCGCGGCGGGCCACGACCTCACCGGGCCCAGCGGGATGCACCAGACGCTCGACCTGCTGGTGGACACGGTCGGCGAGGGCCGGCTGAAACTGATCCACGCCAACGACTCCAAGGACGTGGCCGGCGCCCACAAGGACCGCCACGAGAACATCGGGGCCGGGCACATCGGCGAGGACCCGTTCCGTGCGCTGATGACCCACCCCGCCACCGAGAGCGTACCGCTGATCATCGAGACGCCCGGCGGCAAGGAGGGGCACGCGGCGGACGTGGAGCGGCTGAAGAAGCTCCGGGACGGCTGAGCAGCTCCGGAACCGGCTGAGCGAAACCTCCAGAAGCTCAGCTCAGGAGGCTGGGCTCAGAGCTCTGGCCCGTCCCCGGGCACCTCCTGGTACGAGTAGCGCTGCTCGCGCCAGGGGTCGCCGACGTTGTGGTAGCCGCGCTCCTCCCAGAAGCCGCGGCGGTCGGCCGTCATGTACTCGACGCCGCGGACCCACTTGGGGCCCTTCCACGCGTACAGCTGGGGCACGACGAGACGCAGCGGGAAGCCGTGTTCCGCGGTGAGCAGTTCGCCATCCTTGTGGGTGGCGAAGATCGAGCGGTCGGACGCGAAGTCGTCGAGGCGCAGATTCGAGCTGAAGCCGTACTCGGCCCAGACCATCACATGGGTGACGGTGGGCGCGGGCGGGGCGATCTCCAGGATCGTCCGGGCCGGGATGCCGCCCCACTCCGCACCGATCATGCTGAACTTGGTGACGCAGTGCAGATCGGCCACGACCGTGGCGTACGGCAGGGCGGTGAACTCCTCGTGGGTCCAGCAGTGCTTCTCGCTGTCGGCGGTGGCGCCGAAGACCCTGAACTCCCAGCGCTCGGGACGGAACTTCGGTACGGGCCCGTAGTGCGTGACCGGCCAGCCCCGCTGAAGTCGCTGCCCCGGCGGAAGCTCCGACTGCGCTGCTTCTCCAGATTCACGACCCACCGGCTGACCCATGACTCCATCCTGACAGACCCCGGAGGATGGGCATGACCAGGTACGCACCGACTCTGACAACTCGGTACAACCAGGACTAAGCAAGTACTTACTTACTAAGCATGCACTTACTGGACGATCTTCTACGCCGGTGCAATCATGCGGCGCAACCTGCCAGTTCCCCCCGCTTGGAAGGAGCCTCTGCGATGCAGGGCGACCCCGAGGTCATCGAATTCCTCAACGAGCAGCTGACCGCCGAACTCACCGCGATCAACCAGTACTTCCTGCACGCGAAGATGCAGGAGAACTTCGGTTGGACGAAGCTGGCGAAGTACACGCGGCACGAGTCCATCGACGAGATGAAGCACGCGGAGATCCTGACCGACCGCATCCTCTTCCTGGACGGCCTGCCGAACTACCAGCGGCTGTTCCACGTCCGCGTCGGGCAGACGGTCACGGAGATGTTCCAGGCGGACCGGCAGGTCGAGGTAGAGGCGATCGACCGGCTCAAGCGCGGTATCGAGGTGATGCGGACCAAGGGCGACATCACGTCCGCGAACATCTTCGAGTCGATCCTCGAGGACGAGGAGCACCACATCGACTATCTGGACACCCAGCTGGAGCTGGTGGAGAAGCTCGGCGAGGCGCTCTACATCGCGCAGCTCATCGAGCAGCCGGACAGCTGAACCGGCCGGACGGCTAAGCGGCCTCTTCCAGCGCTTCCACTTCGGAGAGCACGGGCATGCCCTGGTCGGCCTGCTCACGCCGGGGGCAGTCACCCCTGCCCAGCAGTGCCTGAATGCGTCGTACGCATGAGCCGCAGTCGGTGCCCGCCTTGCAGGCCGACGCTATCTGCCGAGGAGTACAGGCACCGCCCTCCGCGTGCTTCTTCACCTGCGCCTCGGTCACCCCGAAGCAGTTGCAGACGTACACGCGGTTCACCTCCCGACGGGATTCGTTGGGTCGTCGTGCCATCCCGATAATCGGTGAGGCTAACCTAACCTTACCCGCCGGGCCGGAGCCGCAAAAGTGCGATGGGGCGCGGATCGTATGTGATCCGCGCCCCAATACACGCTCTTGTAACAACCGAAACGGCTGCTGATCTCCTACTGGTCCCGGTACATCTCCGCCACCAGGAACGCCAGGTCCAGGGACTGGCTGCGGTTCAGGCGCGGGTCGCAGGCCGTCTCGTAGCGCTGGTGCAGATCGTCGACGAAGATCTCGTCGCCGCCGCCCACGCACTCGGTGACGTCGTCACCGGTGAGCTCGACGTGGATGCCGCCCGGGTGGGTGCCCAGGCCCTTGTGGACCTCGAAGAAGCCCTTGACCTCGTCGAGCACGTCGTCGAAGCGGCGGGTCTTGTGGCCGGAGGCCGCCTCGTACGTGTTGCCGTGCATCGGGTCGGTGATCCAGGCGACGGTCGCGCCCGAGGCGGTGACCTTCTCGACCAGCTCGGGCAGCTTGTCGCGGACCTTGTCGGCGCCCATGCGGACGATGAAGGTCAGCCGGCCGGGCTCACGGTCCGGGTCGAGGCGCTCGATGTACTGCAGCGCGTCCTCGGCCGTCGTCGTCGGGCCCAGCTTGATGCCGATCGGGTTGCGGATCTTCGAGGCGAACTCGATGTGCGCCCCGTCCAGCTGACGGGTGCGCTCACCGATCCACACCATGTGCCCGGAGACGTCGTACAGATGGCCCGTACGGGAGTCGACCCTGGTCAGCGCCGATTCGTAGTCCAGGAGCAGCGCCTCGTGGGAGGCGTAGAACTCGACGGTCTTGAACTCCTCCGGGTCCGCCCCGCAGGCGTGCATGAAGTTCAGCGCCTGGTCGATCTCGCGCGCCAGCTGTTCGTAGCGCTGCCCCGACGGCGAGGTCTTCACGAAGTCCTGGTTCCAGGCGTGCACCTGGCGCAGGTCGGCGTAGCCGCCGGTGGCGAAGGCGCGCACCAGGTTGAGCGTGGAGGCGGAGGCGTTGTACATCCGCTTCAGGCGCTCGGGGTCCGGGATGCGGGCCTTCTCGTTGAACTCGAAGCCGTTGACCGAGTCGCCGCGGTAGGTCGGCAGGGTCACGCCGTCACGGGTCTCGGTGCCCTTGGAGCGCGGCTTGGAGTACTGGCCGGCGATGCGGCCGACCTTCACGACCGGCACGGACGCCGCGTACGTGAGGACGGCCCCCATCTGGAGCAGGGTCTTGAGCTTGTTGCGGATCTGGTCGGCGGACACGGCGTCGAAGGCCTCGGCGCAGTCGCCGCCCTGAAGCAGGAACGCCTCGCCCTTGGCGACGGCTCCCAGCCGGGCGCGCAGCTGGTCGCACTCGCCGGCGAAGACGAGCGGCGGATACGACTCGAGGTCCGCGATCACATCGCGCAGAGCCTCGGCATCGGGGTACTCGGGCTGCTGCGCCGCGGGCAGGTCTCGCCAGGTGTTGCCAGCGCTTGCGCTGGACTTAGCGTTCACGGTCACGACCTCAACATTACGGGGTCATGTCGGGCGTCCATCCCCATGCTCATCAATTGAGACAGGGTGCGCTCGATCGAAAGCCCCGACGCGTACGCCGTATGTACGCCGTCACACAGGGTTTCGCATGGGGTATGGTGCGGCGCATGTTCGCGCACTCGATCCAGAACTGGTGGTGGACCGCTCATCCGGCGGCCCACTGACTGCGCGTACGCAAGACTTCGCGAAGGCCGCCCGAGGGGCGGCCTTCGGTGTTTTCGCGACCGGGACCGTTCCTCGCCACTCCTCTCCCACGAGACGCCGAGAAGGAACCCGGACCCATGAATCTGCTCGACCTGCTTGACGATCCCCGCCCGTTCG
Organism: Streptomyces sp. NPDC058697; assembly: GCF_042715345.1. Lineage (NCBI taxonomy): Bacteria > Bacillati > Actinomycetota > Actinomycetes > Kitasatosporales > Streptomycetaceae > Streptomyces > Streptomyces sp. NPDC058697. Next base: position 281,366 of record NZ_JBHXSU010000012.1, read on the forward strand.
CCCTGCTGCGCCGCCGCACGCCCGGCCATGATCACGACACCGTCGAGCTGCTGCTCGGCCCGGTCACCGAGTACGAGCGGCTGGCCGACATCCCCGAGGGCCTCGCCCTCGTCCCGTACCGCCAGATCCGGGAGCGCGGCTTCGACGTCCGCGACGACGGCACCCCGCTCGCCGTGCTCACCCCCGAGGAGTCGTACGAACTCCCCCTGGAGCAGGCCCTGTCGGAACTGCCCGCGCACGAGGTGCGGGTCGAGGACGGTGGCTTCGACGTCGAGGACGAGGCGTACGCGGAGATCGTCGGGCGGGTGCTGCGCGAGGAGATCGGGCGGGGCGAGGGCGCGAACTTCGTCATCCGGCGGACGTACGAGGGCGGGATCCCGGGGTTCGGACGGGCCGACGCGCTGGCACTCTTCCGGCGGCTGCTGGTCGGTGAGCGGGGCGCGTACTGGACGTTCGTCGTGCACACGGGAGAGCGGACGCTGGTCGGGGCGAGCCCGGAGGTGCATGTCCGGATGTCCGGCGGGACCGTCGTGATGAACCCGATCAGCGGAACGTACCGCTATCCCGCCGAGGGGCCCACGCCCGAGGACCTGCTGGAGTTCCTGGCCGACGGCAAGGAGGTCGAGGAGCTGTCGATGGTCGTCGACGAGGAGCTCAAGATGATGTGCACGGTCGGTGACATGGGCGGCGTCGTGATCGGGCCGCGGCTGAAGGAGATGGCCCATCTCGCGCACACCGAGTACGAGTTGCGGGGCAGGTCGTCGCTGGATGTGCGGGAGGTGCTGAAGGAGACCATGTTCGCGGCGACGGTCACCGGGTCGCCGGTGCAGAACGCGTGCCGGGTGATCGAACGGCACGAGGTCGGCGGGCGCGGCTACTACGCGGGGGCCCTGGCCCTCGTCGGACGCGACTCGGGCGGGGCCCAGACCCTGGACTCCCCCATCCTCATCCGGACCGCCGACATCGACGGGGGCGGCCGGCTGCGGGTCCCGGTCGGCGCGACGCTCGTACGGGGGTCGGACCCGGCGAGCGAGGTCGCCGAGACACACGCGAAGGCGGCCGGGGTGCTGGCGGCTCTGGGGGTACGCCCCGGCCGGCCGCGGAACACGGACGTACGGGTGAGTCTCGCGGACGACCCGCGGGTGCGGGCGGCGCTGGACGGGCGGCGGGCGGCGCTGGCGCCGTTCTGGCTGCGGATGCAGGAGCGGTCGGCCGAGCTGGAGGGCCATGCGATGGTCGTGGACGGGGAGGACACCTTCACGGCGATGCTCGCGCATCTGCTGCGCTCGTCGGGGCTTGAGGTGACCGTCCGGCGGTACGACGAGCCGGGGCTGCGGGAGGCGGTGCTCGCGCACCAGGGTCCGCTGGTGCTGGGGCCGGGTCCGGGCGACCCCTCGGACACGACGGACCCAAAGATGGCCTTCCTGCGCGGTCTGACCGCGCAGGTGATCCGGAGCCACCGGCACGGCGTGCTGGGGGTCTGCCTCGGGCATGAGCTGATCGCGGCGGAGCTGGGCCTGGAGACCGTCCGCAAGGAGATCCCCTACCAGGGCGCCCAGACGGACATCGACCTCTTCGGGCGGACGGAGACCGTCGGCTTCTACAACAGCTTCGTGGCGCGGTGCGACGACGAGGCGGCGGTGGAGCTGGCGGCCCACGGGGTCGAGGTCAGCCGCAGCGGGGCCGGCGAGGTGCACGCGCTGCGCGGGCCGGGCTTCGCCGGGGTCCAGTTCCACCCGGAGTCGGTGCTGACGCTGCGCGGCACGGACGTCGTACGGGAACTGGTGGCTCAGGTGGTCGCGGGGGCGGGCACCAGCACGTTCTCGGAGCGGCGGCCCGCCGTGTAGTCGAGGACGTTCCGCACCGTGGTGTCGATGATCTCCTCCACCGCGTCCACGGTGTAGTACGCCTGGTGGGACGTGACGACGACGTTCGGGAACGTGACGAGGCGGGCCAGGGTGTCGTCGTCCACGACCTCCAGGGACTTGTCGAGGAAGAAGAGTCCGGCCTCCGCCTCGTACACGTCGAGGCCGACGCCCGTGAAGCGGCCCTCGCGCAGCTCGGCGACGAGGGCCCGGGAGTCGACGAGGCCGCCGCGGCTGGAGTTCACCAGGATCGCGTCGTCCTTCATCGTGCGCAGGGCCGCGGCGTCGAGGAGGTGCCGGGTCTGCGGGAGCAGCGGTACGTGCAGGCTGACCAGGTCGGACTCGGCGAGGAGCTGCTGCTTGGGGACGTACTTCATGCCCAGTTCCAGGCAGGCGGGGTTCTCGGCGACGTCCCAGCCGAGCAGGTTCATGCCGAAGCCGTGCGCGATACGGGTGAACGCCTCGCCGATCTTTCCGGTGCCCAGGATGCCGGCGGTGCAGCCGTGCATGTCCCGGCCCATCAGGCCGTCGAGACGGAAGTCGAAGTCGCGGGTGCGGATGGAGGCCCGGACGATGTTGCGGTTGACGGCCATCGCGAGGGTCCACGCGAACTCGGCGACGGAGTGGGGGGAGTAGTACGAGACGCGGGCGACCGTCAGGGCCAGTCGTTCGGCGACCTTGAGGTCGATGTTGTTGAAGCCGGTGGAGCGCTGGGCGAACATCTGGGTGCCGCCGGCCGTGAGGGTCTGCAGGACGTGGTTGCCCAGTTCGCAGTTGACGCTGGTGGAGACGGTCTCGTAGCCGGTGGCGATGGGGGCGGTGTCCTCGTTGAGGAAGACGTCCAGACAGCGGACCTCGTGGTTCCCCTCTGCCCGGAAGGCCTTCTCCAGGAGGGGTTTCTCGTCTGCTTGGACGCCGAAGGCGAGGATCTCCACGGGGCCCTCCGGGGGTTTTGCCGGGTTTCTCTGCTACCGGTGAATATACGAAGGGCGGGGGGCGTCCGCGTGCCGGGGCGTTTTCTCGCCCCCGCCGCCCCTACCCATTCCCGTCCCCTGGGGCTCCGCCCCAGACCCCGGGAGGTGCGTTGTCGGGTGCGGGTGGGTGGGGGCTTGTCGCGCAGTTCCCCGCGCCCCTTTAAGG
>NZ_JBHXSU010000013.1:0-144378 GCF_042715345.1 Streptomyces sp. NPDC058697
GCGCAGTTCCCCGCGCCCCTTAAAAGACAAAAGCGAGGGGCGCAGCCCCGCTTTTAGGGGCGCGGGGAACTGCGCGACCAGCCCCCACCGGGCCCGCAGCCATCAACGCACCCCCGGCGGAGCCACCCGAGGGAGCCACACCAGCATCAGCACAACCCCCACCAGCAACACACCCCCACCCGTGCGGAACACCAACGCATACCCCTCCGTCAACGCCTCCGGCGACACCCCACCCCCGGTCCGCGCAGCGGCAATCGTCGACATCACGGAGAGCCCGATAGAACCCCCCATCGTGCGGGAGGTATTGATCAGCCCCGACACCAGCCCCGCCTCCCCCGGCTCCGCCCCCGACGTGGCCAGCGCGGCGAGCGGCGTCGCGGAAAGACCGGCGCCGAGCATCATCAGGATGCCGGGGAACATGATCGCGGTGAGATACGCACCGTCGGCAGTCATCGTGGACTGCCAGCCGAACCCGACGGCGGCCACGAGCGCCCCGAGCACGGCGACATTCCGCGCCCCCACAACGGGCATCAGCCGCGGCGCGACCTTCGAGCCCAGGATCACCGCGAGCGAGCTGGGCACGAGCGCGAGTCCGGCGTCCAGCGGCGAATAGCCGAGCACGTTCTGGGCGTACAGCGTCATGAAGAACCACATGCAGAACATCGCCGCGCCGCACAGGAACATCGCCACGTTCGCGGAGGACACGGACCTCAGCCGGAACAGCTTCAGCGGCATCAACGGCACCTTCGTCCGCGCCTCGACGAGCACGAACAGCCCGATCAGGACGGCCCCGGCGGCCAACGGCACCAGGGTCTCGGCCGAGGTCCACCCCTCGGCCTCGGTCTGCACGATCCCGTACGCGAGGGTCGCGAGACCGCCCGTCACCAACAGGGCTCCCGGCAGGTCGATCCGCCGCCCGTCGCCGGCCCGGCTCTCGACGAGCCAGAGCAGGGCACCGGCCAGCACCACCGCACCGATGGGCACGTTGATCAGCAGGACCCACCGCCACGACAGCCCGTCGACCAGGACCCCGCCGACGAGCCCGCCCGCCGCGCCACCGCCCCCGCCGACGGCGGTCCAGGTGGCGATGGCCCGCGCACGTGCCGCGCCCTCGGGCACGGCCGATGTCAGGATCGTCAGCGTCGAGGGCGCGAGCACCGCCGCCCCGAGACCCTGCACGGCCCGTGCGGCCAGCAGCTGCCAGCCCTCCTGGGCGAGCCCGCCCGCGAGCGAGGCCAGCGTGAACAGCGCGAGCCCGATCAGGAACATCCGCTTGCGACCGTACAGATCCCCGGCCCGCCCGCCGAGCAGCATGAATCCGGCGAAGGCGATCGTGTACGCGTTGACGACCCACTGGAGCCCCGGGGCGCTGAGCCCCAGGTCGGCCCGCATCGACGGCAACGCCGTATTGACCACGGACACATCGAGGACGACGAGGAACTGTCCCGCGCAGGCGAGTGCCACCACCACCCAGGTGGGCGGCGCGGCACGACCGGACACGGGTATCTCTGCGGCGGTTCTGAGCGTGGGCATGCGTGTCATGCTCGCAGCGGTCCCGTGCCCCGTACATCGGGATTTCGCTGGACGGACCGTCGGCCGCAGGACCTAGGCCCCAGGCCGCCACTCCTCACCGGTCCGGCCCCGCTCGGAAGCCCCGCTCAGCCCCGCCTCAGCAGGGTCACCACCGCCGCTCCCCCGAGCCCGATGTTGTGCGCGAGGCCCACGCGCGCGTCCGTCACCTGCCGGGCCGCCGCCTCGCCCCTCAACTGCCAGACCAGTTCGGCTACTTGGGCGATTCCGGTGGCTCCCAGGGGATGTCCTTTCGAGATGAGCCCTCCCGAGGGGTTCACCACCCAGCGTCCGCCGTACGTCGTCGCGCCCGACTCCACGAGCTTCCCGGACTCGCCCTCCTCGCACATGCCGAGCGCCTCGTACGTCAGGAGTTCGTTGACGGAGAAGCAATCGTGGAGTTCCACGACGTCGACGTCCTCGATGCCGAGCCCGGCCCTCTCGTACACCTGCCGGGCGGCGGCCCGGGACATCGGCTGCCCGACGACGTCGATGCACGACCCGGACGCGAACGACTCCTCCGTGTCCGTGGTCATCGCCTGCGCGACGATCTCCACGGCCCGCTCCCCCAGCCCGTGCCGCTCCACGAACCGCTCCGACACGACGACGGCCGCGGCGGCCCCGTCCGAGGTGGGCGAGCACTGGAGTTTGGTGAGCGGCGCGTGCACGGTACGTGCGGCGAGGATCTCGTCGACCGTGTAGACGTCCTGGAACTGCGCGTTGGGGTTGTTCGCCGAGTGCCGGTGGTTCTTGGCCCCGACGGCCGCGAGCTGCGCCTCGGTCGTGCCGTACTTCTCCATGTGCTCGCGCGCCGCGTTCCCGAAGATCTGGGCGGTGGGCGGGGTCATCTCGAAACCGTGCCGCGCCGCCATCACGGCGTAGTGACGCGCCACCGGTGACGTCTTGAAGTCGCCGCCGTCGGCCCCGCCTCCCAGCGCCCCCCGCGCCATCTTCTCGAATCCCAGTGCCAGTACGCAGTCGCTCGCGCCGCCCTCCACGAACTGCCGGGCGAGCATCAGCGCGGTCGAGCCGGTCGCGCAGTTGTTGTTCACGTTGTAGACGGGCACTCCGCTCAGGCCGAGTTCGTAGGCGGCCCGCTGTCCGGCCGTGGAGGCCTGGAAGCAGTAGCCGACGGGCACCTGCTCCACGGCGTCGTACGAGATCCCGGCGTCCGTGAGGGCGCCCGTGCCCGCCTCCCGGACCATGTCCCAGTACTGCCAGTCCCGGGTCTCCGGCTTCTCGAACCTGGTCATGCCCACACCGACGACGTACGCCTTCATGCTTCTCCCCGGTCTTCCGCTCGCTCTTCCGCTCGCTCTTCCGCTCGCTGGTCCCTCGGCAGGCCGAGGATGCGCTCCGCGACCACGTTCAGCTGCACCTGCGTCGTCCCGCCGGCGATGGTCAGACACCGGCTGAGCAGGAATCCGTGGACGGCCCGCTCCCCGGCGCCCTCGCGCAACGCACCGGCAGGGCCGAGGAGTTCGAGTGCCAGCTCGGCGACCTTCTGCTGGTGCGCGGTCTGCACGAGCTTGCGTACGGAGGCACCGGCGCCCGGGTCCACGCCGGAGACCTGCCGCATGGTCGTACGGAGTCCAATGCAGCCCAGGGCGTGGGCCTCCGCGATCAGAGTTCCGACGCGTTCCCGCACGGTGTCGTCGAGGCCGGCGGAGCGGGCGACGATCGCTTCGAGGCCGGTGCCGAAGGTCAACTGATCGGCCATGTGGACGCGTTCGTTGCCGAGGGTGTTGCGCGCGACCCGCCAGCCGTCGTCGACCGAACCGACCACGGCGTCGGCGGGCAGCACGACGTCGTCGAAGTAGACCTCGTTGAAGAGGGATTCGCCGGTGATCTCCTTCAGGGGACGGATCTCGATGCCGTCCGTCTCCTTCATGTCGACGACGAAGTAGGTGAGCCCCTTGTGCTTGGGCGCGTCCGGATTCGTCCGGGCGAGGAGGATCCCGTAGTCCGCCCACTGGGCCGAACTCGTCCACACCTTCTGCCCGTTGACGCGCCAGCGCCCGTCCGCCGTCCGCTCGGCGCGGGTGCGGAGCGAGGCGAGGTCGGACCCGGCCCCGGGTTCCGAGAAGAGCTGGCACCACAGCACGTCCCCGCACAGCGTCGGCAGCAGATACCGCTCCTGCTGCTCGGGGGTCCCGTAGGCGATGAGCGACGGTACGACCCAGGTGGCGATCCCGAGATCACCGACGCGCACTCCGGCGGCGGCCAGTTCCTCCTGCACGGCGAGCTGCTGGACGGGCCCGGCACCGAGTCCGTACGGCGGGGGCAGATGGGGTGCCGTGTACCCGGTGGGCGCCAACTCCCTCCGTACGGCCGCCGGTTCGAGGCCGCGTACGCGCGCGATCACCGCGCGGGCCGCCACCCGGTGCCGCGCGGCCTCCGCCTCGGGAAGCTCCGTACGGAGCTCGCGTCTCGCTCCGTTCTCCGCCGCTCCGACCGCCCGCAGGAGGTGTCCGTGGCCGAGCAACTGCCGTGCCACCAGGGCCCGTCGGAGGTAGAGATGCGCGTCGTGCTCCCAGGTGAAGCCGATGCCGCCCAGTACCTGGACGCAGTCCTTGGCGCATGTGAGGGCCGCGTCGAGCGCGACACCGGCGGCGAGAGCGGTCACCAACTCCCTTACGCCGTCGGGTTCTTGTACGGCACGGGCCGCGTCCCACGCCAGCGCACCGGCCCGCTCGACGCGGACCAGCATGTCGGCGCACAGGTGCTTGATCCCCTGGAACTGACCGATGGGCCGCCCGAACTGCTCCCGCACCTTCGCGTACTCGGCCGCGGTCTCCAGCGCCCACGCGGCGGTCCCGCACGCGTCGGCGGCGAACACGGCGGCGGCGAGGTCCCGCACGAGCGCCGAGTCGATGTCGAGGACGCGGTCCGGCGGGACGCGTACCGCCGTGGCCACCACTTCCGCGGTCGCGCGCGTCGGGTCGGCGCTCTCGTGGACGCGGACCGAGAGCTGCGAGGCGTCCACCGCCATCCACACCGTGCGACCACCCGACGCCCCAGCCCCCGAGGCCGACGCCGACGCCGACGCCGCCAGGATCAGCACGTCCGCGTCGCCGCCGGACAGTACCGGCGGGGCCGTCCCGTCGAGCACGTACCCGTACCCGCACCCGTCCGCGTCGGCCACGGCGGTCAGCGTCCCGGTCCCGAGGGCGACCGCCCCGATCCGCTCGCCCCCGGCCATGTCCCGCACCAGCCCCTCGGCCGTGGCGCCCGCCCTCGCGAGTACGAGCGAGGCGAGCGCGTTCGCCGCGTACGGCCCGGGGAGCGCCGCCCGTGCGGCCTCCTCCAGTACGACGGCGAGGTCGAGCACCGTCCCGCCGCCGCCTCCGTACTTCTCCGGGAGGTGCACCGCGAGGAATCCCTGCGCGGCGAGCGCGTCCCAGTGGGCGGGGCGGCCGCCCTGGCCGCCGGGTGCGTCGAGCAGCTTGCGCGTTTCCTCGGGTGGCACCGTCCGGGCGATCCAGCCGCGTACGGCCTCGGCCAGGTCCCGCTGTTCCCGCGTGATCCCGATCCCCATGCGGCGCAGACTAGAACACGTTCCAATCTGACGGAAGGTCAGATACCGACGGATCCATTTCCGGCCTCCCCCCGATCCGCCGCCGACCCACTTCCCGTCCACGTCTCCATGTAATGAGAAAGTCAAGAATTCGTTAGCGGCTCGAAGCAACGGAATAGTTGCCTGGGCGCACGGGGTTCACCCTGCACCTACCCCGCTCTCGCCTCTGGAGGCAGCACGTAATGACCCGGACAACGACGGACCCGCGTACGCGAAGGCCCGGCGGCGGCGGAATCGTGCCGGTGCTGGCCTTCGCGGGCATCGTTGTCGCGGTGATGCAGACCCTGCTCGTGCCGGTCATCAAGGACCTGCCGGAGCTGCTGGGCACCTCGCCGAGCAACGCCACCTGGGTGATGACCTCGACCCTGCTCGCGGGCGCCGTTTCCACACCGATCATGGGGCGCCTCGGCGACCTGTACGGCAAGCGGCGCATGCTGATCGCGAGCCTGGCCGTGATGGTCGTGGGCTCGCTGATAGCCGGTTTCACCAGTGATCTGCTCGTGATGATCGTCGGCCGTGCCCTGCAGGGCTTCGCGATGGGCGCCATCCCGCTCGGCATCGGCCTGATGCGCGACGGGCTGCCGCGCGAGAAGCTCGGCTCGGCGATGGCCCTGATGAGCTCCTCGATCGGCGTCGGCGGCGGTCTGGCCCTGCCGGTCGCCGCCCTGGTCGCGCAGCACGCCGACTGGCACGCGCTCTTCTTCGGCTCCGCGGGCCTCGGCACCCTCTCCATCCTGCTCACCCTCGCCTTCGTACCGGAATCCCCGATGCGCGCGGTGGGCACCTTCGACGTCTGGGGCGCGCTCGGCCTCTCCGCCGGTCTCGTCCTCTTCCTCCTGCCGATCACCAAGGGCAGCGACTGGGGCTGGACCTCCGGCACCACGCTCGGCCTGTTCGGCGCGGCAGCGGTCGTCCTCCTCCTGTGGGGCCTGATGGAGCTGCGCCTGAAGGCGCCGCTGGTCGACCTGCGCACCACGGCCCGCCCCGCGGTGCTCTTCACCAACCTCGCCTCGATCATGGTCGGCGTCGCCTTCTACGCCGTCTCGCTCGTCCTGCCCCAGCTCCTCCAGCTGCCCACGTCGACCGGTTACGGCCTCGGCCAGTCCATGGTCGTCGCGGGTCTGTGCGTGGCTCCGCTCGGCCTGACGATGATGTTCACGGCGCCGGTGTACGCCCGTATCTCCGCCAAGTACGGCCCCAAGGTCACCCTGATGATCGGCATGCTGATCATCGCGGTCGGCTACGGCGCCGGCCTCGGCCTGATGAGCGCCGCCTGGCAGACCATCGTCATCGCCGTCGTCCTGGGCGCGGGCATCGGTCTCGCCTACTCCTCGCTGCCCGCACTGATCATCGGCGCCGTCCCGGCGTCGGAGACCGGCGCGGCGAACGGCCTCAACACGCTGATGCGCTCGATCGGTACGTCCGTGTCCAGTGCCGTGATCGGCATGGTCCTGGCGAACACGGCGGACCAGGTGGGCGGGGTCGCGGTGCCCACGATGCAGGGGTTCCGGGTGTCGTTCCTGATCGCCACGGGTGCGGTGCTGGTGGGGCTGGTGTTCGCGGCGTTCCTGCCGGGGCGGCGGGCTGCCGTGAACGCGGCGAAGCCGCATCTGGTGGCGTCCAGTGAGGACGCCGAACATGGCGAGGTCTCGCCTGAACCGGCCCCGGCCGACCAGACCGCTCCGGCCGGCTTCCGTGGCCGTGTCCTCACCGCCGACGGTGTTCCGGTCGCGCGGGCCAAAGTCACGCTGATCGACCGGCGGGGGCGGCAGGCGGGGGCGACGCTCTCGGCGGAGGGCGGCGACTATGTGCTCGCCGTGCCCGCGGAGGGTGCGTATGTGCTGGCCGCGAAGGCTCCGGGCCACGAGCCGCTGGCCTCGTCGGCCACGCACCCGGGGGGTGACCGGGCGGTCGAGCTGGATCTCTCGTTGCCCGGGGTGAGCGTTCCGCTGGGGGCGTCGTAGTTCGTCCGCGGGTCGGTGGGGGCTGGTCGCGCAGTTCCCCGCGCCCCTGAAGGGCGCCCCTGGCGCTCAGCATCAGCGCACGCCCCCGTCTCCCACGAGCCGGGGGCGTGGTGCACCATGGGGCGCCCCCGTACTCGTACGACCTGGAGGAACCCCATGCCCGCCGCGCCCAAGCCCGAGATTCTCGCTGCCTTCGAGGGTGCCAAGGGGTTCATGCCCGTGGGGGAAGGGCTCGCGTTGTACGGGGCTGCCGTCGAGGCGGGGCGGCTGGGGCTGCCGTTGCTGGAGGTGGGCACGTACTGCGGGCGTTCCACTGTTCTGCTGGCCGGCGCCGCCCGCGAGGTCGGTGTCACGGCGGTCACCGTCGACCACCACCGCGGCAGCGAGGAGCAGCAGCCGGGCTGGGAGTACCACGACCCGGCCACGGTCGACCCGGAGCTCGGCGTCATGGACACGCTCCCGGCCTTCCGCCGTACGCTCCACCGGGCGGGTCTGGAGGACCATGTGGTCGCAGTCGTCGGCCGCTCGCCGCAGATCGCCGCCTTCTGGAACTCCCCTCTCGGCCTCGTCTTCATCGACGGCGGCCACACCGACGAACACGCGACCGGTGACTACGAGGGCTGGGCGCCCCATGTCGCCGAGGGCGGGCTGCTGCTCATCCACGACGTGTTCCCCGACCCGGTGGACGAGTTCACCGGGCAGGCGCCGTACCGCGTGTATCTGCGGGCGCTGGAGTCGGGCGCGTTCACGGAGGTCTCGGTGACGGATTCGCTGCGAGTGCTGCGGCGGACGGGCCCGGGGATCTGAGGCTGGGGGGTGGTCGCGATGTCCGGCCCGAGTCGGCTTCCCAAGGCACCCGAATGCACCGTATGAAGATTGAAGTACCCTCCGCACGGGCGGAGTTGGGCGGCAGCTCGCCCGGCGACCGGGGAGGGACGGGGCGGGATGATCGGGACGGTGTTCCGGAGCGAGGACGTGCCGACGGAGCACAGGTTCGACTACTGGCGTGAGCTGGTCCACCGGGCGATCGCGCCGAGCGACATCACCAGTGACCACGCCGGCGACTTCTGGGCGGAACAGCGCCTGCTGGAGCTGGGCCCGATGATGGTGTGGCCGACGTCGTTCCTGCCCTCGCGATTCCTGCGCACCGAGAAGATGGTGCGTCAGTGCGACCCCGAGATGTACCACTTGTCCCTGATGCTCGGCGGCGGGCTGGGGCTGGACCACATCGGGCGGACCGACCTGTACGGCCCGCGCGACCTGTGGGTGACCGACACCGCTGAGCCGTACGACGTGCAACCGCCGGACGGCGGGGGCCGCCAGCTGATCACGGGTGTGGCCGTGGACTTCCCCAAGTCACTGCTGCCCCTGTCGCCGGACCGGGTCCGGGAGCTGCTGGGCAGGCGGCTGTCGGGGCGGGAGGGGACCGGCTCGCTGCTGACGGAGTTCCTCATCGGCCTGGACCGGCAGTCCGGCGTCCTTGAGCCGTCCGAAGCACCGCGCCTGGGGACGGTGCTGCTCGACCTGCTGTCGGCCTGGTTCGCCCAGGTGCTCGACGTCGAGGACGCCCTGCCGCCGGAGACCCGTCACCGGGCCATGACCACGCGCATACGGGCGTTCATCTGGCAGAACCTGCGCGACCCGGGGCTCACACCACCCGTGATCGCCGCCGCACACCACATCTCCGTCAGCTATCTGCACCGGCTCTTCCAGGAGTCGGCCCGGGACGAGGACGGACAGGGCGAGACGGTCGCGGCCTGGATCCGCCGGCTACGGCTGGAGGGTGCCCGGCGCGACCTGGCGGACCCAGCGCTGCGCGCCGTCCCCATCCACACCGTCGCCGCCCGCTGGGGCCTCCCCCGCGCCTCCGACTTCACCCGCGCCTTCCGCGGCGCGTACGGGTTCACGCCCAAGGAGTACCGGCTCCAGGCGCTTTCCTCGCCGGAGCAGACGGAGCGGATGGAACAGGCGGAACCGGCGGAACCGGCGGAGTAGACGCAGAGCGCAGGATCTGTGGACTCACCGCTCACGACAGCCCCAGGAGCCCCACCGCATTCTTGCCGGGTACGTCTCGCACACCGTTCCCGACCGGACCGAGGGGCACATCACCATGTCCAAGACCACGAAAATCGTCGCGCGAGTCGCCGCAGTGGCCACCACGGCCGCCTGCGCACTGGCCTTGTCCACGGCGGCCCACGCCGAAGCAGCCGCCTACAAGACTCTCGTCAATCTGGGCACCGGAAACTGCTTGGCCGTTCCCAATGCCAACACGGCCAACGGCATCGGCCTGATCCAGTGGGACTGCAGCGGCGACGGTGAACAGCAGTGGCAGCTGGAAGCGGTGGAGGGCGGAAACGGCGACCGTTACCGCGTCCGGAACCTGAACAGCAACAAGTGTCTCGCCATGCCCAACGCCAGTACGGCCAACGGCACCCAGGCCATTCAGTGGACGTGCGGCGGCGGCAGCGAGCAGATCTGGATCCACGACAGCATCGACCGCCTGCGGAACCTGAACAGCGACAGATGCCTGGCCATCCCCAGCGCCAGCCCGGCCAACGGCACCGAAGCCATTCAGTGGACCTGCACCACGAGCACGGACCAGCGGTGGCTCTGGTAGTGATCAACCGGGTGGCCCTCTTCCGGAGGGCCACCCCTCGTTCTCGAACACGCAGAAAGGGATGAGCAGTTGACAAGGAGCAGAGCGTCGGCGAGCTCCAGGGTGAGAGGACGAGCCGTCGCCGCGGCGGCCGTCGCCCTGCTGAGCGCGCCCGTGCTGACGGGGTCCTCGCTGACCGGCACGGCGTCGGCGGCGGAGAGCGCCGAGACGGCGGCCGGGACCACCGTGGCGGCCGCGGCCGCCGAGGCGCCGGTGTACGCCCGGCTCTACAACCAGGGCACCGGAAAGTGCCTCGCAGTCCCCAACGCGAATCCGGCCAACGGGGTCGTGCTGATCCAGTGGACCTGCAGTACCAGCGCGAGCCAGTACTGGACGCTCGAACCCGTGACGAACGGCTACCGGGTGCGCAACCAGGCGACCGGCAAGTGCCTCGCCATCGGGAGTTCGAGCACCGACGGGGGCGCCAAGGCCATCCAGTGGCCGTGCAGCGACAACACCGACCAGGTCTGGGCCCACGACGAGACCGACCGGCTGCGGAACGCCAACAGCTCCCTCTGCCTGGCCATCCCCAACAGCACCACGACCAACGGAACCGAGGCCATGCAGTGGACCTGCTCGGGGAGGGACCAGCAGTGGCTCTGGTAACGGGACAGCGGCCCTCGGGAGCACCTCGGCCGATCTACCTGACGACGTTCCTCACCCTCGTCGCCGCCCTGCTCGCGGCCCTCCTCGTCGCCCCCGACAGCGCGTCCGCCGCGGGGGTCTCCGACGTGAGGACCGTCTACACGAACCAGGAGACCGAGGGCGACGGCCTCCGCGTCCCCGACATCATCAGCACCAGCTCGAACAACGCGGTCGTGGCCTGGCGGGAGGGCACCCTGCCCGGCAGGGTCGACGAGGGGTACATCCGGTACTCGTACACCACCGACGGCGGGGCGAAGTGGTCCCACCCGAAGGTGCTGGCGCAGGAGACCAGTGAGTACCTCTGGCACTACGTCACCCTCTACCAGGTGGGCGACGAGCTCTTCGCGTACATGGGCCGCACCCCGGTGCTGGACGACAGCGAGACCGACGGCGACGGAAACAACGACAACGGTCTGCCGATCAACGACATCGTCGTCAAGCGCAGCACCGACCAGGGGCACACCTGGCAGGACTACGCCGTCGACATGCCGCTCGACGACCCGGCCACCACCACCGACGAGGGCCTGGGGAACCTCGCCTTCGCCGGACGTCCGCTCCAACTGGCCAACGGGGATCACGTCATGCCGTACTGGGCGTCGGGCCGGGAGAACGGGGTGCTGTACTCCACCGACCTCAAGAAGTGGGTCGCCCGTCCCGCCATCCCGGACCCGAACAAGTACATGGGCGGCGAACCGCAGCTCACCGTCTCGCAGGACGACCCGAACAAGCTGATCATGGTCGCGCGCAGCAACTACGCCGTGTCGAAGGTCTCCGCGGTGACGGCCACCAGCGACAACGGCGGCCAGTCCTGGACCGACTGGGCCCTGGACAGCAACGTGCCGTCCTACGACTCCAAGGTGTTCTTCACCACGGACAGCGCCGGCCGGTATCTGACCATCGCGAACACCTCTCTTGATGCCAGTGCCTACCGCAAGGTCCTGAACTACAAGGTCAAGAGCCCCGGTAAGGCGTGGGGAGCCGCCAAGCTGTTCGCCGACGGCCCCGCCGACGACCCGACACCGGCCGGCACGGGCGCCGGCTGGGACACGTACCCGATGGCCGACGAGTACGCGCCCGGCAAGTTCTTCGTCGTCTGGGAGCACGACACGTCCGCCATCAAGGTGAGCAGGCTCGACATCTCCGACACGTAGGCATCCGGTCCTGCGGCCGTACGTCCCGAAGACGGGCCGGAGCCCCCGATTCAGGGGCGCTCCGGCCCGCACTGCGTGATCACGGGCAGCGCGACAGGCCTGGCCGTCGACACCGTCACCGGCGTGGCCCAGGGAAACCTGCGGACCCCGGGGGGTGCCCGTAAGGTGGCAGGCGTGTCGTACGTAGGTCCTGACTTCGAACCTCCCCGTCCCCCGCGCCACCCCCTGCGCGGCCCCCTGACCGTGGCCGTCGCCGCGCTCGTGCCGGGCGCGCTGGTGGGCTGGCTGGTGTGGCAGACGGTGGGGGACTCCGGCGGGGACGCGCAGGCGTCGCCCTCGTCCGCCTCCTCGTGGGGCAGGCCCGCCACACCGGGCGCCTCGGACGACAGCAAGGAGCAACCCGGCGAGTCGCCCTCCGCGTCGGCGACCGCCGCCTCCGGCCCGCTCAAGGGCAAGGTCGTCGTCATCGACCCCGGTCACAACCCCGGCAACTTCCAGCACACGTCGGAGATCAACCAGCAGGTGAACATCGGGACGAACTCCAAGGAGTGCGACACGACGGGTACGGCGACCAACGACGGTTACACCGAGGCGAAGTTCACCCTCGACGTCGCCCGCCGGATGCGCACCGTCCTGGAGAAGGAGGGCGCCACCGTGAAGTTCACCCAGGACGGCGACCGCCCTTGGGGCCCGTGCGTCGACGAGCGGGCCGAGATCGGGAACAAGGCCGGCGCCGACGCCGTGGTGTCGATCCACGCGGACGGCGCAGGCGCCGGCAACCGCGGCTTCCATGTGATCCTGCCCGGCTCGGTGCACTCCGGCGCGGCCGACACCCGTCCGATCGTGGCCTCGTCCCGCGAACTCGGCGAACGCGTCGCAGGCAGCTTCCTGCGCGTCACCGGCAGCGCCCCCTCCAACTACATCGGCGGCGGCACCGGCCTCGACGTCCGCAAGGACCTCGGCGGTCTCAATCTGTCAACGGTTCCCAAGGTCTTCATCGAGTGCGGCAACATGCGCGACAGCAAGGACGCCGCCCAACTGACCAGCAGCGCGTGGCGGCAGAAGGCGGCGCAGGGAATCTCGGACGGCATCGCAAGCTTCCTGAAGAAGTAGACAACTGCCGCTGAGCCATCCATCAGTGCATCTCAGCCTCGCTCGGCCTGTGTCGTGCTGCGTGAAGCCCTCCGACCTGAACGGTGCGGCATGGCGCGTCCTGTGCGGCGTAGGCCCGGGTCTTTGCGTCCCCAGATGGAAACTGGTGTTCCCTCATCGAATGCGTGACCTCTGCGCGAGGTGCTCGTTGGGCACGGCGAGGGGATCTTCGAAGCCAAGGGGGCTGCCGAGTGAGCAGGAAGTTCCGGCCGCGGCCCGGCTGTGTTGTGCAGGCCTACAAGTTCGCTCTCGATCCGAACGCCGGACAGGAGCAGGCGCTGCGTTCGCACTGCGGTGCCGCCCGGGCCGCCTACAACTGGGCCGTATCATGGGTGACCGCCTCATGGTGGCAGCGCAAGGCCGAAACTTCCTACGGCATTGGCGACGAGGAGTTGACACCGTGGCGGTCGTGGTCGCTCCCCACACTGCGCAAGGAGTTCAACCGGATCAAGACCACCGACCCGAGATTCGCCGGCTGGTGGCAGGAGAATTCCAAAGAGGCATACAACACCGGCCTGTCGAACGCGGCTGCCGCGTTCGACAGCTATGCCAAGTCCAAACGGGGCAAACGCAAGGGTGCCAGGGTGGGGATCCCGCGCCTGAAGCCGAAGCGGAAGGCGCGCCAGGCCTGCCGGTTCACCACCGGCACGATCCGCATCGAGCCGGATGGCCGGCACGTCAGCCTGCCCCGGCTGGGCACGATCCGCACCCACGAATCCGCCATCAAGCTGCTGACCCGCATCCGGGCCGGCACGGCACGCATCCTGTCCGCGACCGCCCGGCATGAGCGCGGGCGCTGGTTCGTCTCCTGTCAGGTGGAAATGGCCCGGGAGATCACCCGTGTCGACCGTCCGGATGTGGCAGTCGGCATCGACCTGGGCGTCAAGCACCTCGCGGTCCTGGCCGACAGTTCCGGAGAGATCCGCTACGAGCCCAACCCGAAGCATCTGGACGGCGCCCTCAAGCTGCTTCGGTTCCATTCCCGCCGTGTCTCCCGACGGCAGGAGCCAGACGGCAGGACCGGTCAGAAGCCCTCGAAGCGGTGGGAGAAAGCCAACCGTGAGCGCAATAAGATCCACCACCGAGTGACGAACCTACGCACCGACGCGCTGCACAAACTCACCACTCGCGTACGCGCCGAGTACGGCACGGTGGTGATCGAAGACCTCAATGTCACCGGAATGCTCCGCAACAAACGGCTCGCCCGCCGCGTGGCCGATGCCGGATTCGGGGAGATCCGACGCCAGCTCACCTACAAGGGCCGACGCAACGCCTGCCCCACCATCGTGGCCAACCGCTGGTACCCCTCCTCAAAGACCTGCTCGAACTGCGGCGCAGTGAAAGCCAAGCTGCCGCTGCACGTCCGAGTCTTCGCGTGCGACGCCTGCGGCCTGATCCTCGACCGCGACAAGAACGCAGCACACAACCTGGTCGCCCTCGCGGCGGCCCGCATTACTGGTACCGGAGTGGCCGGAGACCAGGACACGCCACGCGTGTCGAAGCCCCGTGGAGCCGACCGTAAGACCCGCCGCCAACGCCCCGACCGGAACACCGGACGAGGCGGGCGGGCAGGTGGCGCAAGCCTGCCGCACCAGCGGCGGAAGGAAGCGGGAGACCGTCGCCAGGACACCGAAGCGCAACTCGCGCTGTGGTGACACCGTCACGGACCTTCCTGGCCGTAACGCCTGGAATGCCGAGAGTCACAGAGACTCCGAGTAACGGAATCGTGAGTTTCCTGCACGGACTGGTGATCTGCGTGCTGATCCCGGCGGACACCCCGTTCGGCCTGACGATAGTGTCATCTCTACGATGAGGGGCCACCCCCGCGCTTCACACCGCGGCCTTACGGCGACATGGTGACAGCGACGCCTCCACCGATGACGAGACGACTGACGAAGGACCTGAAGTGAATATCCGCTCCCTCACTCGAGGCGACGGCGTGGTGATCGGAGCAGCGGTTCTGCTGTTGATCGCGTCGTTCCTCGACATTTACTCGATCGACGGGGCCGGCGACAGCGCCGACATTCCCAACGCCTGGGGAAGTGGCCCTCTCCTCCTGAGCGTCACCTTCGCCGGCCTCATCGGCGCCGCGCTGATCGTCGTCGCCCGCGGCCTGCCGCAGTTGCCGAAGGTCGCCGGTATCGAACTCGGCCCGTTCGGCATCGCCTTCACGGTGTTCGCCGCCTGGAGCGCGCTCGGCAACATCTTCGACCCGGCCGGTGGCTTCGACAACAACGGCGGTCTCACCAACTTCGGGGCGGGCACCGGTCTCATCCTCAGCCTGGTCGCCACGCTGGCCCTCGCCGGCGCCGCGGTCGCCACCCCCCTCGTCCCGGCCCTCAAGGGCCCCCTCCTCCCCGCCCCCAAGCCGGCCGCCCCGCAGCCGTACGGCGGTCAGCCGCAGGGGGGTTACGGCTACCCGGGCGCCGGTGCCCCGCAGCCCGGCCAGCCCTACGGGGGTCAGCCGCAGCCCGGTCAGCCCGGTCAGCCGTTCGGCACGCAGCCCCAGCCGCAGCAGGCGCAGGCCCCGCAGGCGCAGCCGTCCGGCGGGGAGTTCTCGCCGTTCTGGTTCGCCGTGCCGGTGCCGCGTCCGCTGTTCGCGGAGGACGGTTCGCCGACTCCGATCGCCGAACTGGCGCCGGGCACCTGGTACCTGGCCGTCGAGCAGCGCGGCCCGAGCCTGGTGGCGCAGACGCAGGACGGCCGCCGGGGTGTTCTGCAGGACACGTCCGGGATCCAGCGCGGCTGACGCCCACCGCCGCCGGATTCCACCACGGCCCTCCATCCGCACGAGCACTTCGGCGCTCTTCCGGGTGGGGGGCCGTTCGGCGTACAGTCGCCGGGGTGTCCAGTATCTGACGGACCGTCAGGAGTGGTGTGCATGCGGCTCGGACTCGCTCTCGGTTACTGGGGACGTGGTCCCTCGGCGGACCATGTGCCTCTCGCCCAGGAGGCGGAGCGGCTCGGTTACGACTCCGTGTGGACCGCCGAGTCCTGGGGCTCCGACGTCTTCACGCCGCTCACCTGGATCGCGGCCCAGACCTCAAGGATCAAGCTGGGTACGGCGATTGCCCAGATGGCGGCCCGCTCCCCCACCACGACCGCGATGCACGCGCTCACGCTCGACCATCTCTCGGGCGGCCGCGTGATGCTCGGCCTCGGCCTGTCGGGTCCCCAGGTCGTCGAGGGCTGGTACGGGCGCCCGTTCCCCAGGTCGCCGCTCACCGCGACCCGGGAGTACGTCGATGTCGTACGCCAAGTCCTCAGGCGCGAGGGGCCCGTGGAGCTGGACGGGCGGTTCCACTCGCATCCGTACCGGGGCGAGGACGGGACGGGGATCGGCAAGGCACTCAAGCCGATCACGCATCCCCTCCGTGCCGAACTGCCCGTCCTCCTCGGCGCCGAGGGGCCGAAGAACATCGCGCAGACCACCCGGATCGCGGACGGCTGGCTGCCGTTGTACTGGTCGCCGTTCAGGACCGATGTGTACGAGGCCTCTCTCGACGCGGCTCCCGAGGGCTTCCTCGTCGCACCCTTGGCCCGGGCCAAGGTCTGTGACGACGTCGCCGAGGGACTGCTGCCCGTGAAGGCGATGCTCGGCTTCTACATCGGCGGCATGGGGCACGCGGCACGCAACTTCCACGCCGATCTGATGGCGCGGATGGGCTTCGAGGAGGAGGCCCGCCGTATCCAGGAGCTGTTCCTGGCGGGCCGGCGTGAGGAGGCCGTGCTCGCCGTGCCCGACGCGTTCGCCGACGAGATCTCGCTCGTCGGGCCGCGCGAACGGATCGCGGAGCGGCTGGAGTTGTGGAGGAAGGGTCCGGTGACGGACCTGTTGGTGCTGTCACCGGACCGGCTTACGCTGCGCACGCTGGCCGAACTCAACTGAGTGCTCCGCTGCTGAAGTGTGGTGCTTCATCTGCGGGTTCGTTGTGGCTGGTCGCGCAGTTCCCCGCGCCCCTTTGGGGCCCGCTGACGTCTAGCGGAATATGGCTATCGCCTCCAGCGTGACCTCGCGGGTGTCCGAGCGCCAGCCGGTCATCTTGCCCAGGCAACGCGCCTGGAAGGTCCCGTCGTTGATCCGTTCGCCACGCAGGCCGCCTGCGGCGCAGGTGACGCGGACGTGGGAGGGCTGCCCGGGATCCCCGTACGGGGCACGCAGCACGATCTCCTCGGCCGAGTCCGACTCGACCAGGAAGCGGCCGCGGACCGAGACGAACTCCTCGATGTCGCTGAGCGCGAGCCCGCCGCGGCCGGCCTCGGGGCCGAGGGTCTCGGCGAGGGCGCGGTTCGGGGTGACATCCCCGGAGCGCAGGTCGGCGTGGACGATGACGTCGGCGCGCTCGAAGGCGTCCATGAGCATCCCGATCACGGAGATCGGCTCGCTCCTCTGGACGTAACTGCTGAACTTCTCCTGGCTGATGTCCCGGTTGGCCTTGACCGTCCACGGCAGCAGCCTGCCCCAAAGACCCAGGCTGGTATTGACGTTGGTCCGGTGCTCGACCGCCTGCTCCAGCGCCGCGCTGTAGTTGCCGATGCGGTAGAGGTCCATCACCGCCTTCTCGTCGAGGTAGAAGCAGATGCTGTACGCGGACCGCTGCCCGAGCGCCCGCCGTCTTCGCTCCCGGACGTGCCGCGCCAGCACGGCACAGAGCGTCACCAGACCGGCCGCGGTGACCAGCCACACCGTCATCCAGGGCCACCACACACCCCACCACTGCGCGTCAACGACAGCCACGGATCTCCTTGAACGCCTCGGAAAGGGATGAGCCCTGCGCCTCCACCATGCGTCCGCCCGTCTTCTTGGCCGCGCGCCGCAGTGCGCCCGCGTCGGCCTCCCCGAAGTGCACGGGGTAGGTGTGGACCGCGGCGCGGGTCTCGGCCGACCGCGCCTCGTAGCGGCGTACGAACTCCTCGTACGCGATACCGGAGTTGTTCTCGCCGTCCGTCATCAGGACGATGGACACGGCCCGTTCGGGGTCGTCGGCCACGACGGTCGAGGCCGTGCGGTAGCCGTGGTCGAGGGCGGTCCAGACGGCGGTCGCGTCGCCGTAGCCGCCGCGCGCGACGACGTCGGCGAGTGTCTTGAGGTCCTTCTGTCCGTCGACGGTGACGGTCCTCTCCTCCAGTACGCGCTCGCCGAACCGTACGACGGTCAGCCGCTCGCCCTGGTAGAAGCGTGCGAACTTGCCCGTCGCCGAGGAGTCCGCGCCGCTGAGGTCCGCGAAGGCCTCGCGCAGGGCCGTCATGCGCTCGCCGCGCATCGATCCGGAGAAGTCGAGCAGGAAGATCACCTGGTCGGGGACGCGTCGCCGGGGATCACCGTAGTCGTCCAACAGCCTTTCCACGACGCGTAGTTGGTCGGGGAAGTAGAGCGCGTTGCCGACCGGGGCGCGCAGTTGTCCGTCCCGCCGGACGGACGGGCTCACCGGCCGCCGCAGGGCCGTCCGCATGATCTTCTCCTGTACGGAGTCCCGCTGGAGCCACTCCACGACCTTGTCGTACGCGGCCCGCCGGTCCGGGTCTTCCTGGTCGAGGAGCAGCAGGGGGAAATCGGCGAGGACCATGCCGTCCTCGGGGCGGACTATCTCCAGCTTCTCCTTCAGCCGGCCACCGGAGTTGAGGGCGAGCAGGTCGGACTCGTACGTGATGAGGGCGTTGGCCGTGCCGGGGTGGTCGACGAAGTCGTCGAGCAGGTCGCGGGTGGAGTCGGCGGTGAGTTTCTGGCCGGAGCGGAAGCCGCGCAGCCGGTCACAGGAGACGTCGTTCTCGCGCAGGGCGCCGCCGGTGCCCGCCGCGGCGGTCGCGACGCCGACGAGCGCGGCGAGCCCGCTGCCCGTCTGCCGGGGGTCGGCCATCCCGAAGCGTACGGTCCCGGTGGCGGCGGCGTCGGCGATGTCGGCCCAACTGAGCCTGCCGCCCGGCGACTTGGCGCGCAGCTCGCGTGCGACGTCCGGCCGCAGGCCGACGACGACCGGCGAGAGCATGGTCGGTGTACGCAGCAACCGCTGGGCGGTGTCCTTGTGGCGCAGCCGGAAGGAGCGGTCGGTGGAGAGCCAGGCCAGGTCGTGCCCGCCGCCCTTTCCGGTGCCGGAGCCAGGGACCAGGTCGTCACCGGTGTCCGCGTCGGCCCGGTAGTCCATGTCGAGCTCGACACCGGTCTCGTCCTTCAACTCGTCGAGGAGCGGCTCCAGTACGGCGAGGTCGGGTCCGGCGAGGACGCGCAGGGTGGTCTTCTCGTCGTCGTTTCCGGTGCAGGCGGTGACGGTGACGGTGACGGTCAGGGTGAGCGTCAGGCACAGGGCCAGGGCCCGCAGCCCGCGTCTCACTTGGGGTCCTTCTGCGGCTCCGGGCAGTCTCCGACGATCTGGATCATCCGCTCCAGGAGGGACAGACTGGGGAGGACCGCCTTGGTGTCGTCGGCCGAGGTGACGGGTGCCTGGATCCGGCGGTCGGTCAGGAACTTCGCCAGCTGGTCGCTCATCTCGTCCGCGGTGGCGTCCCGCGGCCGGAAGCCCAACTCCACTGCTCGGGACTGGAGTTCGGGGTTCTTCGTCACCAGTTCACCGAGCCGCTCGCCGTCCTTGGTGAGGGCGACCAGCTGGGGTTCGGTGACGAAACGGGTGTCCGGGTAGAGGAGGACACGGTCGGTGTCGGGCCTGCCTTTCGCCTTCTGGTAGCGGATCTGGTGGGCGAGGTACTGGTGCTCGTAGAAGACCGCGATCGGCGAGATGCTCTTGCCGTTCGGGGAGAGGTAGGTCTCGGCCATCTCGGATGCGGGCAGGCCCTGTTCGACGAGCAGCGGCTTGATCTCCTCGGCGAGCTCCTCCGCCTCGCGCATGCCGTTCGGAGCGTCGTTGGTGTGCCTCACGAAGGCGACGAGACCGAGATACGTACCGCCGGAGTTGGACTGGCAGATGTTCGAGGTCTGGGCGAGGATCTTGTTGCCGTTCCGCACCCCGTACTTCTTGATGCCGACCTTGTCCCACCGTTTGTTCTTCTCGGTCAGCTCCAGGAACTTCCACATGTTGAGCGTGTAGTACAGCGGCTTGCCGCCGACGCTCCCGCTCCACTGGGGCTCTGCGACCTTCGCGTCCTTCAGCGTCTCGGCGTACGCCCGGTAGGTGCCCAGCACGATCGGGCTGACGAACGGCCGGTAGGTGAGCACCGGGTTGCCCGCCTTCGCGCGCTTGTTGGTGATCAGGTCCGCCGCGGGCTGTCCGGAGGGGAACACCACGTCGTATCCCTCGACGTCCTGGTTCGCGATGTCGCGGGAGCCCATGCTCGTGATGTGGACGCGGAAACCGTGCTCCATCAGGATGCGCTTGACCTCGGGATCCTCGAAGAAGTCCCTCTTGGAGGCCATCTTGGCCTCGATCGTGACGACCCGGTCGAGCGGCATCAGCAGATGGCCGGAGGCCAGGAGCAGGATCAGGCCGACCACGGGGACCGGGAGTGTGAGAGCGAGTGTGCGGCGCAGGCGACTGCGCTCGGGTCTGTTGACGACCAGACGGGGTTCCTCTGACACGGATCTGTTCGCGGACACCGGCGTCTCCCCCTAGCGTGGGGCAGGATCGTCGGTGACAGCGCTTACCGCCGAACCACCTCACGACGAACGGCAGTTGGAACCAAGATTAATCGCTGACGAACCATCACGGGGAGGGTTTGTCACCGCCTCCCGGGGGTCACGTTGACCTCGGCGGATTCCAACCCGACCGACCGCAACGGGTTTCATCCAGGATTCAAGGGCAACTCGCAGAGCATGTCCTCTCGAACTCGCAGTAGCGGTGCCAACCAGGCCGGCACGGTCATCGCGGTCGTCGCCGACATCATGGCCCTCATCCTTGGCCTCTGGATCCTGATGTACCTGCTGGACGCCAACCAGGGCAATGACTTCGTCCAGTTCATCCATGACGCGGCACGCTGGCTCGCCGGCTGGTCGCACGACCTGTTCACCTTCGACGAGCAGTGGGCACGGGTCGTCGCAGGGTATGGCCTCGCGGCCGTCGTGTACCTCTTCGTGGGGCACGCGATCGCCAACCGCGCCCACCGTCACTGACGTACGTACTGAGCAGGTGCGAGTACGTACCGAGCGGGTGCCCGGCCCCTACTGACAGCAGTCCGGGTCCAGGCCCGTCGGCAGGCGGTCGCCGCTGAAGACCGCGCACGTCGCCTCGTCGCCGCCCAGAGCGGCGACGGCGAGGAGCAGGGAACCGGCCGTCCAGGAGGTCAGCTCCTCGGGCCAGACGGCCTGGGCGTCGAAGACATAGCCCGTCCAGTACAGGCCGGTTCCCGGGTCCCGCAGATGCTGGATCGACTGGAGGATCTCCAGGGCCCGGTCGGACTCGCCCACGGCCCAGAGCGCCAGGGCGAGTTCGGCCGACTCGCCGCCCGTCACCCACGGGTTGGGGACGACGCACCGCACGCCGAGCCCCGGGACAACGAAGCGGTCCCAGCCCCCCTCTATGCGGTCCTTCGCCTCGGCGCCGGTCAGTGCGCCGCCGAGCACGGGGTAGTACCAGTCCATCGAGTAGCGGTCCTTGTCGAGGAACCGCTCCGGGTGCCGGCGTATCGCGTGGCGCAGTGCGCCCACCGCCAACTCCCAGTCGGGCTGGGGCTCTTCGCGTTCCTCGGCGATGGCTAGGGCGCAGCGCAGGGCGTGGTGGACGGACGAACTCCCGGTCAGCAGCGCGTCGTTGACGGGCGTCCCGTCGTCGTCGCGCTTCCAGCCGATCTGTCCGCCGGGCTGCTGCAGTTCGAGGACGAACTCGACCGCCGCGAAGACGGTCGGCCAGAGCCGGTCCAGGAACGTGTCGTCGCCGGTGGCGAGGTAGTGGTGCCACACGCCGACGGCGACGTAGGCACAGAAGTTGGTCTCGCGGCCTCGGTCGGTGACGTCGGTGGCGTCTCCGTCGGCGTAGGCCGCGTACCAGGAACCGTCCGGGTTCTGGTGGCGGGCCAGCCAGTCGTACGCCCGCCCGGCGGCCTCGTGCTCGCCGGCCGCGTCCAGGGCCATGGCGGCCTCGGTGTGGTCCCACGGGTCGAGGTGGTGTCCGCGGAACCACGGTATGGCGCCGTCCGCACGCTGCACGTCCAGGATGCCGCGGACGGTCTGCGCGGCCTGTTCCGCGGTGAGCACTCCGGTCAGGACGAGGTGCTCCGTGCGCGGTGTCGTCACGAAGGGTCCACCGTGGCAGCGTCGGAAGAGTCCACCGAGGCGGCGTCGACGGGCAGGTGGGGCTTGGTCGCGTACGCCACGAAACTCTTGCCGATCAGGGGGTTCAGCGCCTGCTCGGCGACCCGGGTGGCCAGGGGTTTCTTCATGATGTCCCAGACGAGGAGCTTGTGGTACGCCCGTACCGGCAGCGCCTTGTCGTTGTCGACGCCGAACGCGCACTTCAGCCACCAGTAGGGGCTGTGCAGCGCGTGGGCGTGATGCGTGCCGTACGGCCGCAGGCCGGCCTCGCGGATCCTGCCGAGCAGTTCGTCCGCCTTGTAGATGCGGATGTGGCCGCCCTCGACCTCGTGGTACGCGTCCGAGAGCGTCCAGCAGACCTTCTCGGGCCCGTAGCGCGGGACGGTGATGGCTATCCGCCCGCCGGGCTTGAGCACGCGGACCATCTCGGCGAGTACGCCCTTGTCGTCCGGGATGTGCTCCATCACCTCGGAGATGATGACGACGTCGAACGACTCGTCGGGGAAGGGGAGTTGGAGCGCGTCCCCCTCCATGGCGGTGGCGCTCGCGCCCTCCGGCGCCTCCCCCGCCTCCTTCATCGCGGCGAACCACTTGGCGACCTCGCGGATCTCCTCCCCGTTCTGGTCCAGCGCGACGACGTGCGCGCCGCGCCGGTAACACTCGAAGGCGTGGCGTCCCGCCCCGCACCCGAGATCCAGCACACGGTCCCCCGGGGCAAGCGGAAACCGGGAGAAGTCGACGGTCAGCACGTGGTCCTGCTTTCACGGTGAGGGGTTTCCACGGGGGCGGTCACGGGCGCCGCGTTCACGGCTGCGGTGGCGGGCGCCACGCTCACGGCGGTGGCGGACGCCACGTGCGGAGGGGTGGCGGGCGCCGGGGCCGGCGGGGTGGCGGGCGCCGCGTGCGGAGGGATGGCGGACGCCAGGGCCGGCGGGGTGGCGGACGCCACCTGCGAAGGACTGGCGGGCGCCGGGGCCACCGGGGTGGCAGGCGCCGACGCCGAAGCGGTGGCGGACGCTCCGTCCAGATCGGTGGCGGGCGCCGCGTGCGAAGAACTGGCGAGCACCGGGGCCACCGGGGTGGCAGGCACCGCGACCGAAGCGGTGGCGGGCGCCCCACCAGGACCGGTGGCGGACACCATGTCCAACGGAGCGGCCGGCGCCGGTGCCGAAGTGGTGGCGGACGCCAGGCCCAGAGGGGTGGCGGACGCCATCTGCGAAGGACTGGCGGGCGCCTGGGCCAGAGGGGTGGCAGGCGCCGCAGCCGAAGCGGTGGCGGACGCCCGACCCAGACCGGTGGCGGGCGCCCCACCAAGACCGGTTACGGGCGCCACCTGCGAAGGGGAGGCGGACGCCAGGTCCAGCGGAGCGGCGGACGCCGAGGCCGGCGGGGTGGCGGACGCCGGGCCCAGCGGAGCGGCAGGCGTCGGCGCCGAAGCGGTGGTGGACGCGCCGTCCAGGCCGGTGGTGGGCGCGGGGTTTGAGGCCTGTGAGGCCGCGGTGAGGGGCCCGGGGCCGTCTGTGGAGGGGCCCGCTATCGCCTCGCGGTAGCGGGCGACCGTGCCCTCGGCGGCCTTGGCCCAGGTGAAGTGGCGGAGGACGCGGTCCCGGCCGGCGGTGCCGAGGCGGGCGCGCAGGGCGGGGTCGCCCAACAGCCTGCTCAGCCCGGCGGCCAGCGCCCCCGCGTCGCCGGGCCTGACGGCCAGGCAGGTCTCGCCGTCGGGGCCGGTGACCTCGGGGATGGCCCCGCCGGTCGTGGCGACGAGCGGTGTCCCCGTCGCCATCGCCTCGGCCGCCGGCAGCGAGAAGCCCTCGTAGAGGGAAGGCACGCAGGCGACCTCGGCGGACCGTACGAGGTCGACGAGCTCCGCGTCCGAGATGCCCTTCACGAACTCGACGGAGCCTTCGAGGCCGTACCGCTCGATGAGCTGGGCGACCGGCCCGTCCTCGGCGCGCTTGCCGACGACGACGAGGTGCGCGGCGGGATGCTCCGTACGGACCTTGGCGAGCGCCTCGACGAGGAATACGAGGCCCTTCAAGGGGACGTCCGCGCTGGACGTGGTGACGATCCGCCCCGGCACCTGCGGCACGGACGGATCCGGCGAGAAGAGGTCCGTGTCGGCACCGATGTGGACGACGTGGATGCGGTCGTCGCGTACGCCGAGATGGTCGACGATCTCCTGGCGGGACGTGCCGGAGACGGTGAGGACGGAGGGGAGCCGGCGGGCGACGCGCTTCTGCATGCGCGTGAACGCGTACCAGCGGCGTACGGACATCCGGCGGCGCCGGCCCTCCGCGGCGTCGAGCTCCAACTGCCGGTCCACGGTGATGGGGTGGTGGATGGTGGTGACCAGCGGGGCCCCGACGTCCCCCAACAGCCCGTAACCCAGGGTCTGGTTGTCGTGCACGACGTCGAAGTCGCCGCGGCGGGCGCGGAGATGGCGGCGGGCGCGCAGCGAGAACGTCAGCGGTTCCGGGAAGCCGCCGGTCCACATCGTGCCGACCTCTAGCGCGTCGACCCAGTCACGGAACTCGTCACGCTTCGGGGTCCGGAAGGGATCCGGGTGGCGGTACAGGTCGAGGCTGGGCAGCTCGGTGAGGGAGAGCCCGTCGAGTCCCTCGCCCTCGTCGAGCACGGGGTAGGGCTGGGAGCCGATGACCTCGACCTGGTGGCCGAGGCGGGCCAGCTCGCGCGAGAGGTGCCGTACGTAGACGCCCTGGCCGCCGCAGAACGGGTTCCCTTTATAGGTGAGGAGCGCGATGCGCAGCGGTCGGTCGGCGTCGGCGGCCGAGCCCGCGTGGAGGCCTGCCTCCATGGCCTCATGGGTCACTCTCGGCCCCCTTCTTCCAGCACGTTCCCGCGAGATTACTTCGGGACGGTAATCTAGAACAAGTTTCAGACTTGATCGTTCAGGGAGCACAGAATCTACCGGCAGGTAGCTCTCCTGTGAGCGGTGGATCAGGTGATTCACGCCACGGCCGGGCTCTACTCTGCTGTCGCCCACTCGTCCCCATCGAGCCCTCTGTTCTACGAATCTTGTAGGAACGTCACGGAATCGGGATCCATGCCTGCGGAAGCCAAGACTGCGGCGAAGGCCGCGCAGCCGGCGGTACGGGCCGCGCAGCCGGTCACTCCCCCGCTCACCGAGCGCCAGGAGGCGCGGCGGCGGCGCATCCTGCACGCGAGCGCGCAGCTGGCGAGCCGGGGCGGGTTCGACGCGGTGCAGATGCGGGAGGTCGCGGAGTCGTCCCAGGTGGCCCTGGGCACGCTCTACCGCTACTTCCCGTCCAAGGTGCATCTGCTGGTCGCGACGATGCAGGACCAGCTGGCGCACATGCACGGGACGCTCCGCAAGAAGCCGCCGGCGGGGGACACGGCGGCGGAGCGGGTGGCGGAGACGCTGATGCGCGCCTTCCGCGCCCTCCAGCGCGAGCCGCATCTCGCCGACGCGATGGTCCGCGCCCTGACCTTCGCCGACCGCAGCGTCAGCCCGGAGGTCGACCAGGTCTCCCGCCAGACCACGGTGATCATCCTCGACGCGATGGGCCTCGACGACCCCACCCCCGCCCAGCTCTCCGCGGTCCGAGTCATCGAACACACCTGGCACTCGGCCCTCATCACCTGGCTCTCGGGCCGCGCCTCCATCGCCCAGGTAAAGATCGACATCGAGACGGTGTGCAGGCTCATCGACCTGACGTCAACGGACGATTGACCTGTGCTACTGCCATCGATTTCACCGCTGCTACCATTTTCGGCATGCCGATGATCACAGTGGAATTCACCGAGGAAGAGCTCGCTTTCGCCAAGGCGCACGCGGCCTCGCTCGGCAAGTCGATGCGTTCCCACGCGCACGACATAATCCTCGCGGACGCACAGCGGACGGCGTTCCTGCAGGGCGTCGACGAGACCGTCGCGTGGGCCATGGACGTGTTCAAGGACATGCCGGAGGGCATGCGTTGAGCCCTGTCATCCGCGTCGACGCGGGGTGGATCCTGGAGGTCCAGACGCGCGTCTCGCCCGTCAACACCCCCGTCGCCGACTGGGGCGCCCTGGACGCCATGGCGGACCGCCACCTCTTCGAGCAGCCACACGGCCAGCTCTACTACGAGGAGCCGGCCGCGCGGGCCGCCACGTTGTTCCACACCGCTCTGCTCCTGCGGCCCTTCGCCGACTTCAACGCCGTCATCGGCTGGGCCTGCACCGCGCTCTACATGAACGCCTCCGAGCAGCCGGTCGACCCCAAACCCGACGACGTTCACCTGCTGGCCGGAGCCATCCGAGCCCAGGAAGCCGACCTCCGGGACGTAGCCCGCACCATCGCCTCCTGGCGGTAGGACCACCGGCAGGCCCCGCCGCCCTCCGTGCTCACTCCTCCGGAGGAAACACCGCCTCGCCCGAGCCGAGGAGGGTGATCATGATCGCCTCCACCGGACACCCCTCCGCCGCCTCCAGGACCTTCTCGTTGGCGTCGGATTCCGGTTCCGCCGGGTGGGACTGCATGGCGGTGTCGAGGTGGAAGGCGGTGGGGGCGAGGTGGGTGCACTGGGCCGAGCCGATGCAGAGGGAGCGGTCGACCTCGACGTGCCAGCGGTCGCCCATCGGTCAGGCCTCCCAGCCGGCCGGCAGGTGGATCATCTTGTGCTCCAGGTACTCCCCGTAGCCTTCGGGACCGAACTCGCGCCCCAGGCCCGAGTTCTTGTAGCCGCCGAAGGGGCCGAGCATGTCGAGGCTGAAGGTGTTGACGGAGTACGTGCCGGTACGGACCTGGCGGGCCACGTCGATGCCGCGGGCCACGTCGGCCGTCCAGACGCTGCCGCTCAGCCCGTAGTCGGAGTCGTTGGCGATCTTGACCGCCTCGGCCTCGTCGCCGTACGGCAGCAGGCAGATCACCGGCCCGAAGATCTCCTCGCGAGCGATCCGCATGGAGTTGTCGACGTCGCCGAAGAGCGTCGGCTCGACGTACCAGCCGCGGTCGAGGCCCGCCGGACGCCCGCCGCCCGTGAGGATCTTGGCGCCCTCCTCCTGGCCGATGCGGATGTAGTCGAGGTTGCGCTGCTGCTGCCGTTGCGCGACCAGCGGGCCGACCTGGGTCGCCGGGTCGAGCGGGTCGCCGACCACCAGCGCCCCCGCCGCCGCGGCGAACGCCTCCGCGAACTCGTCGTAGCGCGAGCGCGGCAGCAGGATCCGGGTCTGCGCGACGCACGCCTGGCCGTTGTTCATCCAGGCCGCCGAGACGATGCCCGGCACGGAGGTCTCGATGTCCGCGTCCGGCAGGACCACCGCCGCCGACTTCCCGCCCAACTCCAGTGTCACGCGCGTGAGATTGCGCGACGCGACCTCCATGACCCGCCTGCCCGCGGCGACCGACCCGGTGAAGGAGACCTTGTCGATCCCGGGATGCCCGACGAGATATTCGCTGACCTCGCGGTCCGCCGGCAGGATCGACAGCACGCCCTCGGGCAGCCCGGCCTCCTTGGCGATCTCGCCGAGTATGTACGCGTCGAGCGGCGACTCCGGCGAGGGCTTGAGCACGACCGTGCAGCCGGTCAGCAGCGCGGGCGCGAGCTTGGCCGCCGCCACGAACTGCGGGACGTTCCAGGGGGCGACGGCCGCGACGACCCCGACCGGCTCGCGCCGCACGAGGATCTTCCCGAGCACTCCGTCGCGCGTCTCCTCGTACGTGAAGTCCCGCGCGACCGTGATCGCCGCGTCCCACACCATCATCGCGCCGAGGGCCTGCGCGAGGACGCTCCAGGAGTACGGGGAGCCGTTCTCGGAGGAGATGACGCGGGCGATCTCCTCGTGACGTACGGCGATCGCGTCCTTGATCCGGGTGACGACCTCGATGCGCTCGTCGAGGGACATCCGCGGCCAGGGTCCCTCGTCGAACGCGGTCCGCGCGACCGCGACGGCCCGGTCGACGTCCGCCCGCGAGGCGTGCGGCACCCGGCCGATGACCTCCTCGGTGTGCGGGGAGATCACCTCGATGACGTCCTGGCCCAGGGGAGCGGCCAGCTCCCCGCCGATGAACAGCTGTCCGTGTTCCACGAGCTCGGTCATGGCCGACTGCCTCTCCGGAGGACATTTCTGACGGTGCATCAAGCTGACGGTTCATCAGGCATGACGACACTGGAACTGATACCAGTTCTAGTTGGAGGAGTCCACGGACCGCACACCACTTCACCGCTCCCGTGATCCATCGCGATCCATCACGCCGACCCGATGAGTGACTTGGGCTCCCATTGGAACTGGTTCTAGTTATAGTGGCCGGGAGTCGGCGACAGGGGAACCCATGACACAGGTGACCGATCACGGCGGCGGCGTACGGTCCGTCGAGGTTCCCATCCCGGACAATCCCCTCGGAACGACGCTCGTGTATGTCGTGGACACCGACCGCGGGCCGGTGCTGATCGACACGGGCTGGGACGATCCGGCGTCCTGGGACGCGCTCGCCGAGGGGCTCGTGGCGTGCGGGACGTCCGTCGCGGAGATCCACGGGGTGGTGATCACCCATCACCACCCGGACCACCACGGCCTGTCGGGCAAGGTGCGGGAGGCGTCCGGCGCCTGGATCGCGATGCACGCCGCCGACATCTCGATCGTACGGCGGACACGCGGGACCAAGCCCGGGCGCTGGTTCACGTACATGGCCGACAAGTTGACCGCCTCGGGCGCTCCCGAGGAGCACGTGGCGCCGATGCGCACCGCCCGCTCCCGTATGTTCCCCGGCGCCTCCCCCGCGCTCCCCGACCGCGAGATCGTCCCCGGCGAACTCCTCGACCTCGCCGGCCGCCGCCTGCGCGCGATCTGGACGCCGGGCCACACGCCCGGCCATGTCTGCCTCCACCTGGAGGAGGCCCATCCGGCCCAACTCCCGGGCCACGGACGCCTGTTCTCGGGCGACCACCTCCTGCCGAGGATCACCCCGCACATCGGCCTGTACGAGGACCCGGACGACGAGACCGTCGCCGACCCGCTCGGCGACTACCTCGACTCCCTGGAGCGGATCGGCCGCCTCGAACCGGCCGAGGTCCTCCCGGCCCACCTGCACGCCTTCACCGACGCCCCGTCCCGCGTAAGGGAGTTGCTGGACCACCACGAGTCCCGCCTCACCGACCTCCGCTCCCTCCTCGCCACCCCGCTCACCTCATGGCAGCTCGCGGTCCGCATGGAGTGGAACCGCCCGTGGGACGACATCCCCTACGGATCGAGAAACATCGCCGTCTCGGAGGCGGAGGCCCACCTGCGCCGCCTGCTGAAACTGGGCCACGCGGAGGCGGTACCGGGGAGCGATCCGGTG
This sequence comes from Streptomyces sp. NPDC058697, assembly GCF_042715345.1. Classification (NCBI taxonomy): domain Bacteria; kingdom Bacillati; phylum Actinomycetota; class Actinomycetes; order Kitasatosporales; family Streptomycetaceae; genus Streptomyces; species Streptomyces sp. NPDC058697. The sequence goes on from NZ_JBHXSU010000013.1 coordinate 29,211, forward strand.
ACATACGTGGCCGTCTGAACCTGCTCAGTGGACTGACGTGTCGTCATCTAGACGGCAGCCATGGGCAGTTCCAGGCGCGACCCATGGAAACGATCACGCAGGAGCCGGTCGTGCGTCACCACGACCAGCGTGCCGGTGTAGTTGGCCAGGGCCGCCTCGATCTCCTCCACCAGGGCGGGGGCCAGGTGGTTCGTCGGCTCGTCAAGGAGGAGCAGATCGAGTGGACCGGCCGTCACGAGCCGGGCCAGTTCGAGCTTCCGGCGCTGTCCGACGGACAGGTTCCGTACGGGAACGGCGAGGTCGGCGGCGTGGAACAGGCCGAGCGCGAGGAGTGCGTCGGCGTGCTCGTCGGGGCGCCCCGCCCTGCCGGCCGCGAACGCCGCGAGCAGCGTACGGGCGTCGAAGGCGTCGTCGGGCTCGCTCTGCTGACGCAGGAATCCGACGCGGCGTGGTCGGCGTACGACACCGGCGTCGGGCGTCAACTCCCCTGCCAGCAGCTGGAGAAGGGTGGTCTTGCCGACACCGTTGGGACCGGTGACGAGGAGCCGGTCACCGGGGGCGAGTTCGAGGGAAGGGACATACAACCGCCCCTCGACCAGGACGCCTTCCAGATACGCCGAGGCGGTTGATGTCTCCTCGGCGGTCGACGTCGGCGCGCTTTCGACGCGGCCCGTGAACCGCAATGGCTGCGGAGGCGGCGGCACGGCGTGCTCGGTCAGCCGCTGCAACCGCTCGCGTGCGTTGCGGATGCGGCTCTGTGCGCCATGCGCCCGCGAGCGCGCCCGGAAAGCACCGGCGCCGCTGAACGCCGACGGCGCCTTGCGGGGGATCTCGGCCAGCATCCCGATACCGGCGTCGGCGAGGTGCTCCTGTCGGGCGACCTCGTTGCGCCATTGCTCGTGGTCCCACGCCCACCGGGCCCGGGCCGCCGCCTTGGCGGTGAGGAAGCCGGCGTACCCATTGCCGTAACGCCGTACCGTGCGCCGGTCCTGGTCCACTTCCAGGATGGTGTCGGTGACGCGCTCCAGGAACGCCCGGTCGTGCGTGGCCACGACGACCGTGCCCCGATGGCGGCGCAGATGCCCTTCGAGCCAGGCGACGGCCTCGTCGTCCAGGTCGTTGGTCGGCTCGTCGAGCAGCAGCAGTTCGGGGGCCGAGGCCAGGGTCGCGGCGAGCGCGAGCCGGGAGCGCTGCCCTCCGGAGAGAGTGCTCAGCGCACGCCCCCGGTCCAGTGGCGCGTGCTCGCCGAGCCGGCGCAGGCTCACCTCGACGCGGCGGTCCGCCCCGTGCCCGCCCCGCGCGTCGAACTCGGCGACCAGTGCCGCGTAGCGCTCGAACTCGGCGGTGCCGGCCGTACCCAGTGCGGCCTCGGCGACACGAATACGGTGCTCCAGGGCGCGCAGTTCGCCCAGTACGTGATCCACGGCATCGCCCACGCGCGCCGATCCGGGCAGATCGAGAGTCTGGCGGAGGTGGCCGATCCCGCCCGGTGCGACGACGGTCAGGCTGCCGTTGTCGACCGGCTCCTGTCCGGCCAGCAGCCGCAGGAGCGTGGACTTCCCTGAGCCGTTGTCCCCGACGATCCCGACCTTTTCGCCCGGCCGGACAGTGAGGGACACCCGGTCCAGCACCACGCGGTCGCCGTAGCGCTTGGTCACCTCGGCGAGAGCGATCTGGGACGTGGCGAGAGACGCGGTGAGAGGAGAGGGAGAAGAACCAGTGACGGTGGTACCGACGGAAGCACGGTGCAAGTGCGGTCCTTTGCTCGGTGAACAGGGTCGTGTGCTCGGTGAACAGGGTCGTGCGGCAAGCAGCGGGAACGCCCGCCGCCGACCGACGAACACAAAGCTAGACGATACGGTCCGTCTCGTCAACCGCTCAGTACTGCCCGGCTCCACCCGCGGCCCCACAGCCGCCCCTCAGGGTCTTGCTACGGGCCGGTACAGTGAGCGGGTCGTCATCACAGTCGTACGGGGGGAAGCCGGTGCAAATCCGGCGCTGACCCGCAACCGTGTGCCACCCGGTCGACCGGCCGATCAGTCGATCAGCCGATCGGGGCGGCGAGCCGGATTGCCTCGTACGGAAGTGACCGGCTCGCGTCACCGGAACCGCCGGTGACCGGCACCGTCGAGGCATACGGAGCCGAGCCGCCCGGGTTCTGGGCTGCCTGGCTCCTTGACAGGGAAAGGCACCACCGATCATGTTTGTCCGCCGCAGCGCAGCGGTACTGGCCGCCACCGCCGTGATCGGTACGGCGTTCGCGCCCGCCGCCCTCGCCGACGAGTCGCCCGGCGCGACCCCGTCCCAGGCGTTCCCCTCCGCCCTGTACGGCAGCACCGACCCCACCTACGACGGCGTCTGGCGGCAGTCGCTCGCACTGCTCGCCCAGGACAGCGTGGGGGTCAAGCCCGCCAAGCAGTCCGTCGACTGGCTCGTCGGCCAGCAGTGCGAGAGCGGGGCCTTCGCCGCGTACCGCCCCGACCCGAGCGCGAAGTGCGACGCCAAGACCCAGGTCGACACGAACAGCACCGCCGCCGCGTTGCAGGCCCTGGAGGCCCTCGACGCGAGCGACGCCGTGACGGGCGCGGCCGTGAAGTGGCTCAAGTCCGTGCAGAACAAGGACGGCGGCTGGGGCTACTCCCCCGGCACGCCCAGCGACACCAACTCGACGTCCGTCGTGATCGGAGCGCTCGACGCCGGGGACACCGACCCGAAGGACGTGCCCTCGAAGGACGACCGGACGCCGTACGACGCCCTGCTCGGCCTCTCCGTCCCCTGCGACGACACCGGCGGCGGCGCCTTCGCCTTCCAGCCGGACAAGAAGGGCAAGCTCGCGGCGAACGCGGACGCCACGGCGGCGGGCGTGCTGGGTGCCCTCGGCGACGGGCTGTCCCCGGAGCCCGAGGCCGACGGCGGTTCCTCGAAGAGCGCCAAGTGCGCGGGCGGCGACTCCCTCACGATCAACGACGCGGCGGCCAACGGCGCCCTGTATCTCGCGGGCGCGGTCGCCAAGAACGGCTACCTGAAGTCCTCCCTCCCCGGCGCCGAGGACCAGCCCGACTACGGCAACACCGCCGACACGGTCGTCGCGCTCGCCGCCGCCGGCCGCACGGCCGACACCGGGAAGCCACTGGCCTGGCTGGAGAAGAACTCCGGTACCTGGGCGGCGAAGAGCGGCCCGGCGGCGTACGCGCAGCTGATCTTCGCGGCGAACGCCACCGGTTCGGACCCGCGCGCCTTCGGCGGCGCCGACCTCGTGAAGCAGCTCGGCGCGACCGGCCCCGCGGCGGCGACCTCCGACGCCTCCACCGCCCCGGCCGACGACAAGAACGACGAGGCAGCTGCTTCGGACGAGGATGACGGCGGGGTCAGCCTCTGGTGGATCATCGGCGTCGGCCTGGTCGGCGGCATCGGCATCGGCTTCCTCCTCAGCGGCCGTAACAAGAAGCAGCAGCCGTGACCTGCCGCCGCCTGGTTCTGCCGGTCCTGTGCCTGCTGCTCGCCGTCCTCGGCACGGCGGGGCAGGCCCAGGCGGTCGGCTACCGCTACTGGTCCTTCTGGGACCTGAACTCCACCGCCGATACGGGCGATACGGCCGATGCAGCCGATACGTGGGTGTACGCGACCCAGGGGCCGTCGACCGCGCGGCCCTCGGACGGTGACGTTCAGGGGTTCCGTTTCTCGGTGAGCGAGGACTCCAAGGACTCGGCGAAGCCGCGCGGGGCGGCCGACTTCGCGACGATCTGCGCGAAGACGCCCACGCGGGAGGGGTCCAAGCGGGTCGGCCTCGTCCTCGACTTCGGCACGGCCGCGGACGCCCCGTCCGGCTCGACCCCGCCCCGCCCCCGCACGGCCTGCGCCCGCGTCGACGAGGACGCCACGACCGCGGACGCCCTCGCCGCCGTCGCCAAACCCCTCCGCTACGACACGAACGCCCTCCTCTGCGCCATCGCGGGCTACCCGAGCACGGGCTGCGGCGAGCCGGTCACGGGCGACCGCCCGAAGGCTTCGACGTCACCCGTAGAGCAGCCGGAGAACAACTCCGCCGACGACAACGGCAACGGCGGCCCGTCGCTGGGCCTGCTGGCCGGAATCGCCGCGGTGGCAGCACTGGCCGCGGCAGCCACCTGGCAAGCCCGCCGCCGCCGCGACTGACGGGCCCTGCAATGACCGCCAGCAACGACGACAAGGCGACTGCCGCAACTACTGTGGGCAGGCGTTCCGCAGGGCGGAACGGGTGGGCACAGCCACAGACTCCGGGCGCCCTATCCAAAAGAGTCCAACACAGACTCACCGCCCCACAGGCAACCCGAACCAACGCAATCCACCCAGGCGCCTGGTGGCTCTGGGCCCTGGGCCTGGGAACAGCCGCCTCCCGCACCACAAACCCCCTCCTCCTAGCCCTCCTCATCGGCGTAGCCGGCTACGTGGTGGCGGCCCGCCGAACAGAGGCCCCCTGGGCCCACTCCTACGCCGCCTTCGTGAAACTCGCCCTCGCCGTCCTGCTCATCCGCCTGGCGTTCGCCGTAATCCTCGGCTCCCCCATCCCCGGCACCCACACCGTCCTCACACTCCCCGAACTCCCCCTCCCCGACTGGGCGGAGGGCATCCGCATCGGAGGCAGAGTCACCGCGGAAGGCCTGACCTTCGCCCTGTACGACGGCCTGAAACTCGCCACACTCCTCATCTGCGTAGGCGCGGCGAACGCCCTCGCGAACCCGGCCCGCCTCCTCAAATCCCTCCCAGGAGCCTTGTACGAAGCGGGAGTTGCCGTAGTGGTGGCCCTCACCTTCGCCCCGAACCTGATCGCGGACGTCCAGCGCCTGCGCGCCGCCCGCCGCCTCCGCGGCCGCCCGGACAAGGGCCTGCGCGGCCTGCTCCAGGTCGGACTCCCGGTCCTGGAGGGCGCGTTGGAGCGATCCGTCGCCCTCGCGGCGGCGATGGACGCACGCGGCTATGGCCGCACGGCGGACGTACCGCGAACCGTCCGCCGCACCACCGCCGTACTCACTCTCGGCGGCCTGGTCGGCGTCTGCGCCGGAACGTACGGCCTGCTCACCGCGGAAGGCGGCAGCTACGGCCTGCCCGTACTGCTCGCCGGACTGACAGCGGCCCTCGCCGGCCTGTGGCTCGGCGGCCGCCGCTCGCTGCGTACGCGCTACCGCCCGGACGCATGGGGCGTCCGCGCGTGGCTGGTCGCCGCGTCCGGCGCGGCGGTCGCGACACTGCTGATCCTCTACGCCTCCTACGCCCCGGCCAACTCCGCGGCCCTGCACCCCGGTGTCGTCCCGCTGACCGCACCGACACTCCCCCTGTGGCCCGCGGCGGCGATCCTCCTCGGCCTCCTCCCCGCCTTCGTCGCCCCGACCCCCGAGAACACCCGCAAGGAACCCTCATGATCCGCTTCGAGAATGTCTCCGTGACATACGACGGAGCGGCAGGGCCGACCGTCCAGGGCATCGAACTCACCGTCCCCGAAGGCGAGTTGATGCTCCTGGTCGGACCGTCCGGGGTCGGCAAGTCGACGGTGCTCGGCGCGGTGAACGGACTGGTCCCGCACTTCACGGGCGGCACCCTGCGCGGCCGCGTGACGGTAGCGGGCCGCGACACCCGCACCCACAAGCCGCGCGAACTCACGGACGTCGTCGGCACGGTGGGCCAGGATCCGCTGTCGCACTTCGTGACGGACACGGTCGAGGACGAACTCGCCTACGGAATGGAGTCGTTGGGCCTCGCCCCCGACGTGATGCGCCGCCGCGTCGAGGAGACGCTCGACCTGCTCGGCCTCGCCGACCTCCGTGACCGCCCCATCTCCACGCTCTCCGGCGGCCAGCAGCAGCGCGTCGCGATCGGCTCGGTCCTCACCCCGCACCCCAAGGTCCTGGTCCTCGACGAACCGACCTCGGCCCTCGACCCGGCCGCCGCGGAGGAGGTCCTCGCCGTCCTCCAGCGCCTGGTCCACGACCTCGGCACGACGGTCCTCATGGCCGAGCACCGCCTGGAACGCGTCATCCAGTACGCCGACCAGGTCGCCCTCCTCCCCACCCCCGGCGCCCCTCTCGTGCTGGGCACCCCGTCCGAGGTCATGGCCGTCTCCCCGGTGTACCCGCCGGTGGTGGCGCTGGGCAGGCTCGCCGACTGGTCACCCCTGCCGCTGACGGTGCGGGACGCCCGACGACGGGCGGGCGCACTGCGGGAACGGCTGGAAAACAGCACGCACGAAGCAGCGAGCACGGCGAACACGACGAGCACGTACGCGAACCCCACAGCACCCCCGCTCCCGACGGAAGCCACCCCGGCGCCCTCCCGTCACCCCCGTCCGCGCCCCCTCCCCCGCCTCTTCCGCAAACGCACCCCCGACACCGCGCCCCGGACCCCAACCCCAACCTCAACCCCAACCACCAACCACTCAGCGGTGATTGAGAACCTCTCCGTCCGCCGCGGCCGCACCGAGGTGCTCCACTCCGTCACGCTCACCGTCGGCCCCGGTGAGACCGTCGCCCTGATGGGCCGCAACGGCGCCGGCAAGTCCACGCTGCTCTCCGCCCTCGTCGGCCTGGTCGCACCGGCGTCGGGATCCGTGCGCGTGGGCAGCGTCGAGCCCCACCGCACGGCGCCCCGTGAACTCATCCGCCACGTCGGCCTCGTACCGCAGGAGCCACGCGACCTGCTGTACGCCGACACGGTGGCCGGGGAGTGCGCGGCCGCGGACGCCGACGCCGGGGCGGAACCGGGCACCTGCCGGACCCTGGTGTCCGAGCTGCTCCCGGGCATCGCAGACGACACGCATCCGCGGGACCTCTCGGAGGGCCAGCGGCTCGCGCTCGCGCTGGCGGTCGTACTGACGGCCCGCCCGCCCCTGGTCCTCCTCGACGAGCCGACCCGCGGCCTCGACTACGCGGCGAAGTCCCGTCTGGTCACCGTCCTGCGGGGGCTGGCGGCCGAGGGCCACGCCATCGTGCTGGCCACCCACGACGTCGAGCTGGCCGCCGAGCTCTCCCACCGGGTCGTCATCCTCGCCGACGGCGAACCCGTCGCGGACGGTCCGACCGCCGAGGTCGTCGTCGCCTCCCCGTCCTTCGCCCCGCAGGTCACCAAGATCCTCGCCCCGCAGAAGTGGCTGACGGTCCCGCAGGTACGCGAGGCGCTCCGCACGACCGAAGGAGCGGAGGACGCCGACTCATGAGAGAGAAGCCGCACCCCCGACCCGAACCGCACCCCGGACCCGAGCCACACCCCCTCCCCGAATCCCACCCCGGACCCGAACCTCGCCCCGGACCCGAACCTCGCCCCCTCCCCGAACCGCACCCCCGCCCCGAACCACACCCCCGACCCGAATCTCACCCCCGCCCCCAGCGCCAAGCCCGCCCCATCCGCCTGGGCCCCCGCTCCCTCGCCGCCCTTCTCCTCGTGAGCCTCGTCGGTCTGGCGGCGCTCACCTGGCCTTTCTTCAGCGGACCCACGTCACAGGTGAGTGCCCACGCCAAGGACGCGCCCTGGCTGTTCGCGGGGCTGCTCGTGCTGCTGGTCGGGGTCGTCGGGGCGGCGATCTCCGAGTCGGGGCTCGGCCCCAAGGCCGTGGCCATGCTCGGCGTGCTCGCCGCGACGGGGGCCGCGCTGCGGCCGATCGGGGCCGGAACCGCCGGCATCGAGCCGATGTTCTTCCTGATGGTGCTGAGCGGGCGGGTCCTCGGGCCGGGCTTCGGATTCGTACTCGGGGCGGTCACGATGTTCGCGTCGGCGCTGCTCACGGGCGGGGTCGGGCCGTGGATGCCGTTCCAGATGCTGTCCATGGGCTGGTTCACGATGGGCGCGGGCCTGCTCCCGGGCCCGGACCGGCTGCGCGGCCGGGGCGAGCTGTCGATGCTCGCCCTGTACGGGTTCGCCGCGGCCTTCGCGTACGGCACGTTCATGAACCTGGCCGGCTGGCCCTTCATGGACGCGCTGTCGTCGAACGTCGCCTTCGACCCGCACGACGACGTGGATGCCAACCTGGCCCGTTTCGTCGCGTACTGTCTGGCCACCTCGCTCGGCTGGGACCTGGGCCGGGCCGTGGTGACCGTCGTTCTGACCCTCACGCTCGGCGCGACCGTCCTCAAGGCGCTCCGGCGGGCCACGCGGAGGGCGGCGTTCGAGACGTCGGTCACCTTCGAGGAGCCACGTGATGCGGCGCCCGTCACACCGTCCGGCCGCACACCGTAGACGCTTCAACCACTGCCGGTTACACCCACCGTGAGGCGGCCCACAGGACCTAAGTCACTTGCTAAGCGCGGTAGTAGATCATTCTGCTTGTCATGCGCACGCCCTTATCACCCCTGACCTGGGGATTGAGAGCCACGTCACAGAAGGACCTTTTACGGCGGATACGACCACAACTAGCAAAAGGGGTCATTGCGGACGCCCTCCGAGCCTGTTTCTCTGGAGGAGTCGCAAGGCGCCGACGAGCCCACCCGGGCCTCGGCGCCAACGCATGCCAAGGCCTTACGGGTCACGGCGTACGAGCGACCGCCATGTCCCCGAAGGAAAAGGTTCTCTGTGTCCATCTCCACCCGCATCCGCCGCATCGCCACTCCGAAGAAGGCCCTCACCGGTGCCGCCGTGGCCGCTGCCACCGCCGGCATGGTGTTCGCGGCGGGCCCCGCTCAGGCCGCGGCTCCCGCGAAGGCTTCCCCCACCTCGGCCAAGGCGATCGCGCACAAGATGATCCCGAACGACTCGCAGTACAAGGCGTTCAGCAAGATCGTCGAGCACGAGAGCGGCTGGAACGTCACCGCCACCAACTCCTCGTCCGGCGCCTACGGCCTGGTCCAGGCCCTGCCGGCCTCGAAGATGGCCTCCGCCGGTTCCGACTGGAAGACGAACCCGAAGACCCAGATCAAGTGGGGCCTCGACTACATGAACGACCGCTACGGCAGCCCGACCGGCGCCTGGAACTTCTGGCAGGCCAACGGCTGGTACTGACCGGCCCGCAAGACCCCCACGTGCACCCGGGCGGGTGCACCCCCGTACGCGAAGGCGGCGGCCCCCGATCCCCGGGGCCGCCGCCTTCGTCATGCTCCGGTGGGGCGCATCCGGAATCTCGACGGCCACCCGTGATGAACTTGCGGGCACCGAGCCCACCGCGCCGACCGGAGGCCCCATGAGCGCCGATGAGACGGGGAAGACAGACGGCCCCGAGCCCACACAGACCCCCGATCCCGGCCCCGATCCCGAAGCGCGCGGCCTGCGGCTGGTCATCGTCCTGCTGGCTCTGACCGTGGTCAGCGGGCTGATCGACGCGGTGAGCTATCTCGGCCTGGAGCACGTCTTCACGGCGAACATGACCGGCAACATCGTGGTCCTGGGCTTCGCCGCCGCCGGCGCCCCGGGCTTCTCGGTGTCCCACACGCTGACGTCACTGGCCACCTTCCTCGTGGGCGCGGTGGCGGGCGGGCGGATCGCACTCCGGCTCGGCGAGCGCTCCCGCCGGACCTGGACCCGTCTCTCACTGGCCGCCGAAGCGCTGCTGGTGGGCACGGCCTCCGTGATCGCCTTCGCCAGACCCGACACCGGCGCCACGGTGTACGCCGTCATCGCGGTGACGGCCTTCGCGATGGGCCTGCGCAACGCGACGGTGAGCAAGCTGGGCGTACCCGCCCTCACGACCACCACCGTCGTGACGATGACCCTGACCGGCCTCGCGGGCGACTCCCCCGCCGCGGGCGGCAGCGGCCACCACTCCCTACGACGCGGGGCGCTGGTGATCGCGATGTTCGCGGGCGCGCTGCTCGGCGCATGGCTGGTACTGAACCACGGCCTGGCCATTCCGCTGCTCGTCGCGGCGGGAGTGGTGGGGGTGCTGGCGGTCATCGCCTCGGGGAAGGAGTGAGGGCGACTCGGCTGAAGACGGCCACGCCGCTGCCGATGGAGCAGGCATGCTTCACACCTGATGACGTACGAGTCCATCACGGACGTGACGTCGGCGCATCGTATGGCCGCCCCACTGGTTCGACTCCGTGCCCCAGTGCCACCGGACGGAGCGGTGTCAGCCGATGAGTGCGACAGGGGCGTCCCAGGCGTTGCGGTCCACGGTGATGGTGTAACCGCCCCGGGACTCCTTGCTGTTGACCATGTACTGGTGGGCGCGGCTGTGGCCGGTGAACAGCTTCGGGTCCCAAGGCCAGTCCGCGGTCGTGGTGTTCTTCTTGTCCCACAGCGCGTACCAGAGGTTGCCCGGCAGGTCCGTCCTGTCGGCGGCCGTGGCGATCGCCTTGGCGCTGGAACTGCTGAACCCGTAGAAGCCGCCGCGATACGTCTTGGCGCGCAGCGTCTTGGTGAACGAGCGGACGTACGTGAGCACAGCGTCGTTGCACGACTTGTTCGTGATGTCGTACGGCTCGATGTCGAGATAGATCGGGCTGCCGGCCTTCATGCCGAGCGCCGATGCTTTGGCGACTGCGTCCTTGGCGTTGCTCGCGCCGAGGGATGCGGCCGTGGAGGCGGTGAACTTCTCCGGATTCGCGCTCGTCTGGCAGGGCGGCTGGGCACCGACGTAGAGGGGTATGAGCTTCCAGCCCAGGGCGGAGACCGACTTCGTCCATGACGCGGTCAGGTTGGGCTGGGCGCAGCCGCGGTTCTTGCCGCCGATGTAGACCGCTGCGGCTCCGTAGAAGCCCGTGTTCCAGGCCTTCATCGCCTTGAGCGAGGGCGCCGTGCAAGCATCGAATGCGCGGCCGGTGTACGTCTTTTGCGCGGGCAGGGTCGTGGCCGCCATCGAAGTCTGTGCCGCGATCCCGGCACCTGCGACAACGGCGGCTCCAGCCGCCGTCCAGGCGATGTAGCGCCCCTTCTTGGACAGCCGATGACTGGACAATCCCCACCCCATTCACATGCGCGGCCCGCAGCCGACACCGACGCGCACCGCGACCTGACATGAGCGAGGTGTGTCTGCGGCGTTCATCGACCCATGCAGTGACGCTGTGTTCCCTCTCCGGACGTCGGAGAGGATCGCACAATAGCCGACGTCCGCATCGTGATCGGAAACCCAGGGTCTCGATCGAATCGAGGCCGGCGAGTCGCCGGGGCGAGTTGCGATTCACGGTCGGGCATCATGAAATTCGTCAGCGCCGTCGCAACTCCCGGTCGATCTCTGGAGGTTCACGATGCGCCATCCGTCATCGGAGTCGGCGCGAGATCCCGGGCCGCGACGCCAGATCCGCTTTTGCACCATGCCGGGCGGTGTGCGGATCGCGTACGCGACCGTCGGCCGGGGCCCCGCGCTCGTAGTGCCCTCCGCGTGGATAGGGCACCTTGAACTGCAGTGGCAGGACCCGGCGATGCGCGCCTTCTACGCCCCGCTCTCCGCGCACCGGACCGTAGTTCAGTACGACGGGCCCGGCTGCGGGCTTTCCGACGCGTGGCCGGGCCGCCAGAACCTCGAAACCGCAGTGGAGGTACTCACAGCGGTCGTCGACCATCTGGAGTTGGAGCGCTTCGACCTGCTCGGCATCTCCGGGGCCGGGGCGGTGTCGTTGGCCTTCGCCTCGCGGCACCCGGATCGGGTGGGCCGTCTGATGGTGTACGGCGGCTACGCCGATGGCGGCCAGATCGCTTCCGCCGAGGTCCGCACGGCCGTCCTCGCCATGATCCGCGCACACTGGGGCCTGGGCTCCGGTGTGCTGGCGGACCTGTTCCTGCCGGATGCAAGCGCCGAGGCGAAGGCGCAGTTCGCCGAGTTGCAGCGCTACTCGGCAACGGCGGAGGTCGCCTGCGAACTGCTGGCCCACTGTTACCAGTTGCGCGTGGAGGGCCTGCTGGACCGTGTCGCCACGCCGACGCTGGTGCTGCACCGGCGCGAGGACCGGGCGATCCCGTACCGGCTGGGCCGTGACCTCGCGGCCCGGATCCCGGGTGCGCGGCTGGTGTCGCTTGTGGGCAGAAGCCACTTCCCCTACGCCGGTGACAGCGCGTCCATCCTCCGCGCGATCTTGGAATTCCTGGGAGAGCCTCACGGGGTCCCGTTGTCCGAAGGGCGCCCCGACAGGCTCACCCGACGGCAGCTACAGGTCGTGGCCATGGTCGCCGAGGGGCTCACCAACCGGCAGATCGCCCATCGGCTGGGGATCGAGGACCGCTCCGCCGAGGGACACCTGGAACGGATCCGGCTACGGCTCGGGTTCACCTCGCGTGCCCAGATCGCCGCCTGGTGGGCCCGCGGCGCCCCACGCGACTGAGGTACCGGGTTGGGGTAGCGGCTGACGTAGTTTCCCTCCTGACACCCATCCCGCTCCTCCCTGATTCTTGGAGTACGCAAGATTCCGATCGGGGGGAGAACGCAGTCCAGGCATCTGCTCTCGATGCCCGCGCCTGCCCGCCGGCCGCAGACCCGGTAGTTCCTCGAGCCCTGAGCCGTGAGCCGTGAGCCGTGAGCCGTGAAGGAAGCATCATGAAAATCGCTCGTACCGTCCTTGCGGCGGTGATGGTGGCCGCGGGAGTGTCAGCCGCGGGCCCGGCCTCATCCGCCCCGGCCTCATCTTCGGCCGCAGCACTCCAGATCCAATACAAGAAACGCGTTGTCGTCGGCTCGCCGGGCGACGTGGTGAGCGGCACCGTGCTCTGTCCCACAGGCACCCGGATGGTCAACTCCGGCGCGGGCAACGCCGGCATCGCAAGCATCACCCCGCTCCCGGACTTCACCGGAGCGTCGGCCACCGGCCGACTCAGGAGCGCCGCCGCCCGGGCCTTCCTCGAGATCGTCGTCGGCTGCCTGCCACAGTCCCAGGTCCCCGGCGTGAGCTCGGCCAGATGGATCTCACGCACGGAGACCTTCTTCAGCGACGCGCAAGGCAGTCGCCGGGGCGTGGTGTCCTGCCCGTCCGGGACGCGCGCGTTCGGCGGTGGCGGCTCCTTCCGGACTCCGCAGGGCGCCCCCAGCACCAAAGGCAACGCGATGTACTCCAACGGGGTGACCGCTGACGGTACCGGCTGGACCATGATGGGCCACTCTTCGAGTCTCAGTGAAACGCTCGTCATCACCACGCAGTGCGCACCGCTGCCCGGTGCGCACGTCGCCCAGGCCCACGTCCCGCTCCCCAGCAACCCCATCGCCGAGAAGATCGTCCACGCTCCGTGCACACCGGGAGAAACCATGATCTCGGGCGGCGTGTATCTGTCCAAGTCCGATGGCACCGAACAGCAGGGAGGGATTCTCGACTCGTTCCCGGGCGCCGAGGGCTGGATCGTCAGCGGCATCTCCCATGGCTTCCCCGACACCAAACTGGTCGCCCTCGCACAGTGCTTCCTTCCCGCCGGCTGACCTGACCTGATCCTCCGCCGAAGGGAGCCCGCCCCGAACCTCAGGGCGGGCGTGACGGCGTGGACGCCGAAGCCCAGTCGGCGCCACCGTCCCAGGTCGATGCCACCGACGACGCGGCACACCTGGCGGATACGGCGGTTGACATCGAGGTCCCAGATCCTGGCGGTGCCGTTCGCAGCCTCCCGTCAGCAGGGTGGCCCCGTCTCGCGCGTAGGTGACGGCCGCCACCACACCGAGTGCGGTCGTCACCGCCCGAGACGAGGGTGGTCCCGTCCGGGCCGAACGCGACGGCGTTCACGGCGTCGCTGTGCCCGCGCAGGACCGCGACGGTCCGGCCGCGAAGGGGCTCGTAGCGCGACGACGTTGTCCGCTCCCGCTGTCAGAGCGTGCTTCCGCACTCGAACCACACGCTCTTCCCGCCACCGGACAGGGGATCAACTCCCCACTTGTCGGCCACCGCGTCGACCAGGACGAGCCCACGGCCGCCTTCCGACTCGGGTGACAGTTCGACGGGAATCGACGGAAGCCGCGAAGACCCGTCCGTCACCTCCACCCGAACCCCCGCCACCTGCCTCAGCAACAGGAACACACAGCGCCGGTCCGGGACATGGCGTACGACGTTGGCGAGCAGCTCGGTCGCGCCCAGTTCCACGGCGTCGGTCAGCTCCGGTATGTCCCACTCGCCCAAATAGAAGCGGACGATTCGGCGGACGTACCGCGGCGAGTGTTCGCAGCCGGCGAGGCGCATGCCTTACGGGTGGTGCGGGGCTCGCGAGGGTGGGAGGGCGCACAACAGTTCTCATTACTTTCAGTGAATATCAGTCATCATCAGTGAATATCCTGGCGATGTGAAACTCTCTGAGTGGGCAGCACGCAACGGCGTGCACTACCAGACCGCGTGGACTTGGGCGAAAGAGGGCCGTATGCCGGTCCCGGTCGTCCAGACGCCGTCAGGCACATGGCTCGTGACTGAGTCCGCCCCGCAGGCCGCGGGGCGGGTCGTGGCGTACTGCCGTGTCTCGTCCACTGACCAGAAAGCAGACCTGGAGCGCCAGGTTTCCCGGACCATTCAGGGCGCAACGTCCCAGGGCCTCGCGGTCGCTGACGTGGTGACGGAGGTCGGCTCCGGATTGAACGGGCGCCGTCGCAAGCTGCATCGGCTGCTCGCCGATTCGGGTGTGGGAACAATCGTGGTCGAGCACCGCGAACGCCTCGCCCAGTTCGGCTTCGAGTACTTGGAAGCCGCCCTCTCGGCCTCGGGGCGGCGCCTTCTCGTCCTTGACCCCTCGGAGACCGCCGACGACCTCGTTGGGGATATCACCGAGGCCCTGACCTCAATGTGTACACGCCTGCATGGCCGACGCGCCGCGAAGAACCGCGCCGCCCAGGCCATCGCCGTCGCCACCGGCCCAGAGGTGGCCGGATGAAGAAGTTCAAGCCCCGGCCCGGTTTCACCGTCTTCGCACACAAGCTCGCGCTGGACCCGAACGCCACGGCCAGCCGTCACCTGCACTCACATGCAGGTGCAGCGCGGGCAGCGTACAACTGGGCGGTCGCGTACGTCACCGCCGCGTGGTGGCAGCGCAAGGCCGAGCAGTCGTACGGCATCCCCGAGGACCAGCTCACCGAGTGGCGGTCGTGGTCACTGCCCTCGCTACGGAAGGCGTTCAACGAGGACAAGCGCACCAACCTGCGCTTCGCCGACTGGTGGGAGGGCAACTCCAAGGAGGCCTACAACACCGGCCTGACAAGCGCGTCAGCAGCGTTCGACAACTACGCGAAGTCGAAGCGCGGCGGACGCAAGGGCCGCGCGATGGGCGTCCCGCGCTTCAAATCGAAGCGGAAAACACGCCTGGCCTGTCGATTCACCACCGGGACGATTCGTATCGAACCTGACGGACATCACGTCACCCTGCCGAGGATCGGCCGCGTCCGGCTCCACGAGAACGTCTCCCGATTGAGGGCCCTGGTCGATGCCGGGCACATGCGGATCCTGTCCGCGACCACACGTCTGCATCGGGGCCGCTGGTTTGTATCGATCCAGGTCGAGGAGAAGCACGAACTCGTAAAGGTTGCCCGTCCGGATGGGGCGGTCGGTATCGACCTCGGCATCAAGACGCTGGCCGTCCTCGTGGACAGCGACGGTGCCCTCAGTGAGGAGAAGAACCCGCGCCACCTCGACCGCGCGCAGAAGCAGCTGCGCCTTGCCAGCCGCACCACCTCCCGCCGCCGTGGCCCCGACCGGCGCACCGGACAGCAGGCGTCGAAGCGCTGGGAGAAGGCGAACCAGGCGCGCAACAAGATCCATCACCGGGTCGCAAATCTCCGTGAGGACACCCTCCACAAGTTGACGACCCGTCTCGCCTCCGAGTACGGCACGGTCGTCGTCGAAGATCTCAACGTCGCCGGAATGGGCCGCAACCGGCGCCTGTCCCGCCGGATCGCGGATGCCGCGTTCGGTGAGATCCGACGTCAGCTCACCTATAAAACCCGTCGGCGCGGCACACGCCTCGTCGTCGCCGACCGCTGGTTCCCCTCCTCGAAGACCTGCTCGCGTTGCGGGGTGGTGAAAGCCAAACTGCCCCTCGGCGTGCGTGTCTTCGAGTGCGACAACTGCGGCCTCGTCCTTGACCGGGACGCGAACGCGGGACATAACCTGGTCGCCCTCGCGGCCCGTACGACAGGTACCGGAGTGGCCGGAGACCTGGACCCCGCCGTCAAGGCGGAGTCGAAGCCCCGTGGAGCCGACCGCAAGACCCGCGCCACCCGCCCGCGCCGCAAGGCCGGGACGGGGCGGGCAGGTGGCACAATCCCCAGCCCCCGGGCCGGGAAGGAAACGGGAGACCGTCAACAGGCCACCAGCGCTGAACTCACGCTCTGGCAACCCGTTACGGACCATTCCAGTGGAAACATTGGGATTGCTGAGATCACTTGATGATCAAAGTAACGGAATGTAGTAGTTCACGCAGCACCGCCAGGCTCACCCAGAAACAGCTCGGCGGCATCGTCAACTACACGGGTTCATGGGCCGGACAGATCGAGCCGGCCCGAGAGCCGCCCCGCACTAGTTCAGCGAGCGGAAGGATGCGGCGCTGGGGGCTGGTTGGTTGTCGCGACTCGTCGCGTAGACCAAGTCATATGCTTGTGCTGCGCTCGGTGCGTTGAATCAGAACGATCTGAGCAACCGCGGCACGGCTGACCCGCCAACGCTTACTCCAGACCCGCCACCTTCACCACGTTCCTCAACTGGGCCGCTACAACCGCTGAATGATCGTCCCGGTCGCCAGCGCACCGCCCGCGCACATCGTGATGAGGGCGAACTCCTTGTCCCTGCGCTCCAGTTCATGGAGTGCCGTGGTGATGAGCCGCGCCCCGGTGGCACCCACGGGGTGCCCGAGCGCGATCGCGCCACCATTCACGTTGACCTTCTCCAGGTCCTGTTCGAAGACCTGGGCCCAGCTCAACACCACTGACGCGAAGGCCTCGTTGACCTCGATGACGTCGATGTCCTTGAGCGACATGCCCGCCTTACCCAGCACCGCCTTCGTGGCGTCGATCGGGCCGTCGAGGTGGAAGTGCGGGTCGGAGCCGACCAGGGCCTGAGCCACGATCCGCGCCCGTGGGCGCAGTTTCAGCGCCCGCGCCATCCGTTTCGACGCCCACATCAACGCAGAGGCCCCGTCGGAGATCTGCGACGAGTTCCCCGCCGTGTGCACCGCAGTCGGCATCACCGGCTTCAGGCCGGCCAACGCCTCCATGGACGTGTCGCGCAGCCCCTCGTCACGGTCGACGAGGCGCCACATGCCCTGCCCGGCCCGCTGCTCGTCCTCCGTGGTGGGCACCTGAACGGCGAACGTCTCCCGCTTGAAGCGCTCCTCCGCCCACGCCGCCGCGGCCCGCTCCTGTGAAATCAACCCCAGCGAGTCGACGTTCTCCCTCGTCAGCCCCCGGTGACGAGCGATCCGCTCGGCCGCCTCGAACTGGTTGGGAAGGTCGACGTTCCACTCGTCGGGGGTCGGCTTCCCCGGCCCGTGCTTGGAGGCGGCTCCGAGCGGCACTCGGGACATGACCTCGACACCACAGCTGATGCCGACGTCGATGACGCCCGCCGCGACCATGTTGGCGACCATGTGGGAGGCCTGCTGCGAGGATCCGCACTGCGCGTTCACGGTCGTCGCCGCCGTCTCGTACGGCAGGCCCATCGCGAGCCACGCCGTACGGGCGGGGTTGCCCGACTGCTCTCCGGCGTGGGTGACCGCTCCGCCGACGACCTGCTCGACGCAGTCCGCGTGGATACCCGTACGGCCGAGGAGTTCTCGGTAGGTCTCGCCCAGCAGGTAGGCGGGGTGCAGGTTGGCGAGCGCGCCGCCGCGCCTGCCGATGGGGGTGCGCACGGCTTCTACGATCACGGGTTCCGCGGCCATGGGGAGTCCTCTCCTCGGGTCACCCGCGCGGCGCGGGCGTCCCGGCCCACCCGCCACGCTGAACTAGTACGCGTTCTAGTTCTGCCTGCAGTCTGCTGACCCGGCGTCCGTCACCGCAAGGGTCGTGCAGCTCCCGAAGTCGCGATCTGCACGACTTCCGCACGCAATTCGAGTCGTCGCGCCTCTTGCCACTTGTAGAACCCGTTACTACCTTCACGGCAATTCCCGGTACCTGATGGACCGTCAGAACGTGACGGAACGCCGACTGCCAGAACCCGACCGTCGCACGACCTGGAGTTGCCGATGACCTGTCCAGCGCTGCCCGACGGGTTCGATTTCACCGACCCCGACGTGCTGCACCACCGCGTGCCCTTCCCGGAGTTCGCCGAGCTGCGCCGGACCGAACCGGTCCGCTGGATCCCCCAGCCGCCCAATCTCGCCGGTTTCGGCGACGAGGGCTACTGGGCCGTCACCCGGCACGCCGACGTCAAGTACGTGTCCACGCACCCGGAGTTGTTCTCCTCCACCCTCAACACCGCGATCATCCGCTTCAACGAGCACATGCAGCGCGACGCGATCGACGCGCAGCGGCTGATCCTGCTGAACATGGACCCGCCCGAGCACACCCGGGTCCGCCAGATCGTCCAGCGCGGCTTCACCCCGCGGGCCATCCGCGCGCTGGAGGAGAACCTGCGCGGCCGCGCGGGCCGGATCGTGGAGACCGCGCTGGCGAACGCGGGCCCCGGCGGTTCCTTCGACTTCGTGACCGAGGTCGCCTGCGAACTGCCCCTCCAGGCGATAGCCGAGCTGATCGGCATCCCGCAGGAGGACCGCGCCAAGATCTTCGACTGGTCCAACAAGATGATCGCGTACGACGACCCGGAGTACGCCATCACCGAGGAGGTCGGCCAGGAGTCGGCCACCGAGATCCTCGCCTACGCGATGAACATGTCCGCCGACCGCAAGCAGTGCCCGGCCAAGGACATCGTCACCACGCTGGTCGCCGCCGAGGACGAGGGCAACCTCGGCTCGGACGAGTTCGGCTTCTTCGTACTGATGCTGGCCGTCGCGGGCAACGAGACGACCCGTAACGCCATCACCCACGGCATGCACGCCTTCCTCACCCACGCCGACCAGTGGGACCTCTACAAGCGGGAGCGCCCGGCGACCGCCGCCGAGGAGATCGTCCGCTGGGCGACACCCGTCGTCTCCTTCCAGCGCACGGCGACCCAGGACACCGAGCTGGGCGGCAAGCAGATCAGGAAGGGCGACCGCGTAGGCATCTTCTACTCCTCCGCCAACAACGACCCGGAGGTCTTCGACTCGCCGGAGGTCTTCGACATCACCCGCGACCCGAACCCGCACCTCGGCTTCGGGGGCGGCGGCCCGCACTTCTGCCTCGGCAAGTCGCTGGCCACCCTGGAGATCGACCTGATCTTCAACGCGATCGCCGACGCGATGCCCGGCCTCCAACTGGCGGGCGACCCGCGCCGACTGCGCTCGGCCTGGATCAACGGCGTCAAGGAACTGCAGGTCAGCGCCGGTTGACCCGCCGGTGACCCGCTACGCGGGAGGCAGGGGCATCCCCCCTACGCCCCGCCCCTGCCTCCCCCGGGGCCAACAGGGTTCCACCGGGTTGCCCCGCGCCCGAAAAAGAGTGAACGTTTCCGGTCCGTTACGCGTCTTCACGGATGGCACAGCCAACTGACACCTTCGAAGACTTCGAACGGAAAAGCCGAGCCGTGGTCCCAGCCGAACTGTCACTCGTCCGGCCGGAGGACGCGGCCACCTCCCGGAAGCGGGACTTCCGCCCGGTTTGGAGGCGGTACCGCGTTCCGGTCCTCGCCACCCTGCCGACCCTGCCGCTGTACGTGGTGTGGTGGCTGTTCCTCGCCACCGGCGGCGGTGATCTCGCGGCACAGGAGGCCTGGGCGGACTTCGCGTCCCGGCACGGCGGTTCGGCGTACAGCCTGTTCTGGTACGGCGGGATGCACACCGCCAACTACAGCCTGATCTCGCCCTATCTGATGGCCGCCTTCGGCGTGCGGACGGTCACCGTCGCGGCCGGGCTCCTCGCCGCCTGGCTGGCCTCGGTCCTCATCGTCCGTACGGGGATCCGCCGGCCGCTCGGCCCGGCACTGCTCGCCTCGCTGGCGCTGTGGTGCAACGTCGCGTCGGGGCGGACCACCTTCGCCCTCGGTGTCGCGCTCGGGCTGGCGGCCTGTGTGCTGCTGACCCGGGAACGGCGGCTGCCGCTCGCGGTGGCGTACGCGGCGCTGGCGGCCATGGCGAGCCCGGTGGCCGGGCTGTTCCTGGTCGTGGCGGGCGCCGGCCACGCCCTCGTACGGGACCGGGTGCGGGCCGCCACGCTGATCGTCCCGCCGGTCGTGGTGGTGGGCACGACGACCCTGCT
The DNA here is from genome assembly GCF_042715345.1 of Streptomyces sp. NPDC058697. Lineage (NCBI taxonomy): Bacteria > Bacillati > Actinomycetota > Actinomycetes > Kitasatosporales > Streptomycetaceae > Streptomyces > Streptomyces sp. NPDC058697. The sequence goes on from NZ_JBHXSU010000013.1 coordinate 49,342, forward strand.
GTTCCCGTTCACGGGCGAGCAGTTGATGCCCGCGGCCCGGATCTGGCCGCCCGTCGTGATCGGCCTCGTCGTGCTGACGCTCGCGCCGCGCGGCTGGCGGGTGCTGCGCTGGGGAGCTGTCGTGTACGCGGCCGGGACGGTCCTCACGTATCTGATCCCCTCGCCGGTCGGCACGAACGTGGAGCGGCTCGCGGAACTCTTCGCGCCGGCCGCCCTGCTGGCCGCGCTGCTCGCGGTGCCGGCCACCTCGGCACCGGCCGGGGTACCCCGCGGGCGCAGCAGGCAGAGACGGGTGGCTCTCGCCATGGCGCTGGTCTTCTCCGTCGGCTGGGTGGGCAAGAAGACGGTCGACGATCTGCAGGTGTCGACGGTGGTACCGGCCTGGGCCCACGACACCACCAGCGTCGTGGAGGCGCTGGACCGGCTCGGCGCCGACCGTACGCGCGTCGAGGTGGTCCCGGCCCGCAACCACCGCGAGGCCACCGCGCTCGCCCCGCATGTGAACCTGGCGCGCGGCTGGAACCGGCAGCTGGACATGGAGCGGGGCCGGCTCTTCTACGACGGGACGTTCTCGGAGACGACGTACCGCGCCTGGCTGGACCGGTGGGCGGTCGGCTTCGTCGTGCTGCCCTCGGGGAAGCCGGACGGCTTCGCGGAGGACGAGGCGCGCCTGGTCGCGCGGGGCACCGAATGGCTGGAGCCGGTGTGGCGGGACGTGAACTGGCGGGTCTACCGCGTGCGCGGGGCGGTGCCGCTGGTGTCGAAGCCCGCCACCGTCGTGCGGGCCGACAGCGCCCAGGTCCTCGTGCACGTCCCGCGGGCCGGCTCGGTGACCGTGCGCGTCGCCTTCTCGCCCTGGCTGTACGCCGAGGGCGGCTGCCTGGAGAAGGCGGGCGAGTTCACGCGTCTGACGGTGACCGAGCCGGGCGAGTACCGGATCAGCTCGGGGTACGGCCCTTCGCCGGGACCGGCTCCGCGATGCTGACGTCCGCTTCCGACTCCGCCGCCGGTTTCGCGAGTTGGCGCGGACGCGGTCCCTGGAGGAGGTAGGTCAGCGCGAAGCCCGCGCCGACGACGGCCGCGCCGCCCGCCGCGTCCAGGACCCAGTGGTTGGCGGTCGCCACGATCGCGGAGACCGTGAACAGCGGGTGCAGCAGGCCGAGTGCCTTCATCCACCATTTCGGGGCGAGGATCGCGATGACGAGCCCGCACCACAGCGACCAGCCGAAGTGCAGCGAAGGCATCGCCGCGTACTGGTTGGTGAGGGCGGTCAGCGTCCCGTAGTCCGGCTGGGAGAAGTCCTGCACGCCGTGCACGGTGTCGATGAAGCCGAGGCCGGGCATCAGCCGCGGCGGGGCCAGCGGGTAGAGCCAGAAGCCGACGAGCGCGAACAGTGTGGCGAAGCCGAGCGCTGCGCGGGCCCAGCGGTACTCGGCGGGGCGGCGGACGTAGAGGATGCCGAGGACGCTCAGCGGCACCACGAAGTGGAACGACGTGTAGTAGAAGTCGAAGAAGCTCTGCAGCCAAGGGACGTCCACCACCGCGTGGTTGACCCAGCGCTCGACGTCGATGTGCAGGAACTTCTCGATCGCGTGGATCTGTTCGCCGTGCTCCTCGGCGGTGGTCCGGCCCCCCGTGTTGGTGCCGCCGGTCGCCGCGAGCCTGACCTGCTGGTACGCGGAGTAGCCGACGCGGATCAGGAGCAGTTCGAGCAGCAGGTTCGGTCTGGTGAGGACCCGGCGCAGGAACGGCAGCAGGGGTACGTGCTTCCAGCGCGTGGGCACCGGCTGCGCGTACTCGGTGGGGACGGGCGAGCGGTAGTACTCCGACGTACGGGACAGAAACGGAACCACGGTGGCCGCCGCGAGAGCGGCGAGCAGGACGACGTTGTCACGCAGCGGGTAGAGGGCCGCCATGTTCGGCAGCATCATCTTCGCCGGGAGCGTCATCACCAGGATGACGGCCACGGGCCATACGTACCGGTCGCCGGCCTTCCTGCCGACCCGGCCGACCAGCGCCAGCAGCACCCACAGCAGCTGGTGCTGCCAGGTGGTGGGCGACACGGCGACGGCGACACAGCCGGTGATCGCGACCGCGAGCAGCAACTGCCCGTCGCGGGCGTACCGCACGGCGCGGCGCAGGCCCAGCACGGCGACGGCCGCGCCCAGCGTCAGGAACAGCCCGATCTCCAGCGGGCCTTCGAGGCCGAGCCGCAGCAACGCGCCGTGCAGCGACTGGTTGGCGAGATCGTCGGCGGGCCGCCCGAGCCCGACTCCGGCCAGGTGGTGCACCCAGTACGTGTACGAGTCGTGCGGCATCGCCGCCCACGCGAGCGCGGTGCCCGCGGCGAAGGTGATCCCGGTGGAGGCGGCGGCCCGGCGGCGGCCGGTGAACCACAGGAGCGGCGCGAAGAGGAGCACGGTCGGCTGGAGGGCCGCCGCGAGCCCGATCAGCACCCCGCTCGCCCGTTCCCCGCGCACGGCGAAGCAGCCGAGGAGCACGAGCAGCACGGGAATGATGCTGGTCTGGCCGAGGTACAGCGTGTTGCGCACGGGCAGCGACAGCATCAGCAGGCTGATGGCGACGGGCGCGGCGAGCAGGGCCGTACGGCGGCTCACGGGCTGCGGCAGGGCGCGCGCGGCGACCAGGCCGAGGGCGGCGACCAGCAGCAGCGTGCCGAAGGTCCAGCCCCAGCCGAGGGCCTGTTCGGCCGAACGGGTGAGGGGTTTGAGGACGAGCCCGGCGAACGGTGTGCCCGTGAACTGGGTCGAGTCGTACAGCGACCCGTTCACATGGAGTACGCCGTTGGGTCCGACCCAGGTCTCCAGGTCCGTCAGCCGTTCCCCTCTCGGCGTGCTCAGGACGACGGCGACCTGCCGTACCGCCAGGACGGCGGCGATCAGCCAGAGGCCCGCGCGGACCAGTCCCAGCCGTGCCTTCGCCGCTCCGGGCGCCGCCGCCCCGAAGGCATCCCCTGGTCGCCCACCGTGCTCAACATTCGCCACGCGCCGTCGGCCCTCCCGCCCCGTTCGTCCCCGGTGTCCCATGGGTCTGGGTGCGTCTGTTTCCTGTTCGAATCCTAAGAGGCTCGCACTCCCCCCGCCGTGAGACGCAGGCAACCCCCTCTTCACCTGACGTCCTTCAGCCTTTTGTCCGGATGGAGGTGTAGAGCGGCCGATGTGGCTCCCTCACAAGCCGCCGCGAGCGCCGTGAGAGGAATACAACCACCCAACCTGCCAGTAACCGGCTATATTCAGCGACGGAACTACTTAGCGCACCTAACTAGACAGACGAAAGGCATACCCGTATGACCGAGCCGCAGCTCTGGCACGACGTGGACGACTACTTCACCGGCCTCCTCGCCCCGCCGGACGACGCCCTGACCGACGCGCTGCGCGACAGCGACACCGCCGGACTGCCCCACATCAACGTCGCCCCGCCGCAGGGCAAGCTGCTGCATCTCCTCGCCGTGATCCAGGGCGCGACGCGCATCCTGGAGATCGGCACACTCGGCGGCTACAGCACCATCTGGCTGGCCCGCGCCCTCCCGCAGGACGGCCGGCTGATCACGCTGGAGTACAGCGAACGACACGCCGAGGTGGCCCGCCGCAACCTCGCCCGGGCCGGCCTGGACAAGATCACCGAGGTCCGGGTGGGCCCGGCGCTCGACTCCCTGACGAAGCTGGCCGACGAGGGCGACGGGAACCCGGCCCCCTTCGACCTGGTCTTCATCGACGCGGACAAGGTCAACAACCCCCGCTATGTGGAGTGGGCCGTGAAGCTCACCCGCCCCGGCAGCCTGATCATCCTCGACAACGTCGTCCGCGGCGGCGCCGTCACCGACGCCACCAGCGACGACCCGAGCGTGCAGGGCACCCGCGAGGCCCTCGACCTGTTCGCCACACACCCGAAACTGACCGCCACGGCGATCCAGACGGTGGGCTCGAAGGGGTACGACGGGTTCGCGCTGGCACGCGTACTGCCGTAGCCCCTCCCTGGCCGTTCACGGGGGCTACGGACTCTCGCCCCTCGGGGGTCAGACCTCGTGGTAGAAGCCCACGTTGACGCTGCGGGGCCCGGTGCGGTCGTAGACGATCAGTTCGCCGGAACCGCCGAGGGGCAGTTTGGCCGTCCCGCCGTACGGCAGGATCTGCGGGGCGGCCCCGCCGACCAGGGTGAGCCGCACCTCGGACGAGGGGTCGTCGTGCGAGCCCCGCAGCCAGGTCACCTGCCAGCTGCCCTCGGGCCCGCACAGGAACTCCAGGTGCACCCGCGAGACGAACAGCCAGTCGTCGGGCGTCGCGAGGCGGCACACGCCCCGGTCCCGCCCCACCCGCAGCACGGCACCCGGCTCGCTCGGCGCGTCGGCCATCTGCATACCGGCCGTCGCGCCGGCTTCCGTACCGGACACCGTGGCCATGGTGAGTTCGAGCACGTGTGCTCCTTCGTTCCCGCGCGTTCCCGCGTTCCAATTGTCCCGCGCCAGGACGCGGTTGACGCCCCGGCGAGGTGTCGCCGCCGAATGATAATTCGCCCGGCCCCGGACCGTCCGGTGCAGCCCCATACCGTTCCGGCACGGTTCGCGCACCGTCCGGCACAATGGACTCATGACCGAGCGCAAGCCTCCTGGTGTCAGCTTCGAGTCCTGGGTCGACAAGCAGATCCGCGATGCGGAGGCCCGTGGGGAGTTCGCCGACCTCCCCGGCATGGGCAAGCCGCTGACGAGCGGTCCCGAGACGTCGTACGACGAACTGTGGTGGATCAAGCAGAAGATGATCCGCGAGGGCCTGACCGTACTGCCGCCGACGCTGGCCCTCCGCAAGGAGGCCGAGGACGCCCTTGAGGCGGTCGCCAAGGCCCCGTCGGAGCAGGCGGTACGGCGGATCGTCACGGAGATCAACAAGAAGATCCGCGAAATGATGTTCAAGCCGCCGCCTGGCCCGCCGCTTGGCCTCAAGCCGTACGACGTCGAGGAGATCGTCCGCGAGTGGCACGAGCGGCGCGCCGGCTGAGGCCGCAGCGTCCTCGCCCTCGTCCTCGTCGAGACCGCGCCGCCCTTTCGGGGCACGGGTGAGGCCCTGCCCCGACACATGGCCCGGGGCAGGGCCTCGCTGCGCAAGATGCCTCAAGGTGCTTGTGGTGTGCGGGAGTTCGCGGGGGTACGGGGGTTCGCTGGGCCCTGTGGGTTCAGAGCCGCAGGAGCCGTTCCGCCAGTTCCCGGTAGTCCCGTAGGGCCAGGCGGAGTTGTTCGGTGTCGGCCTTGTCCTCGCCGGTGGTCTGCCAGGACGTACGGAGTGTGCGGCGGCGCTCGGTGACGGCGTCGGTGAACCGTGCCGCGACCTCTTGGAGGACCTTGTCGGCCTCTTCGACCGAGCCGCGGGGGCCGTCTATGAAGCCGGCCACCGCGTGTTGCAGCTGGAGGGTCCACTTGTCGCCGGCGTCGGGGGACATCAGGCGTCCGCCGGTGCGGGTGCCGCTGGCGGTTTCAGGGGTTGCCTTGCCGTGAGTGCCAGGGACAGGTGTGCCTTCGGGAGCCGTGGAACTTCCCGTCGTGGTCATGTGCCGGTCCGCCTGGGCTGAGCGCGCAGTTCCCCGCGCCCCTGACGGGGCGGGTGTGCCTGAGCCGGCATCGGGAGCGGGGACCCCGCCGGGGGTGGCGGGCCGCCCGGCCCGGCCAAGTATCCCGGTCTGGTCGGCAGCCCCAGCCCTGCCGGATGTCTCGGCCCGACTGGCACCCTCCGCCCGGTCGGCCGCCTCGGCCCGGTCAGGTGCCCCGGTCCGGTCGACAGCCTCATCCCGGCCGGATGCCCCGGTCAGGTCAGGCGCCCCACTCCGGCCGGGTGCCTCGACCCGCCTGACGCCCTCGGCCCGGTCAGCAGCCCCAGCCCGGGGAAGCACCCCGGTCCGGTCGGCTGCCCCAGCCCGGCCGGGTGCTCCGGTCCGGTCGGCAGCCTCATCCCGGCCAGGTGCCCCGGTCGGGTCAGGCGCCCCACTCCGGTCGGGTGCCTCGGCACGCCCGGCACCCTCCGCACGGTCGGCTGCCCCAGCCCGGTCGGCAGACCCAGCCCGGCCAAGTATCCCGGTCCGGTCGGCGGCCCCAGCCTTGCCGGGTATCTCGGCCCGACTGGCGCCCTCCGCCCGGTCAGGCGCCCCGGTCGGGTCGGCGGACGTCGGCCGGTCGGCAGACGTCCGCCGGTCGGCAGACGTCGGCCGGTCCGGAGGTGTCTCCCGGTCGGGAGATGCCGAATCGGTGGCAGATGCCGGGTCGGTGGTGGGTGTCCGCCTGTCGTTGCGTCGTTCTGGTGGGGGCGGGGGTCCGGTTGTTTTGTTGTCGTCCGGCATGGCTCTCAACTCCCCTTCACATGGCGCCTGTTGAGGGCCCACGGGGCGTGTGTGCGGCCGCGGGAACTGTCGGTGTCGGTGTCGGTTCGGGTGGTCTCGGGGGCCTCGTCGGTCTTCTCGCGGGGGGCGCTCTTCCCACGGGACAGCGCCTTTTCCTCTCCGCGGGCCGGGGCCGTCAGGTCCTGGAAGAGTGCGCGGGCCTCCACCAACGCCTCGCGCAGTTCCTCCGTACCGGCCGCCGCCTGGCCCGTGCCGGAGCCGGCCGTGGGCGCGTGCGCGGCCCGGTGGACGCGCCGGTAGCCGTGGACGTGGTGCGCGTGGTGCACGGAGAGCGCGTCGAGCTGCTCGTCGTGACGGCTGCCGTCCGGGAACCCACGGGCGCCGGCCACCTCGGCGATGAGCCGGTCCGCCTCGACGACGGCGTCACGCGGCGAGTCGACGAACTGCTCCTGCACGGCGGTCCAGCGGACCAGATACCGCTCCCGCGCCCCGGGCTCCAGCGGCTGCTCGCGCAGCGATCCGTGCCGCTTCACCCGCTCTTCGAGTTCGTGCTCGGCGGCCTTGGAGTCGCCGTCGTGCCGCGCGACGGCCCGGTCGTACTCGGGCCCGAAGCGCCGCTTCAGGCCTCGCCCGCCGCCCGCCCCGCGGGCCACGACGGACCGGGCGACCACGGCGGCCACAACAGCCACCGCGACCACGATCAGAAGGATGATCACGCCTGTGGACATGGAATGCCTTCCGGGTTCTGGGCCCATAGGGCCGCTTCCCCAGCCGGGTTGCCCGCACGACGCTCCCCAAACTGCGCTCACGACATCCGTGCGGCAGCGTGTCGATCGCGGCGTCCCCCGTTCGACGCATGGGTGAGAGCACGAGTGAGGGGCGGCACAGGGGCGCCTCCTGATACCGAGGAGAACATCGTGAGCAAGGTCGTCGCACGGATCGGCATATCGCTCGACGGATACATCACCGGCCCCGACTCGGGAGCCGAGCACCCGCTCGGCATCGGCGGCGAACGTATTCACAACTGGGTGTACGGACTGCGCGCGTTCCGCGAGATGCAGGGGCAGAAGGGCGGAACGGAGGGCCGGGACAACGACGTCGTCGCCGAGTGGGTCGCCCGGTCGGGCGCGGTGGTCATGGGCCACGGCATGTTCATCAGCGGCGAGGTGCCCTGGGGCGAGGAGCCGCCGTTCCACATGCCCGTGTACGTCGTCACCCACCACCCCCGCGAGACCGTGGTGAAGGAAGGCGGCACGAGCTACCACTTCGTCACCGAGGGCCCCGAGCACGCCCTCGCCCTGGCCCGGGAGGCGGCGGGCGAGAAGGGCGTCTCCCTGGCGGGCGGCGCGAACCTGGTCCAGCAGTTCATCCGCGCCGGTCTCCTCGACGAACTCCTCCTCCACGTCGTCCCGGTCCTCACCTGCGCCGGCACCCGGCTCTTCGACAACCTGGGCACGGACCACATCGAGTGGGAGAAGGCCGCGGTAGTCGACTCCCCGGAGGTCACCCACATCCACCTGCGGGCCCTGAAGCGGACCACCGGGTGAGCCGGCGGCAAGCGGGCCACCGGGACAGCCGGGGGGCGGTAATTCGCTTGCGGACGGCGTACGGGATCTCGTGACAATGCCCGCCATGACGACACGTACGCCCGGTACGCCGGCGCCCTGGACCGTGGCCCCCGAGCCGTTCGACTCGCCGACCGCGGTCGCCCTCTGGCGGGCGTACTACACGGAGGTCAGCGACCGCTGGTACCGGCTGCACCGCGGGCACGACACCGACCCCGCCGAGCTGGAACGCGAGATCGCCGCCGACACCGGGGCCGAATTCGCCCCGCCGGATGGAGTGCTGGTCGTCGCACGGCACGACGGCGAGGCGGCGGGCATGGCGGGCGTACGGCTCCGCGACGCGGCGACGGGCGAGCTCAAGCGTGTCTTCGTACGCGCGGATCTGCGGGGCAGGGGCGGCGGTGCCGTTCTTCTGGGGGCGGCCGAGGAGGCGGCCCGGGCGCTCGGGGCCGGGCGGCTGGTCCTCGACACCCGGGGCGACCTGGTGGAGGCGCGGGCGTTGTACGCCCGGCACGGCTACGCGGAGACCGAGGCGTACAACGACGACGTGTACGCCGAGCACTGGTTCGCCAAGAGCCTCCTCACCGCCTGAACGGCTCGCGCGTCATCGCGTCTCGCCCGTCATCACATCCCGCCCGTCATCCGCCGGGCCGCCGTCCCGGGTTCACTTGGTGAGCCACACCCGGCCGGTCGGCTTCGGCACGGTTCCGTTGTGTGGGCGTTCCTCGTTGGAGCCGCACATCTCGGCGTTCAGCTCCTCGACCAGCCGGACCAGGTCGGTGGGGCGGTCCGGGCCCCACCAGTCGCCCAGGAGCTCGGCGAGGGACTCCTCACGGGCCTTTGCCAGCTTCTCGGCGGCCTCGCTGCCCTGGTCGGTCAGGACGAGGTCGAGGCCCTCCCGTACGGCGAGATGCCTCTCCTCGACCTGGCGGGCGGCCGCGATGACGACGTGCAGGGGCACCGCGCTGCGCTCGGCGAGGACGGCCGGCTCGGCCCAGCCGTAGCGCCTGATCCGCAGCAGGAGCCAGCTCGCGGCGGGCAGCAGGTCGTACCCGGCGCGGGCGGTGATCTTCTTGTAGATCTCGCGCCGCCCTTCGCGGGTGCCGAGCACGGACAGCGCGCGGCACACCTCGTCGTACGAGGAGCGCTCCACCGGGTTGCTGGCCAGCGTCTGGGTGGCGTCCGGTGCCGTCACCGAGGCCCGCAGCCGGTCCTCGCGCAGGAACCAGGCGAGCGCGAAGCCGAGGAGGGCGACCGGGGCCGCGTACAGGAAGACGTCCGTGATGGAGGTGGAGTACGCCTCGACGACGGGTGGCCGGAGTGCGGCCGGGAGGTCGGCGATGATCTTCGGGTCGGACTTCAGCGCGTCCGTGCCGAGGCTCGGCGGGAGGTCCTGCCCCCGGAGCGCGGCGGTCAGTTCGCTGGCCAGCCGACTTGCGAAGACCGTGCCGAAGATCGCGACACCGAACGAGGCGCCGATGGAGCGGAAGAAGGTGGCGCCGGAGGTGGCGACGCCGAGATCCTCGTACGAGACGGAGTTCTGCACGATCAGCACGAGGACCTGCATGACCAGGCCGAGCCCCAGGCCGAACACGAGGAGGTACGAGCTCATCTCGGCCGCGGAGCTGTTCTCGTCGAGCTGGTGCAGGAGCAGCAGACCGATCGCGGTGACGCCCGTACCGGCGATGGGGAACACCTTCCAGCGGCCCGTGCGGCTGACGATCTGCCCAGAGACGGTCGAGGAGACGAGCAGTCCGGCCACCATCGGCAGCATGTGCACACCCGACATGGTGGGCGAGATGCCGTGGACGACCTGGAGGAACGTCGGGAGGTACGTCATCGCGCCGAACATCGCGAAGCCGACGATGAAGCTGATCACGGCGGCAAGGGTGAAGGTGCGGATCCGGAACAGCTTCAGGGGCAGTACGGGTTCGGCGGCGCGCTGTTCGACGGCCACGAACGCCACGGCGAGGACGGCACCCAGCACCGCGAGGCCGATAATCTGCGGCGAGCCCCAGCCCCAGGTGTTGCCGCCGAGCGAGGCGACGAGGACCAGACAGGTGGCGACAGCCGCGATCAGGAACGTACCGAGGTAGTCGATCGTGTGCTTCTGGGCGCGGACCGGGATGCGCAGGACGGTCGCGATGACGGCGAGCGCGACGATCCCGATGGGGAGGTTGATGTAGAAGACCCAGCGCCAGCTGAGGTGTTGGGTGAACAGCCCGCCGAGCAGCGGACCAAGGACACTGCTGGCTCCGAAGACCGCGCCGAACAGGCCCTGGTACTTGCCCCGTTCGCGGGGCGAGACGATGTCGCCGACGATCGCCATCGACAGCACGATGAGTCCGCCGCCGCCGAGGCCCTGGAGGGCGCGGAAGGCGATCAGCTGGGGCATGTTCTGCGCCATGCCGCACAGCGCGGAGCCGATCAGGAAGATCACGATCGCGGTCTGGAACAGCTTCTTGCGTCCGTACTGGTCACCGAGCTTGCCCCAGAGCGGGGTGGCGGCCGTGGAGGCGAGGAGATACGCGGTGACGACCCACGACAGGTGGTCGAGGCCGCCCAGGTCGCTGACGATGGTCGGCAGCGCGGTCGACACGATCGTCTGGTCGAGCGCGGCGAGCAGCAGTCCGAGCAGCAGGGCCCCGATCGAGACGAGGACGCCGCCCTTCGGGTGCTCCTGACCGGCGGTGGCACCGTGCGAATGGTCCCGGGTGGGGTGGGCCGCCTTCGGTGTGTCCATGCCGTTCGTGTCGTTCGCACCGTGCGCATCCTCGGCCATGAAGACCTCCCGGCCACGAGAGTCCCGTTTCCTCTTCCATCCTGGTCGGTGTGACCGGTTATGGCCTGTTGAATCCGCTACGGAGTCCGGGATTCCGGGGGTAACCGGGAGATTGTGTGGAGGGTGTCTGCATAATCGCTGGAGTTCGTACGGGGAGGAACCCACACGTGAACGACCGGAACGGTCACATATGCCCGGAATGCGGGGCGCCCTGGGAGTCGGGGGGCTCCCCCACGTGCGACTGCGCCCGCCGGGCGGCGGACGCCCTCCTGGAGACCCGCTCAGCAGAGGCCGCCGCCGCAGAGGACTTCGACCCCCTGCGCATCCGCCCGTACGTGGACCTGGACCCGACGACGGCGGGGTCGACGCCGGCGGGTGTTCCTGCGCCTGACGGCACGGACGACGAGCACGGGTACGGGCAGGACCACAGGTACGGCACCCCATCCGAGCCGCCACCCACGAGGGCGGAGCCCGAAGCGCAGCCGGCCGACGCGACCGCCACCGCCCAGCTGCCCCGCGCGACGGCGCTCCCTCATCCCCCCGCTCCCAACACGAGCCTCTTCGAGGAGGCTCGTCAGCTGGACCGGGCCGAGGACCCCACGGAGAGCACGGGCCGACGCCGCCGCTTCGCACTCGTCGGGGCCGGTGCCACGGCGGCGGTGGTCGCGGCGGCGGGGTTCGCGAGCGGACTGTTCTCGTACGACGCGCCGTCGCGGGAGAGTGCGGCCCCGGACGACATACGGGCGAGCGTGCCGGACACGCCCCTGGAGGAGCCGTCGCCGTCGGTCTCCGAGTCGCCCACGGGGTCGCCGTCGCCCTCACCGTCGGAGTCGAGCAGCGCGAGCGCGACACCGTCACCGACGCGCTCGACGACCTCGCCGGCGCCGCCGCGCCCGACCGCCACGACCCGCGCCCCGTCGACGGGCGCCCCCACCCCCACGACCAGCCCGCCCTCCACCCCACCGGAGAAGGCCGAGCCCGTGACCCTGCGCCGCGGCGACGAGGGCCCCGAGGTGACCGAACTCCAGCAACGCCTCCAGCAGGTCGCCCTCTTCACGGGCACCCCCGACGGCGACTACGACAACAAAACCGAAAACGCCGTCCGCAACTACCAACTGACCCGAAACATCAACAACGAGGACACAGGCACATACGACAAAGAAACCCGCACCCGCCTGGAATCAGAAACGACAGAACCATAGAGCCCCAAGCCAAGCCCTGACCTCGAAGGACCCAACCCCTGTGCCCTTCGAAGACACCGAACGCCAAGCTGAGGACACCGGGCAGCGGCTCTGGGCGCCGGGCTCCGGGCAGCGAAGGGGCCGAACCCTGGGCCTCGATGACGCGGCCCCCGGCGCCTGGAAGACGCCGAGCATCGGGCCTTGAGGACACCGACCCCTGAACCTCAAAGACACCGGATGCCGGACTCGGCTCATGGCGCTCCGGGCGCCGGTCTCCAGGCAGCGAGGGGTTCGAACCCCCTGGACCTTGAAGCTACCGAGGCTCCGGGCTCGAAGGCTCCGGGCTCCGGGCGGCGAAGGGGTCGAACCCCTGGGCCTTGAAGGCACCGAGCCTCCGGCCTCAAAGGCTCCGGCTCCGGCTCCGGCTCCGGCTCCGGCTCCGGCTCCGGCTAGCGAACGCACCGGAGGCCCCCCCTTTCAACCGGCCGGACCCCAGGCTTCCAACGGCAACCGGACCTGCCCCTTCAAACAGCCGAACCCCGGGCTTTCAGGGGCGCGGGGAACTGCGCGACCAGCCCCCACTCAGCCGCACCCAACACCAAACCCCAGCCCACCCCATCCCAGGGGCGCGGGGAACTGCGCGACAAGCCCAACACAACCCGCACCCGACAGCCCGCAGCACGCAGCACGCACCCCGCAGAACCCCCAGCACCCGCAAACCGACCCCCGGGTCACCCCACCCGCAGCCGAACCACCCCACCCCCCAACCCCTCAACAGCCACCTGTCGAAGATCCCGCACCACAACATCCGGCCGATGAAACCCAGCCCGGGGCCCAACCCCGACAACCCGCATCCCCGCGGAGCGCCCCGCCGAGATCCCCGCCCCCGAGTCCTCGAACACCACACACTCCTCAGGCGCGACCCCCAACTCCGCCGCCCCCTTCAAAAACCCCTCAGGATCCGGCTTGCTCGCCCCCACGGACTCCGCCGTGACCCGAACCTCCGGCAGCGAAAGCCCCGCCGCCCCCATCCGCGCGGTGGACAGCGCAACATCCGCGGACGTGACGAGCGCATGCGCCACCACCCCCCGCAACGAGGCAAGAAACTCCGCGGCCCCCGGAATCGCGACAACCCCGTCCATGTCCGCCGTCTCCTCGGCGAGCATCCGCGCGTTGTCGGCGTAGTTCTGCTCCATGGGCCGGCTGGGCAGCAGCACGGCCATCGACGCGTACCCCTGCCGCCCGTGGACGACCTTCATGACCTCGTCCCCGTCGAGCCCGTGCCGGTCGGCCCAGCGGCGCCACACGCGCTCGACGACGGCGTCCGAGTTGACGAGGGTGCCGTCCATGTCCAGCAGCAGGGCACGGGCGGTCAGCACGGTTGACGCCGTCATCGGCATGCTCCAAAGCGTGGAAGAGGGGTCCCGAGCGGGGCCGTTCCCTGACCCCCGGGGGGACAAGGCGGCCCCGCCCGCCGGTCAGGGAGTGCGGACGGGAGCCACTTTGTTCCCCCACGGTACAAAACGAAGACCCGATCCCGCTACCACCCCAGAGACCCCATTCCACACGAACCCACAACAGGGCGGCCGACGAAATCCCGAAAGTCCCGCCCAGCCTCTTGTTGTGTCATGAACACGTCATTAACTTCTCACCTGACGCACATCTCCCGGAAACCGGCCACCGCGAGCATTCAGTCGCTCGCAGGTCAACTTCCCCCCACCCCAAGGGAGTTCGCATGCCGAAGATCTACGCGCGTCGACGGCTGAGTCTAGTGGCCGCCTTCGCCGGATTGATAGCCATGGTCGGGCTTTTCAACGGCCCGACCGCCTCCGCCGCGCTGCCCACCCCGGTCAGCGCCGCCACCGCCCGCACCTACCTCGCCTCGCTCACCGTGGCGACCGAGGACCGCACCGGCTACGACCGCGACCTGTTCAACCACTGGATCACCATCAGCGGCACCTGCAACACCCGTGAGACGGTCCTGAAGCGCGACGGCACGAACGTCGTCACCAGCTCCGCCTGCGCGGCCACCAGCGGCAGCTGGTACTCCGTCTACGACGGCGCGACCTGGACCGCCGCCTCCGACCTCGACATCGACCACCTCGTCCCGCTGGCCGAGGCCTGGGACTCCGGCGCCGACAGCTGGTCCGCGTCCACCCGCCAGGCGTTCGCCAACGACCTCACCCGCCCGCAGCTCATCGCCGTCACGGACAACGTGAACCAGTCGAAGAGCGACCAGGACCCGGCCGAGTGGATGCCGTCGCGCACGGCCTACGCCTGCACCTACGTACGCGCCTGGGTCCAGGTGAAGTACTACTACGACCTCTCCGTCGACTCGGCGGAGAAGAGCAAGCTCAGCTCGGTCCTCAGCGGCTGCTGATCACCAACTGATCCACAGCGGACCGACGGCCGACCGGCAGCAAAAGGCGGCAGATGGCCAGCTGACGGACAACTGATGTGCGGCCGATCGGCCCCTGATCAACTGCACCATGCACGGAACCTCCCCGCTCACCTCCGTCGTTCCGTACCGTACGGGGCGACGGAGGAGAGTGATCGCGTGGCGGGACTGCGCCTGGGTCCACTGCTGAGGTACGTCGACGGCTCGGCCGCGACCATCTGGGTCGAGGCGAGCCGCCCGTGCACCGCCGAGGTGCGCTGCCCGGACGGGGCGGGCGGCAAGACCCGTACGTTCCAGATCGCGGGCCATCACTACGCCCTGATCCCGGTCACCGGACTGACCCCGGGCACGACATCCACGTACGAGGTGCTGCTCGATGGGGCACAGGTCTGGCCGCTCCCCGACTCCCGCTTCCCGCCCTCGGTCATCCACACCCCGGTGGACGACCACGAGACCGTACGGGTCTCCTTCGGCTCCTGCCGCTGGGCCGCCCCGGCCGCGGGCGAGGAGGACCCGGGAGGCCCGGACGCCCTGGACACCCTCGCGGCCCGTATCGCCGCGGACCCGGAGAGCGAACGCCCGGACGTCCTGCTGCTGCTGGGCGACCAGGTGTACGCGGACGAGGTCTCCAAGGCCACCCGCCGCTGGCTGGAGGCCCGCCGCGGGCTGAACGAACCGCCGGGCGCCGAGGTCGCGGACTACGAGGAGTACACGCACCTCTACTACGAATCGTGGCTCGACCCCGAGATCCGCTGGCTGCTCTCCACCGTGCCCAGCTGCATGATCTTCGACGACCACGACGTCATCGACGACTGGAACACCAGCGAGGCCTGGGTCGCCGACATGCGGGCCACGCCCTGGTGGCGCGAGCGGATCCTGAGCGGCCTGATGTCGTACTGGGTCCACCAGCACCTCGGCAACCTCCCGCCCGAGACCCTCGCCGAGGACCCCCTGTACGAAGCGGTCCGCGCCACCCCCGACGGCACGGACGCCCTGCGCACCTTCGCCGCCCGGGCCGACACGGACCCGGCCTCGGTCCGCTGGAGCTACCGCCGCGACTTCGGCCGTACCCGGCTCCTGATGGTCGACTCCCGCGCGGCCCGCGTCCTCGACGAGAAGAACCGCTCGATGCTCGACCCGGCCCAGGAGGCATGGCTGCGCGAGCAGGTGCTGGAGGAGCCGGGCTCGTACGACCATCTCCTCATCGGCACCTCCCTGCCCTGGCTGCTCCCCAACCTCGTGCACGACGCGGAGGGCTGGAACGCCGCGCTGTGCCGGGGCGAGCGGGGCGAGCGCTGGGCCCGGTTCGGGGAGAACCTGCGGCGGGCGGCGGACCTGGAGCACTGGGCGGCGTTCCCGACGTCGTTCGACGCGCTGGCGGAGCTGATCGCCGAGGCCGGCTCGGGACCGCAGGCCCCGGCGACGGTGTGCGTGCTGTCCGGGGACGTGCACCACGCGTACATCGCCGAGCCGGTCTGGCGGGAGGGCCCGGGACCCGACGCCCGGGTGCTCCAGCTGACCTGCTCCCCCGTCCACAACTCCATCCCGCTCTCGATAAGGATCGGCTTCCGTTTCGGCTGGAGCGGCGTCGGCCGCGCGATCGGCCGCCGCTTCGCCCGGCACGGCAGACTCGGGCGTCCACCCGTCGACTGGCGGAAAACGGGCGGTCCCTGGTTCGGCAACCAGCTCATGACACTGACCCTGCGCGGCCGTTCGGCCCGTCTGCGGCTCGACCAGGCGCGCCAGGAACGGGGCGGCGCGGCCCGGCTGCGAACGATCGTCGAATCCGAACTCAGCTAGCACACGGACACATTGCATACGTTTATTGCACACGATGCCCTCGTTG
The DNA here is from genome assembly GCF_042715345.1 of Streptomyces sp. NPDC058697. Taxonomy (NCBI): domain Bacteria; kingdom Bacillati; phylum Actinomycetota; class Actinomycetes; order Kitasatosporales; family Streptomycetaceae; genus Streptomyces; species Streptomyces sp. NPDC058697. Next base: position 65,456 of record NZ_JBHXSU010000013.1, read on the forward strand.
CCCTCGTTGCCCCAGTGCTGCCGCGTTGCCCGTGATGCACACGCTTGTTGCCCGTGGTGCTCGTGACGCATCCCACAACCGGCCCGGTTGATCCGTTCCAGGGCTCGGCTCCCGTGGCACGCGACGGCATGATGATGCGGACCGTCCGCTTCCGGCGGACGGTGTGCTCTGCCCCGCGCCCCAGCGCCCCACCTGTCCGGGAGTCACACTTTTGTCTGCAGCGACCGCGGAGCCGACGGACGCGGCACGGACCACGGAACCGACGGAGACCACGGCACCGACGGAGACCGCGAACTCCGGGAGAGGTCGGGCCGCGTCCGTCGCGCTCGTCGGCGCGGGCCCCCGCGGTACCAGCGTCCTGGAACGCCTCTGCGCCTCCGCGCCCGAGCTCCTCGCTCCCGGCACCCGTCTGACGGTCCATGTCGTCGATCCGTCACCGCCGGGCCCCGGCCGGGTCTGGCGCACCGCCCAGCCGGCCGAGCTGCTGATGAACACCGTCGCCTCGCAGGTCACCCTCTTCACCGACGACAGCGTGGACTGCTCGGGCCCGATACGCCCCGGCCCGAGCCTGCACACCTGGGCCGACGGCGAGCTGGGCCCGGACGACTATCCGACGCGCGCCCAGTACGGGCAGTACCTGGAGTGGGTCTTCGGCGAGGTGGTCCGCGGGGCACCGCCCGCGCTGCGGGTCCTGACGCACCGGGCGCGCGCGACCCGCCTCGACGAGACGGCCGACGGCCACCAGATCCTCGTACTCGACAACGGCCGCACCATCCCGGACCTGTCCGCCGTGGTCCTGGCCCAGGGCCATCTGCCGGCCGTGGCCGACCGGGCACAGCAGCGCCTGGCCGCGTACGCCGACCAGCACGGCCTGCGTCATGTCCCGCCCGCCAACCCGGCGGACCTCGACCTCTCCTCCGTCGCTCCCGGCGAGACCGTCCTTCTGCGCGGTCTCGGCCTCAACTTCTTCGACCACATGGCGCTGTTGACGACGGCCCGCGGCGGCCGCTTCGAGCGCACCCCGGCCGGCCTGCGCTACCTCCCCTCGGGCCGGGAGCCGCACCTGCGGGCCGGCTCCCGCCGCGGTATCCCGTACCAGGCGCGCGGCGACAACGCGAAGGGCCCGTACGGGCGTCACGTGCCGCTCGTCCTCACCCCGGAGGTCATCTCCCGCTTCCGCAAGCGCGCGGACTCGGGCGACGCGCCGGACTTCCTCACGGAGATATGGCCGTTGGTGGCGAAGGAGGTCGAAACCGTCTATTACGAGGGGCTGTTGGGACCTCGCACCACCCCGATATGCGGCTTCCGTGAGCGCTTCCTCGCCGTCCCCCATCGTGATCCCCAAGAGGCGCCGGTCCTGGCCGAGTTCGGGATCGCGGAGGCCGACCGCTGGTCCTGGGACCGGATTTCACGGCCGTACGGCGGCCGGGTCTTCGCCGGTCCCGGCGACTTCCGGGAGTGGCTCCTCGGCCATCTCCGCGAGGACGCCGCGCAGGCCGCGCTCGGCAACGTCGACGGTCCCCTCAAGGCGGCTCTCGACGTACTGCGCGACCTGCGCAACGAGTTGCGGCAGATCGTCGACCACGGAGGGCTCGGGGGAGCCTCGCGCCGGGAGCACCTGGACCGCTGGTACACCCCGCTCAACGCGTTCCTCTCGATCGGCCCGCCCCGGCGCCGTATCGAGGAGATGACCGCGCTGATCGAGGCGGGCGTCCTGGAGGTGCTGGGCCCGCGGCTGGAGGTGCGGGCCGAGGGCGGGGCCTGGGTGGCGCACTCCCCCGACGTACCCGGCTCGACCGTGACGGCGACGACGCTCGTCGAGGCACGGCTGCCCGAGCCGGACCTCAGGCGGACGGCCGACGAACTCCTCGCCCGGCTCCTGAAGACGGGCCAGTGCCGCCCGCACACGGTGGACGGTTACGAAACCGGAGGGCTGGACGTAACACAGCGCCCCTACTGTCTGATCGACCGTCAGGGACGCGTGCACGCAAGGCGGTTCGCGATCGGAGTGCCTACGGAAGGTGTGCACTGGGTGACCGCCGCCGGGGTCAGGCCCGGTGTGGACTCGGTCACGCTGTCGGACGCCGACGCGGTGGCGCGGGCGGTTCTGCGGACGGCCGCGGACCAAGCGGGACAAGGCCACGAGGGGGATCCGGAACCCACAGCACACGCACAAGCATGGCCAAAAGTTGAACTTGCAAGCATCGATTAGGCAGACCTAACGTGGAGCACTCACTCGGTTCCGTCCCCCACACCGGCCCCTTTCCGGGACCGGATTCAGACCGAAGGAGTTCTCTCCACATGACCGGACGCCTCAACAGCGCCCAGCCGTACGCCATCGGCCTGTTCCGCATGGTCATCGGCCTGCTCTTCACCTGCCACGGCGCCGTCTCGCTCCTCGGCGTACTCGGCGGACTGGACGGCAAGGGCTCCACCGTCGAGACCGGCGCCTGGCCCAACTGGTACGCGGCCGTCATCGAACTCGTCGGCGGCAGCCTGGTCCTGCTCGGCCTCGGCACCCGCGTCGCGGCGTTCATCGCTTCGGGCGCGATGGCCTACGCGTACTTCAAGGTCCACCAGCCCGAGCACCTCTGGCCGATCAGGAACAACGGCGAGGGCGCGGCCATGTACTCCTGGTCGATGCTCCTGCTGGTCTTCACCGGCTCGGGCGCGTTCGGCCTGGACCGGTTGTTCAAGGGCCGCTCGTCCTCGTCCTCGTCGTCATCCTCACCCTCGTCCTCATCCTCGGACGGGAAGCACTCGTCGAAGCCCGTCACGGCCTGACGGTCGCCGCCCGCCCCCCCTTTGTGGCTCCGGGGGCGGGCGCGCCCTTCAGGGGCGCGGGGAACTGCGCGACAAGCCACAACGCACCCGCAGACACAGACACAGACACAGACGAACACCCGGCGGAGCAGACGGCTCACGCCCAGCCGAACGGCACCGTGAAGCATGCCAACCGCACGCCCGCACCACCCTGTTCACCGTGCAGCACGACGGACCCGGCCTCGCCGAACCGGAAGTTCCAGTCGTGCCGCGCACTCGCCCCACCCGCCCCACGCGAGTCGGCCGTGAAGTCGAGCCAGACCTCGTTGTCGGGGTTCACGGCGGCGGGGTCCGTGGACGGCCGGTGCTGGTAGTGCCCACCCGCGGCGGCCGGATCGGCGCCGCACGGCTTCCGGTGCACATGCACGCCGTACTCGTGGCCCGCCTTCAGCCCGGTCACCCGCAGCTTCACCGTCGTGGCACCACGCTCCGCACTGCGCTGGCCCACCTCGATCCACGATCCGGCGGGCACGAGCCTCATGTCGTACGTGACGGCCGCCGACGGAACGAAGGCGCCGGGCGGGGCGAAACGGGCGTCCGTCCGCATCGAGTAGCCGTGCTTGCCGCCGGTACCGCCGCCCGGCTCGACCGTGCCGCCGTCGCCGCCGGTCGCGCCGTGGGCACCGCCCGCGCCGGTCGCGAGCGCGGCGGACGCCAGCACGAGACCAACTGCTCCCGCTCTTCCCGTCCGACCTGTTCGTACTGCCGCTAGTCCTGACACCATCGCCGGTTCCGCTCCTCACACCGTTGGTCGCCCCTTTCCGTTGGTACGGGACGCGGCGCGGGCCCGCCCGCCGGGGAGCGGCAGCCGGGTGAACATGATGTGGCGAACGCACGTGCCCCCTGTGGATCTCCTGTCGGACCCGAGGCGTACGCTGTATGGCTGTCACAGGCCGCTCCTGCCGCTCCCCCGCGACATCGCGGCGTTTCACGGCACGGTTCGGGCCTACGGGGGAGACACAGGGGAGTTCGGGTGCTTGAGAGTGTGGGGTCGCTGTCCGGCAGCCCATGGATCTACAGCCAATGGATCTATGCCGTGGTGGCTCTGTCGGTCCTTTTCGACGTCTTTCTACCGGTACTGCCGAGCGGCGTCCTCGTCATCACGGCGGCGACGGCGGCCGCGGCAGGTACGGGCGCGGCGGCGGTGCACGTGCCGGACATCCCGACCGCGCACGTGCCGGACCTCCTCGCGCTGACCCTCTGCGCCGCGACCGCCTCGGTCCTCGGCGACCTGGTGGCGTACCGGCTGGCCTGGCGCGGCGGGGAGCGCCTGGACCGTGCCATCGCCCGCTCCCGCCGCCTGAGAGGTGCGCAGGAACGTCTCGGCGCGGCGCTCGCACGGGGTGGCGGCGCCCTGGTCGTCCTGGCCCGCTTCGCGCCCGCCGGCCGCTCGGTCGTCTCGCTCGGCGCGGGCGCCGCGCACCGCCGCGTCCGCGAATTCCTGCCGTGGTCGATCCTGGCGGGGCTCGCCTGGGCCGCGTACAGCGTCGCCCTCGGCTACTTCGGCGGCCAGTGGCTGGGCGCGACGTGGCTCGCCACCGGTGTCTCGCTGGTGGCGCTGTTCGGGGCGGGGGCGGGGGCGGCGTTCCTGATGCGAAGGCCGTCGCCGGCAGCTGTGGCTGCACCCGTACCGGTGTCGGTACCGGCGCAGGTTCAGGTGCAGGTGCCCGAAGCGGGCCCGGGCGCCTGAGGCGTATGCGGCCGGGGCGGGCACGCCCGCGGGTGGGCACACCACTGACTGACCGCACCAGTGGCTACGTACGCCAGTGGCTGCGCGCCTCGTTCGGCAGGCGCAGGTCAGCAGGTCAGCCTGCCTGGCGGCTGTCGGCGTGGCGGCTGCCGGTGGCCCTCTGCCCTCGTATCTCCAGCCCGTCCAGCAGCTCGGCGGTCGCCTCGGCGATCGCGTCGACCGCGCGGTCGAAGACCTCGCGGTTGTGCGCGGCCGGGGCACGGAAGCCGGAGACCTTGCGGACGTACTGGAGCGCGGCGGCGCGGATGTCGTCCTCAGTGGCCTCTTCGGGCAGGACGGGCGGTCGGAGAGTCTTGATGCTGCGGCACATACGTCCAGTCTCGCGCGCGGCACTGACATCGCGCCCGGGAACGGCGACGCCTCCATGGATCACGAAGGAAACGACCATGGACATCGCCCCCGGCTCCGAGCTCCACGTCAGCCTTCGCCGAGATCCACCCGCCAGTCGTTCGACGTGATCCAGTGGCCCTTCGGGTACTCGAACTCGGCCGTACCGAGCAGTTCGAATCCGGCGCTGCGGCAGACCGCGTTCGACGCGGGGTGATCGACGCTCGGAAACGCGTGAAGGTACCGGTGCTCTCCGGCGGCCCTCGCCTCTTCGACGACCGCGCGGGCAGCCGCCGCGGCGAACCCGTGTCCCTGGAACTCGGGCAGGACCCCCCACCCGGTCTCCCACACCTTCGCGCCCCGCCACTCCCGCTCCCAGAAGCCGATCGAGCCCACGGTGTCGCCGGTGCCGGCCGACGTGACCCGGTACATGCACCCCGGCCCCAGACCGACGTAACGCCGGTGCCGGTCGATGAGCTTCTCCTCGGTCTCCGGACCGCCCAAGTGCTCCGTCATCTCGGGGCTGTTGGACCTCTGGAGAAGCCAGAAGTCGCCGTCGGCCCACGCGTGCAGTCTCACCTGCGATGTCTCTGCGCTGTCCATGGCGGCCACCCTAGAACGGGGGTCCGACAACGCCAGGAGCCCGACAGAGCGCCGTGGCCGTGAGGGCGGCCACCACCGCGACACATTCGCGTGAAGTCCCCCAAGGAACTCGCATCCCAAAATCGAACAGGCGTAGCATTGTCGCGTGGCTACGACCTATGACTTCCCGAGTGACCTCCTGGCCGGCCAGGAGGAGCTGCATCAGGTCCGGGCCGAGCTTCTGGCCCTCCTGAAGCGGCTCCCCTGGTCGGTCGAGCCCCTGGACGGCTTCAGCGACGACCACGGCTGGCGCAAGGTGGAGCGCCCCGCCTCCCCCGGCTGGACGGCCGACGAACAGGCCGAGGTGGAGAAACTCCGCGAGCGCGAACGCGAACTCACGGTCTTCGTGACCTGCCACCGCTTCTGGGCGGAGGTCGCGGCCGCGGAGAAGGTGGACGCCCGGATGACGCTCAAGCACGTACGGGAGGCAGAGGCGGAGGACCGCTCCGCCGCCCCCTGAGACTTCGCGACGACCGGCGACCGACCCTCCACTCAGGCCCTCGGCCCAGGCCCTCCGCTCAAGCCCTCCAGCTCAGGCCTTCAGCGGATTGGTGCGCGTAGCCGCCAGCAGGTACCACGCGGTGGCCCCCACGTGCCGGTACGGGTAGTAGCCGAAGCCGAACCCGGTGTCGAGGGGGCTGCTAGCCGAGACGACACCGGAACGTTCAGGAAGGGCACGACCCCCGACGGTCTGCCCGGCACCGAGCAGATCCTGAGCCCGTTCAATACTGGCGACCAGCCGCCGGGCACGCGCCTCATCTCCGGCCCTGCTCCGATCCCGCAGAGCGAGCGCAAGATGAGCGGTCCCCTCGAACCACACCCCACTGCGGTCGGGCTTGGGCTGGAACTCGGCGATCGGGGCGTCCTCGTTCGCCACCAGACTGGCGGAGCTGAACGTGACGCCTTCGTACGTCTGCCCCGTCGGCACCGTACTGTTCCGCCGCCCGGCGTGATCGACGACGGCCAGCTCGACCGCAGCCCAGTCGAGGGACCGTGAGTACGAGCGGGAGTACGAATGGGACTCCGGCCGGGAGCCGAGGGCGAGATGGGTCCAGGTCTGGGTGTCCTCGGGGATCGGGGACTTGTTGACCGTCACCCCGTCGTTGGTGCCGGTGTAGAAGAAGCCCCCGTCCGGCTCCCACATCTTCTCGACGAAGGCCTCGGCCCGCGCACGCGGCTCCCGCCACACCCGGTCTCCGGTGAGCAGGGCGAGCCGACCGAACAGACAGACCAGATCGGTGTTGTGCTCGGTGGAGGTGAAGGGCAGCTTCTCGTTGGCCCCGTTGACCCCGAACTTGTAGCCCCCGAGGGGTTCGTCGGTGCGCCCGTTCCGCTCGATCCACGCACCGATCCGCACAGCACCCTCAAGAAAACGACGGGCCCCGGTCCGCCGAGCAAGGGCACTGAGCGCGATCCCGGCCCAGGCCATGTCACCCACGGCCGTCCCCGTGAACCCGAACTGCGTACCCACGTTGGCGGTACCGTCGGCCCGCACGAACCCGTCCGGCTGCAGCGACCCGTCGAAGAAGGTGTACGGCCCGACGTTGTAGGCCTGCCGCAACCTGCCGTCGTCGTACCCCGGATCATGCGCCTGGGCGTAGAGCAACGCATCACCAAGCACCACGGCCCTGCCCAGCCCACCGGCGGTACGACCCGCCAACTGCGCCAAAACCGCCAAGGCATTGTCATACGTGAACGCCGTACTGAAGAGCCCCGCCTGATCGCTGTAACTCTGCGCCAGCCGAACACGCCCATGCTCCGGATAGCCATCCATGGCAGCACCCAAAAACCCAAGCCCACGCCGCCGACCGGACCCCCCGGAGGCATGCGCCACCCCGGAACCAACCGCGACGACCCCCGCGACCCCGAGCCCACCACCGATGAGCGCACGACGACTGAACCCCGAACCTTGCCTGCCGACCATGACTCTCCCTGGGAAACGTACGGGCGAAACTGCGGGCAAACGCACGAGGAGCACTCACCCTGAGAGCGCTCTCAAGAGTGCGCGCTCATTGTGCTGACACACGGGGCCTGGGTCAACGCCCTGGTCACACAGACCTGTTGAGACCCGGCCGACCCAGGACAAGGCACACAACTCACCTGCACCGGACGCCGTTGACCACACCGAACGCGACGGGCGATGCTCCATGACGCATGCCGCATGACGCCCCGCAGCACCGAGGGATTCCCGACCGAGACTGGAAGAGAATGCTGTCGATCACCATTTCGACCATCGCAGTCACCCTTAGCCTCGTCTCGCTCTTCATCAGCAGACGCAAGGATCAACGAGACGTCTTCCTGAAACTCCACGAGCTCCTGATCAGTCCTGATCTGCAGAACGGCAGACGAGTCCTGTTCGAACTGCACGCGCGAGCCGGCCGAATCGAGGATCTGACCGAGCCCGACTATGCCAGCGCAAATCGGGCGTTGGCCGCGCTGGATGCCGCGGGCCTGTATTGCCACAAGAAATATGTGAGCGAAAAGGAAATACTCGACCTCTGGGCGCCCTCCCTGACCAGAATGAAGTACGCCGCCGGATCATTCCTCCAACACCGGGACGCCTTCTGGCCGGGCATCCCCACATGGCCGTACTACCGACGCCTGGCCGACAACGCGGAGCACCACCTCAGATCCCAGGGCATAGACATCGAGCAGTTCGTCGCCCCGATACCCGCCCGCCCGCCGAGCCCCTCGGACCCCGCGTAGCTCCCTGACGTGGGCATCCCGCTCCCGATCCACCGAAAAACGCACAAGGCCCAGGTCCCCGGATTCGCACCGGCCGATCTGGGCCTCGTTCATGTCCAGGAACTGGTGATCGCGGACGATTTCGAACCGCCGACATCCGCCTTGCGAGGGGCAGCCCTTTCGTCACGCACACAGTCCAGTTCACACAATGAAATCGCGCGGATTCAACGTCCGCCGAGCGCGACTGATGACGTTGTGCGCCTCGGCCCCGTACACCGCGGACTCCCGCAGAGTGCGCCAGACCTTCAGGTAGGTCGCAACGGAGTCGGCGTCGTCCAGCCACAGCTCGGCGTGCCAGTCCTCGGCGATGACGAGCCTGTCGTCCAGTATCCAGAAGCCGTTCGCCGTGGGGATCTTGAGGGATGCGCCGAGCGGGATGATCCCCAGCTCCACGGTGTCCATGCCGATCGTGCCCGCGAGGCGGTCGAGCTGGCCGGCCAGGACGGCCGGGGGACAGATCAGGGCATGGAGGGCTGCTTCCCAGATCAAGGCGTGGAACTTGTGGCCGCCTGTGTAGAGCCACGTCTGTCGCTTCAGCCGCGCTCGCACCGCAGCGTCGGTGTCCCGCACCGAACCCTGAAGGTCTGCGTATCGCAGGAACATGTGGCGCGCGTAGTCGGCCGTCTGGAGCAGGCCGGGGACAACTGCCTCCTCCCACGCGTAGATGACTTTCGACCGGCCGACCTCGAGGTTCCAGGTGTCCTGTACGGGCCGGTGTCCTGAGGCCAGTTGGCGGCGCCAGGAACGGATGTGGGACTCGAACCCCTTGAGCCGCGCGTCCAGTTCGTCGAAGGCATCGGGGTGGCCGACTCCGTCAGCCCAGGCACGGAGATCCTCGACGGTCGCGGTCTGACGCCCGCCCTCCAACTTGTAGATCTTCGAGTGTGGCCAGCCGAGCCGCTGTGCGAGCTGGGTACCGGTGAGCCGGCCGTCGGCGGCCATGAGGGGCACCTCCCTCAGGCGTACGCCGAGAACCTCGCGGGCCTGCTGGTAGTCTGTGCTCACCGGTGCTGTGCCAGTCAGCGGCTGGCCGAACTGGGCGCTGTCGCCCGGGAGGCGGAGTGAAGGTGCCCACGCCCCTGGTTGGGTCCGTTGTGGAGCGCACGGCGTTCGATCACCAGGTGCGGCTCAGCTTGCGGACGTCCATAGAGGGCGAGGGGCGCGGTGTGGATGCGGAGTTGATCGTGGAGACGCCGTTTCTGCTCCACGACGCAGGCGGCGAATGGCACGAACTGAAGCCGAGGACTGGCGCACATCTTGCCCCGGTGCTCGACCTCTTCGGGCAGTTGATCACAGCCGTTGACGTCCAAGGCCGCGGCACCCTGACCATCGACTTTCGCAATGGTGCTGGCTTGCGTGTCGGACCCGACCCGCAGTTTGAGTCATGGCACTTGATCGGACTCGGCATCACCCCTGTCACCGTCGGGCCCGGCGGCGAGGAACGCTGGGAAAGCTGACGCCGGCCAACCCACAAACACGGTCACGCTCCCAGCTTGGGAAGCTGCGGCTCTTTAGGGCTGGTTCGGGCGCCGACCCGGGCGAAGGCCTGCGGTGTAGCGTCGCCGGGCTTGGCTGCATTTCCCGTGGTCCACCGCTGCTCCCCGCCATATCTGGTGCGCTTGTGGTGCGTTCGTCGCCCCAAGGCGGGAGGCCTACAAATCAACACGTGTCTCGACGTCACCCCGCCGGAGAAGGACGTGTGCCGGCCGGAACGGCAGACTGCGCAGTGTCGGCTCCAGGACCTTGAACAGAGCATCGGCATCGGGTCCGTAGGCGTACACGACGGCTTCGCCTCCTCCGAACTCGTTCCCGTCGACCTCCCCGACGCCTGCCTTCTCGGTCGCTGTCTCCATCGCCTGTTCAGCTGCGTAGATCTGCTCGCGCTGGCCGACATCGCCGAAACCGTCACTGGCCAGCCGGAAGTGCGCGATGACGGCATGCTCCTCATCCCCGCCGTCAGGGGCAATGGGTGTCTCCATGCCGCACACACTGTCATCGGGGTCTGACAATCCCACCGCCGCGCTCGACTCGGATCCGCCCCACCAACACGATTTCCAACCGTGGTGGTGGTGCTTGGACTTTCGAACGGGGCCGTTCACCTGCGTTCATGTGCGTGCAACTGCGAGAGCGGGTACAGGTTTCGGTCTTGTCTGAATACCCGTGAACAGCGATGAATGAGACTGGACCTGAGACGGACGCCATGCGGGTGGTCAGCTGCACTCTGCTGTCTCACGATTGAGAACTGGGTCAGCGCACGTGCGTGGCAGCGTGAAGAACGAAGTGCTCGACAGCTACGCCGGTGAGATCATGTCTACGCTTGCGGTCAGTCACATCATCAGCCGAACCCATGTCCCTTGCCTCGATGACTGCCGTGTCCGCCAGCCGCACGAGCTCCTGGTCATCAGTTAGAAGTTGAATACGCCAGCGAATCTGTCGAGTGACGCAACGCAGGCGGTGCGATTCGAGTGTCGCGGCTGTCGACTCGGGGCTCCCTGGATCGAGTTGCATGAGCTCCCACCGCCGGTATTGGCTACTTCGATAGTCCGTCACAGCCTCCGCGAAGGCGCTGTAGGTGGCCAGCCGCTCTTCGCGTAGGCGATCTGCCCGGGAGCTGCGCGTCGCGGACTCAGCTGCGCGGTGCTGGAACGCGTAGGTGGTCACTGCGCCGAGTAGCGTGCCGAACACAGCGACAAGGCTTGCGTAGACAGCCTGCATGTGCAGAGCAAAGCATCTCGCCCAGAGACGCGCACTACCGCCTACAGCGGCTGACCCGTAACTCATTCGCGATCGCCGAACTCGGCTCACCCACGGCAAACCGCTCGAACGCCGGCATCCGGATCTCTTCGCGGAACTGCCTACGCTCTTCGCTCAAGCCCCGCCCTGCACGCACCTCATGACACCGGCGTACCGCGACAATCAAGCCCTGTCAGCAGCTAAGACAACCGCGTTCAAGCTCAAGCTCAGCGGCCATCGACGGTTGCTGGCGGTCGGCTGCGGTCGTGGTGGTTGCTGCGCTTCGCTGCTGTGCGGCGGTTACGGGATCAGGAAAGCCGCCCGGCCTCGTGAAGTGCGTCGAAAGCCATCTCGTCGACGGCCGAGACTCGGTCCCGATCGGCGTGGCGGAACCACGCCTTCTCTGCGATCTCCCTCGACGGGGTCAACTCACCATGGTGGTCGGCGGTGTAGCAGATCATCCGGAAGGGGTCGTGATCCGGATGGCCCTCGCCGATCTCGAAAGTGCCGAAGTGCACCATGGAACCGGGGTCAATCGTTGCCTGCAGTTCCTCGTCGATCTCCCGCACCAGGGTCTCGCCGTCGGACTCGCCCGGCTCACGATGACCGCCCGGGAAGTAGAAGCGATCTCTGCCGTGACTACGCGTCACCAACACTCGGGCTTCCCGAACCAGGATCCACGCCACTTTCTCCGGCACACCGTTGCCATTCGCCATGGACCGGGACCGTATCGGAGGGCATTGTCTGCGTCAGCACCTTCCAGCCTCAGCCACGCTGCTGGCGACGACCGTATGAGGGGGCGATGCCTTGGGACGGTGCGGCTCTGAGCTGCTGGGATAGTCCGAGGATGTTCGTGGGCGTCCACCGCTGTTCGTCGCCGTTGTCACTCGATTAGACACTCATGTCGAGTCCGGCGTAGTCGTGGGTTCCTGGCCGGTCTGACATCTGTGGTGCGTGCGCGGCGCCTATCTCGGAGACCTCGTCCAGTTCAACATCCTTGAGCTGATGCGCCGCACGGCCCAATCATCCGTTGAGCCGCACTGGCCCATCAGCGCCTCGCCAACGGTCGCAACAACAAGATCGCCGGCTACGTCGACGGCCAGATCAAGAAGGTGAGGTGACCTCCACGCGGCCCATCTGGCATCCGAGTGGCACGGCAGCCGCGAACCACCGGCAACGGCTAAGGCCCAGGTCCCCGGAATCACACCGGCTGACCTGGGCCTCGTTCATGTCCTCGGACTGGTGGGCGCGGACGGTTTCGAACCGCCGACATCCGCCTTGTAAGGGCGGCGCTCTACCGCTGAGCTACGCGCCCGGGACGAGTCGACAGCCTACATTGCCCGGGGCGGTGCCTCGCAAACCCGTTACCGGGGGACGGAGGCCGGGCGCGATCCCGGCCCGGCCCCCCTCTGATGCGGGGGTTTACCCCACCCCCAACCCGGGAGTGGCCCGGATCCCCCGGTGAGCCCCGGCTCCGTACGGTCGAGGTATGTCCGGGCCGCAGCGAGGGGCCGAGGGCATTCGAATCTGGGGGAGTCCCGTCATGAGTGGTTTTCAGCGTCCTTCGAGCAAGCCGTCTTCGAGCAGTGGTGTGGGGTCTGTGGGCGGGCGGGGTGGGGGCCGTGGGTCGCGGCGGTCTCTTGTTGCCGTCGGTGTGGGTGTCGTCGCCGTCGGAGTGTTCTCCACCGGGTGTGGGGCCAGTGCCGGGGACGACAAGGATCCGGAGAAGCGGGCCTTCGCGTTCAGTGGGCGGACGCTGACCGTCGACTCCGACGACTCGGCGCTTGAGCTGGTCGCCGCGGATGTCGAGAAGGTGCAGGTCACGCGCTGGTTCGAGGGGCGGGTCGCGATCGGTGGGGACCCCAAGGTGACCTGGGCGATGAAGGACGGCACGCTCAAGCTCCGTATGCACTGCTCGGGTGTGGTCGCCGACTGCTCGGCGAAGCACCGCATCGAGGTGCCGCGTGACGTGGCGGTCGTCGTGAAGGGCGACGACGGCAGCGTGAAGGCCGGCGGTTTCAAGGACTCGCTGGACATCCACACGAATGACGGCTCCGTACGGGTCGAGGACGTGGCCGGGGCGCTCACTCTCCGTACCGACGACGGCTCGGTCGAGGCGACCCGCGTCGACTCCCGGCGGGTGGACGTGAACACGCAGGACGGGTCGGTGCGGCTCGACCTCACCGTCGTACCGGACCGGGTCTCGGCGCGCGGGGACGACGGTTCCCTGACCATCGGGCTGCCGGAGGCGACGTACCGCGTCACGACCGGGACCGACGACGGCGCAGTGGATGTGTCCGTACCCCGTGACGAGAGCAGTTCGCATGTGGTGTCCGCCCACACGAAGGACGGGAAAGTCACCGTGCGTACGGCGAACTAACCGGCCCGTGTGTTCGTCCTTACCTGGTGGGAGAATGACACGGGGCAGGACGGATGACAGCACGGGAGAGGGAAGTGACGGCGACACCTTCGCAGCCGTACACACCGTTTGTGCCATGCGCACAGCAAGTTCCTCGCCCCCGTGCCGGGTTCAGGCGCACGGGGGCGCACGGTGCTGGCCGCGTCGGCCGGGCTGGCCGTGACCTGCTGGCCCTGCTTCTTCTTCCGCTCCCGCTGCTCGCGCTCACACTGCCCGCCGCGTTCGCCGGCGGCGGCACCCGGCGATGGTTCGGCGGGCGCTCCGAGAGCCAGCGGGCCGAGGCCCAGGCGGCGAAGGACGCCGCGGCGGCAGCGTTCTACGAGCTCGACACCGCGCAGCGCGATCTGCGGATCTCGATCGAGACGATCACGGCCGTCGACGACTCCCCCGCCGCCCGCCGCGCGGTCTCCGACTTCGACGCGCTCGGCCGCCGCATCGACGAGGCCAGTCGTACGTACATCAGTGCGGTCGACGCCCATGACCTCGACCGTGACGATCTTGAGGCCTCCGTCGCCGCCCACGCGCGCACCGAGCTGACGAAGGCCAAGGACGAGCTGGCCCGGGTCAAGCAGGAGCTGGACCGCTTCGAGCAGGGGCTCGGCCCACTCCTCGGCAAGGCGGAGACACAGCTCGCCCGCCTCGCCCCGGCCGTCGAGCGCGCCCGCCAGTCCCTGCTCGCCGCGTCGAACGCACTCGATGCCGTACGGGGAACAGAGCTCAAGGCCGACGATCTCGCGGCCCGGCTCGCCGCCCTCGCCCCGGAACTGACCAAGCTGAACCAGGGTGCGGGGCAGCACGGCGTACCGGAGACGCTGGAGCGCGCCGACCGGGTCGCGCGGGACGCCGAGGCGGTCCGCGCGGAGGCCGAGCGGCTGCCGGAGCGGGCCGCCGAGATCGACCGGCGCCTCGTCTCGCTGCGGACCCGCGCGCAGGCGCTCACCACACGGTCCGGGCAGGTGGAGCCCGTGCTGAGCGAGCTGCGGCGGCGGTTCTCGGCGGCGTGCTGGCAGGACCTGCAGCATGTGCCCGACCAGTCCGCGGAGACCGTCCGGCAGGCCGAGCGGAAGCTCGCGGAGGCGCGGACCGCGCGGGACGAGCAGCGCTGGGCGGACGCCACCTCGCTGCTGTCCACGGTCCGGGCGCTGCTGAACACGACCGACGAGGCCGTGTCCGCGGCCGGGGACCGGTTGCGGCGGCTGAACGAGGTGTCGAAGGACCCGCAGCGGGAGATCGACCGTACGCGGTTCGCGATCCGGGACGCGCAGCGGCTGGCCATGTCGGGGCGCAACACCCCCGACCCCCAGCACGCGCGGCCGCTCGACGACTCGGTGGCCCGGCTGGAGCGGGCGATCGGGACGCTGGAGGGGCGGCATCCCGACTACTGGCACTTCCTGACCGAGCTGGAGGGTGTGCGGGGGACCGTGGGGCGGGTGGTTTCGCAGATTCGGGAGGAGCGTGGGGGCGGAGCGTGAGCGCTCCGCTGGGGGCGGGTGAAGTACGTGCGGGGCCGTGGGGCGGCTGATGCATGGCATGCGGGCCGTGGGTGACGTGGGTGACGTGCGGGGCCGTGGGGGTTACGCATTACATGCAGGCCGTCGCGTATGTGCGGGGCCGTGGGGGCTTGGCGCGCAGTTCCCCGCGCCCCTGAAGGGGCGCTGCTGCTTACCCGGCGCCTTCCAGACCTGCTCCAAGTGTGGCGGTTCGGGCGTCCGGGGCGGATGCTGAGGATAGGCACGGCCTCCGCTCGGACCCGAGGAGGCGGATATGGCCACGCACGTGCTTCGTACGGCGCCGAGGCGGCGGATCAGGCTCGATGAGCATCTGCCGGTCGATCACCGTCTCAGCAAGTTCTACCGGGTCGGCGCGGGGCTGATGGGTCTTGTGCTGCTCGCCTTCGGCATCCTGGGGCTGATCGACAAGGTCGGCTTCTTCGACACCGGCGGGGACACCGTCGCGGGGCTGAACACCAACGGCGCGCTGAGCGTGCTGTCGATCTGCGTCGGGCTGCTGCTCTTCGTGGGCATGGTGATCGGCGGCAACGTCGCCTCGACGCTCAATATGATCCTCGGTGTCCTGTTCATCCTCAGCGGCTTCGTGAACCTCGCCCTCCTCGACACGGACCTCAACTTCCTCGCCTTCCGCATCCAGAACGTGCTGTTCAGCTTTGTGGTCGGCGTGATGCTGATGTTCTTCGGGATGTACGGACGCGTCGGCTCGGCCCTGCCGCACGACAACCCGTACTGGCGCTCCCGCCATCCCGAGCAGGCCGCCCGCGAGCAGCGGCTGAGGGCCGGGGGCGGAGCCAGGGCCCTGCCTGGGGCAAAGGGCGACGCCACTCCCGCCGGAGGCGAGCCCGCTCTCCCGGGAGCCGAAGCCGGGCCCGTGGGAGACGGTCGGGGCACCCGCTAACCTGTGCCCATGCCTCGCTACGAGTACCGCTGCCGGACCTGCGGAGACACCTTCGAGAAGAGCCGTCCGATGGCCGAGTCGTCCGCCCCCGCGGCCTGCCCGGCCGGCCACGACGACACGGTGAAACTGCTGTCGACGGTCGCGGTCGGCGGCTCGGCCTCGGCACCCGCACCCCGCCCCAGCGCCGGTGGCGGAGGCGGTTGCTGCGGCGGGGGCTGCTGCGGCTGACCCACCACCCGGGACCGCACGGATCCCTGAGGACGACCGCACGAATCCCTGCCGTCGTCCACCACAAGGACCAGGCACCCTGCTGTCGTCCTCAGGCTCTCTTCAGCTTCGGTTTTCTAGCGTGGGGGCATGACAGCCATCGCAGCCGCCGCGCCGGACAGCAGTGCTCCGCAGTGGATCAACAGCCTCATGGAGACGCTAGGGGCGCCGGGCGCGGGAATTGCCATCGCCCTGGAGAACCTCTTCCCACCCCTGCCGAGCGAGGTCATCCTGCCGCTCGCGGGGTTCGCGGCGAGCACCGGGCAGATGAACCTGTTCGCGGCGCTGCTGTGGACGACGGCCGGCTCCGTCATAGGCGCGCTCGCGCTGTACGGCGTGGGGGCGCTGCTCGGCCGCGACCGTACGGTGGCGATCGCGGCCCGGCTGCCGCTGGTGAAGGTCTCGGACATCGAGAAGACGGAGGCGTGGTTCTCCCGCCACGGCACCAAGGCCGTGTTCTTCGGCCGGATGATCCCCATCTTCCGCAGCCTGATCTCCGTGCCCGCGGGCGTCGAGCGCATGCGCCTGTCCGTGTTCCTCGGACTGACCACGCTGGGAAGCGCGATCTGGAACACCGTTTTCGTCCTCGCCGGCTATCTGCTCGGCGAGAACTGGTCGGAGGTCACCGGCTATGTGTCGACGTACTCGAAGGTCGTGCTGGTGGGGGCGGTGCTCGCGGTGCTTCTCCTCGCGGGCGTACGGCTGTTCAGGCCGGGCCCGGGCGGGCGGCGCCGCGCGAAGGAGGAGGAGCAGACCGGGGACAAGGAGAAGGCGGCGCAGCCTGAGCCGTCCAGCACGGCCACCGCTCAGGCGCCCCCTACCGAAGTCCGCCGGTCAACCGCCTCCGCCGCCCACTCCTACCAGCAGCCCTGCCAACAGTCCTACCGAACCTCCCGCAAGAACTCCCTCAGGATCCGCTCGCCCGCGGCGACCCCCCGTTCCGGAAGGGCGGTGATCCCGGGCGCCGTCCACCCGGCGTCGGCCAGTTCGCCGTGGCCCGGGCGCCAGCCGCGGTCCGCGGCCAGGAGGAGGTCGGCGTCGAGGAGGGAGTCCCCGGCCGCGAGGGTGAGGGTCGCTCCCGTGCGGCGGGCGACCTCCCGCATGGCGGCGCTCTTGGTGAGCGGCTTCGGTACGGCGTAGATCTTGCGGCCCTGGAGGGAGACGGTCCAGCCGCGGTTCTCCGCCCAGACGGCCAGCTCCTTCACCCAGTCCTCGGGGAGCAGTTCGCGCTCGACGACGAGGTATACGAAGAGGTCCTCGGCGAGGCGATGCTTGCGTACCCAGGCCGGGTCGGCGGTGGCCTCCATGTGCTCGCGCACCTCGTCGAGCGGGGCGCACTCGCGGGCGAGGCGCTCGGTCACCGAGGCATGCCAGTCGGCGTCCGTCGCACCGTCGACGAGCAGGTGGCCGCCGTTGGCGCAGATCGCGTACTTCGGGGCGGGGCCCGGGAGTTGGATGCGCTGGTACTGCTTGCGAGTGCGGGTGGTGGTCGGTACGAAGTCGGCCACGTCACCGAGTTCGGCGAGGAGTCCGGCCGCGGTCTCGGTCATGTAGGACAGCGGCTTGCTCTCGTGCACCTCGACGCTGAGGAGCCGGGGCGCCCGCGCGTCCGGCATGGTCAGGGCCAGTGCGGCCGAGGAGTAGATGAGCGTGCGGTCGAGATCGCTGGCGACCAGCACCTTGGGCGAAGGTGAAGAGGTGGGCAGCGAACCGGAGTTGGCCATCGGAGCGGCGTTCGTCATCAGACCGACACCGCCTTGCCGTCGGCGCCGGTCGCGCCGCGGGTGTACTTGGGGTGGATCAACCCGACGCAGGTGTACGGGAGTTCGGCCACCTCCTCGACGGGTACGCCCCGCTGCTCGGCGAGCAGGCGTACATGGTCGAGGTCGGCGCCCGCTCCGGCCCGGGCGAGGATCTTCCAGGGGACGCGGCGCAGCAGCACGCGGGTCGCCTCGCCGACACCGGGCTTGACGAGGTTCACGTCGTGGATGCCGTACTCCTCGCTGATCCGCTCGACTGCCGCCCAGCCCTCCCAAGTTGGGCTGCGGTCGGTGGAGAGAAGCTCCTTGACCTGGGCGTCGACCGCTTCGTCGACCGCGTCGAAGCGGTCGGAAACGGCGTCCAGGAAGGCGACGGAGACGTCCACGTCGGCGAGCTCGCGGTAGAACTTCGCGCCGTGGTAGTCGTGCTCCCCGACCAGGTCTGCGCGGAGGACCGTACGCGAAATGAGGCCGGAGACCGTGGAGTTGAGGCAGGCGGAGGGGATGAGGAAGTCCTCGCGGGTGCCGTAGGTGCGCACGCAGGAGCCGGGGTCGGCGAGGACTGCTATCTCCGGGTCGAAGCCTGTGATGCCGTCGGAGGCCTCGAACTCCTCGACGGCCTGGGCGAGTTCGCGGGTGATGGCGCCCTTGCCGGTCCAGCCGTCCACGAAGACGATGTCGGCCGGGTCGTGGTGGGCGGCCAGCCAGCGCAGCGCGTTGGCGTCGATGCCGCGGCCGCGCACGATGGAGACGGCGTAGTGCGGGACGTCCACGCCGTGCCGGTGCTGGGCCCAGCGGCGCATCAGGACGCCGACGGGGGTGCCGGCGCGGGCGAGCGACACGAGGACGGGGCGCGGGGACCGCTCGGCGAGCACGGTCTCCGTGACGACGCCGACGGCCTGCGCGATGCGGGTGGCCGAGACGGCGAGCGCGTTGTGGAACAGCTCCTGGTACGCCTCGCTCGGCTGGTACTCCACCGGGAGCGACTCCGCGTAGTGGGCGCCGCCGCTCTGGATGGCCTCCTCGCGCTCCTCGGTAGGCGCCTCCAGCTTCGTGTCCGAGAGATCCTGCAGCAGCCAGCCGACCTCGTCAGGTGCGTACGAGGAGAAGTCGGGGCCGCGGAGGGGCTCGGGCAGCATGGATGGCCTTTCAGTGGGCGACGTGGTGGACGGCCGTGCCGGCGCGTACGAGGGGACGACAGCGAGCAGCACGCTGGGCGTGTGCACGGCGAGCGCCGCCAGCAGGCCGTCGGGAGCGTGCAGCTCGGGCGTGTCGGCGGCGGAGTCGACCACGGCGACGACGGCGTCGAAGCCGGCGCCCGCGACGTTGTAGGCGTAGCGATCGCCTGGGCCGTCGGCGGGGTTGTCGTGGGCGGGGAAGACGAGCCGGGTGCGGATCGCGTAGCCGGGGTCGTCGACGGCGAGCACCGGGGAGCGGGTGGTCGTGGAGTAGCGGACCTCGGCGTCGGTCAGCTTCTCCAGGGCGACGCCGAGCCGCAGCGGCGCGTACATCAGTTCCTCGAAGCCGAGGACGAGGACGCGGCGGGCGTCGGACGGGAGCGCTTCGGCGATACGGGCCGCCATGGCGGGCAGGGCGCCCTCCAGGCGTACGCGATGTTCGGGGGTGAAGCCGTGCCGCCCGCCGTCGGGTATCCCCGCGGGCCATCCCAGCTCGACACGGAGGGCGGCCCCGGCGGGCCCGGCGGGCACCCCCTGCACCCCCTGGGCCTCCTGGGCCTCCTGCGCCTCCTGGGCGGAGGCCTCCGCCTCGGACTCGTACCGCGCGACCAGCGCCTGCCCCTTCTCCAGGACCCCCTCAGGGAGCCGTACGGTGCCGGAGGCCGCCGTCACGAGGTCCACGCGGGCGCCTATCTCGCGGGCGAGGTCGTCCAGGCGTCCGAGGTCCGCGGCCGAGCGCATGTCGACCAGGGCGACTATGACGTACCGGTCACGCGGATAGCGTTCGTGCAGGTCACGGATGGTGTTGAGGATGGTGTTGCCGGTGGAGAACTCGTCGTCGACGAGGACCAGTGGGCCCTCGTCGGCCAGCAGGTCCGGGTTCTCCGGGAGCAGCAGGTGCGAGGTGGCGTGCGAGTGGGACTCCTCGAAGCCGCCCGCCCGTGCGACGCCGTCGACCGGGCGCCGGGTCGAGTGGAGGCAGGGCGCGAGGCCGACGCCGTCCGCGACGGAGTGTCCGAGCCCGGTGGCCGTCTCGGCGTACCCGAGGACGACGGCCCGGCGCGCCTCGTCCTCGCCGAGCAGGTCGCGCACGCGGAGCCCGAGCGCGAATCCGTACCCGTACACGACGGCGGGCGACTGGGGTATGTGCTTGCCGAGCACGTGCGACACGAGCAGATGGGCCCGCTTGGGGTTGCGCCGCAGCGCGAGTCCGAGCAGTTCGCCGAGGCCCTCGTCCCCGACGAGTTCGACGCCGAGCCGCTCGGCGACCCAGCATCCGGACCAGGTCTCACCGTCGGCTCCGCCCGGCGTCCCGGACGGGCTCCCGGTGCCGGGGCCCGCGCCGGCCCCGGCCTTGGTCCCGGGGCGGAATCCGGTCGCCGACCAGACCCCTGCCCCGCCCCCGTCGTTCACAGCGTTGTTCATGGATTCCTTGGGTGTCTGCGGGTGTCTGCGGGTGTCGGTGAGCGTAGAGAGGCGTGCTGGGGGCGTCAGCCGGGGATTCCCGCGGCGAGCAGTTCCACGAAGCCGATGTCCTCGTTCGCGACGCCGAAGACCTCGGCCCGCTGGAGGGTGCGCTCCGCCCAGGCGCGGTGCGGCTTCACTTCGTTCATCTTGTTCGTGTACGCGGACCGCAGCACGCCCCCGCCGCCCCGCTCGGGCCGCAGGATGTCCTGGGCGTCGCTGAACTCCTCGTGGCTGACGACGGACAGGGCGTGCACGGGCAGGACGTGCGAGGGGTGGATGCAGGTCTTGCCCTGCAGTCCGTTGGCCCGGTCGAGGGAGATC
Source organism: Streptomyces sp. NPDC058697 (assembly GCF_042715345.1). Classification (NCBI taxonomy): domain Bacteria; kingdom Bacillati; phylum Actinomycetota; class Actinomycetes; order Kitasatosporales; family Streptomycetaceae; genus Streptomyces; species Streptomyces sp. NPDC058697. The sequence continues at coordinate 86,297 of NZ_JBHXSU010000013.1, forward strand.
TCCCGCAGCAGACCGTCCATGTCGTGCTCGATCAGCAGGGCGCGCAGGTCCTCGGCCTCCGGGGTGAAGGGGCTGCGCCGCAGCTGCGGCTTGAACATGCGCTCCTGGACCCTGAAGTACTCCCACACGGGCCCGGTCACCGTGAATCCGGTGCCGTCGGCCCTGCCGAGTACGTTCACCACGTCCGCGATCACGGACGCGACGATCTGCACGTCGTACGCGGTCATGTCGGGCGCCCTGCGCAGTCCGTACGCGGAGCAGAAGTCGGTGACGCCGAGCCGCAGCGCGAGCACCCGGTCGCGGTACTTGTCGACGGCCCGGAAGATCCCGGCGAGGGTCTCCGCCCGCGACTCGCGGTACAGCAGATCGGGCGATTCCAGGACCGGCATCGCGAACAGCCGTCGTCCGCTCGCGGCCTCGGCCGCGGTGAGCGCCTCCAGGAACGGGATCCCGCGCTCCTCGGTGAACTTCGGCAGTACGAATCCGGACAACAGGCGGACGGACCCGCCGAGCCGCCCGACCAGGTCGGGGATCTGCTCGGGCGCTCTGACCCGGACGAACAGCAGTGGAAGCTCGGTCTCCGGGCAGCGTTCGGCCAGGTCGGCGAATTGCCGGACCAGGTTCGCCTCGGCTTCCGGAACCTCCGCGTCGTCGATCGAGTCCTCCAGGCACAGCACCATCGAGACGACGCCGCGCCCGGTCTGCTTCACGATGTCGTCTGCCAGCTTCGGCCTGGTGGCAGGGCTGTAGAGGGTGGCTCCGAGAGCCACGGCCAGCATTCTGGCCGAGGAGTCCGCGGTGAAGACGCACGGCTCCTGGTGGAAGAGGCGTTCCCGCACCTCAGGGGCGATGTGCCCGAAATGACGCATGAGTCTCCCCCGGGGCGGCTAGGCGGCCTGACGATATGTGGCCGGTAATAGTACGTAGAGATCCATGTCAAGGGTTCCCACCGGGCATGAAATTCAGGTAACGCAGGCAAACACCATTGTGTCTTCCCTCCGCGGATCGGGCCGGTCGGGAAGTCACCCCGCGTTGTCGTGACCAGGACCGAGAAGGCAGGATGACCGCATGACGCACGCGATGCTGAAGGGGTCGAACGTCCCGCTGGACGCCACTGCGGTGCGCGCCGTGCTGCGCTGGACGCCGGGACGGGGTGTCCCGGACGTGGATGCCTCCGCGCTGCTCCTCGGCCTCGACGGTCGGGTGCGGTCCGACGAGGACTTCGTCTTCTACAACCAGCCCCGGCATCCTTCGGGCAAGGTCTGGCGACTCGGCAAGAAGCGCGTGAACGAGGGTCTCGCCGAGGGGCTCACCGACACGATTCAGTCGGATCTCGTCGGCCTTGACAATGGAGTGGGCCGAATTCTCCTTGTCGCTTCGGCCGACGGCGTCACCTTCGACCGGGTCAGCGCCCTGCGGATCCTGCTGTACGACGCCGTGCTCGGGGACGCCGAGCCGGTGGCGTACTTCGACATCAAGCCACAGACCGGCGAGGAGACCGCGCTGGTCTGCGGCGAGCTGTACCGGCGCGGCGAGGGCTGGAAGTTCCGGGCACTGGGCGAGGGCTATACGAACGGCCTGCAGGGGCTGGCGTCGGACTACGGCATCTCGGTGGACGAGTCCGAGGGCGGGGACCAGTCGGCGTCCGCGCTGCCCGGCCCGCCCGCCGGTGCGCAGCCGCTGCCGCCGGAGCAGCACACGCAGCTGCCCCCGATGCCCCAGCAGCCGGCCTACGGCTATCCACCGGCCGCCGCGGGTCCGGAGCCCACCCGGCAGCAGCCGCCCGCCGTGCAGCCCGCGTACGGCTACCCACAGCCCACCAGCCAGCCCGCCTACGGCTACCCGCAGACGGCCCCGTCCCAGCCCGCCCCGGCAACCGCCCACTCCGGCTACGGCTACCCCCAGCCGGTGGCCCCCCTCCCCGACCCGGACTTCAGACTGCCCCCACAGGGCCCCCAGTTCATCGGCCGATAGGGGCGCCCCGCGCCCTTCAGGGGCGCGGGGAACTGCGCGACAAGCCACAAACAACCCGCGGCCGCCACCGAACCGGACCCCCCGAGCCCTGAGGCGCCACTGCCAAGCCCAGCGGCAGCGCGTGGTCAGCGGTCGGCTTTCGTCTTATAACCGCGACCCCACTGAAGTCCCCACCCATAGAGCCGGTCCAGCTCCGCCTGGAACCCGTACACGAACTTCACCTCGCGCCGCACCACCAGCTCGTTCTTGATGTTCTCGATCATGACGACCGCGCAGGACCTGGCCTGCGAGTGCCGCTCGTCGAGGCCGATCTCGATCCGGGGGCCGTTGCTCGGGAAGAGCGTCACGATCGCGTGCGTACGGTCGAAGGCGGGGGTCTGGTCGTAGATGTAGACGAAGACCAGAAGCCGCTTGATCTGCTCGCGGTGGTCGAGGTTGACGAAGATCGTCTCGCCCGAGCCGGAGCCGAAGCGGTCGTCACCGCTGAGCTTCACGTACGGCGCGCCGTTGAGCTCGCCCAGGAAGCCGCCGAGTGGCTGGACGACTCCCTTGGTGCCGTCCGCCAGCTCGTACATGCAGCCCAGGTCGAGGTCGACGTTGACCATGCTCTGGGTGTGCGCCTGCACCACGTCCGGCTTGAAGGCCTTGAAGGGGTGGCGCAGCAGGCTGTCCCGCTGGGACCCGCCTATGTCGGAGGTGCGCATCCGCCAGGACAGGTTGATGCGGAGGTTGCCGGTGGCCGCGCCCTGCTTGGTGAGTGAGATCGTCTGGTTCCGTTTGGTCAGTTCGATGGCGTTGGTCGCCGCGCTGCCCGAGTCGAAGTCTGTCGACCGGCCGCGCCACAGGCCTTCCCAGAAGCTCATTCCCGCCCCCACGCTTCCCTGTTCACCTCGATGAATGCGCCGGGGCGGCCGCGAGGAATCCCTCGACGGCCGCCCCTCACAGAGCGTTCCTCACTCGGAGCTGTGTCACACCCCGGACGAGATTTCAGCCTTGTCGTCCGAGGCCTCAGCTTTTCCCTCTGCGGCCGCGATTGCCCGGTTGCGGCGGACGGAGGACCAGAAGGACCAGGCGATGAGGACGACACCGATGAGGCCGGTGATGATCTCGTTGACCTCGAAGCGGATCGTGATGAGCAGGATGCCGGCGAGGGCGCCGATCGCGTAGTGCGCGCCGTGCTCCAGGTAGACGTAGTCGTCGAGGGTGCCCTGGCGGACCAGGTAGACCGTGAGCGACCGGACGTACATGGCGCCGATGCCGAGACCCAGGGCCATCAGGATGATGTCGTTCGTGATGGCGAAGGCGCCGATGACGCCGTCGAAGGAGAACGACGCGTCCAGGACCTCCAGGTACAGGAACATGAAGAAGGCGGCCTTGCCGACGAGTGCCCCCGCGGAGACCTGCTTGCCGCTGCGCTTGGCCTCCTCCTCTTGCTCGTGCTCGCGCTCCTCCGCTTCCTCGAGACGGTTCTCGAAGAAGCCGGAGAGCCCGCCGACCACGAGGTAGGTGATGAGGCCGGCGAGGCCGGAGAGCAGGACCGTCTCCGCCTTGTCGGCGGATCCGGCGTGCAGGTGGGCCTTCGGGGCGAGGTACAGCGCGGTGATCAGCAGGATGATCATGGCGATGCAGGCCGACAGCATGTCGACCTTGCCGAGCTTGGCCAGCGGGCGCTCCAGCCAGCCGAGCCACTTGATGTCACGGTCCTCGAAGATGAAGTCGAGGAAGATCATCAACAGGAACATGCCACCGAAGGCGGCGATCGACGGGTGGGCGTCGGTGACCAGTTCCTGGTAACGGTCGGCGTCGTTGAGCGCCAGGTCGACCGCCTCGATGGGGCCGAGGGAGGCGCTGATCGCGACGATCACGACCGGGAAGACGAGCCGCATTCCGAATACGGCGATCAGGATGCCGACGGTGAGGAAGATCTTCTGCCAGAAGGCACTCATCTTCTTCAGGATTCCGGCGTTGACCACAGCGTTGTCGAAGGACAGCGAGATCTCGAGGATGGACAGGATCAGCACGATCCCGAACGCGGTCCATCCGTCGATCAGCACCGCTGCGACCAAGCCGAGCGCGGTGACCGCGAACGACCAGCCGAAGGTTTTCAGAACCACTGGCTACCCAATCGTGAGTATGGGGGGCTATCCCCGGACGAAGTCCGGAGGGGGTTTCCCCCCGCCGTACCCGGCTTTACGAAACATTGACCACAAAGTCTAGAGGGACGGCCCCTCGGACGAGAGGGCCGGGCCACCCCACCCGGAGAGTCGCAGGTCCAGAGGGTGCGGACGCCAGTGAAGCGCCTTCGGCCCCGCCCGCCACACTGCTTTCGGTGCACGGCGGGCGACGGCCTCTCCTTCGGTCACCGGGGGCACCTTCCCCGGACCCGGCGGCCCTACGAGACGTTGACCCCGAAGTCCAGGGCGATGCCCCGCAGTCCGGACGCGTACCCCTGTCCCACCGCGCGGAACTTCCATTCGGCGCCGTACCGGTAGACCTCGCCGAAGATCATCGCGGTCTCCGTGGAGGCGTCCTCGGAGAGGTCGTAGCGGGCCAGCTCCTGGCCGTCGGCCTGGTTGACGACCCGGATGAAGGCGTTGCTGACCTGACCGAAGGTCTGGCCGCGGTTGTCCGCGTCGTGGATCGAGACCGGGAAGACGATCTTGTCTACGTTGGCGGGCACCTTGGAGAGGTCGATCAGGAGGGATTCGTCGTCGCCGTCACCCTCACCCGTGAGGTTGTCCCCGGTGTGCTCGACCGAGCCGTCCGGGCTCTTGAGCTGGTTGTAGAAGATGAACCACTCGTCACCGAGCACCCGCCCCGAGTTGCACAGCAGCGCGCTGGCATCGAGGTCGAAGTCTGCTCCGGTGGTCGAGCGTGCGTCCCAGCCGAGCCCGATCATCACCTGTGTGAGGTTCGGTGCGGCCTTGGAGAGGGAGACATTGCCCCCCTTGGCGAGCGTGACGCCCATGATCCTTGTCCTCCCCGGTCAAGCCATTGGGTTGTCCAGCACGTCCGGCGCCGCACTAGGAGTGTGCGACGCCGGACGGAAAAAAGGTGAAGCGGATTGAAGCTGCCCGGGGCCGGACGACGACCCCGGGGTGGCTCAGACGTTGACGCCGAAGTCCTGCGCGATGCCGCGCAGACCTGAGGCATACCCCTGACCGATGGCGCGGAACTTCCACTCCGCACCGTGGCGGTACAGCTCGCCGAAGACCATCGCGGTCTCCGTGGAGGCGTCCTCGGAAAGGTCGTACCGGGCGATCTCCGCCTCGCCCGCCTGGTTCACGACGCGGATGAACGCGTTGCGCACCTGGCCGAACGACTGCTGGCGGTTCTCGGCGTCGTAGATCGAGACCGGGAAGACGATCTTCTCGATGTCGGCGGGGACGCCGGCGAGGTTGACCTTGATCTGCTCGTCGTCGCCCTCGCCCTCACCGGTGGTGTTGTCACCGGTGTGCTCGACCGAGCCGTCCGGGCTCTTCAGGTTGTTGAAGAACACGAAGTTGGCGTCACTGCTGACCTTGCCGTCTGCTTGCGTGAGGATGGCACTGGCGTCGAGGTCGAAGTCGGTACCGGTGGTGGTGCGGATGTCCCACCCCAGACCGATGATGACCGCGGTCAGTCCCGGGGCCTCCTTCGACAGCGATACGTTGCCGCCCTTGCTGAGGCTGACTCCCACGAGTCCTCCCATTGGTGTCCAGGGGCGGTGCGCCCCGTAGTGCGTTGGTATCGGATCAACGTGTCGATCCTAGTGAGGGGTTCCCCGCCGCCGCAGGCCCTGGGCGTGAAGAATCCCAGAGTGTCGGCATCACAGGCCGGTCACGGAGCCGGGATCAGGCCGCGATCAGGCGGGGATGACACCGGGATCACGCCGGGATCAGAGGCTGTCGAGCGCCGTCACGTACTCGTTCAGGTCACGGGCGTCCGGCAGGGCGTTGACGACGGTCCAGCGGACGATGCCCTCCTTGTCGATGACGAAGGTGCCGCGTACCGCGCAGCCCTTGTCCTCGGCGAAGACCCCGTACGCGCGCGAGACCTCGCCGTGCGGCCAGAAGTCGGACAGCAGCGGGTACTCCAGGCCCTCCTGCTCGGCGAAGACGCGCAGGGTGTGGATGGAGTCGTTGGAGACGGCGAGCAGCTGGGTGTCGCGGTCGGAGAACTGCGGGAGGTTGTCCCGCAGGGCGCACAGTTCGCCCGTGCAGACGCCGGTGAAGGCGAAGGGGTAGAAGAGCAGCACCACATTCTTGGCGCCGCGGAAGTCGGAGAGCTTCACGGTGGCGCCGTGGTTGTCCTTCAGCTCGAAGTCCGGGGCCTTGTCGCCGACCTCGATCGTCATGGTCCTGCATCCCTTCCGTGGGGTCCGTGGGGCCGTTCGGGGCACCCACCCTACGCAGAGACCCCTTTTCGCCCCCGCCGCCCCTACCCATTCCCGTCACTGACTCAGGGGCTCCGCCCCCGAACCCCCGCTCCTCAAACGCCGGAGAGGCTGACTCTTTGCCGGCGGGGCTGAAGTATTCAGGGGCGCGGGGAACTGCGCGACCAGCCACAGCGCACCCGCAGCCGACAACGAAAGCCGAGGCACGAAAAACGGGGGCCCAGGGGTGCCAACCCCTGAACCCCCGCCCAACTCAGCGGAGCGTCACCGCTTTGACTTGGCCGCCTTCGGCGTAGCCAGCCGGGTCCCGCTCCAGTCCTTCCCCACGCTGATGCTCTTGGTCTGGGACAGACCCGCGGTCGTCGCGGCTTCCGCGATGTCGCTGGGCTCCACATACCCGTCTCGGCCGGTCTTCGGCGTCAGCAGCAGGACGGCGCCGCCCTCTTCGACGTACGTGGTGGCATCCACCAGCGCGTCCGTCAGGTCGCCGTCGTCGTCACGGAACCAGAGCACTACGGCGTCGGCGACGTCGTCGTACTCCTCGTCCATGAGCTCGCTGCCGATGACTTCTTCAATGGCCTCGCGGAGCTCCTGGTCGACGTCGTCGTCGAAGCCGATCTCCTGGACCACCTGCTCGGGCTGGAATCCCAGCCTGGTGGCCAGGCTCGTCCGCTCCTCCGCGTGGTCCGCGGTCGCGCTCACGGGTTGCCTCCTGATCATGTTCGGTAATGGGGTCTCCCCCTGCTCGGGCGAAGCCTGGAGCTTGGGGAAGTTCAAGCCACGCGCGTGCGCGAAGCATTGGCCGTAGTCCACACGGGCGGGGCGGATCGCGCAAGTACCCGGCCGTCGGGACCGCCGAAACGGTGACGATCCGGACCGTGTCGCCGCAACTCCAGGCAGAGAATCCTGGCCATTGGTGACGCACACCACACCAATCTGCCCCATTTGTGGATTTACGAACCCTACGAGGGTACGGGACTCGAAAGGCTTTGCGGTACGCGTCATGGGTCGGGCGTATCGTTGCGATTTGCCGGGCCCGCCCTTGGGGAGACGGGACGAACGTCTCGGTTACCTCTCGGTAGAGATGACGTTTCCGCCCCCGAGGTACACGATGGGGAACGGTGCAGAGACCCAGATAACCAGAGAGACCTCCCAAGAAAAAACCGGGAAAAACCGAGAAAAAGCGGCCCCCTGAGAGCGAAGGAACAGCGTGGCTTCCGGACCCGATCGCAACCCGATCATCATTGGCGGCCTTCCGAGTCAGGTCCCTGACTTCGATCCAGAAGAGACCCAGGAGTGGCTCGACTCCCTCGACGCCGCCGTCGACCAGCGGGGCCGGGAGCGGGCCCGCTATCTCATGCTGCGGCTGATCGAACGGGCCCGCGAGAAGCGCGTGGCCGTGCCGGAGATGCGCAGCACGGACTACGTCAACACCATCGCCACCAAGGACGAGCCGTTCTTCCCCGGCAACGAGGAGATCGAGCGCAAGATCCTCAACGCGACCCGCTGGAACGCGGCCGTGATGGTGTCCAGGGCCCAGCGACCCGGAATCGGCGTCGGCGGCCACATCGCCACCTTCGCGTCCTCCGCCTCCCTCTACGACGTGGGCTTCAACCACTTCTTCCGCGGCAAGGACGAGGGCGACGGCGGCGACCAGATCTTCTTCCAGGGGCACGCCTCCCCCGGCATCTACGCCCGCGCGTTCATGCTGGACCGGCTGAGCGAGCAGCAGCTCGACGCCTTCCGCCAGGAGAAGTCGAAGGCGCCGAACGGCCTGTCGTCGTACCCGCATCCGCGGTCGATGCCGGACTTCTGGGAGTTCCCGACGGTCTCAATGGGCCTCGGTCCGCTCGGTGCGATCTTCCAGGCGCGCATGAACCGCTACATGGAGGCGCGCGGTATCGCGGACACCTCCAAGTCCCACGTTTGGGCGTTTCTCGGTGACGGCGAGATGGACGAGCCCGAGTCGCTCGGCCAGCTGTCCATCGCCGCGCGCGAGGGCCTGGACAACCTCACCTTCGTCGTCAACTGCAATCTGCAGCGGCTCGACGGTCCGGTGCGCGGCAACGGCAAGATCATCCAGGAGCTGGAGTCGCAGTTCCGCGGCGCCGGCTGGAACGTCATCAAGCTGGTCTGGGACCGCAGTTGGGACCCGCTGCTCGCGCAGGACCGCGACGGCGTGCTCGTCAACCAGCTGAACACCACGCCCGACGGACAGTTCCAGACGTACGCCACCGAGACCGGCGCGTACATCCGCGACCACTTCTTCGGTCACGACCACCGGCTGCGGGCGATGGTCGAGAACATGACCGACGACCAGATCCTGCACCTGGGCCGCGGCGGTCACGACCACAAGAAGGTCTACGCGGCGTACGCGGCGGCCAAGGCGCACAGCGGCCAGCCGACCGTGATCCTCGCGCAGACGGTCAAGGGCTGGACGCTCGGCCCGAACTTCGAGGGCCGCAACGCCACGCACCAGATGAAGAAGCTGACCGTCGCCGACCTCAAGGGTTTCCGCGACCGGCTGCACCTGCCGATCTCCGACCAGGAGCTGGAGTCCGGCGCGCCGCCGTACTACCACCCGGGCCGGAACTCGGAGGAGATCCAGTACATGCACGACCGCCGCAAGGGGCTCGGCGGGTACGTCCCGACGCGCGTCGTGCGGTCGAAGCCGCTCGCACTGCCCGAGGACAAGACGTACGCGAGTGTGAAGAAGGGTTCGGGTCAGCAGTCGATCGCCACCACCATGGCGTTCGTCCGGCTGCTCAAGGACCTCATGCGGGACAAGGAGATCGGCAAGCGGTTCGTGCTGATCGCGCCGGACGAGTACCGCACGTTCGGCATGGACTCGTTCTTCCCGAGCGCGAAGATCTACAACCCGCTCGGCCAGCAGTACGAGGCCGTGGACCGCGACCTGCTCCTCGCGTACAAGGAGTCGCCGACCGGCCAGATGCTGCACGACGGCATCTCCGAGGCGGGCTGCACGGCCTCGCTGATCGCGGCCGGCTCTGCCTACGCGACGCACGGCGAGCCGCTCATCCCGGTGTACGTCTTCTACTCGATGTTCGGATTCCAGCGCACCGGCGACCAGTTCTGGCAGATGGCCGACCAGTTGTCGCGCGGCTTCGTACTGGGCGCGACCGCCGGTCGTACGACTCTGACCGGTGAGGGTCTACAGCACGCGGACGGGCACTCGCAGTTGCTCGCCTCGACGAACCCGGGCTGTGTCGCGTACGACCCGGCCTACGGGTTCGAGATCGCGCACATCGTGAAGGACGGGCTGCGGCGGATGTACGGCTCGTCCGCCGAGCACCCGCACGGCGAGGACGTCTTCTACTACCTCACCGTCTACAACGAGCCGATCCAGCACCCCGCCGAGCCGGAGGGCGTGGATGTCGAAGGCATCCTGAAGGGCATCCACCGCTTCGCGGAAGGCACTTCGGGCTCCGTCCCGGCACAGATCATGGCGTCCGGTGTCGCCGTGCCGTGGGCCGTCGAGGCCCAGCGGATCCTCGCCGAGGAGTGGAACGTACGAGCCGATGTCTGGTCGGCGACCTCCTGGAACGAGTTGCGGCGCGAGGCCGTCGAGGTGGAGCGGCACAACCTGCTGCACCCCGAGGAGGAGCAGCAGGTTCCTTATGTGACGCGGAAGTTGAGCGGGGCCGAGGGTCCGTTCGTGGCTGTTTCCGACTGGATGCGGTCGGTTCCGGACCAGATCGCTCGCTGGGTGCCGGGCACTTACCAGTCGCTGGGTGCCGATGGGTTCGGCTTCGCCGATACCCGGGGGGCCGCTCGGCGGTTCTTCCACATCGACGCGCAGTCGATCGTGGTGGGGGTGCTGACGGAGCTCGCGCGTGAGGGCAAGGTTGATCGGTCTGTGCTCAAGCAGGCGATTGATCGGTATCAGTTGCTGGATGCCGCCGCAGCCGATCCCGGCGCCGCTGGTGGAGATGCGTAGGGCTCCGCGCGGGGTGCGGTTGTTGTCTGCGGGTGCGTGGGGGCTGGGCGCGCAGTTCCCCGCGCCCCTAAAAGCACACGGGTTGACGCGAGCCTGAAGACGCGGGTCGGCGCGCCGCTGAAAGGCCAAAAGACCAGAGGTGCGTCTAGCACAGTGCGGTAGGGGTGGTGTGGCCACTGGTCACGCCGCCCCTTCGCGTTTTCTACTATGCGCGCATGAAGCAGCAGTCGGCGCAGGAGCGTTGGGAGCAGCGTACGCAGCGGCCCTTGTTGGGGCTTGCGGTGGCGTTTGCCGTTGCCTATGCCGTGCCGATCGTGTGGCCCGAGGCCGACCGGGAGGTGACCTCCTGGTGCACGAGGGTGGAGTGGGCGGTCTGGGGGCTGTTCGCCCTGGACTATCTCGTACGGCTCGTTCTCACCGACCGGCGGCGGGAGTTCGTCCGTACGCACTGGCTCGATCTGTGTGCGGTGCTGTTGCCGCTCATCCAGCCGATCCGGCTGCTGCGGCTCGTCTCCACCCTGCTGCTCGTCGGGCAGCGGGCCCGGATCGCGCCGCAGATACGGCTGACCACGTATGTGGTGGGTGCGGTGGTGGCGCTGCTGATGTTCGGCTCGCTCGCCGTGCTGTCCGTCGAACGGGAGTCGCCCGAGGGCAACATCAGGACGCTGGGTGACGCGGTGTGGTGGTCGTTCACCACGATGACGACCGTGGGGTACGGCGACCACGCTCCGACCACCGGGCTCGGGCGGATGATAGCGGTCGGGCTGATGCTGTCCGGGATCGCTCTTCTCGGTGTCGTGACCGCCAATATCGCCGCGTGGTTCATATCGCGGTTCGAGTCGGACGATGTGGAGGAGCGGCGGCAGACCGCGGCGATCGAGGAGCTGGCGGAGGAGGTGCGCGCCCTGCGGGCGCAGGTTGCCGCGTTGTCCGAGCCGGCGTCTGTCGTTGCGGAGGAGCGGTTGAGCGGCTGAGTTGAGCGGTGTGTGCGGGTGTTCGTCGGGTGCGGGTGAGTGGGGGCTGGTCGCGCAGTTCCCCGCGCCCCTGAAAGACGGGGCTCCGCCCCTGTCTTTCAGCCTTTAGGGGCGCGGGGAACTGCGCGATCAGCCACACACGACCCGCTGCCGACGAACAACCCGCAGCACGGTCTCTCACTGTCCGGCTAGAACATCCCGTTGCCGGGGCCCGCCGTTCCGGCCATCCACACGATCGCCAGGATCGTGTCTATCGCGCCGAGTACGAGCGCGATCACCGCCGGCAGTGGGCGGGCGCCGTTCCAGCGGCGTCCCATGGCCAGCCATCCGCAGACGATCGCCAGCGGGCCGAGGATGATCCCCAGCACGAAGAAACCGGCGACCGCGCAGATGACTCCGATGATTCCAAGCGTCGCGCGGTCCGGCCCGCTCCGTGACCCCGTACGGCGACGTGAGCGAGGGTGCTTGCGCGTGGTGTGACCGAAGCCCGTCATCATCAACTCCCTGGACCTCTGAGCCGGCCGAATGCCGGCCGGTTCGGGCTCGGAAGTCGGGTACCCCGGGCCGTTCGGTTCAGACCCGTACCTTTTCTCCTCCGGCTTCCGGGGCGCGCTGCCCCCCTCCGGCAGCGCGCCCCGGACTCACCGAACTGCCCGCTTCCCACGGACCAGTTGAGAGCACTCTGACCTGCGGCGCGACCGATATGAAAGTCATACGGAACGGCGTCACCCTGATAGGCGAAAGCCCCGCCGGGTGAACTCGGCGGGGCCGGGCCGGAGATGGCCTACAGAGGTGAGCGACGGGCGGACTAGATGTGTCCGACTCCCGCGCCCGCTTCCGCGTTGGCACCCCGCTTGGTGAGGAAGGCGACGAAGATGGCCACGAAGGCCACACCGGCCGCGACAAGGCTCGCCAGGCTCATGCCGGAGATGAACGTGTCGTGCGCGACGCCCGTGATCTTCTCGGCGATCTCGGGCGGCGTGCCCGGTGCCACCGGCGCCGCGCCGACCTGAACCGCCTCCTTGGCCTGGTCGAGCTGGACCGGGGTGAGCTGCGGAAGGCCCGCGCCCGCCCAGTTGCCCGCGAGGTCGCCGTCGACCTTGGAGGCCATCACGGCACCCAGGACCGCCGTACCGAGGCTGCCGCCGATCTGCATCGCGGCCTGCTGGAGACCGCCGGCGACACCGGAGAGCTCCATCGGCGCGTTGCCCACGATGACCTCCGTGGCGCCGACCATGACCGGCGCGAGGCCGAGACCGAGGAGCGCGAACCAGATCGACATGAGCCCGCTGCTCGTGTCCGTCTCCAGCGTCGACACACCGAACATGGCGATGGCCGTGAGCGCCATGCCGCCCGCGAGCGGGATGCGCGGTCCCGTCTTGGTGATCATCGCGCCGGCCAGGGGCGAGCCGACGATCATCATGCCGGTGAGCGGCAGCAGGTGCAGGCCCGCGTCGATCGGGCTCATCCCGTGCACGTTCTGCAGGTAGAAGGTGACGAAGAACAGGCCGCCCATGAAGGCGATCGCCATGAGCACCATCAGGACCACACCGGCCGACAGCGCCACCGAGCGGAAGAGCCCGAGCGGGATGAGCGGCTCGGCGACCCGGTTCTCCCAGTACGCGAACAGTCCGAAGCCGAGCACCGAGATGGCCAGGAACGACCACGTCATGGCGTCGCCCCAGCCCCACTCGGGGGCCTTGATGAGCGCCCAGACCAGGCAGAACATGGCGCCGGACAGCAGGGCGATGCCGGGGAGGTCGAAGGAGCGCGGCGCGTTCTCCGCGCGGTGGTCGGTGAGGATCACCACGCCGAGTACGACCGCGATGATGCCGACCGGCACGTTGATGAAGAAGACGGACTGCCAGCTGACGTGCTCGACGAGCACACCGCCGAGGATCGGGCCACCGGCGGTGGAGGCGCCGATGACCATGCCCCAGATGCCGATCGCCATGTTCAGCTTCTCGGCCGGGAAGGTGGCGCGCAGCAGACCGAGCGCGGCCGGCATCAGCAGTGCGCCGAACAGGCCCTGGAGCACTCGGAAGACGACCACGAAGGCGATGCTGTCGGAGAGGCCGATGGCGCCCGAGGCCGCCGCGAAGCCGACCACTCCTATCAGGAAGGTCTGCCGGTGGCCGAAGCGGTCACCGAGCTTGCCCGCCGTGATCAGGGTGACGGCGAGCGCGAGGAAGTAGCCGTTGGTGATCCACTGGACGTCCGCGAAGCTGGCGTTCAGGTCCTTCTGGATGGCCGGGTTGGCGATGGCCACGATGGTGCCGTCCAGGGCCACCATCATCACGCCCACGGCCACGGTGAACAGGGTGTACCAAGGGTGGCCGCGCAGCCCCTTGCCCGGGGTCGGACCGGAGGCGGCGGGCGGGGCCTTGTCGGCCGGGCCGGTCGTGTCGACGGTGGTCTGACTAGTCATGCATCGAGGCTAATGACAGCCACTGACAGTTGACAAACCAATTCACAAGTCGGTAACTGTCACGTCACCCACGGATAGGCTCAGCTGGGCGAACGGACACCTGTGCGGATCCCTCCGGCGCGCCGGAGGGACGAATCAGAAGCAGAAGGACGAAGACGGGAAGAGGTTCCATGGACACGGCGTCACGGCCGGGGCTGCGCGAGCTCAAGAAGCAGCGCACCCGGGACGCCCTGGTGCGGGCCGCCCTGGAGCTGTTCACGACCCAGGGGTACGAGCGGACGACCGTCGACGAGATCGTCGAGGCCGTCGACGTCTCGCAGCGCACGTTCTTCCGGTACTTCGCGGGCAAGGAGGACGCCGCCTTCGCCGTCCAGGAGATGGCCGAGTCGCATTTCGTCGAGGCGGTGCGCGGACGCCCTTCCCACGAGGCCCCGTTGGAGGCGCTGCGCCGGGCCGTCATGGCGAGTTGGGACACCATCGGTGAGGCCATCGAGGCCGTCATCCCGCTCGAACTGCACATGCGGGCATTCCAGTTGATCGAGTCGACGCCCGCGCTGCTCGCCGCCCACCTGCGCCGCCATGAGGGACTGGAGGAGGAACTGGCGCGAGTGATCGCCGAGCGTGAGGGCCTCGACGTGGACACCGATCCGCGGCCGCGCGTGGCCATGGCCGTTTTCGGCGGGGTGATGCGGCTGACGGGCCGGCTCTGGGGCGCGGGCGAGGACTTCAGCGTGGCGGCGATGCGTGAGCTGACCGCCTCTTATCTCGATCAGGTGGGGCCCGCGCTGGCGGAGAACTGGCATACGGACGGCGGGAACGACCGTACGGACACTCAGTGACGACAGTCGCACGCAGGGTCGAACTCCGCCTGTGGCAGGGCTCGGCACGCACCTACACAGGGTGACCGGACGACTCAATATGCGCCCGGTTTTACCCAATTACCCCTCCTGAAACGTGATCCGCCTCACTCGGTTAACGCGAGACACTCTCGTTCTCCTAGTGTGTCCTTTCAGTGACTTCCTTCGACTCCACCCCCCAACTGAACGTCTGGCGCATGTTGCTCGCGCTGGCCGTGGTGTTCGTGATGCTCGGGACCACCGGCTGGACAGCCGTGCGCAACCACCGGGGCGCGACCACACCGCTCGCGGCGTCGCTGTCCGCCTGGGAACGCGGTCACATAGGCGGACATCGCCTGCCCGACCCGGACGACACGACGCCCGCCCGGCTGGCCCACTTCTTCGCCTCGCTCGACGCGCGGCAGCGGGTCCGGCTCGCCGCCCGCTATCCGCTGGCGGTGGGCAACATGAACGGGGCGCCGGTACAGCTCCGCTACCGCGCCAACCACATCGCCCTCGACCAGGCACGCAAGGTCGAGCTCAAACGCATGCACGACGACCGGCTCTCACCGACCGGACAGCACGAGGCCGGCCGCCGGATGCACCGGTACGAGGACCTGATGAGCGGCGAGCGCCGCATCCTCGCCTTCGACCCGATGGGCTCGGGCCGGGTCGCCGAGGTCTTCGGAGACCTGGACAGCGCCGAGCGGGTCTCGGTCGTGGTGCCCGGCGTCGACACCAACCTCCTGACGTTCCAGCGCACCAACCGGACGTACTCGGCGCCCGTCGGCATGGCGAAGTCGCTCCACAGCGCCGAGCGGGCCGCGAGCCCGGAGACGCGTACGGCAGTCATCGCCTGGGCCGACTACACGGCGCCCAGCGGGCTCGGCATGGACGCGGCCACCGGGATTCGCGCCGAGGAGGGCGCGGTCCGGCTCAACGCCCTGGTCCGGGCGCTGCCCGGACGCTCCGGCGTGGCCCTGTACTGCCACAGCTACGGCTCGGTCGTCTGCGGTGTCGCCGCGCACTCGCTGCCCTCCCGGGTCTCCGACATAGCGGTGGCGGGCAGCCCCGGTATGCGGGTCGAGAGGGCCGCGCAGCTGCGCACCTCCGCCCGGGTGTGGGCCGTACGGGACTCCGACGACTGGATCGAGGACGTACCGCATCTGGAGGTCGGCGGGCTCGGTCACGGGGCCGATCCGATGTCCGCGGAGTTCGGCGCGCGGGTGCTGTCGGCCCGGGGCGCACGGGGACACACGGGCTATTTCGTGCCCGGCACCGACAGCCTGCGGAACTTCGCCGAGATCGGGATTGGCGCGTACGGCGCGGTGCGCTGCGCCCGGGAGGATGACGTGTGCCGGGAGGGTTTGTCCGACACGGCTGAAGTCGGACGCGCGTAGAGAACGAAGAAAGTGCGGTCTGCTCAGGGAGGGGACTACGAAGCGCATGCCGCATACGATGGCCCGCATGGGTGACGTACTGGCCGGATTTCATGCCGCCTGGGAGTTCGAGTCCGACTCCGTGCTCATCCGCTTCGAACGGGGGATCCGCACGCCGAAGCTGTTCCAGGCGCTCGGTGAGCGCCGCATCCCGCTCGACGCGATCGCCGCGGTGACGCTCACGCCCGGCAAGCGCGGGACGGTCGTCCTGCGCGCCGAGCCGAGACCGGGAGCGGATCCGCTCATGGAGGCGGCGGCCGGACAGCTCAAGGAGGGGTCCGACCCCTATCGGCTTGTGCTGCCCGCCGAGCGGGAGACGCTCGCCGAGTACTACGCGGACGAACTGCGGGCGCTGCTCGCGACCAACGACCCGGGGCCCGCCGAGCGCTATCTGGTCCGGCCGCCCGAATCGCCGCTCCAGTTCAAGGCGTACGACGGGAAGGCGTCCTTCGACGGGAAGTCCGTGCACTTCCGGTGGTTCTGGACGGGGGCGTCCTCCGCCAAGTGGAAGGCCGGCGACCAGGGTTTCGCCGTGTCCGACCTGTGCGGTGTCGAGTGGCGCTCGCCCGAGGTCTTCGAGGGACATCTGCGGCTGCTGCGCCGTGACGGGATTTCCCAGCCGCCTCAGGCGGATCAGGATCCGGCCGCCGTGGTTTTCGGGCTGGGGTACGGGCCGGTTCATGAGTCGTTGCCGTTCGCGGCGTCGGTGCTCGCCGCTGTTCGGACCGGTGGGGCTTCGGCTCCCCTGCCCGAGAGTCCGGGGGCCGGAGCCGGGAGCGCGGCCGGGGCCGGGGCGCGGCGGGATCCGGCCGACATTGCCGACCGGATCCGGCATCTTGGGGAGCTTCATGAGGCTGGGCTCGTCACGGATGAGGAGTTCTCCATGAAGAAGGCCGAGTTGTTGGCCGAGCTGTGAGGGGGGCGGGGCTGCGGGGTCGTTCGTTGGCTGCGGACCGTCGTGGCTTGTCGCGCAGTTCCCCGCGCCCCTTACGGGGCGCCCTCTACTCCCGGCCCGCCGATACGAACGTCATGTCCGCGTAGCGGTTGCCTGATACCTGGGCGGCGATCTCGTCCAGGACGGCCAGTTCGGTCTCGGTCAGGACGATGTGTGTGGCCGCCGTGTTCTCCTCGATCCGGGTGCGCCTGCGGGTGCCCGGGATGGGGATGACCGGGAGGTCGTGGACGGACGCCTGCTGGTGGACCCAGGCCAGCGCGACCTGGCCCGCGGAGGCGTCGTGGGCCTTCGCCACCGCCCGGATCGGCTCCAGGAGGGCCGCGTTCGCCGCCGCGTTGTCGCCGGTGTAGCGGGGCTGATGACGGCGGAAGTCGTCGGCCGTGAGGTCCGTGTCCGCGTTCGCGAAGGAGCCGGTGAGGAAGCCCCGGCCGAGCGGGGAGTACGGGACCAGCGTCACGCCCAGTTCACGCGCCGCCGGGACCACACCCGCCTCGATGTCCCTGCTGAACAGCGACCACTCGGACTGGACGGCCGCGATCGGGTGCACCGTCTGCGCGGCACGGAGTTCGCCGCCTGTCACCTCGCTGAGGCCGAGCTGCTTGACCTTGCCCTCGCGGACCAGCTCGGCCATGGCACCGACGGTCTCCTCGATGGGGACGTCCACGTCACGGCGGTGCATGTAGTAGAGGTCGATCACATCGACGTTCAGCCGCTTGAGGCTCGCCTCCACGGCCTGCCGGATGTACGGCCGGTCGTTGCGGATGATCCGCTTCGTCGGCTCGTCCGGCGGGATCGTCATGGCGAACTTGGTCGCGATGACGACCTCGTCCCGGTGCGCCCGGAAGAACGGCGACAGGAACTCCTCGTTCTCCCCCTGCCCGTACGCGTCCGCCGTGTCGTACAGCGTCACGCCGAGTTCCAGCGCGCGCTCCAGCGTGGCGCGGGCCTCCTCGGCGTCCGTCGGGCCGTACGCGAAGCTCATGCCCATGCAGCCGAGGCCCTGTACTCCGACCTCGGGGCCGCCCGTACCGAGCTGTGCCTTCGCGATCCTGCTGTCCGTCATCGGGACCTCTCCGACGCCAGGGCCCGCCCGGCGTCCGCATAGAAATTGATCTTCCGGTCGAGCACCGCGAGGGTGTCCTGGAGCTCGGCGATCCGCTCCCGGACGTCCCGGCGGGTGGCTTCGAGCAGCTCGAAGCGGTCGGCGTACGTGTGGTCGCCCTCGCGCACCATCTCCGCGTACCGCACCATCCCGGCGACCGGCATCCCGGTCAGCCGCAGCTTGCCGACGAGGTCGAGCCAGTCGAGGTCGCGGTTGCTGTAGCGGCGCTGGCCGGTGTGCGAGCGGTCGATGTGCGGCATCAGCCCGATCCGCTCGTACCAGCGGAGGGTGTGCGCCGTCAGGCCGGTGAAGGCGACGACCTCGCTGATCGTGTACTGGTCCTCGCCGTCCGGACGCCGGGCCGCGTGCGGCGGGCCGGCACAGGTGTCGTTCCTGGTGTCCGTGGTCTCCATCACCGTCATGGCCTCAACGCTAAAACCTTGGAGTGCACTCCAAGCAAGCGGATTCCGATGAAATTCCGACGACATCGGCCGGGGTCCGTGGCTACCGTGCCGATCATGAGTCTTGTACGTCGTGCCGTGCCCGAGGACGCCGAGGAACTGCTCCGGCTGCGGCAGGTGATGATCGACTCCATGGCCGGGGCGGACACGTCCACCGACTGGCATGCCGAGTCCCTCACCACCGTACGGGGGCGGCTTGCCGATCCCGACGGGGGTTTCGCCGCATTCGTCGTCGATCACCCCGAGCGAGTGGGGGCGTTGGGGGCGCTTGTCGTGGGGACGGTGGAGTACCGGATCGGGCGGGCCGGGAATCCGCATGGGCGGATCGGTTACGTGTTCAGTGTGGCGACCGATCCCGGGGTGCGGCGGCGGGGGTATGCGCGGGTCTGTATGGAGGCGTTGGTGGGGTGGTTCCGGGAGGAGGGGGTTGGGCAGATCGATCTGACTGCTTCGGCGGAGGCTGCGCCGCTGTATGCGTCGATGGGGTTTGTTCGTACGCCTGATCCTTTGATGCGGCTGAAGTTCTGACCGGTGGGCGGCTGCGGGTGCGTCGTGGCTGGTCGCGCAGTTCCCCGCGCCCCTAAAAGACTGGGGTGCTGCCCGAACCCCGCTCATCACCCTGGTCGTAGGCTCTTGCTCATGTCTTTGGAGAGTCTCGTCCTCATCGAGAAGTGGCCCGTTCCTACCGTTGCCGCGGCCGTTGTGCGGGCGGATGGCACGGTGCTCGGCAGCCACGGTCCCGTCACTCAGCGTTTCGCGCTCGCCTCCGTCACCAAGCCCCTCGCCGCCTATGCCGCCCTTGTCGCGTACGAGGAAGGGGCCGTCGAGCTGGATGAGGCCGCCGGGCCCGAGGGGTCTACCGTGCGGCATCTGCTCGCGCACACCAGTGGGCTGGCTTTTGACGAGCATCGGGTGACAGCGGCGCCGGGGCTGCGGCGGCTGTACTCCAATGCCGGGTTCGAGCAGTTGGGGGATCACATCGCGAAGGCGACGGAGATTCCCTTCGGTGAGTATCTGAAGCAGGCGGTTCTCGAACCGCTGGGGATGACGTCGACGACGCTCGACGGATCGCCCGCGAAGGACGGGGTCTCGACCGTCGACGATCTGGTGCGGTTCGCCGCCGAGGTGCAGGCGCCCCGGCTGCTCGACCCGCGGACCGTCGCGGAGGCGATGACCGTGCAGTACCCGGGGACGAAGGGTGTCCTGCCGGGGTACGGGCACCAGAACCCCAACGACTGGGGCCTCGGCTTCGAGATCAGGGACTCCAAGTCGCCCCACTGGACGGGCAGTTCGTCCTCGCCGCGTACCTTCGGGCACTTCGGGCAGTCGGGGACGTTCCTGTGGATCGACCCCGACGCGGGAGCGGCCTGCGTGGCGCTGACGGACCGGGCGTTCGGGCCGTGGGCCGTCGAGGTGTGGCCCGCCTTCACGGACGCGGTGCTGGCCGAGCTCTCCGGCACCCCGTAAAAGCCTCCCTACGCCATCTCCCAGAACAGCAGCTCCGCCCCGTCCCGGGCCACCGCCTCCAGGTCCTTCGCGTCCGTGATGCGGGCCGCGTCGCCGGGGCTCAGCACCCAGCTGTCCAGCAGGACTTCGCCGCGTACGACATGGGCGTACACGAAGGGGGCGTCAGGGACGGCCGTGCGTTCGCCCGGCGCCAGGCGGCGTACGTGGAGCATCGCGGCCGCCTCCGGGACGGCGTACGGGGTGGAGTCGGCGATGCCGTGGACGACCTCGTACGCGGGGTCGCCGCCCGGCTCCAGCGGGGCGAGCCACATCTGGACGAAGAGGAGTGGTGTGTCGCCGTCGTTGCGTTCGATGTGGCGGACCCCGCCCGCCGAGCTGAGGCGCTGGACGTCGCCGGGGCGTACGACCGACTCGTGGCCGGCCGTGTCGCGGTGGGTCAGCTCGCCCTCGACGACCCAGGTGACGATCTCGGTGTGGCTGTGCGGGTGCTCGTCGAAGCCGGCGCCGGGCGCCAGGCGCTCCTCGTTGCAGGCGATGACCGCGCCGAAGCGGAGGTTGTCCGGGTCGTAGTGCGGGCCGAAGGAGAAGGCGTGCAGGGACTCGATCCCGGCCGCCGGGTCGCCTCCGCGGTAGCGCTCGTCGGCGCGCCGTACGTCCATCACGGACCCACCGTAGACCCGTCGGACGGGCCGTCCGAGACCCTCCGCCGCATACTCCCGTCCTGATAAGGCAGTCTTGTCCCGTGCCCGAACCCGAATCCAGCAACACCGAACGCGCCGCCCGCGCCGCCCATGCGCACGCCGCGACCCTGAAGCGGCTGGAGAAGTCGTCCGGCAGTCTCGCGGCCCAGGCGATCGCGCGCATGGACGAGACGCTGCCGTGGTACCGGGCGATGTCCCCGGAGAACCGGTCGTGGATCGGCCTCGTCGCCCAGGCCGGTATCGCCGCGTTCAAGGAGTGGTTCCGGCATCCGGACGCTCCCCAGGCGATCTCCACGGACGTCTTCGGCACCGCGCCGCGCGAGCTGACCAGGGCGATCACCCTGCGCCAGACCGTCGAGATGGTGCGCACCACGATCGAGGTGATGGAGAGCGCCATCGACGAGGTGGCCGCTCCCGGTGACGAGTCGGTGCTCCGCGAGGCGCTGCTCGTGTACGCGCGGGAGATCGCCTTCGCGACCGCCCAGGTGTACGCGCAGGCCGCCGAGGCGCGCGGTGCCTGGGACGCCCGGCTGGAGTCACTGGTCGTGAACGCCGTCCTCTCCGGGGAGGCCGACGAAGGTGCGGTGTCCCGGGCCGCGGCGCTCGGCTGGAACTCTCCCGAGCATGTGTGCGTGGTGCTGGGCACGGCACCCGACGGTGACAGCGAGCTGACGGTCGAGGCCATCCGCCGTGCGGCCCGGCACGCCAAGCTGCAGGTGCTGACCGGGGTGCTCGGGGACCGGCTGGTCGTCATCGCGGGTGGCAGCGACAATCCGCTCGGTGTCGCCAAGTCCCTGATCGGGCCGTATGCCGCGGGACCCGTGGTGGCCGGGCCCGTCGTGCCCGACCTGCTCGCCGCGACCCGCTCCGCGCAGGCCGCCGCCGCCGGCCTCAAGGCGTGTTTCGCCTGGCAGGACGCCCCGCGGCCGGTTCTCGCGGACGATCTGCTGCCGGAGCGCGCGATCGCCTCGGACCCCTCCGCCCGTGAACAGCTGGTGGAGGAGATCTACAGACCACTGGAAGAAGCGGGGTCCGCTCTCCTGGAGACGCTGAGCGTCTATCTCGAACAGGCGAGCAGTCTCGAAGGGGCGGCCCGGATGCTCTTCGTGCACCCCAACACCGTGCGCTACCGGCTTCGACGTGTGACTGACGTCACCGGCTGGTCGCCCTCGGATGTACGTTCGGCGTTCACGCTGCGGATCGCGCTGATCCTGGGGCGTCTGGCCGATGGAGATCCCCAGCTCTAGGCTTTTGTCGGGGACCTACAATTCCCCCTCCTGTTCTTCGTCCCTGTCCCCACGGGCGGCCGTGCCCATCCACAAGAGAGAGTGTGAGAGTGCTCGTACTCGTCGCTCCCGGCCAGGGCGCCCAGACGCCCGGCTTCCTGACTCCCTGGCTCGACCTCCCCGGTGTCCGCGGTGCCCTTGAGGCGTGGTCCGACGCCGTGGAGCTCGACCTGATCCGTTACGGCACCGAGGGGGACGCGGAGGAGATCCGTGACACCGCGGTGGCGCAGCCGCTCCTCGTCGCGGCCGGGCTGACCTCGGCGTACACGCTCTTCGACGACCCCGCCCAGCTGCCGCTCAAGGTCGGCGCCGTCGCCGGACACAGCGTGGGCGAACTGACCGCCGCCGCGCTCGCCGGCGTGCTCCCCGACGAAGAGGCCGTCCGCCTCGTCCGCCTCCGCGGGCTCGCCATGGCGGAGGCGACCGCCGCCACCGCCACCGGAATGTCGGCGCTGCTCGGCGGCGACCCCGAAGTGACGATCCCGCACCTGGAGAAGCTCGGCCTGACCCCGGCGAACGTGAACGGCGGGGGCCAGATCGTGGCCGCCGGCACGCTGGAGGAGCTGGCCGCCCTGGAGGCCGACAAGCCCGAGGGCGTACGCCGCGTGGTGGCCCTCAAGGTCGCGGGCGCGTTCCACACGCACCACATGGCCCCGGCGGTCGACACCCTCGCCCGCGCCGCGGCCGAGCTGTCGCCCGCCGACCCGACGGTCACGTACGTGTCGAACAAGGACGGACAGGCCGTCTCCGCCGGCTCGGAGGTGCTGGCCCGGCTCGTCGGCCAGGTCGCCAACCCGGTCCGCTGGGACCTGTGCATGGAGACCTTCAAGGAACTCGGCGTGACCGCGCTCCTGGAGGTGTGCCCCGGCGGCACCCTGACCGGTCTCGCCAAGCGCGCGCTGCCCGGCGTGAAGACGCTGGCGCTGAAGACACCCGACGACCTGGACGCGGCTCGCGAGCTCATCGCCGAGCACGCCTCCGCCTGAGCGCGTAAGGAGCCGACAGAGCATGTCGAAGATCAAGCCCAGCAAGGGCGCCCCGTACGCGCGCATCCTCGGTGTCGGCGGCTACCGCCCGGTCCGTGTCGTGCCGAACGAGGTGATCCTCGAAACGATCGACTCGTCCGACGAGTGGATCCGCTCCCGCTCCGGCATCGAGACCCGGCACTGGGCGAACGACGAGGAGACCGTCGCCGCCATGTCCATCGAGGCGTCCGGCAAGGCGATCGCCGACGCCGGGATCAGCGCCGAGCAGATCGGCGCCGTGGTCGTCTCGACCGTCTCGCACTTCAGCCAGACCCCGGCCGTCGCCACCGAGATCGCCGACAAGCTCGGCACGGCGAAGGCCGCGGCCTTCGACATCTCGGCGGGCTGCGCCGGCTTCGGCTACGGACTGACCCTCGCCAAGGGCATGGTCGTCGAGGGCTCCGCGGAGTACGTGCTTGTCATCGGCGTCGAACGGCTCTCCGACCTGACCGACCTGGAGGACCGAGCGACGGCCTTCCTGTTCGGTGACGGCGCGGGCGCGGTCGTCGTCGGCCCCTCCCAGGAGCCGCACATCGGCCCCACCGTCTGGGGCTCCGAGGGCGACAAGTCCCACACGATCAAGCAGACCATCCCCTGGGACCGTTTCCGGATCGGTGACGTGTCCGAGCTGCCCCTGGACTCCAAGGGCGAGGTCAAGTTCCCCGCGATCACGCAGGAAGGCCAGGCGGTGTTCCGCTGGGCCGTGTTCGAGATGGCGAAGGTCGCCAAGGAGGCGCTGGACGCCGCCGGACTCACTGCGGACGACTTGGACGTCTTCATTCCCCACCAGGCCAACGAGCGGATCATCGACTCGATGGTGAAGACTCTCAAGCTGCCGGAACACGTCACGGTCGCCCGTGATGTGCGCACCACCGGTAACACCTCGGCCGCCTCGATCCCGCTCGCGATGGAGCGGCTCCTGGCGACCGGCGAGGCGAAGAGCGGCGACACCGCGCTCGTCATCGGCTTCGGGGCGGGTCTCGTGTACGCCGCGACGGTCGTTACCCTCCCCTAGGCACACCGCCCGGATCCTTCCGGGCGGGAGTACCGCCACACCCTCTGGATACACAAGAAGGAGCGCCTGACATGGCCGCCACTCAGGAAGAGATCGTCGCCGGTCTCGCCGACATCGTGAACGAGATCGCCGGCATCCCGGTCGAGGACGTCCAGCTGGAGAAGTCCTTCACCGACGACCTGGACGTCGACTCGCTGTCCATGGTCGAGGTCGTCGTCGCCGCCGAAGAGCGCTTCGACGTCAAGATCCCCGACGACGACGTCAAGAACCTCAAGACGGTCGGCGACGCGACCGAGTACATCCTCAAGCACCAGGGCTGAGCCAACCCCCAGCCCCGGACGCTGCTAGCCCCGCCACCCGGCGGTGGCGCCGCTGAATCCTCGTATCCGTTGGAGAAAGAATTCCCGTGAGCCCGACCAATCGCACCGTGGTCGTCACCGGTATCGGCGCAACCACACCGCTGGGTGGCGACGCAGCCTCTACCTGGGAGGGCCTGGTCGCCGGACGTTCCGGCGTCGGCCCTCTGGAGCAGGACTGGGCCGCCGACCAGGCGGTCCGTATCGCGGCACAGATCGCCGTGGAGCCGGGCGAGGTCATTCCGCGCCCGCAGGCCCGCCGCCTCGACCGCTCGGCGCAGTTCGCGCTGATCGCGGCCAAGGAGGCCTGGGCGGACGCCGGTTACACCGACAAGGCGGGCGAGGACGCGGCGGTCGACCCCGACCGCCTCGGCGCGGTCATCGCCTCCGGCATCGGCGGCGTCACGACCCTGCTCGACCAGTACGACGTGCTGAAGGAGAAGGGCGTACGCCGCGTCTCCCCGCACACCGTCCCCATGCTGATGCCGAACGGCCCCTCGGCCAACGTGGGTCTGCTCGTCGGCGCGCGCGCCGGTGTGCACACCCCGGTCTCCGCCTGCGCGTCGGGCGCCGAGGCCATCGGCTACGCCATCGAGATGATCCGCACCGGCCGCGCCGACGTCGTCGTCGCCGGTGGTACGGAGGCGGCGATCCACCCGCTGCCCATCGCCGCCTTCGGCAACATGATGGCGATGTCCAAGAACAACGACGACCCGCAGGGCGCCTCGCGCCCCTACGACCTCGGCCGGGACGGGTTCGTCCTCGGCGAGGGCGCGGGCGTCATCGTCCTGGAGTCGGCCGAGCACGCCGCCAAGCGCGGCGCCCGCGTGTACGCGGAGGCGGTCGGCCAGGGCATCTCGGCCGACGGCCACGACATCGTGCAGCCGGAGCCCGAAGGGCGGGGCATCGCCCACGCCCTGCAGAACCTGCTGGACAACACGGACCTGAACCCGGCGGAGATCGTGCACGTCAACGCGCACGCGACCTCCACGCCGGCCGGTGACGTGGCCGAGCTGAAGGCGCTGCGCAAGGTCTTCGGTGACGACACCGACCACTTCGCGGTCTCCGGTACGAAGTCCATGACCGGGCATCTGCTGGGTGGTGCGGGTGGTGTCGAGTCCGTCGCCACGGTGCTCGCGCTGTACCACCGGGTCGCGCCGCCGACCATCAACGTCGACAACCTCGACCCCGAGGCGGAGGCCGCCGCCGACATCGTTCGTGGCGAGGCTCGGAAGTTGCCCGTCGAAGGGCGGATCGCCGCGCTGAACGACTCGTTCGGGTTTGGTGGGCACAACGTGGTTCTGGCGTTCCGTACGGTCTGATTTCAGCCGTATTTGTGCTTACGGTGAGTGGCCCGGGCTCCTCCTTGAGGAACCCGGGCCACTTGTCGTTCGTTGGATTTCGGCTGACCGTCGGTGGGGGCTTGTCGCGCAGTTCCCCGCGCCCCTGAAGGGGCGCGCCCGGCTGAAAGGTTCAGACCACCTGGTGGAGCCAGCGGACCGGGGCGCCCTCGCCTGCGTAGCGGAAGGGCTCCAGTTCGTCGTCCCACGGCTTGCCGAGGAGTTTGGTGAGTTCGGACTCCAGTTGCGTCTCGCCCTGCTGGGAGCGGACCAGGGCGGCGCGCAGGCGGTCCTCGGGGATCAGGATGTCGCCGTGGATGCCGGTCACGGCGTGGAAGATGCCCAGTTCAGGGGTGCAGCTGTAGCGCTCTCCCTCGGCGGTGGCGCACGGTTCGGCGGTGACCTCGAAGCGCAGCATCTGCCAGCCGCGCAGCGCCGAGGCGAGCTTGGAGGCCGTGCCGACCTCGCCCTTCCAGGAGAACTCGGATCTCCAGGTGCCGGGGGACGCGGGCTGCCGGATCCAGTCGAGGCTGACTCGCGTGCCGAGCACACCCGCGACTGCCCATTCGACGTGCGGGCACAGCGCACGCGGCGCGGAGTGCACGTAGAGAACTCCACGTGTCGTCACTGGGACCTCCGGACAGAGCGGGCATCTTGTACTTTGGCGGAACGTCAGTGGCTGGGCAGCCACGTGGCGAGGCTACCGTGCGGCGGCGCAAGGAGTGTGACGTACCGTCGGTCCCAGCGCCCGGAAACACGGAGGTTTCACCCGGCGGGACGCGTGGCGGGCACCCGGCCGGGGGTCCGGGGGTTGCCCCCCGGGAAAACACAGCCACCCAGGGGGACGCCCCTGGGGACGCCGCCGTTGCGTGACGAACGAGGGGAACTGGGGATGCGGAAGCGTGGTCACGGTTCACGAGGTGTCGCCGCGGCCGCGGTGGCGGCCCTGCTGGGAGTCGCGGGACTGGCCGGATGCGACGCCAGTGGCGGCGACTCCCCGGGACCCTCCGGCACCTCCGCGCGGGCCGCGAAACCGTCCCCCAAACCCACTCCCGACTGGGACAGCAGCCCGCGTTCGCTGGCCGCCGTCGGCGACTCCATCACCCGCGGCTTCGACGCCTGCTCGGTCCTGTCCGACTGCCCCGAGGTCTCCTGGGCGACCGGCACCGACACGAAGGTGAACAGCCTCGCCGTACGGCTCCTCGGCCCGGCCGGTGCGGTCCAGCGCAGCTGGAACTACGCGCAGACCGGCTCCCGCATGGCCGATCTGCCCGGCCAGATGACCCAGGCCGCGACGAGGAAGCCCGAGCTGGTCACGGTCATGGCCGGCGCGAACGACGCCTGCCGCTCTTCCGTGTCCGCGATGACCTCGGTGGCGGAGTTCCGCACCCAGTTCCGGGACGCGCTGACCACGCTGCGGGAGGCGCTGCCGAAGACGCAGGTGTACGTGTCCAGCGTGCCCGATCTGAAGCGGTTGTGGTCGGAGGGGCGGACCAATCAGCTGAGCAAGCAGATCTGGAAGCTCGGGATCTGCCCGTCGATGCTCGGTGACGCCGACGCGTTGGACTCGGCTGCGACGTTGCGGCGGGACACCGTGCAGGATCGGGTGGAGGCGTACAACTCGGTGTTGCGGGAGGTGTGCGCGAAGGACGAGCGGTGCCGGTTCGATGGTGGGGCGGTGTTCGAGTATCGGTTCGGTACGGAGCAGTTGAGTCACTGGGACTGGTTCCATCCCAGTAAGAATGGGCAGGCGCGGCTTGCGGAGATGGCGTATGCGGCTGTGACCTCGCGTACGCCTCCGGCGTGAGGGGTGGGGCGCCGTTTTGAGCTGCGGGTGCGTTGTGGCTGGTCGCGCAGTTCCCCGCGCCCCTAAAGACCAAAAGCCCAAAGCCCCAAGTGCGGGTCAGACTTCAACACTCGCCCTCAGCCTGCAGTCGGTGAGTGAGTGGGATGCCTCTAGCTCGTATGAGCCCTTCAGCGGGGTCCAGGTGTTGGTCTGTTCGTCCCAGGTCTCGAAGGCTCGGGGCGGGAGTTCGATGGTGACTGTGACTGTTTCGCCCGGGGGTGCCTCTGCCGTCGCGAAGCCCGCCAGGCGGCCGGCCAGGTAGATCTGGACGGTCTCGCGGCCCTTGCGGGGGCCGGAGTTGGTGAGGCGGACCGTGACCGTCCTGCCCGTCACGTCGATCTCGTCGTAGGTCCAGTCCGTGTAGCCGAGGCCGTGGCCGAAGGGGTAGGCCGGGGTGCGGCCCTCCTTCTCCCAGGCTCGGTAGCCGATGAACACGTCCTCGGTGTACGGGAGTTCGCCGTCGGTGGGGGTGACCTGGGTGACCGGGGCATCGGTGAGGGAGCCCCAGGTGGTGGGGAGGCGGCCGCCGGGCTCGTGGGTGCCGGTGAGGACGTCGGCCAGGGCGGCGCCGCCCTCCTGGCCCGGGAACCAGCTGAGGAGTACGGCGGACACGTCGTCGCGCCACGGGAGTTCCACCGGGGAGCCGGAGTTGACGACCACGACCGTGTCGGGGTTGGCGGCGGCTACCGCGCGGACCAACTCGTCCTGGCGGCCGGGGAGTCGGAGGTCCTTGCGGTCGAAGCCCTCGGACTCGACGCGTTCGGTGGTGGCGACCACGACGACCGCGGTGTCGGCGGCTCGGGCGGCCTCGACGGCTTCGGCGATCAGTTCGTCGGGGTCGCGCTGAGGCTCCTGGTGGGTGAGCGTGAAGGCGACGACCTTCATGGGGACGTGCTCGGGCACGGAGACGACGTGGCGCAGTGAGACCTCGTAGGTGTCACCGGCGGTCAGGTCCACCGTGGCGCGCTCGACCGGAGCGCCGAAGAACGTCACGAACGGGTCGTCCTTCTCCGCCCGTTGGACCTCGTCGAAGTACGTCGTGCCGTCGACCGTGAGTGTGAAGGCGCCGAGTCCCTTGATTCCGAAGGTGTGAGGGCCGCTCTCGCGCGGGGTGAAGGTGCCGGTCAGTTCGACGCTGTGGAAGTTGTCGTGGGTGACTCCGTCGGGCAGGTCGTCGCCCATCCACTGGAGGTGGCCGCTCGGTGCGGAGCCCGTTCCGACGACGGTGCCGGCGGCGTCGCGGCAGACCGCGCGCAGCTCGAATCCCATGTCGGCGGCGGCGAGTTCCTCGTTCGGGTCGGCGCCGACCGCGTACGTCAGGGTGCCCTCGGGCAGGGCGGCGGTGAGGCCGTCGAGCGGGGAGACGACGTGGGCGGGGAACACGACGGCGGAGCCGCCGCCGAGGACGCGGGCGTCGCGGGCAGCGGCGCCGATGAGGGCGACCGACCGGCCCTCGGGGATCGGGAGGGCTCCTTCGTTGCGTACGAGCACGAAGGCGCGGCGGGCGATCTCGCGGGCCAGCGACTCTCCGTCGACCTCCGCCGGGAACTCGGTGACCACCGGTTCGGCGCCGTCCAGGATGCCGACGCGGGCAGCCAGGCGCAGGACGTTGCGTACGGCGTCGTCGACCTTGGTCTCCGCCACCTCTCCGGCGCGTACGGCTGCGGCGAGTTTCTCGCCGTACACGGTGGTGGGTCCCGGCATGGCGACGTCCAGGCCGCCCTCGATGTCGGCGACGGTCGAGCGGGCGGCCATCCAGTCGGAGACGTTGAAGCCGTCGAAGCCCCACTCGCCGCGCAGGATCTCGTTGACCAGGTAGCGGTGCTCGGTCATCGTCGTGCCGTTGACCGAGTTGTAGGCGGTCATGATGCCCCAGGGGTGGGCGTTCTCGACGATCGCCTCGAAGGGGGCCAGGTAGAGCTCGCGCAGGGCGCGTTCGGAGACCACGTTGTTCACGGTGAAGCGGTCGGTCTCGGCGTCGTTGGCGACGAAGTGCTTGACGGTGGTGCCGACACCGCCCTCCTGGACGCCGGTCACGTACCCGGAGCCGATCCGTCCGGTGAGATACGGATCCTCGCTGTACGCCTCGAAGTGGCGGCCGCCGAGCGGGGAGCGGTGCAGGTTGACCGTGGGGGCGAGCAGGACGTGGACGCCCTTGCGGCGGGCCTCCTGGGCGAGGAGGACGCCGGCGCGGCGGGCCAGGGCGGGGTCCCAGGTGGCGGCGAGCGCGGTCGGGGACGGCAGGGCGATGGACGGGTCGTCGGCGGTCCAGCGCACGCCCCGTACCCCTATCGGACCGTCGGACATGACCAGCGACTTCAGGCCGATCTCCGGCAGGGCGGGCAGGGACCACATGTCCTGTCCGGCGAGCAGCCGCGTCTTCGCGTCCAGGTCGAGTTTCGCGAGCGCGGTCCCGACCACGGCCTCGCGTGCCTGGTCGGCCGGGGTGGACCGGGTTCCCTGGGTTCCCGCCATGGCGGTGCCTCCTCGTCGAAGTCCGTACCGTCCCTCCATCCTGCACGCGCGACCTGTAGATCGGTAGGTTTCGTTATCCGTACGTTACTTTCAGCGATCCGGGGAGTGCGCCCATGTCGTACGGTGACGTCATGACGAGCAGGGCCCCCCGGTCGGCCAGGAGCGTGGCGCGGCGTGCGGAGATCCTCCGGGCGACGCTGGAGGTGATCGCCGAGCGCGGTTACCGGGGCGCGAGTCTGGCCGCCGTCGCCGAGCGGGTCGGGCTCACCCAGCAGGGGCTGCTGCACCACTTCCCCACCAAGGAGGCGCTGCTCGTCGCCGTGATGGCGGAGCGCGACCAGTGGGACGCGATGCCTGCCACCAGGCTGCGGCTCGACCTCCTGGACCAGTTGGTCGAGTACAACGCGATGCGGCCCGGGATCGTGCAGACCTTCTCGGCGCTGCTCGGCGAGAGCGTCACGGAGGGGCACCCGGCCCGCGAGTTCTTCACCGAGCGGTACGAGGCGGTGCGCGCGAACATGGCACAGGTGCTGCGGGCCGAGTACGGGCAGCGGCTGCCGAGCGGGCTCACGCCGGAGCGGGCCGCCCCCCTGCTCGTCGCGGTGATGGACGGGCTGCAGTACCAGTGGCTGCTCGCGCCGGAGTCGGTGGACATGCCGGCGGCGTTCCGGGATTTCCTCACACTGCTGGGCGAGGGCCCCGGCCTCGGCTCCGCTCCCGGCCCCGGGGTCAGCGGGGGCTGACGGCGGCGACGATCTCCACCTCGACGAGCGCCTCCGGCTTGAAGAGGCGGGACACCTCGAAGGTCATGCTGGTGGGGGCGGTCCCGGTGAGGAACTCCCGTCGTACGGCGCCGTATTCGTGGAGCCTGCCGATGTCCGTCAGATACGTACGGATGTTGATGACGTCGGCGAGGGTGGCTCCGTGCGCCTTCAGCAGGGCGTCGATGGTCTCGAAGACCCCGCGGGACTGTTCGGCCAGGGTGTCTCCGTCGGCGATCTGTCCGGAGAGGTACAACATCGCTCCCCCGCCGTCGAGTTCGACCCGGGCGACCTGGGAGTAGTAGGCGTTGGCGGGCTGCGGTGCCGAGGGCGGGTTGTCGAGCGTCGTCTGCATCTTCACGTGTTCCTTCGGTGGTCCTTCGGTGGTCCTTCTTGCACGTGTTCCCGACGCTAGGCGTGGGCGGGTGATGCGACAAGCGAATGTCTAGCATGGCCACCATGCAGACACCGCATACCGCAAGTGATGCCGACGCCCTGGTCGGCGGGGCCGTGGGGGTGGGGACCGGCGGCCCGGACGACGTGCCGGACCTCTCGACCGTCTGGCTGCGGGTCTTCCTGGAGGTGGCCCGGCACGGGTCGTTCACGGTGGCCGGGCGGATGCTCGGCTGGACGCAGTCGGCGGTGTCGCGGCAGGTCGCCTCGCTGGAGGCGGCGCTCGGCGGGGCCCCGCTCTTCGACCGGCTGCCGCGAGGGGTCCGACTGACGGGGGCGGGGCGGGCGCTCGTCCCGCACGCCGAGGCCGTCACCGACCGACTCCGCGACACGGCACGGGAGTTGGCGTCACTGCGCGAGGCATCGAGCGGGAGACTGCGGGTCGGCGCGTTCGCGACGGCCGACGCGGCGCTGGTGCCTCGCGCCATCGCCGCCTTCCGCGCCCGGCACCCGGGGATCCGGCTCACCCGCGAGGAGGGGCTGACACCGGCCCTCCTCGACGCCCTCACCGCGGGCGACCTCGACCTCGCGGTCGTCTCCACGACGGGCCGCGCCCCGCTGGACGCCCACGAACTGCACCACCTCCTCGACGAGTCCCTGTACGTGGCCGTCCCGGCGGGCCATCCCCTCTCCGGCCTCCCGTCCGTCCGGCTGTCCCAACTCGCCGACGCCGACTGGATATCCGGCAGCTCCCGCCCCGAGGGCACCCTCCTCGACATGGCTCTGCGGCATGGTTTCCGCCCGCGCGTGGCACACGTCGTCGCCGAGTGGACGGCCAAGCAGGGGTACGTGGCCGCCGGGCTCGGGGTGACCCTGATCCCGGCGCTGGCCGCCGAGTCCGTACGCCCCGACATCGCTCTCCTGCCGGTCCGCGACGAGGGGGCGCCGGCCCGGGCGGTGTACGCGGCGACGGTCCGGGGCAGAGACCCGGAGCCGTCCACGCCGGCGTTCCTGGCCGCCCTGCGCGAGGCGGCGGCGAAGATCCCCTCGCCCCGCGCCTGACTCGCACACCCCCCGGATCACGCGGCATGGCGCGCGCCCCGTCCGTCACGCATACTGCCGCCATCCGACGACGGCCCCCACTCGCGACGGAAGGACCTGAACTACCTTGACGCACATACGTGTTCAGCTCGGTGCCCTCGGCCTGGCCCTGCTGACCGGCCTCGCGGCCCCGCCCGCCCACGCGGCGGAGGACACCGCCGCCGCGCCCACCGTGGAGGAGCGGCGACTCGACAGGGCGGCGCCCCAGGAGATCCTGGCCCGCTCCGGATTCGCCACGGTGGCACCGGAGTTCGTACGAGCACTGGGCAAGGCCCGTTCGTACGCGCAGGCCCAGCGGGTGGTCGAACGGCAGGGTGCGCGGCTGTGGCAGCGGGCGGTGGACCGCGCGCAGGGCCGGGGCCCGGCGGGCGGCGACCTGAGCCGGGACGACGACCGCCCGCTGTACTGGGCGCGGCTCGGCCTGACCCGTGAAGTACGCCAGTGGGAGCCGCAGTTCGGCCTCACCGAGGCCCAACGGACCCGCCTTCTCACCTCACTTGAGCGCACCTCTCGTGGGCAGGACACCATCCGCTACCCGCGCTCCAAGGGCATCAAGCGGATCCTGATGACCGGCTTCGACCCGTTCACGCTGGACCGGGACATCCGGATCTCCAACCCGTCCGGAGCCACGGCTCTCGCGCTCGACGGCACGGTGATCGAGACGGCGGACGGCCCGGCGCGCATCGAGACCGCCGTCTTCCCGGTCCGCTGGCAGGACTTCGCCGACGGCACGGTGGAACGCGCTCTGCGCCCGCATCTGCCCCGCGTCGACCTGTTCACGACGGTCAGCCAGGGCCGGGTGGGCCGGTTCGACGTCGAACGCACCAACGGGGCCTGGCGGGGCGGCTTCGGGGACAACGAGAACCTCTCCCGCACCGAGACGATCCCGGTCACGGATCCGGCCTCGCAGCCGCAGTGGACGTCAACGACCTTGCCGTACAAGGACATCGTGGCCGCGAGCACGGGCCGCTTCCCCGTGTACGACAACACCTCGGTGACCGAGATCCCGGCGGGCGGCACCACTCCCGTCGTACGCCCCGAAGGGCCGACCGCCGGCTCGACCGCTCGCGCGGGCGGCGGCGGGGACTACCTCTCCAACGAGATCGCGTACCGTGCGACGCTCCTTCGGGACCGGCTGGGCCTCACCGCCTCGCTCCCCGGCGGTCATGTCCACACGCCGGTCCTGCAGTTCGGGACGGGCAACACGGATCCGGCGAGCGGGACGGTCACCGACCCCCAGTTCATCCAGAACCGGCTCGACATCATCGCCCAGGTCCGGTCGATCCTGAAGGTGGCGGCGGACGTCACCGACTGAAGCGGGCGCCCTGCTCACCGTCTTCCTCTTCCTCTCCCTCGTCCCCTTCTTCGCGGGTCTCCTCGCCCATCAGATCGCGGGCCATCAAGGTGGCGCCCGCGACCGCGCCGGGCATCAGGAAGACGGCGACGAAGGGGACGAGGAAGGCGAGGGCCAGCGGGGTGCCGAAGCCCCAGATCAGCGTCTTGCGAGAGCGGAGCATGGTGAGGCGGTCGCGGAGTACGGCGCCTCGGCGTTGCAGGGCGACCGCCGTCAGTTCCTCGGTGAGGAAGAAGCCGGTGACGAAGAAGCCGATCACCGGTACGACGGTCTGTCCGACGAACGGGATGAACCCGAGCGCGAAGAGCAGTACGGCCCAGACCAGGGCCCTGGCCACGACCCGGAGGCTGTCCCCGGCCGAGATCAGCAGCTCGCGCCACAGGGGCAGGCCCGACTCGGGTGCCGTGCCGTCCGGGGAGACGTCCCGGTCCACCTTCTCCGAGAGGTTCTCGTAGAAGGGCTGGCCCAGGAGGAGGGTCACGGCGGTGAACGTGACCACGGAGAGGAGGAGGGCGAGGGCGAAGAGGACCGCCGTCAGCAATCCCCGGAAGAGACCGAGCCAGGGGCTCGACCAGTCGTCGGCGAAGGGGGTGGCCCAGGTGATGAAGTCGCTGCCCCAGAGGGCGAGCGAGACAAGGGCCGCCAGGTAGAGGACGAAGGTGATGAGGCCGGGGATCAGGCCCCAGCCGTACTGCCTGCCGTGCTGAGCCACCCATCGCTGGCCTCGCAACAGATAACGAAGGCCGACGCCAAGATCATGCATGGGGCAACCCTATCGAGGTCCGGCCAAGTGGCGGGTCGCGGGCTTCGGGTTGAGGACAGGGACCGACCGAATGACGGGTCCGCCGGGCGACGTCCGTGCGGAGGCATCGCTCAGCTCGCCGGCCAGCATCCACAGGGCGGAGCCAGGCTGTGCGGCTGCCCTGGCGGCGACAGCGCCGACCGCCAGGGGAAGGCCACCGCACGCCTCGACGAGCTCCGCCACGGCGTGGGGTTCGGCCGCGATCCGGTCGTGGCCGAGGTAGCGGCCCAGCAGGTCCCGTACGTCGGTGTCGCCGAGCACGTCCAGCGTCAGCAGGCGGGCGCCGTGGGTGCCGGCGAGACCCGCGAGCCGGTTCCTGCTGGTCACCAGCACGGTGCAGGTGGAGCAGCCGGGCAGCAGGGGGAGGACCTGCTCGGTGTCGCGGGCGTTGTCCAGCACGACGAGTATTTTCCGGCCGGCGGTGAGGCTGCGGTACAGCGCGGCCTGGGCCTCCTCGTCGGACGGGATCATGTGGGGCGGCACGTCCAGTGCGTCGAGGAAGCCCCGCAGCGCCGTCCTCGGATGCGTGGGGTGCGCGGTGGGGTCGGAGCCGCGCAGGTTCACGAACAGCTGGCCGTCGGGGAACCGGTCGACGTTCCGGTGGGCCCAGTGCAGCGCGAGCCATGTCTTGCCGATGCCTGGTACGCCACCGACGACGGAGATCACGAGGGCGCGGCCCGGATCCGCGGCCAGCGTCGCGTCCAGTTGCGCCAGTTCCCGGCCACGGGCGGCGAGTATCCATGGCGGAGCGGGTAACTGACGGGGAACTCCCGCCAGCTGGGTCGCCTGCGGCCGGACCGTGCTGCCGCGCAGCACCGATTCGTGCACGGCACGCAGTTCGGGGCCGGGATCCGTGCCCAGTTCCGTCGCGAGCTCGGCCCTCGTGGTGGCATAGAGGTCGAGCGCTTCGGAATCGCGGCCGAGCGCCGACAGCGCCCGCATGAGCAGGACCGACAGCGGCTCGACCAGCGGTTGTTCGGCGAGGAGGCGGCGCAACGGGTCCAGCATCCGCTCGGGCCTGTTCAGGCGCAGTTCGGTCCGCGCCCAGGTGACGGCGATGTCAAGGCGTTGACGCAGCCAGATCTCCCTCGTGCGAGCCGCCCAGCCGCCGGGCAGGTCGCACAGGGCGCGGTCGCGCCACAACTCCAGGGCCGTGGTCAGCAGTTCGGCTCGACGCCGGTCCGGGACGGCGGTGTCCTCCGCATCGCGAACCAGCCGGTGAAAGCGGTGCACGTCGACCAGTCCGGGGTCGGCGCACAGTTGGTAGCCGCCGCTCTGACGACGCAGTTCCACCCGTTCCCCGCCGGCACGGTGCGTCTCGTCCAGTACGCGCCTGATCCTGCTGACATACGTGGAGAGCAACCGGCGTGCCTCGACAGGCGGTTCGGTGTCCCACACCCGGTCGACCAGAGAATCCACGGAAACCGGCCGCCCGCATTCGGCCAACAGCACCGCCAGAACTATGCGCTGTTTGGTGGAACCCAGATTCACTGTCCGGCCGCCGACGGTTGCCTGAACAGGCCCTAATAAAGCGAACATTCGTGATCTCCCCCGTGGTGATCGTTACTTTTCGTTCCCCGCGAACAGCTCTGCGTGAACTTCTCCGCGTGCAGATTCCGTTCAACGTTTCTGCAACACCGGCAGACGATTCTAGAACCCGAACCACGGCACCTACGCACAGCAACCAGGAAAAGGAATGAGAATGCGCAAAATCAAGCGCCCAGGCGCCACTCTCATGGCTCTCGCACTGGCAGCGGTGGTCACACCCGTCGCTTCTGTCGCACTCGCCACCCCGGCGGCCGCGGCCGCTTCCTGTACCGGCAACTCGACCAAGGTCAAGGGGAGCCTGATCTTCACGCTGCCCTCCGTGGGCAACGGCTCCGGCAACCTTGAATGCGTCATGGGAATCGGCAACCAAGGTGCCGCGGTGCGGAATCTCCAGGCCACCCTGAACGTGTGCTACGGCGCGGGCCTGGCGGTCGACGGTGAATACGGCAGGCTCACCGCAGCCGCGGTGCGGAGCGCGCAGCAGGCCCACGGGATAGCCGACGACGGCGTGTACGGTCCGCAAACCAGGCGCACCATCAGGTGGGTGGCGGACAACGGCGGCGCGGGGGTCTGCCGGGTGTACGGGGCCTGAATTCCGGTGAGTACAGGCGAATTCGGGTAATTGCGATCCGGTGGATCCACTCACCCGCCATTCATGATCGATGACTGAAAGGGTGGCGGGATTCCCGTCTACACGGGCGTCACCGCCACCACAACCCCCCGTTCCGCCGCGGGCGACACCGCCGCCGACACCCGTACCGCACCCGCCCGAGCCACCTTCCCCACCCGCGACGCGGATGCCAGCAGCAACGGCTGAAGGCGTTCGAGGCCGGACACCACGAACTCCTCCCCGGCGATCAGCAGGGGACGGCCCGCCTTCAGGCCGGCGGCCGCCGCCTCCGTGAGGTCGGCCAGCGGGGGCAGAGCCACCCGCACAACCCCGGCCCCCGCCGCCGCGGCCCGCTCGGCCAACGCCACCTGCAAGGGCACCAGCGGAGCCAGCGCCGCGGTCAACGCGTCGGCGATCCGCCGCAGTTCGGGGGACGAGTCCCGCAGAACGTCCGCCGCGGCCCGGATCAGCGGCGCGAGCGCGAGGAGCACACCCGCGACCCCCCCTGCCGTCGCGGGCAGCAACGGCGAGGTGGCGTCGACCAGTTCGCCCAGCGCCTCCGCCGCCTCCTCCACCGCGGGCTCCACCGCGTCGAGGACGGGCAGCAGGCTGTCCCCGAGCGCCGTGAGCAGCGCCTGCGCGGGCTCGCTGACCGGATGAACGGCGAGCGGCGCCCCGCTCGTCCCCAGTCGCGTCAGCGTGTCGACGATCCGGTAGAAGGCCTCCTGGGCCTCCGGCGAGGCACTGGCCTCGGCCAGCTCGGCGGTCGTCTGCCGCAGCACCCGCAGCACCTCCGCCCCGGAACCGTCCCTGGGATCGAAGGTGTTGATCGCGATACGGGTGATGTTCCCCGCCGTGTCGAGCAGTTGGCCGGTGATGTCGGTCGTGTTGCGCGCGATACGTGCCACGTCATCCCTGCTGGGGAGCGACGGAATCGTTGCCATGGACTCTCCTCGCCTCACCCACAGCATGCCCGCTCCACCGGCACTCGGACCCGGCATCAGCGGGAACCCGCGGCAACCCGTGGCCCCGGTGACGCCAACGCCCTCTTGTTGCACGTGAGTCGAACAGGTAGACCTCCGCGTACCGATGTCAGGCATGTCCACACCAACCCCAGCGGAGGTACGCGTGCGTCTACCGAGACCCGCTCTGATCGCCACGGCCACCGCCACCGCGGCGGCCGCGCTCCTGCTCACCCCGAACGGTGCCGTCGCCGACCCCACGCCCGGGCCCGCACCCCGGTCCGCTCCCCCGGTCCGCGAGGGCTCAGGTCTCTCCGATCTCTCCGACCGGGCCGCCGCCAGAGCCCCGGAGAGCACGACAGACCGCGCCCTCACCACCCCGGTCACCGAGCTCACCGACGGCACCGGCACCGCCGGAGGCACCCGCGGCTACCCCCGCGAGCAGGTGCTCACCCCGGACCCGGAGAACCCGGCCGACAAGTCCATCAAGCTCGGCCTCACCCCGTACCACGCCATCGCCCCGAAGCTGAACTCCCTCCAGCGGCTCGGCGACCGGGTGAGCGTGGAGGTCGCGGGGCGCTCGGCGGGCGGCCACCGGCTCTACCTGGTCACCGTCACCGCGCCGGAGTCCACGCGCGAGGCCCGCGCCCAGGAACGTATGCGCGAACTGATCGAGAACGCGCCCTCGGCCGCCGCCAAGGACCCGTCGGTCAAGCGCACTTACAAGACGCCCGTCTTCTTCAACAACAACATCCACGGCAACGAATGGGAGGGCACGGACGCGGCCCTCAAGCTGATCGAGAAGCTCGCCACGGCCCAGGACCGGTCCACCACCGATCTCCTCGCCCGCAACCGCGTGTACTTCAACATCACCGCGAACCCGGACGGCCGTATCGCCGGCACCCGCGCCAACGCCAACGGCTTCGACCTGAACCGTGACTTCGTGACCGCCTCGCAGCCCGAGGTCCGCGCGATGCGGCAGATTGCGATCGACAAGCAGCCGGCCGTGATGGTCGACCTGCACGGGTACGTCAACGGCACGCTCATCGAGCCCACCACTCCCCCGCACGGCGAGAACTACGAGTACGACCTCTTCCTGAAGAACACCTACGCCAACGCCCTGGGCATGGAGGCCGCCGTCAACGGCCTCGGCTACACGCCCGCCAAGGACGGTGTGGAGCCCGCCCAGATCCCGTTCCGGGACCAGGAGGAGGGCTGGGACGACTGGCCGCCGATCTTCACCCCGCAGTACATGCCCTTCCACGGCACGGTCGCCGCGCACACGGTCGAGTTCCCGATGGCGGTGAACAACGACGAGTACGACGACCTGCCCGTCACCGAGCTGCGCCGCCGATCGGCGATCAACGTGGCCATCGCCGGCGCGGCGATGCGCGCGAGCCTCGACTACACGCAGTCCCACCGCACTTCGCTCATCGCCGACCAGATCGAGGTCTTCCGGCGGAGTGTCACGGGCGCCGCACAGGTGCCGGTCTCACCGGAGACCGTTCCGGGCGTGCCGGGCATCGGCCCGGAGGACGTCTACACGACCGACTTCCCGCGCGCGTACGTGATCCCGGCAGGCGCGAAGGCACAGCGCTCGGCCACCGCCGCGGCCCGGCTCGTCGACCACCTGCTC
The DNA here is from genome assembly GCF_042715345.1 of Streptomyces sp. NPDC058697. NCBI lineage: Bacteria > Bacillati > Actinomycetota > Actinomycetes > Kitasatosporales > Streptomycetaceae > Streptomyces > Streptomyces sp. NPDC058697. Next base: position 125,477 of record NZ_JBHXSU010000013.1, read on the forward strand.
GCCAACGACGTCCAGGTCCGCCGCGCGACAAAGGACTTCAGCCTCGGCGGGAGGACGTACGCGAAGGGCTCGTACGTCGTCGATCTGCGCCAGCCCAAGCGCGGTATGGCCAATGTGATGCTGGCGGACGGGCGGGACATCAGCGACAAGGTGTCCGTGATGTACGACATCTCGGGCTGGAGTCTCGGCCGGCTGTGGGGCGCGACCGTCGACACCGTACGGACGTCCTCGTCGAAGCTCTCCGTGCCGGACCGCGCGGTCCACGAGGCGGCGAACGTCGGCTATGTGGCGCCCCGCGGAACGCTCCGGCTGCGGCTCGACGACGCCCGTGAGATCGCGGCCCTCAACTCCCTTCTCGCGGACAGGGTTCCGGTGCGCCGGGCGGCCGACGGCAGTGCGATCGTGCCCGCCTCGGCCCGTGCGAAGGCGGTGGTCCTGGCGAAGAAGTACGACGTGGCCTTCGACGCGACGAAGGCGACCGGCACCGCCCCGCTGCACCGGGTCCGGGTCGCCGCGGCTGTCACGCCGGGCGAACTGTTCGCGCTGCGCGAGATGAACTTCGACGTCGTCCCCGTCTCGACGGCGATCCTCAACGCGGGCTTCGACTGGTCGAAGGCGGACGTACTGTTCGCCTCCGCCGGTCTGAACCACGCGGGCCTCAACACGGCCGCACGCACCGCCCTGGACGCCTTCCTTGACCGCGAGGGCCTGGTCGGCCGCGGAGCCACCGGAGCGGCCCTCAACACCGCCGCCGGGCTGCTCCCGGTGAAGCCCGTCGCGGGCAACGGTGACGCCAACGGCGTTGTCCGCGTAGTCAATTCGGCCGGCGGAGTGACCTCCGGCGCCCCGGACCACAGCTTCGTCTACGCGCCGCTGTGGTTCACGGATCTCGGCCCCGGGGTCCGTGTGGAGCAGTCGTACGCGGCCGGGAACCCGCTCGTGTCCGGCCACTGGCGCGCCCTGGAGGACGGCAGCGGCGGTCCGGCGCAGGCCGCGGGCAAGGCCTCGGTGGTCAGCGGTCCGCATGCCGTCCTGTTCGGCACGGAACCTCTGTTCCGTGATCATCCGAAGGGGCAGTTCCCACAGGTCGCGCGTGCTTTGCTGACAGTGTCCTGAGGGACGTTCCCAGACAACCGTGACACGAGGAGAGTACGGATGACACAGGAGATCCACGGCACCGTGGCCGAAGGCTTCGAGGCGGTGCGCGAGGAGTTCGCGTCCGTCGTCGCCGCCGAACGCCCGGACTACGCGGGCCAGTTGAGCGCGTACGTACGGGGGCGGCGGGTCGTCGATCTCTGGACCGGCGAGGACACCGACGGCGACACGCTGTTCGGTGTCTTCTCCTCCACGAAGGGGGCGGCCCATCTCGTGGTCGCCCTGCTCGTGCAGGACGGCACGCTGGAGCTCGACCGCGAAGTAGCCCACTACTGGCCGGAGTTCGCCGCCGAGGGCAAGGGAACGGTGACCCTGCGGGAGCTGCTCGCGCACCGGGCGGGCGTGGTCGGGGCGGACGCGGGCTTCACGGTCGAGGAGCTGGCCGACGACCGGGTGGTGGCCGAACGCCTCGCCACCCAGCGGCCGTTCTGGCGGCCGGGCTCGGCGTTCGGCTATCACGCGCTGGTGATCGGCGCGCTCACGGGCGAGGTCGTACGGCGGGCTACGGGCCGTACGCTCCAGGAGCTGTACGAGGAGCGGATCCGGGCGCCGTACGGGCTCGGGTTCCATCTGGGGCTGCCCGAGTCGGAGGAGCACCGGTATCGCCCGGTCCTGCCGATGGCGCCCACTCCGCCGGAGCAGGCGCTGCTTGACGCCACGCCCAAGGGGCCGCACACGTTGTCGTCGATCGCGTTCAACGAGCATGTGCCGGGGGCCGTGCCGCTGGTGGACTTTCCCAACTCCCGTTCCGTGCGCGCCCTGGGCTCCGCTTCGGCGGGCGGGGTCGCTTCCGCGCGGGGGCTCGCTGGGATGTACGCGGCGGCGATCAGTCAGGTCGACGGGCGGGGGCCGCTGTTGAAGCCCGACGCGGTTGCGGAGGTGGGGCAGATCCACTCGGTGGGGTACGACCTGGTTGCCCGCGCCCACAAGTCGTACGGTCTCGGGTTTCAGGCCACGGCTGACATGTGGCATCCGTTTTTGGGGGCCGGGGCGTTCGGGCACAGTGGGGCGGGGGGATCGCAGGGGTTTGCGGATCCGCGGAGTGGGCTTGCGTATGGGTATACGCGGCGGCGGATTGCGTTTCCTGGTGGGGCCGCGCCGGAGAATCAGCGGTTGGTTCGGGTGGTTCATGAGGGGGCGCTCGCGCTTGGTTAGGCGCGAACGCCCCCTCGTGAACCGGGGGTTGTGTTGAGGGTGCGGGTGGTGGGGGCTGGTCGCGCAGTTCCCCGCGGCCCTAGAAGACCGGTGGCCGAGGTCGTGCGTCGCGTGACCGTCCGCCTCGGTTGCTCGCGCAGTTCCCCGCGCCCCCAAAAAACCGGTGGCTTGGCCCGTACGTCACGTGACGGGCCGGCTTCGGTTGCTCGCGCCGTTCCCCGCGCCCCTTACGGGCCGGTGGGTCAGGTCAGTGTGACTGTGATGTTGCCCGTGGTGGCCTTTGAGTACGGGCATATCTGGTGGGCCTTTTCCAGGAGGGAGCGGGCCGTGGTGGGGTCTGTGTTCGGGATGCTGGCGGAGATCTCGACCATGAGGCCGAAGCCGTCGGCGTTCTTGCCGATGGCTACCTTCGCGGTGACGGTCGAGCCGGTGATGTCGGCCTTCTCCTGGCGCGCCACGACGCCGAGGGCGCCCTGGAAGCAGGCGCTGTAGCCGGCGGCGAAGAGCTGCTCCGGGTTGGTTCCGGCGCCGCTGCCGCCCATTTCCTTGGGCGGATTGACGACGACGTCGAGCCTGCCGTCATCGGTCGCGACACGGCCGTCGCGACCGTTCTCGGCGGTGGCGACGGCGGTGTAGAGGACGTCGGTCTGCTGGATGGACATGCGGTGGCTTCCTCCTTGGTCCGCCACGACTCGCGCCCACGATTCGCGACAGTTTCGGAAAGAAGTTACCGCATGTCGGAAGTTCAGCAGAAGACTGCTGCAGCTGTCACCGCCATCGGTATCGGCCTCAGAGCTTGACGATCATCTTTCCCGTGTTCTCGCCGCGCAGGACACCGAGGAACGCCTCCAGGTTGTTCTCGATGCCCTCGACGACCGTCTCGCGGTACTTGAGCTCGCCGGAGGCGACCCAGGGGCCGACCTCCTGGACGAACTGCGGCTGCAGGTCGTAGTGGTCGCCGACGAGGAGGCCCTCGATACGGCCGCGGGTCGCGATGAGACGGGCGAGGTTCTTCGGGCCGGGGGCGGGCTCCGTGTTGTTGTAGACGGAGATCATCCCGCAGATCGCGATACGGCCGTGGAGGTTGAGGGAGCCGATCGCGGCCTCCAGGTGGTCGCCGCCGACGTTGTCGAAGTAGACGTCGATGCCGTCCGGGGCGGCCGCCCTCAGCTGCTCGCTCACGGAGCCGTTCTTGTAGTTGAAGGCGGCGTCGAAGCCGTACTCCTCCACCAGGAGCTTGACCTTCTCGTCGGAGCCGGCGGAGCCGATGACGCGCGAGGCGCCCTTGAGCTTGGCGATCTGGCCGACCTGGCTGCCCACGGCTCCCGCCGCGCCGGACACGAAGACCGAGTCGCCCTCCTTGAAGGAGGCGGTGCGCAGCAGGCCCGCGTACGCGGTGAGGCCGGTCATGCCGAGGACGCCGAGGTACGTGCTCAGGGGCGCGGCCTCGGAGTCGACCTTGACGGCGTTCTTGGCGTCGAACGTGGCGTGGTCGCGCCAGCCGAAGAAGTGCAGGACGCGGTCGCCGACCGCGATGCCCTCGGCGTTCGAGGCGATGACCTCACCGACGGCTCCGCCCTGCATGACCTTGCCGAGCTCGAAGGGAGCCGTGTACGACTTCGCGGCGCTCATGCGGCCGCGCATGTACGGGTCCACGGACAGGTACTCGTTGCGCACCAGGACCTGGCCCGGGCCGGGCTGCTTCACCTCGGTCTCGACCAGGGCGAAGTCCTCGGGCTTCGGCCAGCCGACGGGGCGGCTGACGAGGTGCCATTCGCGGCCGGTGGCGGGGAGAGCGGGGGTGTCGGTCATGGGGGGCGCCTTTCCGTGGGACAGCGGCTCTGCGGCTCTGACGTCGCAAATACTTCAGTACCTGAAACAACAATGCACCTGAATATTTCATGATGTCAAGTAATGGGGGTAGCCTGGAACGCATGTCCACGCAGAAGACTCCCCGGATCGACCCTCTGACACTCGAGGTGGTCGACCTGATCGGCACGGTGGTGGCTCGTTACCACGAGGAGTACGAGGAGGCGGCGGCGGAGCATGCGCTGACCGGGGCGCAGGCTCGGCTGCTGAGTCTGCTCTCGCTGGAGCCGTTGCCCATGCGGCGGCTGGCCCAGAAGCTGAAGTGCGAGCCGTCCAATGTGACCGGGATCGTGGATCGGCTGGAGGTGCGGGGGCTGGTCGAGCGGCGGCCCGATCCGGCGGACCGGCGGGTGAAGCTGGCGGCTGTGACGGAGGAGGGGCTTGGTGTCGCACGGAGTCTGCGCGACTCCTTGCGGTTCGCTCGGGAGCCGCTTGCGGGGCTTTCTCGGGAGGAGCGGGTGGCTTTGCGGGGGTTGCTTCTGCGGATGCTCGACGGCTCCGCGGGGGTGGGTGGAGCGGGCGGTTCGTAGTCGGCGGGCCGGTGGGGGCTGGTCGCGCAGTTCCCCGCGCCCCTGAGATACCGGTGCCTGAGCCTGCTTCATCACGTTGCCGTCAGCTTGAGTTGCTCGCGCCGTTCCCCGCGCCCCCAAAAACACCGGTGGCCCAGCCCGTTTGTCACTTGACGGGCCGACCGGGGTTGCTCGCGCAGTTCCCCGCGCCCCTAAAGGGCACGGTTCGGCCGCAGGTGCCCCTTTAGGGGCGCGGGGAACTGCGCGAGCAACCGAGGCCGGCGGTCACGCAACGAACAACGTCAGGCACCGGTTTTTCAGGGGCGCGGGGGACTGCGCGAGCAACCCGCACCCGCCCGCACCCCACGAACCAACCCTCGGACCCCGTCTGCGGGGAGCCGGTGGCTACGAGCACCACCATAGGAAGCGTGTGCATGTTTCTGTGGGGGTGGGGTCGGGGGACGGGTCCTCCGCCGTGGGGGCCGGGTCCGGGGTGGTGGGGTTTTCGGGGGTGGTGTCCCCCGGGGTCGTCTCGTCCGGGGCCGGGACCGAGGAGCCGGGGTCGGTCGAGCGGGACGGGAGCGACGAATCCTTCTCGTCCTCGTCCTCGTCCTCACCCTTTTCCTTCTTGGGCTTCTTCGACTCCGAGGCCGAAGGGGAGGCCGACGCGTCCGGGGACTCCGCGCCCGCCCCGCCGGAGGAACCGCCCTCGTCGTCGGACAACGCCGAACCGTCCGCGGAGGCCGAGGAACCGGACGACGTGCCGTCCGCGGCCGCCGCCCTCGGCTCGGAGGAGGGGGCCTCTATACCCAGCTCGGCCAGACTGAGCCCGCCCGCCGCGAGCAACAGCCCCGCGCCGACGAGCAGCACCCGCCTGCGCCGCCGCCGGTGCAGCGCGGCACGCCGGTCGCGCCGACTGGCCCGGACCCCGCGGCTGCCCCGGCGCCGGGACCGGGACCGGCGTCCACCGCCGACCGGCTCGTCGCCCTCCGGGTCGTCGTCGAACTCGTCGACGGCGTCCTCGCGGTCCTCCAGGGAAGCCGCGTACTCCCGGCACGCTTCGGCCGATGTACCGCACCCCGGGCAAGCGAGGGCGCCATTGAGGTGCCTTTGGCACGGGTGGCAGTAGTCCATGACGCCGGAAGACTAAACTCCGCGCAGGTCACGTTCACAGTCACAGCTGTGAAAGTTCTGTGCTGAACTGCCCGTTCCGGTTGGGCGAGTTGAGGACAGGCCGGACCATTCGCCGCCTTCCAGTGTCATCACGTCGAAACCGTTGTGCGTTCGACCCATTGACACTGCCGCCGCCGAATCCTTACTGTCTGGCCAGCATTTCGAACGTGTGACGAAATTTCGAACAGAGCCGTAGAGCCACAAGGGGCAATTTCCGTGCGCATCACCGGAATCAGCACACACGTGGTCGGGACGCCGTGGCGCAACCTGACCTATGTCCAGGTGCACACCGACGAGGGCATCACCGGAGTCGGTGAGACCCGCATGCTGGGGCACACCGACGCGCTTCTCGGCTATCTGCGGGAGGCGGAGACCAACCACATTCTCGGTTCCGACCCCTTCGCTGTCGAGGACCTCGTGCGTCGCATGAAGTACGGCGACTACGGGCGGGCCGGAGAGATCGTCATGTCCGGCATCGCCGTGATCGAGATGGCGTGCTGGGACATCAAGGGCAAGGCCCTGGGCGTACCGGTGTGGCAGCTGCTGGGCGGCAAGGTCACCGACCGGGTGAAGGCGTACGCGAACGGCTGGTACACCACGGAGCGCACTCCGGAGGCGTACCACAAGGCCGCCCAGGAGGTCGTCGCGCGCGGGTACAAGGCGCTGAAGATCGACCCCTTCGGGACGGGTCACTTCGAGCTCGACCACGAGCAGTCGCTGTACGCGGTCTCGCTGATCGAGGCGGTCCGGGACGCGATCGGCCCCGAGACCGAGCTGATGCTGGAGATGCACGGCCGCTTCTCGCCGGCCACCGCGATCCGCCTCGCGCGCGAGCTCGCACCCTTCAAGCCCGCCTGGCTGGAGGAGCCGGTCCCGCCGGAGAACCTGAAGGCGCTGGAGAAGGTGGCGGCGAAGGTCGACATCCCGGTCGCGACCGGCGAGCGCATCCACGACCGCATCGAGTTCCGCGAGCTCTTCGAGAGCCAGGCCGTGGACATCATCCAGCCGGATGTCGGTCATATCGGCGGCATCTGGGAGACCCGGAAGCTGGCGGCGACCGCCGAGGCCCACTACGTACTAGTGGCGCCGCACAACGTGGGCGGTCCGGTCCTCACCGCCGCCTCGCTCCAAGTCGGCTTCACCTCCCCGAACTTCAAGATCCTGGAGCACTTCAACGACTTCGCGGACGCGGAGATCAAGAAGGTCGTGAAGGGTGCCCCGCAGGTCGTCGACGGCTACTTCGAGCTGTCGCACGAGCCGGGTCTCGGCGTCGAGCTGGACACGGACGCGGCGGCCGAGTTCCCGCAGCAGCAGGCCCGCTTCGACCTGTGGGCGGACGGCTGGGAGCAGCGCAAGCCGTCCTCGCAGGGCGGTGGCAAGTGACGGCGCCCGGCACCGGGGTGGGCGGCGGGCCGCGGACGGTTCGGCACCGCCGCGACGCGCCGCCGTGGTCGAGCACCGCCGCGGCGGATCAAAGGGGTGCCGGCCACCCCTTCGAAGCCCCGGCACGCGGCACCGCCGTGGACTCGGCCCGTCTCACCGCCCCGGAGCAGTCATGAGCGCCGCGCAGGCCGTCGTCATCGACGGCCCCGGCGAGCACCGGCTGGCCGCCCACGAGCCCGTGGCGCCCGGCGCGGGCGAGGCGCTCGTACGGGTCCACGCGAGCGGTATCTGCGGCAGTGACCGCGAGGTGTACCAGGGCAACAGGCCCGAGGGGTACGTCCGTTATCCGCTGACGCCGGGGCACGAGTGGTCCGGCACGGTCGAGGCGGTCGGGCCCGGGGTCCCGGAGGGCCTGGTGGGCCGCAAGGTGGTCGGTGAGGGCTTCCGCAACTGCCAGGTCTGCGACCGCTGCCACGAGGGCGAGACAACGTTGTGCACGGCCGGCTACGAGGAGACGGGCTTCACCCAGCCCGGCGCCATGGCCCGCACGCTCACGCTGCCCGCCCGGCTGCTCCATGTCCTGCCCGACGACGCCGATCTCACGGCGGCGGCGCTGCTGGAGCCCGCGGCCTGCATCGCGGCGGCGGCGCTCAAGGCGAACGCGCGGCCCGGCGAGCGGGTGGCCGTCGTCGGCACCGGGACGCTCGGCATGTTCGCCGTGCAGTTCCTGAAGGCGGGTTCGCCCTCGGAGCTGCTCGTGGTCGGCACCCGCCCGGACCGCGAGGAGCTCTCGAAGACGTTCGGCGCGACCGGATTCCGTACCCGGGACCAGGAGTTGCCCGACGACTTCGACGTGGTGATCGAGACCGCCGGGTCGGCGACCGCCGCGACCACCGCCGCCTCGCTGCTGAGGCGCGGCGGACGGCTCGTCCTCACCGGGATCCCGGCTCCGGGTGCCGAGGGCCTCGACCCCACCGATCTCGTCGTACGGCAGCTGGAGGTGCACACCGTGTTCGGGGCGCCGCCGGAGGCCTGGGCGCACACGGTGCGGGTGTTCGGTGCCGGTCTCCTCGATCCGCTTCCGCTGGTCACGCACGAGCTGCCGCTGGACGAGTTCGCTCACGCCATCGAGCTGGTGGGGTCCGGCGACCCGAAGGTCGGCAAGGTGCTGCTGCGGCCCTGAGGTCTGTCCCGGGCTTCCCGTGACAGACCCCGGGCCCCGCGGTACCGGCCGCCCCCGATCCGTACGCCGGTACGGAGACCTGACGCTCCGTACCGGCGTACGTCCACCGCCACGAACCACGTCCGGCACATCGCACACAAATTCCGCCAAAGCCAGTTCCAGCTAAGGACAGCTCGTGACCGACGCTTCTCCCAAGGCGGCCCGTCGACCCGGTGAGCAGGCGCTCGCCGCGCTCGGCCTGGGCGCGCCCGCCCTCTCCCCCGCCGACGCCTCACCGCACGCCTTCCCGGAGGGCGGCCGCTGGCGCACCGAGGTCCCCTCGTGCGAGGGGCCGGAGGCGCTCGCCGTGGTCCTCAAGGAGTCCTCGCGGCTCGATGTGCCGATCCACCGGATCAGCCAGGGCAGCGGTGTCTGGATGCTGACCGACGCCGAGATCACCGAGATGGTCGAGGCGACCGAAGAGCGCGACATCGAGCTCTGCCTCTTCACGGGCCCGCGCGGCACGTGGGACATCGGCGGCTCGACCCGTACCGACTCGCGTGGCGGCGGGCTGCGCGCCCGTGGTCACGATGCGGTCGCAGGTTGTCTCGAAGACGCCATCCGTGCAACGGAGTTGGGCGTAAAGTGCCTCCTCGTGGCTGACGAAGGCGTGCTCTGGACCCTGCACCGGGCCCGGGTCGCCGGGATCATCCCGGCGGACACGACGCTGAAGGTCTCGGCGCTGATAGGCCCGGTCAACCCGGCCGCGTACGCCGTGTACGAGCAACTCGGCGGCGACTCCATCAACGTGCCGAGCGATCTCACGCTCGACCACCTGACGGAGATCCGCAGGGTCAGCGCAGCCCCCATGGACATGTACATCGAGGCCCCCGACGATCTCGGCGGGTACGTGCGCATGTACGAGGTCGCCGAGCTGATCCGCCGCGGCGCCCCGCTGTACCTGAAGTTCGGCCTGTCCAAGGCTCCCGGGATCTACCCGTACGGCCACCACATGCGGGACGTGACGCTGTCCACGGCCCGGGAGAGGGTACGGCGTGGCCGGCTTGCCCTGGACCTGCTCGCGCGGCACGGAGCGGACGGCGACATGGCGCCGCTCGGCTCCCGGCTTCCGGGCGCACTCCAACGGTTTGACATTCCCTCATAACGTTCCGAGCACACCCCCTTCACAAAAGACGACGCGGCCGAACACAATCCCACACACTTGCTGTCGGTCCGTTCCTCACTCCGGCTCCTCGTAGCTCCAGACCGAGCCCCGTCAGAAACATCAAGGAAGATGATCATGCGCAATCGCAAAGCAGCGCTTTCCGCCATAGCCGCGGCCGCCTCCCTGGCCCTCACCCTCTCCGCCTGCGGGCAGGACAGCGACGGCGGCAGTGAGGACGCCAAGGGAGACGCCAAGGGCTCCACCGTCGGCATCGCGATGCCGACGAAGTCCTCCGAGCGGTGGATCGCCGACGGCGCCAACGTGGAGAAGAACCTCAAGGCCGCCGGCTACAAGACCAAGCTGGCCTTCGGTGAGGACGACCCCGACACCCAGGTGTCGCAGATCGAGAACATGATCACCCAGGGCGTCTCCGCGCTGATCATCGCCGCGATCGACAACAAGTCGCTCGACAACGTTCTCCAGCAGGCCAAGGACGCCGACATCCCGGTGATCTCCTACGACCGCCTGATCCTCAACTCGCCGAACGTCGACTACTACGCGTCGTTCGACAACGAGAAGGTCGGCGCGCTGCAGGGCGGCTACATCGTCGAGAAGCTCGGTCTGAAGGACGGCTCCAAGAAGGGCCCGTTCAACGTCGAGCTCTTCGCGGGCTCCAACGACGACAACAACACCCAGTACTTCTTCAACGGCGCGATGAAGGTCCTGCAGCCGTACATCGACAAGAAGCAGCTGGTGGTCAAGTCGGGCCAGACGAAGCTGAACCAGGTCACCACACTGCGCTGGGACGGCGGCACCGCCCAGAAGCGCATGGAGGAGCTCCTGACCGCGGCGTACCGCAAGGACAAGGTCGACGCGGTGCTCTCGCCGTACGACGGCATCTCCATCGGCATCCTGTCGGCGCTGAAGTCGGACGACTACGGCTCCAAGAGCAAGCCGCTGCCGGTCGTCACCGGACAGGACGCCGAGGTCGCCTCGGTGAAGTCGATCATCGCCGGTGAGCAGACGCAGACCGTCTACAAGGACACCCGCCAGCTCGCCGAGGTCGCCTCGAAGATGGTCGACGCCGTCCTGGGCGACAAGAAGCCCGAGACGAACGACACCAAGACGTACGACAACGGCTCGAAGGTCGTTCCCGCGTACCTGCTGGAGCCGGTGAACGTCGACAAGTCCAACTACAAGGAAGTTGTCGTCGACTCCGGCTACATCAAGGAAAGCGACCTCAAGTAACCGCCGTTTTCTAAGGATTGGAAGGCACGACCATGGCGGGACCCGTCCTGGAAATGCGCTCGATCGTCAAGACCTTTCCCGGCGTCAAGGCGCTGTCGGACGTCTCACTGAGCGTCCGGCCGGGCGAGGTCCACGCCATCTGCGGGGAGAACGGCGCCGGAAAGTCGACCCTCATGAAGGTCCTCTCCGGCGTCCATCCGCACGGAACCTACGACGGGGACATCCTCTTCGAGGGCGAGTCCTGCCAGTTCAAGGACATCCGGGCGAGCGAGCAGCACGGCATTGTGATCATCCACCAGGAGCTCGCGCTGGTGCCGTACCTCTCCATCGCGGAGAACATCTTCCTCGGCAACGAGCACGCCACGCGCGGTCTCATCAGCTGGAGCGAGACGCTGAAGCACGCCACCGAACTGCTGCGGCGGGTCGGGCTGAGCGATCACCCCGACACCCGGGTCGCCGACATCGGCGTGGGCAAGCAGCAGCTCGTCGAGATCGCGAAGGCGCTGTCGAAGAAGGTCAAGCTGCTGATCCTCGACGAGCCGACGGCGGCTCTGAACGACGAGGACAGCGGCAAACTGCTGGAGCTCATCCGGGGTCTGAAGGACCAGGGCATCACCTCGATCATCATCTCGCACAAGCTCAACGAGATCTCGGCGGTCGCCGACTCGGTGACGATCCTGCGCGACGGGCGGTCCATCGAGACCCTCGACGTGAAGGCCGCGGAGACCACCGAGGACCGGATCATCAGCGGCATGGTCGGGCGCGACCTCGACCACCGCTTCCCGGAGCGCACCCCGCACGAGGCCGAGGTGGGCGCGGCTCCGGCCCTGGAGATCCGCAACTGGACCGTGCACCACCCGATCGACCAGCAGCGCAAGGTCGTCGACGACGTGTCGATCCAGGTGCGCCGCGGCGAGATAGTCGGCATCGCGGGGCTCATGGGCGCCGGGCGCACCGAGCTCGCGATGAGCGTGTTCGGGCGCACCTACGGCCGGTACGCGAGCGGCACCGTCCTCAAGGACGGCACCGAGATCCGTACGAAGACCGTGCCCGAGGCGGTCAAGCACGGCATCGCGTACGTGACGGAGGACCGCAAGCACTACGGCCTCAACCTCATCGACACGATCAACCGCAACATCTCCCTCAGTGCCCTGGGGAAGGTCGCCAGGCGCGGTGTCGTGAACGAGCACGAGGAGCGGCAGGTCGCCGAGCGTTTCCGCAAGTCGATGAACATCAAGGCGCCGACGGTCTTCGAACCGGTGGGCAAGCTGTCGGGCGGCAACCAGCAGAAGGTCGTCCTCAGCAAGTGGATCTTCGCGGGTCCGGACGTGCTGATCCTGGACGAGCCGACCCGCGGGATCGACGTGGGCGCCAAGTTCGAGATCTACACGGTCATCGACAAACTGGCCGCCGAGGGCAAGGCGGTCGTCTTCATCTCCTCCGAGCTGCCCGAACTGCTCGGAATGTGCGACCGCATCTACACGATGGCCGCCGGACGGCTGACCGGTGAGGTCCCGCGGGCCGAGGCCACGCAGGAAGTGCTGATGCGCCAGATGACGAAGGACAAGAGGTAAGAGCGATGAGCACGAACGTGACCGCCAAGTCCCCCGCGCCGGCGCCCGCCGGCAAGGGCGGCTCGACCGGGGGCGACGGCCTGCTTCAGCTGATGATCGACGGTATGCGCCGCAACATGCGGCAGTACGGCATGCTGATCGCTCTCGGCCTGATCGTGGTGCTGTTCGCGGTGTGGACGGACGGCGACCTGCTGCTGCCGCGCAACGTCTCCAACCTGGTGCTGCAGAACAGCTACATCCTGATCCTCGCGATCGGCATGATGCTCGTCATCATCGCGGGCCACATCGACCTGTCGGTCGGCTCGCTCACCGCCTTCGTGGGCGCGGTGGCGGCCGTACTGATGGTCAACCACGACATCGCCTGGCCGGTGGCCGTGGTGCTGTGCCTGCTCCTGGGCGCCGCCGCGGGGGCCGTGCAGGGGTTCTTCATCGCCTATCTCGGCATACCCTCGTTCATCGTCACCCTCGCGGGCATGCTGCTCTTCCGCGGTCTGACCGAGATCTTCCTTGAGGGCCAGACCATCGGCCCGTTCCCCAAGGGTCTGCAGGACGTCTCCAACGGCTTCCTTCCCGAGGTCGGCCCGGACACGAACTACCACAACCTCACGCTGCTGCTCGGCTTCGCCGTGATCGCGTTCGTGGTGCTGCAGGAGGTCCGTGACCGCAAGCGTCAGCAGGAGTTCGCTCTCGAAGTGCCGCCCGCCAAGCTCTTCCTGCTGAAGATCGTGGCGCTGGTCGCGGCCGTGCTCACGGTGACGATGATGCTCGCCAGCTACAAGGGCGCCCCGGTGGTGCTGCTCATCCTCGGCGTCCTCGTCGTGGGCTTCGGCTATGTGATGCGCAACGCCGTCATCGGCCGCCATGTGTACGCGATCGGCGGCAACCTGCCCGCGGCGAAGCTGTCCGGTGTGCGGGACAAGAAGGTCACCTTCCTGGTCTTCCTCAACATGGGCATGCTGGCGGCGCTGGCGGGTCTGGTCTTCGCGGCCCGCTTCAACGCGGCCTCGCCCAAGGCCGGTGTGAACTTCGAACTGGAGGCGATCGCCGCGTCGTTCATCGGCGGCGCGTCGATGAGCGGCGGCGTGGGCACGGTCCTCGGCGCGATCATCGGTGGTGTCGTTCTCGGTGTCCTGAACAACGGCATGAACCTCGTCGGCGTCGGCAGCGACTGGCAGCAGGTCATCAAGGGCCTGGTGCTTCTCGCGGCGGTCGGCTTCGACGTGTGGAACAAGCGCAAGGTCGGCTCGTAACACCCCCGGTGGGGCCTCACGGGCGCACGCCCGTGGGGCCCCATTTCTCTGTGTACGGCTTCTCCGCGTACCGCGGCAGCAGCCAGGCTCTGCAAGACAGTTGGAAGACAGGACGACCGTGAAGGAACTTTTCGGAACGCTCGCCGACGGCACGAAGGTCCACCGCTGGTCGCTGGAGAACGGCGGCACCCGGCTGAAGGTCCTCTCGTACGGCGGAGTCGTCCAGTCCCTGGAACTCCCGGACCGCGACGGCCGGTACGCGAACGTGTCGCTCGGTCTCGGGACGATCGAGGAGTACGAGGCGTCCAGCCCGTACTTCGGCGCCGTCATCGGCCGGTACGGCAACCGCATCGCCGGCGGCAGGTTCAACCTCGACGGCGAGGACCACCGACTCCCCGTCAACGACGGCGGGAACAACCTGCACGGCGGGCCCGACGGCTTCGACAAACACGTGTGGGCCGTGGAGGAGTTCACCTCCGGCCCCGACGTGGGCCTGGTCCTGCGCCGCACCAGCCCCGACGGCGAGATGGGCTACCCCGGCACGCTGACGACGAAGGTCACGTACACGCTCACCGGGAACGGCGACTGGCGCATCGACTACGAGGCCACCACCGACCGGGCCACGGTCGTCAACCTCACCAACCACGTGTACTGGAACCTCGCGGGCGAGGGCGCCGGCCGGGTCCACGACCACGAGCTGACGGTCGCCGCGTCCCGCTTCACACCGGTCGACGCGCGCCTCGTCCCCACCGGCGAACTCGCCGAAGTCACGGGCACCGCCTTCGACTTCCGTACGCGCAAGACGGTCGGCGAGGATCTCGGCCGCAGCGACCCACAACTCCTGCACACCAGGGGCTTCGACCACAACCTGGTCCTCGACAAGGGGCTCACGCAGCGGCCCGAGCACTTCGCGACCCTCCGCGAACCGGTCTCCGGCCGCACCCTGAGGATCGCGACGACCGAACCGGGCGTGCAGTTCTACTCCGGAAACTTCCTGGACGGCGCCCTCGTCGGCCCCGCCGGCCACGCATACGGACCTGGCAGCGCGCTGTGCCTGGAGACCCAGCACTTCCCGGACTCGCCGAACCGCCCGGAGTTCCCGTCGACCGTGCTCAGGCCCGGCGAGACGTACCACTCGACGACCGTCCACTCGTTCAACTCGTGACCAGTCTTCACAGGTGGTTCACAACTTCCACATCGATTCACAGTCGTTGAACAGAGACACACAGCCGCCCGTACTAATGGGCGGCTCGCGTATCCCCGCTCGGGCCGCACCCGAAGCAAGGACGGAGCGTCCATGGCCGACAATGTCACCTCGCTGTTCCGCACCGGCGCGCACAGCCCCTCGATGGCAGCGCTGGCACGCGAGAGCGGGGAGGCGGGTCCGGTGGACTTCTGCATCCCGTGCAATCCGTACTTTCCCTCGCCCAGGATGATGGACGAGCTGACCAACCGGCTGCGCGACATCATCACGTACTACCCGAGCAGCGCCGACACCATCACCGCCGAGCTGTGCAACCTGCTGCAACTTCCCCCGCAGTGCGTGGCGATGGGCAACGGCTCGACGGAACTGATCACCTGGATCGACCACCTGCTGGTCCGGGAGTCGCTCGCCATCCCCGTCCCCACCTTCGGCCGCTGGACGGACCAGCCGCTGGAGACCGGCAAGCGCGTCGACATGTTCCCGCTCCAGGAGAGCAACGGCTTCGCCCTCGACCCGGCGCAGTACATCCAGTTCATCCGCTCCAGGGGCACCCGCGCGGCCGTCATCTGCAACCCGAACAACCCCGACGGCGGCTTCCTGCCCAAGCAGACGATCCTGGCCTTCTGCGACGCGCTCGCCGACCTCGATCTGATCGTCATCGACGAGTCGTTCCTGGAGTTCGCCGACGCGGAGAACGAGCCGAGCATCGTCGAGGAGGCGGTGATGCGCCCCAACGTCATCGTGCTGCGCAGCCTCGGCAAGAACTTCGGCCTGCACGGCGTGCGGTTCGGCTACATGGTGGCCAACCCGGGCCTGGCGGGCAAGATCCGCTCGATGCTGCCGAAGTGGAACCTGAACGCCTTCGCGGAGACCGTGGTCTTCATGCTCAAGGACTACGGGGCCGAATACATGGAGAGCCTGCACATGGTGCGCCGCGACCGGCTCGACATGGCGCGCCAGCTCTCCACGCTGCCCGGCCTCACGGTCTATCCCTCGCAGGGCAACTTCCTCTTCGTGCGCCTCCCCGTGGGCGCCGAAGGCACCGTGGTCCGGGACCGCCTGCTCACCGAGCACCGGATCCTGGTCCGCGAGTGCGGCAACAAGATCGGCTCGTCCAGTCGCTTCCTGCGGCTCGTGGTGCGCCCCCAGCCGGACGTCCATCGCCTGGTGTCCGGCATGGAGTCGGTGCTCTACGGGACCAGGAGGGGAGCCGCCGTGCCCGAGCTGGGCACAGGGACCAGCTACAGCTCGGGTACGGCGGCGGTGGACCGCCTCGTCAGTTCGACCAGCGGGCAGGGCTATCCGGGGATCGCCGCGGCGGCCAACGGGATGGCCGGGCAGCCCCAGCCGCTCACGGCCGCCGCGAACGGGATGATGGGACAGCCCCAGCCGCTGACCGCCTCGGTCAACGGCATGAACCCGATGATGGGACAGCAGCCCCAGCAGTTCACCGCGGCGGCGAACGGGATCCCCGGGCAGCCGCAGCCGCTCACGGCCGCCCAGACCCGTGGCACGACGGGCATGCCGGGCGGGCTGACCGCCGTGACCGCCCAGGGCCAGCCGCAGGGGTTCCCGCAACCGCAGCCCCAGGCCATGCCGCAGCCGGTGCCCCAACCCGTGCCGCAGCAGGCCACCGGCTGGCCGAACACCCCGCCGAACGGCGCCGGCTGGCCGGCCGCCGCTGTCGACCGGGTCGGCTGACCACCGGACCGGTTGCCCGAGGACCCCGCATCCCGCAACGGGGCCCTCGCCGGCCGGGAGGTCCAGGACCCTCCCGGCCCAGGCACAGGGGGCAGCGGGCCCGCGCTCGGAGGGGAGACGCGGGCCCGCGCCTCTTAACTGTGCGCGGGAGGTGGTTCGTCGGGTGCGGGTGAGTGGGGGCTGGTCGCGCAGTTCCCCGCGCCCCTAAGGGCTGCCCGTTCCCCGCCTCCCCAGAAGGGGATCGGTGCGCCATCAGTAGGCGACAGGCCACCCACCACTCCAGTTCAGCAGGTTGATCCCGAGCTTGGGCGTGCCGTTGTCCTGGCCGTCGTAGTAGTGGTAGACGATCAGGTCCCCGTCCGAGTCCGCCAGAATCGACTGCCCGCCGGGCCCGACGTACCGCCCGTGCGACTCCAGCACGGGCGTCCCCCCGTTGTTCGTCATCGCGACGCCGCTCCTGTCGTAGTACGGCCCGGTGACACCTGCGGCCCGGCCCACCTTGACCTTGTACGTGGAGCCGGCGCCGGCACAGCAGGTGTCGTACGAGGCGAACAGGTAGTAGTAGCCGCCCCGTTTGACGATCGACGGCGCCTCGACGGCCTTCGTTCCGGTCGGGCGGGAGGCGATCGAGTAGCGCGTGGAGTTCGACGAGAGCTGCTTGCCCGTCGACGGATTGATCTGGATCATCTTCAGCCCGGTCCACCAACTGCCGAAGGACAGCCACCACTTGCCGTCGTCGTCCACGAACAGGTTCGGGTCGATGGCGTTGTAGTCGCTGGACGTGGTGGAGGTGTAGACGGTCCCCTGGTCGCTCCACGAGCCCGGCAGCCCGGTCGGCGAAGTAGCCAGCCCGATGGCCGACTTGTTCGAGCCGAAGGTCGAAACGGCGTAGTACATCAGGTACTTGCCACCGCGGTACGAGATGTCGGGCGCCCACGCCTCGGTGGCGTACGACGACCACCAGCCCGGCCTGCTGCCGAAGGCGTCTCCGCCCGCGCTGAAGGCGATCCGGTTGGCCGAGGTCCTGTGGGCGAGGCCGCCGCCGGTGGCGTACAGCAGGTACTGGCCCGAAGGAGTGCGGATCATCGTCGGGTCGTGGACGACGGTCGAGCCGGTGACGGTGCCCGGGTTCGGGTACGCGGACGCGGTGCCCGGGACGAGGGCGAGCAGGATCGCCGCGGGAACGGCGAGCAGGGCCGTTCTACGGGTCCTGCGGCGCCGGGCATCGCGGGGGCGGGTGCTGCGGCGGCGGATGCTGTGGGGGATGCGGCTCATGAGGGGGTCCTCCTGCACGTGGGGGGGGCAGGGTTCGTCCGAGACACCGAACGACGGCCATCACTTCGAACGGGAAAGTAGAATCGAACCCCTTGCGCGTCAACGGTTCGCGCAGCCCCTCGGGCCACGGGAAGCGTCGAAAACGTTTCGACACCCCAGGTGTCTCACAAGCGACTTGACGCCTCGTCACTTTGCCGAACACACAGCACCTCGACAGATTCCGTTTCTACGGTGCCATGTCCATGACAGAGACTTCGATCCGACGCCGAACCGTACTCATCGCCGGTGGCGCCACCGCGGCCACGCTGACCGTGGGAGCCACGGCCCCCGAAGGCCCCTCGGCCGCCGGCCCGGCCTCCGCGGTCCCCGTGGCCGCCGCGGCCGTCTGCACCCTCACCAAGGAGATGACCGAAGGCCCCTACTATCTCGACGGACAGCTCGTCCGTGCCGATGTCAGCGAGGACAAGACCGGTGTCCCGCTGAAACTCACGCTCACCGTCGTCGACGACGACACGTGCGCCCCGCTCGGCAACGCGCTCGTGGAGATCTGGCACTGCGACGCGCTCGGCGAGTACTCCGGGTTCGTCGGGGGCAACGGGCACGACGAGCCGGACAACGGGACGTTCCTGCGGGGCGGGGTGCTGACCGGCTCCGACGGGGTCGCCCGGATCACCAGCGTCTATCCCGGCTGGTACCGGGGGCGGTGCATCCACATCCACGTGAAGGTGCACACCGACGTCACGCTGACCTCCGACGGCTCCTTCGAGGGCGGCCAGGAGCTGCACACCGGGCAGCTGTTCTTCGACGAGGCGGTCACCGAGGACGTGGCGGAGGTGGCCGCGTACGCCGCCAACACCGTGCCCCGGACGACCCTCGCGCAGGATTCCATCTACGACGACGGAGGCGCCGCCTCGGGCCTCCTGACCCTCACCGCGCTGGGCGGCTCGGCGACATCCGGCTACGCGGGCACGCTGACACTGGGCGTCGAAACGGGCTGAGTGTCCCGGGGGGTCGGTCGGCTGCGGGCCGGTGGGGGCTGATCGCGCAGTTCCGCGCGCCCCTTAAGGGGCGCGCGGAAC